>VXNL01000050.1 GCA_009840635.1 Acidobacteriota bacterium | reverse complement strand
GGGGGGGGCGCGCGCCGCGCCCCCCGTGCCGGCTGAAGCCGGCGTTCCAAGCCGGATGTGCGATGCGGCAGGGAGCCCTGCGCCCTTGCGGGCCTGCGGCCCGCGTGCCGGCTGAAGCCGGCGCTCCAAGCCGGCGCGCCGACGGGCTTACCTTCCGATGACGCGGTAGACCGTGGGGATGACGAGCAGGGTGAGGGCGGTGGAGAGGATCAGGCCGCCGATGACCGCGATCGCCATGGGGGTCCGCAGCTCGCTGCCCTCCCCGAGACCGACCGCCATGGGGAGCAGGCCCAGGACGGTGGTCGAGGTGGTCATCAGGATCGGGCGGAGGCGGACCCTGCCCGCCTGCCGCAGCGCGTCCAGCTTCGCCATGCCGCCGCGCCGAAGGCGGTTCGTGGTGTCGAGCAGCAGGATGGCGTTGTTCACCACGATACCCGCCAGCATGATTACCCCGATCAGCACCACCACGCTCACCGTCACCGAGAAGAGCTTGAGGGCGAAGATGACCCCGACCAGGGAGAACGGGACGGAGAAGAGGATCACGAAGGGATGGAGCAGCGACTCGAACTGCGAGGCCATCACCAGGTAGACCATGAACACCGCGAGCAGGATCGCGAACTGCATGCTCGCGAAGGAGGTCTCCATCTCCTCCTGCTGACCCCCGAGCCGCCAGCTGAAGCTGGCGGGCATCGAGATGCCGGCCATCAGCGCCTCGATGTCGGTGGCCACGCTCCCGAGGTCCCGGCCGACGATGTTCGCGGTGATGGTGGCGACCCGCTCGCCGTCGGCGCGGCGGATCTCGGCGGGGCCCGTCACCTCGTCGACGTCGGCCACGCTGGAGAGCGGAATGGTGGCGGCGCCGCCGTCGGAGATGTTCAGATTCCGCAGGTCCGCGACGCTGTCCCGGAAGGACTCGTCGGTGCGGAGCCGGATGTCGATGGAACGGTCCTCCCGCTGGATGTCGGTCGCCACGTCTCCGAGCACCTTGGAGCGGATCAGGGTCCCGAGCTGGTTCACGTTGTAGCCGAGCGCCGCCACCCGGTCGCGGTGGAACCGCACCTGGAGTTCCGGGTTCCCACCCTCGGTGGATGACTTCACGTCCACAAGCCCGGGAATCTCCCGTAGCCCGGCGACCGCCTCGTCGGCGGTCCGTTCGAGCATGGTGAGGTTGAAGCCCCGGATCTCCAGTTCCACCGGGGTCCGGAAACTGAAGTAGGACGGGCGCCCGAAGATGTAGAGGAGATCCTCGTCTCCCTCGAGGTGCGGGCGCAGCTCCGCCATCGCCGCGTCCTCGCGGGCGCGATCCACGGGCGGGTCCAGCACCACCGTGAGCTGGCCGATGTTCTCTCGGAGTTCGCCCGCCGCCCCGCCCTGCTGGCTGCTGGTCCCCACCGTTGCGTACACGGTCCGCACGCCGGGGATCTCGGCGGCCGCTTCCTCGAGGCGCCCGATGCGGCGCGAGTTGAGATCCAGGTGGGTGCCCGCCGGCAGCTCGGTGTCCACGTAGAACTCGCCCTGGATGAGTTCGGGGACGAGTTCCGTGCCGAGCGAGGGGAAGGTGTAGAGCGCGCCGGCGAAGAGCCCGACGGCCAGGGTTCCGACGCGGAAGGGGTGTTTCAACGCGGCGTTCAGCGTCGGCGGATACGCGCGGACGATGCCGTCGTAGACGAGCCGGAAGAGCCGGCTCGGCAGCCACAGGATGCCCTTGATGACGAGATCGACGCCCCGGATGGCTCCGAAGACCACCCACAGGACTCCCCGGCCGATGGCGGTCACGACCTTGCCGAAGAGCTGTCCGGCCCTGGTGCGGAACGACGCCTGTTCGGACGCCGCGACCGGCCGGAATTGCCGCGAGGCGAGCATCGGGATCAGGGTGAGCGCGACGAGGAGCGAGACCGCGAGCGAGAACGTGACGGTGAGGGCCTGATCTCCGAACAACTGTCCGGCGATGCCCTCGACGAAGACGATCGGAACGAACACGCAGACCGTGGTCATTGTGCTCGCGACCACCGCCTGGCCGACCTCGCCGGTGCCGGCCTGCGAGGCCTCGACGAGGCCCATCCCCTCCTGCCGTTTCCGCTTGATCGCCTCGAGCACCACGATGGAGTTGTCCACCAGGAGCCCGATCCCGAGGGTGATGCCGCCCAGCGACATGATGTTCAGCGAGACGCCCGACACGTACATCAGGAAGAAGGTCCCGATGACCGAAATGGGGATCGAGACCCCGATGATCAGGGTGGAACGGAGTTCCCCGAGGAAGAGAACCAGGACGAAGATCGCGAGGATGCCCCCCATCACCGCGGTCTGCAGCACCTCCGACACCGACTGGCGGATGTAGCGCGCCTGGTCGGTCACCAGGGTGAGCGCGAGGTCCTCGCCCACCTGGTCGAGCCGCTCCTCGAGTCCCTCGACCCGCGACAGCACCTCGTCGGCCACCGTGACCGTGTTCGTGCCGCCCTCCTTGTAGACGGCGATCTCGATGGACTCCAGACCGTCGATGCGGGTGATGACTTCCCGCTCCTTGGCGCCGCGGCGGATGGTGGCCACGTCTTCCAGCCGGATCACGGTGCGCTCGGCGTCCACCACGATGTTCCGCATGTCCTCGGGACGCTCGAACTCGTTGATGGTGCGCACCAGATACTCGGTGCCGCCGTCGAGCAGGCGTCCGGCGGTGAGGTTCACGTTCTCCTGGCCGAGCCGGTTCACCACGCCGGGAACGGAGAGGCCCAGGTTCGCCACCTTCCGCTCGTCGATCTCGACGTGGATCTCCTCCTCCAGACCGCCGCTCACGAGCACCGCCGCCACGCCCTCCACGCGCTCGAGGTTGCGCTGGATTTCCTGCTCCGCGATCAGCCGCAGCCGGACGAGGTCTTCGTTGCCGGTGAGACCGAAGCGCAGGATCGGATCCAGCGAAGGATCGAAACGCAGCAGGGTGGGCCGCGGCGCGTCGAGCGGCAGGCGCACCACGTCGAGGCGTTCCCGGACGTCGAGCGCCGCCATGTCCATGTCGGTTCCCCAGCCGAACTCGAGGGTGACCTCGCTGAGGTCGGGACGGGAGGAGGAGACGACCCGCACCACGTTGTTGACCACGCCGACCGCGTTCTCGATGGGCCGGGTGATCAGGTTCTCGATTTCGCTGGGGGCGGCGCCCTCGTAATCGGTGCGGACGTTCAGCGACGGATAGGTGATGTCCGGCAGGAGATCCACGGACAGGCGGTCAAAGCCGACCACTCCGAACACCACGATCGCGATGAACAGCACGACCACGGTGACCGGCCGCCGGATGGAGAAGTCGACGATGCGCATCGGTCGGAGGAGGGGGTGCGGCTCAGTCCTGAGGCCGGCGGCGGCGCGCGATGATCTCCTCGATCTGCTCTTCCGTCATGCCCCGCTCGCGCAGGCGCTCGCGGAGCGCGTCGAGTTGCTCGGGAGTTGGGGTGCCACCGCGTGGCTCCTCCTCACCCGGAGTCGCTCCCCAACCGCGCCGGACCCGCTCCTCGATCTGCTCTTCGGTCAACCCCATGGAGCGGAGGCGGCCCCTGATCGCTTCCCGGGTCTCGGCCGGGAGATCCTCGAAGGCACCAGGCCCCCCGTCCTGCGGCCGGTTGGCGGATCCTGCCGCCCCGGCGGACCCGGCGCGCGGAGGCCGGGAGGCCGCGCCCGGGGCGGGCGCCTCCGCCGGTTCGGCAGCGGCCGGCGCCGCAGTGGCAGGCGCTTCCCGCGCCGGCGCCGCGGGAACCGCCGAATCCGCAGCTGACGCGGCTGCGCGCGCTCCCGGACGTCCCCCGGCTGCCGGACGGCCGCCCGGCGGGCCGCCTCCGGCGCCCGGCCGGCCCCGTCCTCCCGGCGGTCCCCCGCCCGCGGCCATCGCCGTGAGCCGTTCCTCGATCGCCTCGTCGGTCATGCCGCGGGCGCGCATCCGCTCGCGCATCGCGGCGCGCCGTTCCTCGGTCATTTCGGAGCCCCCGCCGGGAGCGCCACCCGCGGTACGGGCCGGCCTCTCCTCAGCGCCGGGTCCGGCCAGGATCTGGACGGGGGTCGCGTCGGTCAAGCCGTCCTGGCCGACCACGATGACCCGGTCACCGCGCGCGAGTCCGCTCGCGACCTCGACCCGGTCGTCCTCCTCGTAGCCGAGCGTGACGTTCCGCCGGTAAGCCACTCCGTCTTCGACGACGAAGACCGAGTCGGCGAGGCTCTCCAGCGAGAGCGCCCGCTTCGGCATGATCAGCGCCTCCTGGCGGACATCGGTGACCAGCCGCACGCCGGCGAACATCCCGGGGCTCAGTCGTCCCTGCCGGTTCACCTCGAGCGTGACCCGGATCGTTCCCGTCGCGGCGTCCACCACCGGACTGATCCGCAGGACGCGACCCTGGAACTGCTCGCCGGGAAACGCCTCCACCCGCAGGACCGCCGGCTGGCCGACGGAGAGGCGGGCGAGATCCCGTTCCGGCACCCCGATCACGCAGAGCAGCGGGTCGAAGTCGGAAATCCGGAAGAGCTGCTGCCCCGCGGTCACCGTTTCCCCGAACTTCACGGCGCGCTGGACGATCAGGCCGTCGAAGGGCGCCGTGATGCGGGTGTAGCCAAGCTGGATCTCGTTGCCCGAGAGTTGCGCCTTCGCCGACTCCAGCGCCGAGAGGGCGGTGTCGTACACCTCCTGGCTCACCACCGCGTTCTCGAGCGAGGCCTTGGCCCGGTTGTAGACGATTTCCGCGTCCTGGAGCGCGACCCGGGCGATCTCCACCTGCGCTCGGGCCTCCAGCTCGTCGATCTGCGCGAGCAGCTCGCCGGCCTTCACCTGCACTCCCTCCTCGGTGTTGAGGGCCACCAGCGGTCCGCCGGTGCGGGCCACGATGTCCACTTCGCGCTCGGCTTCGAGCGTTCCGTTGGTCTCGATGAACGCCGAGATCGGACCCGGGAGGATCTCCACGACCTCGACCGGAACGGCAGTTACGGGAGCGCTTCCGCCACCGAAGCCGCCGGGGGGACCGCCGCCCGGCCGGCCGCCGGGGCCGCTCCCGCCGCCCGGCCCGGCGGCCTCTTCCCCGGAACCGCACGCCACCGTCGCGGTGAGCCCGGCCAGCAGGAGCGCTCGGAGAAGCTGTCGCCCGGGGACCTTCCGGCCCCCGAAAGAAGTGGTCTTGATCTGGGGCACGGATTCCCTCACTCGGTCACTGGATTCAGAGCCGGCGCCACGGAGACAACGGGCTCGCTGGCCGCCGGCATCGCCGGGGCCGTGGTGTAGGGCCAGACAAGGCGCTTCAGATCGTCGGTCACCGCGTAGATCGTCGGAACCAGGAGGAGCGTCAGCAGGGTCGAGGTCGGCAGCCCGCCGGCCAGCACGAGGCCGATGGGCGCCCACTGTCCGGCGCGGCCGTCCACCGAACCGAAGAGTTCCGGCAGGAAGTAGGGCGCGGCGAGCGGCATCAGTCCGCAGAAGGTGGTCAGCGCGGTCATGATGACCGGGCGAAGCCGGTGCTCGCTCCCCAGGACGAGCGCCTCGTCCCGGGACATCCCCTGTTTGCGCAGGGAGTTGACGTGCGCGATCAGGACGATGGCGTTGTTCACCACGATCCCCGCGAGCAGCACCAGCCCCAGCATCGCGGTGTTCCCGAGCGTCTGCCCGGTGAGCTTGAGCGTCACCGCCACCCCGATGAACGAGAACGGGATCGAGAACATGATCACCGCCGGATGGAGGAAGCTCTCGAAGAGCGCCACCATGATCAGGTAGATCAACAGCAGCGCGAACGCGAAGGCGAACCCCGCCGCGGAGAAGTCCGTCTGGCCCATGCGGGACCAGCGGTCGAAGCTCCATTCGTAGCCGGGCGGCAGGGCGATGTCCGCGAGCTGCTCCTGCACCTGCCCCATCAGACGGAAGGAGGCTCCCGGAACCGTGGTGTTCGCGCTGATGGTGAGCTTGGGGCGGCGGTCCTCGCGCTCGATGCTGCGCGGCCCGCTCACCGTCTCGAAGTCCGCCATCGCGCCCACCGGAATCCGGGCGTCGCCCACGAAGACCGGCATGCGCCGGACGTGGTCGAGGCGTTCGCGCTGGTCCTCGGGGTACTGGACCACGATGTCCACCTCGCGCTGGTCGCTCTCGATCGTGCCCACGGGCCGGGTGGTCAGCGCGCTGCGGACGGTCTGGGCCACCGCGAAGGTGCCGGCTCCGGAGGCGAGCGCCCGCTCCGCCTGCGGAGTGACGTGGAGTTCCTCGGTGCCGCTCTCGAGCGAGGTGTCCACGTCCCGGATCCAGGGAAGAGCGGCGAGTCGTTCAACCACCCGGCCCGAGACCAGTTCGAGGACGTCCATGTCGTCGCCCTTCAGATCCAGCCGGATGCCGCCGCCCCGTCCGGGACCGCGACCGCGGCTCTCGGCGATCCGGAAGTTGACCCCCGCGATCGTGGGCAGCATTCCCCTGATCTCGTCGGTGATCTCCTGGACGCTCCGTTCCGATTCCGTTTCATCGACCAGATAGAGCTCGAAGCGCCGGCCGCCCCCGCCGTAGCCGCCGCGGCGGGAACGGCCCCCGCCACGGCGGAACTCGTAGACCACGTCCGCGATCTCGAGTTCCTCGCGCCGCTCCTCGATGAGCGCCGCCACGGACTCCATCACCTCGCGGGTCTCGTCGAGCGAGTAGGCCCGGGGTACGTCCACGTTGATCGTGACCTCGCGTTCGACCGTGGTGTCGAAGCTGGACCGCTCGGTGTTCTGGTAGAGGACCCAGGCCACGCCCAGCAGCCCGAGCGCCACCAGCAGCGAGACGAACCGGTGCTGCAGGGTGCGCCGGATGACCTTCCCATGGAGACGGCTCAGGAGGCGCATCGTCCGGGAGTACACGCGCCGTTCGTTCCGGAGCACGACCCCGGCCATCATCGGCACCACGGTGAGCGCGACGAGCAGCGAGGCGACGATCACCACGCTCAGGGTGAATCCGAAGTCGGTGAAGATGCGGAAGAACCCGCCCATCGTGGCCCCGAGGAAGACGAGCGGCACGAACACGCACATGGTGGTCGCCGCGCCGGCGATGATCGGCATGGTCACCGCGGAGGCGCCGTGGATCGCCGCGGTTCGGGAGTCTTCCTTGTACTCGGTGAAGTGGCGGGAGATCGAGTCGATGACCACGATCGCCGGATCGGCAAGCATGCCGACGGCCACCATCAGCCCGAAGAGGCTGATCACGTTGAGGGTGGTGTCCACCAGGCCGGCCTGCCGGCCCAGGTACATGATCACGAAGGTCGTGATGATCGAGAGCGGGATCGCCACCGCGACCAGCAGCGTGGTCCGCACCTTCTGCAGGAAGAGCAGCAGGATGAGCATCGCGAGCCCGCCGCCGAAGAGCCCCGCCAGGGCGAGCTGCGACAGGCCCCCGCGGACATCCAGCGATGAATCCTGGATGTAGCGCATCTCGATGTCGGCATAGCGGGGAAAAGCGGCGATGTCCTGCATCTCCGCCTTGACCCCGTCGGCGACCTCCAGCACGTTCGCGTTGGACGCCTTGTAGATCCGGAAGGTGACCGCTTCCTCGCCGTTCAGGTAGTCGAAGGAGGTCTGGGTGGGGAACTCGTAGGTGACGTCGGCGACGTCGCTCAACCGCAGTCCGGTGTCGCCGATCGGTGTTTCCCGGATGTCCTCCGGCCGCTGGAACTCGCCGACGGTGCGGACGATCAGCTTTCGCGAGCCGTCGGTGATGGTGCCGCCGGAAACGTTGACGTTGTTCTGGGACAGAACCGTGGAGATGTCCCGGACATCCACGTTCAGCGCCGCCATCCGCGCCTGGTCCATGCTGACCCGCAGTTCCCTCCGGCGAACCCCCCGGACGTCCACGCTGGCCACCCCCTCGAGCCGCTCGAGCCGCGGCTGCACGATGTCCTCGGCGAAGTCGAAAAGGCGCTCCCGCTCCCAGGGCGCCCCCAGATGGAACTGGAGGATGGGGATGTCGGTGCTCTGGAACCGCCGGATGTTGATCCGGTCGATGTCGTCCGGAAGGAGGTGGCGGATGCGGTCCACCCGGTCCCGGGCCTCCACCACCATGAGGTCCATGTCCACGCCCTCGTCGAACTCCACGCTGACGTTGCCGCTGTCGGCGTTCGCGGTGGCGGTGAGGACCGTGATCCCGGGAATCGTCCCGAGACTCTCCTCCAGGGGACGCACGATCAGCCGTTCGGTTTCCTCGGGAGACGAGGACTCGTACGACACGTTCACCCAGAGGCTGTTGGCGCCGAACGAGGGGAGGAACTCGAGGGGGAGCCGGGTCAGCGAGACGTAGCCGAGCACGACCAGCCCGATCGCGATCATGCTGATCGTCACCCGCCGGTCCACCGCGAAGCGGGCCAGGAAGCTGCCCTGCTCCGGGATCGCCTCCTGGCTGTGTGAGTGGCGGTGTCCTTCCAGTCCGCTCATCGTCGCATCCCTCCCCGGGGCACTCCTTCGGGGGAACCCTCCTCGGAGTCACTCTCTACGGAATCGCGGTCCCGATCGTTCCGTCCCCGCTCGCGCATCAGGGCGTCGAAGGTCTCACGCTGGGACTCGTTGAGGATCTCGCTGATCTGCTCGCGGAACTTCAGCCGCAGTTCCCGGTAACGCGCGTAGGTGTCATCCCAGAAGGCGCTCGCCTCGGCGCGGTTGGCCTCGATGAACGCGTCCATCTGCGCCTGCTGCGCGTCGTCGAGTTCGAGCCGGTCGACGAGCTGCTCGCGGAACCTCCGGGCTCGCGTCTCGCCGTCCCGCGCGTCGCGTCCACGGGACCGGCCGCGATCCGCGCGCTCGCCGCCGCGCCGCATCGACCGGCGGCCGTCGTCGTCGCCACGACTCACCCGGTGCTCCCCGCCCCGGTGCATGAGGCGCGGCACGGCGCTCGCCAGCACTCCGGCGCCGAATCCGGCGAGAAGCAGCAGGAGCGGCATCAGCCGTTTCCAGCGGCGGTTGGCCGCGTCCGGCGCAGCCACGTTTTCCTCGGGCATCAGCGTTCCCCCGCGGGCAGGAATCCCCCGCCCAGCGCAATCACCAGCACCGGCTCAGCCGCCGAATCGCTTGCCGCCAGCGTCTGGAATTCGGCCTCGAAGCCGGCCTCCAGGTCCGAGGCGGCCAGGATTTCGCCCTCGAAGGCGAGCAGATCCAGCTCCTCCGCCACGGGAACGGCGGTGGCGAGCGGTTCCGCCTCCGGCTGCCCGGCCTGCCAGACGCTGAGACCGGCGGCGACCAACAGCGCGGCTGCCGCGGCGGACATCCGGTAGCCCAGTTGGCGCCAGGTCCAGAGCCGCACGGGCGACAGGTCCTCGCGGCGCTCCCGGTGGCGGACCAGGAATCCGGGATCGGGCTCGCACTCGACCCGAAGGATCGACGCCGCCTGTTGCAGGCGCAACTGCTCCTCCCGGAACCGCGGATCGGCGGCGAGACGTTCCTCGACCTTGCGCACCTGGTCCGGCGGGAGCTCTCCGTCCCGATACGCGGAAAGAAGTTCCTGGTCCTTCATGCGTTCCTCACCTCCGTGGACGCAGGGCCTCGGCCAGCCGCTGCCGAGCCCGATGGATCCGGGACTGCACCGTCCCGAGCGGAACGCCGCACGACTCGGAAATCTCCCGGTAGGTCATCCCGGCCACCTCCTTCAGCACGAGCGCCTCCCGCTCGTCGTCGGGCAGCCGCCGGAGCGCCGATTCCACTTCGGTGCGGCGGCGGAGGTCCTCCTCCGGCTCGGCGCTTCCGCCCCGCTCCCCCGGATCTCCGGGCGGGCTCGCCACTTCGAGGAGCCGTCGCTGCCGGCCCGCCCGGCGGAGCGCGTCGTGGGCGGCGCGAACCGCGATCCGGCAGAGCCAGGCCCCCACGGGTCCCTCGCCCCGGTAGCCGGATGCCCGGCGGAAGGCGCGCAGGTAGGCCTCCTGGGCCGCGTCTTCGGCATCGGAGCGGTCCCGGAGAATCGCGAGGGCAACGGCACGAACCCGGGCCTCGGTGCGGCGGACGAGTTCATCGAAGGCGCGGAGGTCGCCCTGATCACGGAACTTCCGAAGCAGCCGGCGCTCTTCCGCATCCTCCCGGGCGCGCTCGTCTCGGGCTGGGTGAACCGGCGCATGGTCTTGCTCTTCGGAAACAAGACGCGCCGGACCTGCCGGTTTGTTCGCGTCGGGCACGAGTGGCCGGCAGTGTAGTGCGGCGCGTCGCCGGGTCTGCCCGCACCCATAATCCGCCGCATGGACCAACCAAAGACCTACCGGATCGAGACCCGCAGCGTGCGCGCCGGCGTCCCGGACAATCCCATCGGGGCGGTGGCGCCGCCGATCCACCTGTCGACGACGTTCGAGCGGGATGCCGAAGGCGAACTCGCATCCGATTTCATCTACAGCCGCAGCGGGAATCCGGACCGGACGGCACTGGAGCAGGCGATCGCCGACCTCGAGGGCGGCGCGGCGTGCGTGTGTTTCGCTTCGGGGCTCGCCGCCATCCACTCGCTTCTCCTCACGCTCTCCCCCGGAGACCTCGTCCTCGCCCCGAAAGACGCCTATCACGGCACCGTGAAGCTCGCGAAGGAGTCGCTCGCGCGCTGGGGGCTCCGGACCCGTTTCACGGACTTCCTGGATGCGGCGGACGTCGAAGCCGGGTTGGCCGAGGGTCCCACCCTCGCCATCCTGGAGACCCCGTCCAACCCGACGCTGCGGGTCACCGACATCGCGGCGGTGGCCGAACGGTGTCACGCCGCGGGGGCGCTCGTGGCGGTGGACAACACGTGGATGACCCCGGTCCTCCAGCGCCCCCTGGAGCTCGGCGCGGACCTCGTGATCCACGCCACGACGAAGTACTTCGGGGGGCACAGCGACGTGACCGGGGGGGCCGTCGTCGTGCGGGCCGGCCTCGAGCTGACCCCGCGCCTGCGGTTCGTGCAGACCGAGACCGGACCCGTGCCGTCGCCCTTCGACGCCTGGCTGTTGCGCCGGGGAATGAAGACCCTGCCCATCCGGATCCGCGCTCAGTCGGACATCGCCGGGAAACTCGCGGAGTTCCTGAACGGTCATCCCCGGGTCGCGGAGACCTTCTATCCGGGGCTCCCCGACGATCCCGGACACGCAGTCCAGTCACGCCAGGCCGACGGCTACGGCGCAATGCTCTCGTTCCGGGTGGGCGGGGGCGAGGACCACGCCCGGAGGGTGCTTTCGCGCGTCGAGCTCTTCGTCCGGGCCACGAGTCTCGGCGGCGTGGAAAGCCTGATGGAGCACCGCGCGCTCGTCGAGGGTCCGGACTCCGAAACCCCCCGCGACCTCATCCGGGTCTCCGTCGGCCTCGAGCACCCCGACGACCTGATCGCCGACCTCGACCAGGCGCTCGGGTAGCTCCCGGCCCGGGGACCGCCGGTCTTCAGACCGGCACCCGCGGAGCGCCGCGCCGCGCACATCGCGAGGCTGCTAACGCAAGGTCGCCCGTAAGGCTTGGAACGCCGGCTTCAGCCGGCACCCGCTGCGCGCAGCGCAGCGGAACCGCGTACCACCGCTCCCCCCGGATGACGCGCCCGGTACACAGGTGAACCCGGCGGTCCTCCGGTTCCGTCCTACGAGGGCGTAGGTGGGCGTCGCGTGCCGGGCTCGGGCTTCCCGCCCGGCGCCGATTGGCGCCGCATGGCGGGAGGCGCGTCCCACCCGGCAGTGGTGACTCCCGTTCGGTTCCATAGCCGGAAGCGTGGACCGCTCGGGTTCACTTCGCATTGTAAACGCGCTTGCGCACCGGTCGGCACACTAGAGTTGGCCCGTCCAGATGGACAACCAACAGAGCGAGCGCCGTCCGGATTCGGGCACCCGCGTCCGGGGTCTCGCGCGGCGCCGCCGGTTGCCCCGTGCCGGAGCCGTTCTCCTGCTCGCCGCTGCCGGATGCGGCGGGCCATCGACCGTTCCGGTCCCGAGCCTTCCACAGGTCCCCGGCGTTCCGCCCACCGACCCACCCCCCGCCCCGGAACTCCCCCGCGCCCTGAGCGCAGCGGAGGTCGAGGTCATCGGCGCGGGCAACCGGTTCGCCTTCGACCTGCTTCGAGAAGCCAGCCGTCCCGGGGACAACCTCTTCCTTTCCCCGTTCTCCGCTTCCCTGGCGCTCGGGATGACCTTGAACGGGGCGGAAGGCGAGACCTGGAACCAGATGCGCGAAGCACTGGGCTTCGGCGGACTCGCCGAGGAGGAGATCAACGCAGGCTATGCGTCGCTGATCCAGATTCTCACCGGACTCGATCCCGCCGTCGAGACCGCGATCGGAAACTCCGTGTGGACGCGGCTGGGATTCCCGGTGCGCGAGGAATTCGTCGAGGTGCTGCGCGAGTTCTTTGGCGCCGAAGCGGCGGAACTCGATTTCGCCGGCCCGTCAGCGTCCGCACGCATCAACGAGTGGGTCCGCTCCGCGACGGGCGGTCACATCGAGGACATCGTTCCCGACCCGATTCCCCCTGGGGTCCTCATGGTTCTGATCAACGCGATCTATTTCAACGCCCCCTGGACCTTCGAGTTCGATCCGGACGACACCCGAACGGAGCCCTTCTACCCCGAAGACCGATCCACCCGGACGGTCCCGCTCATGACGATTCTGAGGGACTTCCCGTACCTGGAGACCAGCCGGTTCCAGGCCGTGGACCTGCCCTACGGCGGCGGCGCGTTTTCGATGACGGTGCTCGTTCCGCGAGACGGCGTGGGGGTTGACGACGTGGTCGCCTTGCTCGACGCGGCGGCGTGGGGGGACATCGCCACGGGCTTCGAGGAGACCGAGGTGGAACTCTTCCTTCCGCGCTTCCGGATGGAGTACGAACGCGAGCTGAAGGACGACCTGGTCGCGCTCGGGATGGTGGACGCTTTCAGCCCCGGGAAGGCGGACCTCACGAGACTCTCACCGGTTGACCTATGGATCTCCAGCGTCCTGCAGAAGGCGCTCGTCGAGGTGACGGAAGAAGGCACCGAAGCGGCGGCCGCAACGGTGGTCATCGGAGTAACCTCGGCGCCCCCTCCCCCCGTCACCGTACGGGCCGACCGTCCCTTCCTCTTCTTCATCCGGGAGCGCCTCACGGGCGCGATCCTCTTCGTCGGCAAACTCGCGCACCCGCCGGACGCCTAGGCGGCGACCCCGCGGGCGCTCCAACAGGTCCCGCCGGCAAGACCCCCCAACCCCGCCGGGACCTCCACGCCACGGCCCGATCCATCCGAACGTCGATCCCGGGGCTTCAACAACCTCTCAGGAGCGGTAGACGAGTTCAGGGAGCACCACGCTCCACCGGTCCTGCTTCAGGTAAGGCTGGAAACTCTCCGCGGAATCCGATCGATAGCGCGTGGTGATCGCGTGGACGGTGCCGTTCACGAACGTGGCGTGTCTGGGGGGCTCAAACTTCCGAGCCAGGCGCCCGATCGCCACGCCATCGTGGTCGACGATCAACCAGCGGCCGCCGTCCTGCTTCAAGCCGACTGTATCGCCCGCCGCTATTCGTTCGAGCGACTCCCCCGCCCGGTTTCCGTCGGCCAGCCGCCCCGCGAAGTCCAAGTCGACTTCCGACGGATTCAGTGTGCGGTAGATCCTGGCGCAACCCGCAACGTCGAGGCCCTCTCCGTCCAGGACGCGACGCGCCACCGCCGGTCCGTCGAGGCTATCGATATAGGGATGACGGGCACCCATGGAGAGCAGCGCCAGGCTTCGACGGGCCCGCGTCATGGCGACGTAGTAAAGGCGGCGTTCGGCGTCCCTGTCCTCGCCGATCGCTGGCCGGTCCCAGCCGCCGTCGAGAATGACCACGTCGTCGAACTCGAGTCCCTTCGCCCGGTGCGCCGACAGGAGCAGCAGGCCGGTCTGGCGTTTTCGGGCGTCGCGGCCCCACTCGGCGAGCCACTCGATCACGTCCCTCCGGTCCGTCTCGCGGTCGCCAAGTTCACGGGACAAGTCCTCGAGACCCTCGCTGAGCAGCGACCACCAATGGCCACGCGGCTGCCGCTTCATCCAGTCGGCGATGTCGGCGACCCGCACTACGGAGTCGGAACGCCTCCTGAGCCAGTCGGCGAGACTCTGCGTTTCGCGCAGCCGCCAGACGTTCGGCGGATGGTCGGATGCCGTCTGGACCGGAATCCCCCGCGCCGAGCAATAGCTCCGAACGGGCTCAAGTTGGCGCCAGGTGCGGGCGATGACCGCTGCCTTGGCCCACGTCCATCCCCTTGTCTGCGTCTTGAGGCGCTCCAGCTCGCGAACCGCCAGGACAGCCTGGACGGCCCCGTCCTCGGGCACGCACACGACCTGCACGCGCCCCCGCCCGATCTGGTCGAGCCACGCAAGCTCGCCTCCAGGAGGGTCCTTCCGCCGGCTCCGGTTCACCACGATGTCGTGGCCGGCCTTCATGCGCTGCGCGGCGGGCGCGATCAGCATGTTGGCCGCATCGACGATATTGGCGGTCGAGCGGTAGTTCTCAATCAGGTGGACCGGGCGTGCGGCATAGTCCGCCTCGAAGCGCCGGATGAACGCGACGGACGCCCCCTTGAAGGCGTATATGTTCTGGTCGTCGTCGCCGACCGCAAGGAGACTGAGGCGGCCGTCCTCGTCCTCGGTGGACCGCCCGGCGATGGCGGCGATCAGTTCGTACTCGTCGTGTCCGATGTCCTGGTACTCGTCGACCAGGATCCAGCGGTACCCCTCAATGAGCGAGTCGCGCCGCGCCTCGGCCTCGTCGGGGGAGAGTCCGTCGCCCCGCAGCAGAACGACTGCCTGCTTGAGGATCCTGTCGAACTCTTCCTTCGCGATGTCTCCGGACTGCCCGGCAAAGCTCGCCCCGACCAGACGCATGGCAAGCCCGTGACAGGTAGAGACCGTCACGCCGCGCGCATCCTCACCGAGCAGATCGAACAGCCGCCGCCTGATCTCCGTTGCGGCGTGACGGTTGTAGACCAGCGCCAGGATGCCCTGGGGGTCTTGCCGCCGGACACGGATGAGATAGGCAATGCGGTGCACGAGGACACGCGTCTTGCCGGAGCCGGGTCCGGCGAGCACGAGGACACTCGTCTGCTCCCGGTCGTCGGCCACGATCCGGGTCTGGTCGGGGTTGCCCAAGGATTCGACGATCGCACGCCAGGATTCCGGCGTCGTCTGGCGGCGCAGCGCGGCTCTGTTGCGGGGCAGCCACTTCTCGACAAACGCCTCCCGTCTGAGCGTGAAGTAGTCACCCATCAGACGCATCGCGTCGCGCATCGAGTCCAGGCCGCACTTCGCGTAGGTCGCCATGATGTGGGTCTGGAGCGTCTGCTCGTCATAGTGGATGTGCAGCGGCCGGTAGTCGGTCTCGGTGAACTTCCGGCTGCCCCGCCGGAGACGGACCGTGATCGCCGGGCGGAAGATGGTGAGCCCCCGGCCCAGCGTTACCGCCCCCTGCTCGTGCAGCCAGAGGAGGGCGTGGTCGAGCAGGCTCGAGGGGTCGGTGATCTCCTGGGACAGCTCGAGGTCGCTCGTCAGCGCCGAGATCAAAGCGCCGAGAGTGGTCGCGACCTGCACGTCCTTGCCGCGGGCGTTCGCCGGTGCAGACCCGGTGAGCGATGCGAGCAGCACGGCAGCGGCCCGGCGGCGCAGCCGGGAGGTGAGCGTGAGCTTTTCCCAGCTCCGTTGCAGGCGGAGCCGGAGGTGCTGGCGATCGATCTTGCGGACCTGGAAGCTGGCAACGCCCTCCGCATCCTCCCGGCCGTCCCGGGCGATCCCGCGAATCAGCTTCTCGACGATGTCGGGCCGGACCGTCGGGTGACCCGCATCCCGAAGCTGCTGCGAGGCGACCCTGAGGTTGAGGGTCGACATGTCGCCCGGCGAGAGATCGGGTGCGACCTCCCGGAGCTGGTCGAGCAGGTCGCCTTCCAGAGCCGAGACCTCGGCGAGGCGCCCCTCGGAGGAGTCCTCCCCGCCGAGATGGATGAAGACCGTGATCGCGGTGTCGTTCGAGGCAATCCCGAGCGCTTCGAGGAAGTGGAGCGCCTTCCGCAGCCGCGCCGGTGTGAACCCGGACTCGCCGCAGAGGTCATCGGTGGAGATGCCACGGTCGGGCGGGGAGTCGAGCAGGCTCCTGACGAGCCGGAGAAGCTTGGCCCGATAGGCCGGCGTGGTGTCGGCGGCCTCGATCCGCTGGCGCGCTTCGTCGATGGTCCGGATCTTCAGTGACGAAGGAAACATCCGCACAAAGTTCTCGTCGCGCTTGAGAAGCGCCGCCTCTTCGAGCCACGAGACAGCGATCTTCACCCGGGTGTCCTCGGTGTCCCTGTCCCGTCCGAAATCGCGGTCAACATCTTCCTTGACGATCTCGCCCGGGGTGGCGATCACCTCACCTTCCCGCCGGGATCGCCGGCCCAGCCGTCGCAGGGACTTCAGGATCGCGGCGATCTCCTGCTTGTCGAGCCGCGAACGCGCCGCGAGCCTGAACTGCTTCTCGATGTCGTCGTCGCTGTAGAGCAGGATGCAGCGGGCGGGCTGGCCGTCGCGCCCGGCGCGTCCAGCCTCCTGAACGTAGTTCTCCAGCGAGCTGGGGATGTCGGCGTGGACGACAAGACGGATGTCGGACTTGTCGATCCCCATACCGAACGCGTTCGTGGCGGCGATGACGCGCAGGCCGCCGTTCGTGAACTGCTCCTGCGTCTGCAGCTTGGCTTCCGGCCTCAGTCCCGCATGGTAGTGGCCGGCCGGGTAGCCCTTCTCCTGCAGGAAGTCCGCCACCTTCTCGGTCGCGCGTCTCGTCGCGCAATAGACGATCGCGCCCGAGGCGCCTTCCACGGGAAGCGCGTCATCGAGAACCGAGACGATGTCGCCGAGTTTGCCGGTCTTGTCGGACTCGATGACTTCGAAGGAGAGATTGTCGCGGTGCGCGCCGCCGTCGATCCGCTCGAGGCCGACGCCCAACTCCCCCTCGAAGTGCTCGCAGATGTCGTCGATGACCCCGGGTTTGGCCGTCGCGGTCAGGCAGATCAGCGGGGCCACTTCGCCGTCGCCCGAATACTCCCGGATGAAGCGAGCGATGTAGCGGTAGTCGGGCCGGAAATCGTGGCCCCACTTGGAGACGCAATGCGCCTCGTCGACCACCCAGTAGCCGACCTCGCGCTGCTCCAGGACCGACCGCACCGAGGGGTTTCTCAGTTGTTCCGGCGAGATGAGCAGCATCGAGGCATCGCCGAGGCGGACGCGGTCGAGCGCGTCGTGACGTTCCGGGAGCGACAGAAGGCCGTTGACGGTGACACAGGACGGGATCCCCTGGCGCTTCAGGCTGGCAACCTGGTCGGCCATGAGCGCGACCAGCGGTGAGATGACGACGGTGAGCGCACCGGTCCGGTGATACCCGGCGAGCGCCGGCAACTGGTAACAGAGCGACTTGCCGGTGCCGGTCGGGAGGATTCCGAGGACCGAGGACTTGGCGACCGCCGCTGCGACAATGGTCTCCTGTAGGGAGCGGCCGTCCTCGCCGGCCGGCTTCGGCCGGAACCCCTCGAAACCGAACCACTGTTCGAGAAGGCTCGTGGGGTCCCGCCACGACCGGCACCACGCGCAAGCGGGGTCCGTGCAGGACGTGTCACGGAGTCTTCGGACGAGCACGCCGGCCTCGGGAAACTGGTGCCGGACCCAGGGCGGCATGACGGAGTTCTCGCCAGCCACCGAGATCCAGGAGAGCGCGTAGCCGAGCGACCAGCCGGTTCGCTGAGCTTCCGGGATCGCCAGTTCGATCTGGTGGGTGCAGGCCCGGTCGGCGAGGACCCGCCGGATCGCACGCTGCGCCTCGGTTGAATCCGGCCTGGCCGCCTCCGCTACCGACTCGAAGAGCGCTTCGAAACCCTGCGGCTTCTCGCTCGATGTCGCGAGCCAATGGAAGGCAGCCAACAGATCGGGGTTGTCCCGAGCAAGTTTCTGCAACTCGGCGAGCTGATTCCGAAGGACGGCGAAGACAAGCCCCGCGTCGATTTCGGGATCGCTGGCGCTCCCGGCCTGGAGCCGCCCGTCCTTGTAGTGCTTGACCAGGCGGTGATACGGGTTGCGGGGAAAGGCGAGAGGGTTGAGCCAGAGGGTGTCGATTGGAGGCTTGGTCAGAAGGCTCAGGCTGGAACTGGCTTCCCTCAGATGGGGCAGATCGTGCTTGACTACGTTGTGTCCGAGAACGAACTCCGCGCTGGCGGCATACTCATCAAGCGCACGCAGCGCGATCGCAAGGTCGCCGCCGCTATAGGTACAGGTGTCGGCGGCTGTCGAACGGCAGGCGGCGAAGGCGCGAATTCGGCCGGAGTTCGGATCGACTTCGAGGTCGATCGAAACGCATCTTGAAAGAAGCGCTTCCGTCCCCACCGTTTCCAGCGAGTCCGCACCGTCCGGCAAGTCGCGCTCGGTGGTGCGGTCGTTCCCCCGCGCGATCGTCAAGTCAGCGAAGAATTCGACTCAGCGGTGGCCAAGCCGAAACTTGCCACACGCCCACCCGACTCCAGGTGGTTCAGGGCGACGCGGGCGCCGAGATCAATCGCGGCGGTGATGCCGGGCGTGGTGGTTGGTGCTGGGGATCGCGTGTAATCGGAAGATGGATCAAAGGTTCAGGATGTGATGACAGTGGACCAGCGCGAAGCGCCGGGTGGTTCGGAAGGGGGCCCCTATCCGATCAGCGCCAATAGACCAGACGGATCACACCGTGTGGCCCCTTGCGGACCACTCGACGTGACAGGGAAAGTATGAAACGGGGTTACACCCTTTCACAAAGAGTAACGACCAATCGGAACTCGCCGAAACGCGCGTCAGCGCGCGAGGGAGTCCGCCTCTGGACTCCGTCCCTCGATGATAGGCAGCGCTGAACCATCCGCGGCCCTGCGGGCCGCTGTGCCGGTCTGAAGACCGGCGCTCCCCAGCGCGCCTCCGTACCGGGAGCGGGGCTCGAACCCGCACGTCCCGTGAGGGACAGGAGATTTTAAGTCTCCCGCGTCTACCGATTTCGCCATCCCGGCAAGCTCGTCCCGCGGCGAATTCCGATCACCGCAGGGTCCGGAAACACACACCGAACGCGCCGTTCCCGGCGCATCCGGTCAGGCTAAGTGGCGGAGGCGGCGGGCGGATTCGAACCGCCGAATAGAGGTTTTGCAGACCTCCGCCTTGGCCACTTGGCTACGCCGCCTTGACCCACGCACGGCTGGAGCGGGACACGGGATTCGAACCCGCGACTTCAACCTTGGCAAGGTTGCACTCTACCACTGAGTTAGTCCCGCTCGCCCGGCGGCGAGTATAGCCGTGCGCGGCGGGGGCTCTTGGCGAAACCGGGTGATGGGCTTGGGATTTCGCCTCCCTTCGGCCGGCGGTGGCGGTCCGGCCCGTGAGGGGGAATGGCCTTGCGACATGCGCGGCGCGGAGCACCGCGCTTTGCCGGTTCCAAGGGGTTCCATCGAGTGCCTCGTCGTTCCCCTAACTAGTCCATTCTTCAACGGCTTACAGTGCTATACTGTTCCCCCGCAGAACGGCGCAAACTCGCCCATTCCCGAGCGATTTGTGCCGCCCAGACGCCGCTCCAAACGCCCACTGCCATGACCGAACGACCCTACCGCCTCTCGGTGAGATTCGTAGAGACCATACGGGAACCGGGATGGTACGGCGATGGTCGCGGCTCCGGTGGATTGTCCCTCCGGGTGAAGCTCACCAGGCGCGGAGACCTCGCCAAGTCGTGGGGACAGCGCATCAGCATCGACGGTCGGCCGCGCAACCTCGGACTCGGCTCCTGGCCCCACGTCAGCCTCGCCGAGGCGCGGCAAAAGTGCGCCCTCAACCTCCTGGCGCGCCAGCGCGGCGAGCTGGTCACCGGGAAGAGACGAACGGTCCCCACCTTCGCCGAAGCCGTGGAGAAGGTCATCGCGGTCCACTCCGCCGGCTGGAAGGACGGCGGCCGGTCCGAGAAGCTCTGGCGCTCGAGCCTCCGGGACTACGCGATCCCACGGCTCGGCAGGCGTCCGGTGGACCGGATCTGCACCTCGGACGTGATGGCGGTCCTGCTCCCGATCTGGAACGAGAAGCGTGAGACGGCGAAGCGCGTGCGCACCCGGATCTCGGCGGTGATGCGCTGGGCGGTGGCCCAGGGCTACCGGGAGGACAACCCGGCCGGCGACGCCATCGGCGCCGCGCTGCCCCACAACGGCGTCCGGCGCCAGCATCACCGGGCGCTGCCGTATGCCGAGGTCGCCGCGGCGATCCGGACGGTCCGGACGTCGGGAGCCTCTCCCGCGCCCGCGCTGGCGTTCGAGTTCCTGGTCCTGACGGCGTGCCGCAGCGGGGAGGTGCGCGGCGCGCTGTGGAATGAGGTGGACCTTGCGGGACGGGAATGGCGCGTTCCCGGCGAGCGGATGAAGACGGGACGGGAGCACCGGGTCCCGCTGTCCGGCAGGGCGCTGGCGGTCCTGGAGGAGGCCCAGGCGCTCGCGGACGGCTCCGGGATGGTGTTCCCCTCGGCTCGCGGCGGGCCGCTCAGCGGGGAGGCGATCGCGAAGCTGGTGCGGGATCTCGGGATCGGCGCGGTGCCCCACGGGTTCCGTTCGAGCTTCCGGGACTGGGCGGCGGAGTGCTCCGACGCGCCGCGTGAGGTGTGCGAACTGGCGCTGGCGCACGTGAACACGAACGCCATCGAGGCCGCCT
>VXNL01000087.1 GCA_009840635.1 Acidobacteriota bacterium | reverse complement strand
CACCAGGCTCACCCGCCCCCGGGCCCCGGCGCCCCCGGCCCTTCTCGGGGGCCGCGGGGCGTCCGCAGGGAGAAGATTCATGACCGGAGTCCCGTTTCCGGCCCCGCCCGATCGACGATCGCCTGGTAGGCGAGCCCCGCGGCCACCGCATAAGCGGGCCCGTAGTCCGGCGGACCGAGGCCCGCCAGCGGATCGAGCACCACCGGGGCTCCGGCGGCGAAGTTCTGGAGGCCGGCGCCCACCGCCGGTGAACGGGCGCCGCCGCCGCTCAGGAGCATGCGGATCCCGGGGCGCAGCCCGGCCTCCCGGAAGGCCTCCCGCGCTACCGCCCCGATCCGGTCCTCGAACACCTCCGCGCCCATTGCCCGGCTCCCCGGCGACCCGGTCGCCCGGCCGCTGCCGGAGCGGGCCGGTTCGACTCGCGACGCGACGCCCGCCGGCGGCCCGTCCGCCGCCAGCAGGCCGGCTCCGGGCGCGGGGACGCTCGCGAGCAGATCGCCGGGAACGTCCGCCGGCACGGGGGGGCCTGCCGCCCGGCCGGGCGCGCCGCCGGCGGGACCGTCCCAAGGCACATTTCCGAAGACGTGGACTCCGGAACGCGAGGCCCCGATCTCCACGATCGCCAGGGCGCCGGGCTCCCGGTCCGCACCCTCGAGGCGGCGGGCCAACCCCACGGCCGCATGGAGCGCGTACGGCTCGAGCTCGACCCGGGTCACTTCCCTCCCGGCGCGGGCGGCGGCCCGGCAGTGTTCGAGGACGATCTCCCGCGGCGCGGCGCCGAACACGACCGCCCGCGGCCCGCTCCCCTCCGGCTCTCCCGGCTCCGCCCGCGGAGCGGAGGAGGACGGGCCCTCGTAGTCGAACTCGAGGGATTCGAGGTGAAACGGGATGTGGCGGGCGGCTTCCCGGGCGACCGCCTCGCGCACGTCGCCCGGCGCCGTTCCCGGCGCCACCACGTCGGGCGGCAGGGAAAACCGCTTGACGAGGATCGAACTGCCCCCGATGGCGAGCGCGAGCAACCGGCACCGAACCCGGAGCCGGATGAGCAGACGGCCGAGTGCGGCGCCGACGGCGTCCGCGTCGCGTACCGCACCGTCCCACAGGGCTCCCGGCGGGACCGGCTCGAGCCCGGCCCCCAGGAGCGTCAGCTCTCCGCCGTCCGCGGAGAGGGCCACCGCCTTGACGCCGGAATGTCCGAGATCAACTCCGACCGCGTGGTGCGGGCGTCTCCAGCTGACGAAACGGGGCACACTTCATCAGACGTAAAACGCGCCGAAGAATTCCCACTTCGGGCCCAAATGTGGAAAAGTCGAAGCGAACGTGCACAAGGAGGCCTCTCCGCGGGGCCCTGACGTCCGTTCCAGGGCCGACGGCCGGTGGCGAACCCTCGCGTCGCTCGAGAGAGGGTGCATCTCCCCCTCGCGGCGCTCACGATGGTTTCGCCGCCGGCGCTTCGGGGGTGTCGGGCTCGTCCGTCTCCGCCGGGCGCGGAAGGAGGCCGCAGCGTACCGGCCAGTCTTCGGGCGGAATGACCGGACGCGGAGGCCTCGCGCCGGGGGGCCGCGGCTCGGCCGCGGCGGCTGGTTCCCAGAACTCGCTGGCCGCGGTGTCGAGACAGTCGGGCCGTCCATGCCCGAAGTAGTCGTCGCGCCCCGTATCGATGACGACTTCGTCGTGCCCGTTCCACTCGGGTCCGGCATACATGAGGTCCTCCGCACTCGTGCCGACGTGCGGACTGGTCTCCAGCCGGTCGGAGGCGCACTCCGGTACCGCCCCGAAGACGTGAAGCAGTTGGTGAACCATCACGACCTCGTAGGTGGAGGCCGTCTCCCGATCGGCTCCCACCGCCCGCGCGCTGCACCCCTCCGGGTGCACGAAAGCGACGGCGAGCCGTCCCTCCGCGCTGGCGGTGCCGCAGTCGTCCCCGGAACGTCCGGCGTAGTACACCGCGTACGCCTTGTCGGCAGAGGCTCCGAACCGGTCCCGGATCGCGCCTTCGAGATCCTGCACGAGCGAGTCGCCCCGCTCTTCCCCTTCCTGGGCCGTGAAGGACAGGCGCAGGGACGTCACATCGAGCCTGCCCCCGGCGGTGTCGAGCCTGAGACGCTGCCCGATCTCGCCCTCCACCCAGTGCTGGATGGCGTCGAAGGACCTCTCGATGTCGCCGTAGCGATCCAGATTCCCGTCCTCAGCGTCGCTCGGGAGCGCGTAGACGACATGGACTTGCGGACCGGAGAGGTCGTCCGGCTGGTCCCGGTCGTGCCGCGGGTTGGGCGCCAGGACCTCGAGGTCCAGCGTGTCGCCGAACTCCTCGAACGACGCTGAGACGGTGGCGCGGCCCACTGCGACGCCGGTCAGCGTTCCGTCTTCCGCCACCTCCACGACAGAGGGGTCCGAGGACGTCCAGGCGCCTTCCACGACTCCCGTCGTGCCGTCGTCGTAGCGGCCGTAGGCGAGCGCCGGACCGGTCACTTGGCCAACCCGGAGGTCGTACCGCGACAGAGTGACCTCGAGGCCCCGCAGTTCCTTCGGGGAGACCCGGGGCGCTCCCGGGGTGACCGGGGTCTGGTTGCCCTCCCCGCCGCCGCACGCGAGACCCAGGAGCATCAGGGGGGCGGCCCACCGGGTCGGAGTCATCCGCGTCCGCAGCTCGGATCCGGCCCGGAGGCTCTCACCTTCGTTGGACTTCCCGGTGCCGAAAGCAGGACACCAGGTGGTCGTTCACGAGGCCGGTCGCCTGCATGTGGGCGTACAGGATCGTGCTGCCCACGAAGCGGAAGCCCCGGGCGCGCAGGTCCCGGGCCAGCGCCACCGACTGCTCCGAGGCCGCGGGGACCTCCTCATCGCGCCGCCACCGGTTCACGAGCGGCGCCCCGCCCACGAAACCCCAGATGTAGTCGCTGAAGCTTCCGAACTCCCGCTGCACTTCGAGGAACCGCCGGGCGTTGTTGACCGCGGCCTCCACCTTCCCGCGGTTGCGGATGATGGCCGGGTTCGCGAGCAGCCGCTCGACCCGCGGCTTCCGGAACCGGGAGACCCGCTCGGGGTCGAAGCCGGCGAATGCCGTTCGATACCCCTCGCGCCGCTTCAGGATGGTGGCCCAACTGAGCCCCGCCTGGGCGGACTCCAGCACGAGGAACTCGAACTGCATGCGGTCGTCGCGCACCGGAACGCCCCACTCCTCGTCGTGGTAGCGGACGTAGTCCGGGAAGGTCCCCTCGGCCCACCCGCAGCGCCGCCGGTCACTCACCGCGCTTCGGCGACGTCGTCATTCCCCTGCTCGTAGCGCAGAATCGCCGGCTCCTGCTCCAGCAGGAAATCCAGCGGGCCTCGCCCGGTGAGCAGGCATCGGCGTGCAAAGGCGGGTAGTTCGAACCGGGCCGAACCTCCGTCCGGGAGCGACACGGTTCCGGCCTCCACGTCGATAACGATCTCCGCCCCCGGACGGGCGAGCAGTTCCCGGTGGGCCGACGGCTCGATCTCCACCGGGACGAGGCCGTTCCGGACCGCATTGCCCTTGAAGATGTCCGCGATCGAAGGGCTCACCACGGCGGCGAAGCCGTAGTCGGTAAGCGCCCAGGGAGCGTGCTCGCGCGACGAGCCGCAGCCGAAGTTGGCGCCGGCGACCAGGATGCGGGCCCCCTGCGCCTCCGGCCGGTTGAGCGGGAAATCGGGGCGTAGCTCCCCGGCCCCGTCGCGGCGCCAGTCGGCGAACAGGGACGCCCCCAGCCCGTCGCGCCGGGTGCCGGTCAGGAACCGCGCCGGAATGATCTGGTCGGTGTCCACGTTGTCGGCGGGGAGGACGACCGTGCGGGATGCGATGCGAACCACGGGCTCCATGAACAAGTCTCCCTCAACCCTCGAGGAACGGCCTGGGATCGGCCACCGCTCCGGCGAGCGCCGAGGCGGCGGCGGTCACCGGCGAGGCAAGCACGGTCCGCCCTCCGGGTCCCTGCCTGCCCTCGAAGTTCCGGTTCGACGTCGAAACGGCGAGCTCCTTCGGCGACAGCCGGTCCCCGTTCATGGCAATGCACATCGAGCAGCCGGGCGCCCGCCATTCGGCGCCGGCGCTCCGGAACACCTCGTCGAGCCCCTCCGCCTCCGCCTGGCGGCGGACTTTCGCCGACCCCGGCACCACCAGCAGTTGGGTGGCGGGGTTCGTCCGGCGGCCGGCCAGCACCCGCGCCGCGGCGCGCAGGTCGGAGATCCGGGCGTTGGTGCAGCTCCCGATGAAGACCACGTCGGCCGGCCGGCCCAGGAGCGGCCGCCCCGCCTCGATCCCCATGTAGTCGAGCGCCGCGCGCTCGTCGGCATCGGCCGGCGCCGGGACCGCTTCCGAGATCCCGCACGACATTCCCGGGTTCGTGCCCCAGGTGACCATGGGCTCGAGGGACCCGGCATCGAACGCCAGCGACCGATCGAACGCGGCGCCCTCGTCGGTGGGCAACCGGCTCCAACGGGCGACGAGGTCGGCGAAACCGTCCCCGGACGGGACGTGTTCCTTCCCTTCGAGGTATTCGAAGGTCGTCTCGTCCGGCGCGATCAGCCCGGCGCGCGCTCCCGCCTCGATGGACATGTTGCAAAGCGTCATGCGCGCTTCCATGTCGAGCGCTTCGACCGCTCCGCCCCGGTATTCGATGACGTGTCCCCGGCCGGCCGCGACGCCGAACTTCCGGATCACCCCGAGGATCAGGTCCTTGGCCGACACGCCCACTCCGAGCCGCCCCGAGATCTCGATGCCCAGCGTTCGGGGACGCTCCTGCAGCAGACACTGGGTGGCCAGTACCTGGGCGACCTCTGTCGTGCCGATCCCGAACGCCCAGGCGCCGAAGGCTCCGTGGGTGCTCGTGTGGCTGTCGCCGCAAACGATGGTGCGTCCGGGCTGGGTGAGGCCGAGTTCCGGACCGATGACGTGGACGATCCCCTGCCCGGGGTCGCCCATCCGGAAGAGTGGAATTCCGTGCTCCTCGCAGTTGCGCTCCAGGGTCTCCACCTGGTGCCGGGTGGCCCGGTTCAGGAACGCGGGCCGGCCCTCCACGAAACGCGTCGGAATCGAGTGGTCCACGGTGGCCCAGGTCCGGTCCGGGCGCCGGACCCGCAGTCCCCGTTCCCGGAGCAGGGCGAACGCCTGCGGCGAGGTCACCTCGTGAATCAGGTGGGTGTCCACGTAGATGGCCGCGGGATGGTCCGGGCCGGCCGGAACGGCCTCGTGGGCGTCCCAGATCTTGTCGAAGAGCGTGCGCGCCTTCGGCACGGTCACGACGCCTGCCCGTTTTCCCGGGCGCGGCGGGTGCGCGCCCGGTTCGCCGCGTCCTTGAGCCGCCAGCGGCGCTCCGCCTCGGAGGAGACCGCCACCAGGACCAGGCCGTTCAGCAGTCCCATGCGGGGCACCTCTTCCCAGCCGCCAGCGGGGTCGAGTTCGCCGAGACGGTCGGCGAGCCGGCCCGGATCGCGTTCGCTCCGTACAGCCTCGAGCGCTTCGTCCGAGAACCCGGCGAGCGGCGAGCCCCCGTCCACGAGCCCCAGCAGCCGGCTCCCCGCCCTCCCGAGCGCCTGCCGCTCGGCATCGGACAGCGTCGGCTCCCCGAGACGCCGGGCGCGCGCCTCGGCCCGTTCGGCGACGAGTTCACGCGCGGCCTTCCGGTAGGCGGCGAAGGAATGCCGCTTCGCGACCAGCGGACCCAGCAGCGCCGGCAGCTCTCCGGGATCGTCCAGTTGGGCGAGTCGCGACAGGACCTTCAGCGGGCGTTTCTCGAGCGAGGCGCGGGGGCTGGGGGGCCTTTTGGGGGACAAGCGGCGCGGAGCCTATACGAGAGCGCTCCGGGGCCAGCCGTCCGTGCACGGATTCGCCCGCCGCCCGTTGCCGTCTCAGGTCGCCCGCGCCTCCCCCGGGGGCGCCGGCCGGCCGACCTCCCGCTGTCCCATGAGCGCGGTCAGATCGGCGTCGTCGACCTCCCGGATGCGGTCCGCAAGCCGCTTGAAGTCACGGAAGATCGCGTCCATCTCGCTCTCCGCGGGCGCAAAGCCGAGTTCCCCGAGCCGGGCCCGGAGGGCGTGGCGGCCGCTGTGCTTGCCGAGCACCAGCACGTTGCCCGGCACCCCGACATCCTGCGGACGCATGATCTCGTAGGTGGCGCGGTTCCGCATGACTCCGTGCTGATGAATGCCGGCCTCGTGGGCGAACGCATTCTGCCCGACGACCGCCTTGTTCCGCTGCACCACCATGCCGGTGATCTCGCAGAGCAAGCGGCTCGAGGGATAGAGCTCGCGGGTGTCGATCCCGGTGGTTACCGCGTAGAGGTCCTCCCGGGTGCAGAGGCTCATCACCACTTCCTCGAGCGAGGCGTTGCCGGCGCGCTCGCCGATGCCGTTCACCGTGCATTCGACCTGACGGGCGCCCGCGCCGATGGCGGCGAGGCTGTTCGCGACCGCCATTCCCAGATCGTTGTGGCAGTGCACGCTGATCACCGCGCGGTCGATGTTGGGGACCGTCCGGCGCAGGTGGCCGATCAGGGCGCTGAACTCGGCGGGCATCGTGTAACCCACCGTGTCCGGGATGTTCACCGTGGTGGCGCCGGCCTCGATAGCCGTTTCCACGACCTCGGCAAGAAAGTCCGGCTCGGTCCGCGATCCGTCCTCGGGGGAGAACTCGACGTCCTCGGTCAGTTCCCGCGCCGCCGCGACCGACTCGGCCGTCCGCCGCACGATCTCGCGCTTCGCCATCCGGAGCTTGAACTCCCGGTGCAGCGCGCTGGTGGCCAGGAAGACGTGGAGCCGGGGCCGGGGGGCGTCCCTGAGGGCGTCCCACGCCGCCTCGATGTCTCCCGGTACGCAGCGGGCAAGCGCCGCGATCCGGGGCCCTTCCACCTCGCGGGCGATGGCGCGCACCGCCTCGTGGTCGCCTTCGGACACCGCCGGAAACCCCGCTTCCACGATGTCCACCCTAAGTCGAGCGAGCTGCCGGGCCATCCGAAGCTTGCCTTCGAGACCCATGCTGCAGCCCGGTGACTGTTCGCCGTCCCGGAGCGTCGTGTCGAAAATCAGGACGCGGTCCGATGCAGGGGTGGAGGTCATGGTGGGTTTCCCCGAAGAGGACCGGAACCGCGGCCGTTCCGGCGTAGAAGAAAAGAGCCCGCCCAGCCGCAGGTGGCCGCCGGGTTGCCGCTTTGGCAACGGTAGACCCCGCGCGGGTCCGTGTCAACGCGGACGCCACCACCCGCCGCGGCCGGCGATGGCCCGGTTTTCCCGGGCGTTGCGCGCCGCTCGCGACGGCCGCCATCGCTCAGGATCCGAAGAACATGTCCCAATCCATCACCACCGGTTCGGGGGTGAAACAGAGGAGGAAGGTGGCCACTCCGGCGGCTGCCAGCAGGTGACGTCCCCGCCCGAGGGGCGCCGCGTCGTCGAGCGTCGGCGGGTGCGGCCGCCGGGCGCCGAGCAGCAGGCAGAGCAGGCCCCACACCAGCCAGGTCGGCGACCACACCGCCAGCGGGAACATGAGCAGATGCACCGTCTTCGAGAACCGCGCCGCGCGCCCCCGGAGCACCGCGTAGAGCGCGTGCCCGCCGTCGAGCTGGCCCATCGGCAGCAGATTGATCGCGGTGACGAGCAGGCCGAACCAGGCGGCAAGTCCCATGGGGCTCAGATACAGGACCTGCCCGTCGGGCACCGCGGGCCCGAAGAGCGTCGCGAACCACTGGAAGAGGATCGGCTCTCCGAACTGGATGCCACCCGGTGCCAGCGGGCCGGGGCGCGAGGAGGCGACCCCTGCCGCCAGGAGCGGCAGGCAGACCACGAACCCGGCGATGGGCCCGGCGAGCCCCACGTCGATGAGGGCCCGGCGGTTCGGGAACGGCGACCGGATCCGGATGAAGGCGCCGAGTGTCCCGACGATCGTGAACGGCATCGGCAGGAAGTAGGGGAGGCTCGCGTCCACCCGGTAGTAGCGCGCCGTGAGGTAGTGCCCGAACTCGTGGCACAGGAGGATGAAGAGCAGCGAGAACGAATACGGGATCCCGTAGCGGATCCAGAGCAGCGTCCACTCGAGTCCGGAACGCGCTTCCCCGGGCGCCCGGAAGAGTTCCGGCGCCTCGGCGGCGATGCCGAGCGCGCCGCCCACCCAGAGGGTGGTGCCGACCGTGGCGACGAAGAGCGCCGCCGGAAGCAGGAACTGCCGGAGGCCCGGCGCCGCCGCCTCGGGCCGGCGTCCTCCGGTTTCCGGCAGGACTTCCGCAGGTGCCGGGAGTTCGCCGTTCATCGATCCGGATAGAGGAGGTGAGGGCTTCGTTCCTCGAGGAACCCGGCGACCGCGGCCGCTTCGGACGCCATCAGGTCGTCCACCGGGATTCCAGCATCGATTCCCAGGCGAACGCGGTCGGTCCCGAGCAGCAGGTCCAGCCAGTAGCGCTCCCCGCTCGCGCGCCAACCGAAATCGCCGGGATGCGTGCGCCGGACCGCCTCGATCGCCATGAGGCCGGTGCGCACCGGCCGGAAGGCCGCCAGGTCGGTGACTTCGACCCGCAACCCGTTGCTCGCCTCACCGGCGAAGCGCGGATTCGGGGCCGCGGGCACCGGCCGGGGGGTGAAACGCGTCTCGGTGAATCGGACTCCGGCAAGCGCCGCGCCTCCCCCGAGCTCCCCGATCCAGGCGGGAGCATCCACCCAGGGCGCCCCCACCACCTCAAAGGGGGTCTCCGTTCCGCGGCCCTCGGAGAGCATCACACCCTCGAACAGGCCGAACCCCGGATACGCCAGCGCGCTCTCGAGCGTCGGGATGTTGGGCGACGGCGGGCGCCACGGGAGCCCCGTCTCCTCCCACCGGGTACCGCGGGTGAGACCGGTCACCGGCACCACCCGGACCGTCGCCCCCTCGCGCGCCGCGAACAGCCGCGCCAGTTCTCCGACCGTCATCCCGTGGAGGAGGGGGAGCCGGTCCGTGCCCACGAAGGAGCGGAACTCGGGATCGAGCATCGGGCCCTCGACCCGGTCGCCGCCGTTCGGGTTGGGGCGGTCGAGCACCCAGAACTCGATCCCCGCCCGGTTCGCGGCAACGAGCGCGTTCCGCAGCGTGGAGATGTAGGTGTAGTAGCGGACCCCGATGTCCTGGATGTCGAACACGAGGGCGTCGAGGCCGGCGAGCGCGGTCGCGTCGGGACTGCGCTGCTCCCCGTAGAGGCTGACCACCGGCAGGCCGGTCTCCGGGTCCCGTCCCGACCCGACCGCCTCCCCGGCGGCGGCCGATCCGGAGACACCGTGCTCGGGACCGAACAGCAATGTCACCTCCACCCCGGCCTCGATCAGGGCAGCCGCGGCCGATCGTCCGCCGATCGTGCGGCCGGTGTGGTTCGTGACGAGCCCCACCCGTTTCCCGAGGAGATCTCCTGGGCCCTCGGCGACGAGCCGATCGAGGCCGGGCAGGATTGCTGACGGGAGCGGATCGTCTCCTGCCGGACCGCAGGACAAAAGGACGGCACACCCCAACAGGATCGCGCGGGCGCGGGGTGCGCCGCTCAAATTCTTCGCGCGCTCAGAGGAGCCGGTCGACCCAGCCGTACGGATCGGGACTCCGCCCCAGCCGGATGCTGGTCAGCCGCTCGCGCAGTTCGTCCTGAACCGGCGTGTCCTCCGGCAGGCGGACTTCGACCCCGCCGCCGGTGAGCCGCGCCACCGGGGTCACCACCGCGGCGGTCCCAACCCCGAAACACTCACGAAGGCTCCCGTCCGCCGACGCTTCGGCCACTTCTTCGATGGACACCGGCCGCTCGTCCACCCCGGTCCCCATCTGGTCGCGCAGCAGGCGGATCGCGCTATCGCGGGTCACGCCCGGCAGGATCGTTCCTCCGAGAGGCGGTGTCACGACCCGGTCGCCGATGACGAACATCATGTTCATCGTGCCGCATTCCTCGATGAACCGGTGTTGTTTCGAGTCGAGCCACAGCACGTTGTCGCAACCGTGCTCCCGGGCTTCCTTCATCCCGTAGTAGCTGGCCGAATAGTTCCCCGCCGCCTTCGCCTCTCCGATGCCCCCTTCCGCGGCCCGGATCCACTTCCGGGTCACATAGAGGCTCACCGAGCCTTCGTAGTAGGCCCCGACCGGGGCGGTCATGATGTGGAAGCGGTACTCGCGCGAGGGGCTCACGCCGATGTAGGGATCGGCGGCGAAGAGGAAGGGACGAATGTAGAGCGAGCCGAACCGGTTGGGCGGGATCCAGTCCCGGTCCAGCCGGACCAGCTCGCGGATTCCTCCCAGGAAGATCTCCTCCGGGATCTCGGCCATCACCATCCGGCGCGCCGACCGATTCATCCGCCGCCAGTTCTCTTCGGGCCGGAACAGCACCGGGACGCCGTCGTCGGTGAGGTGGGCCTTCATGCCCTCGAAGATCGCCTGGGCGTAGTGCAGGACCGCGGTCGCCGGGTGCAGCGCGAGGTCGCCGAACGGGACGATCCGGGGGTCCTCCCAGACCCCGTCGCAACAGCGCGCGGACAGCATGTGGTCGCTGTAGACCCGGCCGAAGGCGACGTTCGCGAGGTCCACCTGCGGCAGCCGGGACTCCGTGACCCGCTCGATCGAGATGGGAGTGCTGGAGACGGAAATGGGCGGCGGACTCATCGGCGCCGCATCCTAGCAGCCCCCGGGGCTCGCGGTGCCCGCGGGGCGCCGGACGAGTTCAGGCGGAGTGCCCGGCTCCCGCCGTGCGGCGCCGCCGCATCACGACGACCACCCAACCAGCCACCCCGGCAAGCGCGAGGGGCCACAGCAGCCAGGACCACGAGGGCGGCGCTCCCCCGGAGATCGCCCAGGCCCGGGAGAGCTCAGAGAAGCGGGACTCGAGCAGGTGCCACGCCGCGTGGCCCCCGATCACCGAGAGCAGCGCGCTCACCGCGAAGCGGGACCGGTCGGTTCCCGAGAGGAGGTGCAGGACCGGGATCGCGGCGAGCACCACCCCGGCCTGCCCGGCCTCCACCCCCAGGTTGAAGGAGAAGAGAGCGAGCGGCAGGTGGTCCCCGGCAAAGGCGAGCGACTCGCCGAGGGCGAACGCGAAACCGAATCCGTGGAAGAGCCCGAAGACGAACGCCAGCACGGCGCGGCGGACGACGCTCGCCGAAATGAGGTTCTCGATGGCGGTGTAGAGGATCGAGAGCGCCACCACCCCCTCGACGAGGGGAACGAACCACAGCGCCTCCGGCGCGTGGCCGAGCGCCGCGCTCACCAGGGTCACGGAGTGGGCCACCGTGAACCCCGTCACCATGATCAGCAGGTGCTTGATCCGGGAGAGCTGGCCGAAGGGAGCGATGAGACAGATCAGGAACAGCAGATGGTCCCAGCCGGTGAGGATGTGCTCGACGCCCGAGCGCCCGAAGGCGAAGAACGCCTGGAAGGGCGACGGATCGAGCGCCACCCTGCCCTCCCGGATGCTGATGTGGTAGAGGTTGCTCTTCAGCTCCTCTCCGCCCGCTTCCTGGCGCTCGTAAAGCACGTCCAGCGCCACCCGGTCGCCGAAGCCGGGCGCCACGTTGCATTCGATCTCGACGCTGCCGTCGGCCGGCGCCGGGTAGGTGAGATAGAAGTCCAGAAAGCCCTGGTTCCAGAAGACCTGGGTGTCCGCGGGCAGCGGATCGGAGAGCACCGTTTCGCGCGCCGCCTCGAAGTCGGTGAAGGAGCGGTCCCACGGGAGGGCGACCCGGTACGCCCGGAGGTTGGGCGGCAGCAGGCTGCCATCCGGTTGGAAGAGCGGAGCCTCCGAAGCGAAGACCTCCCCCGCCCGGCGCAGCACGGGGTCCGCGCGCTCGAAGTCGAGATAGCCGGCGCCCCACTTGGGGACGTTCAGCGAGAGCAAGAGCAGCAGCGGAACCCGCGCGACGAGATGCAGCTCGCCGTCCGTCTCCCGCACGAAGACCGGGATCCGGATCTCGTCGGGAATGTCGTGCGACGCCGCCGGCCGGGGCGCCGCGGTGACGGCGAAGAGGGAGGCGGCGAGGAGGGCGGCCACGCCGCGGATGCGCTTCGGCATGCTTCGCTCAGCCCCCCGCCTCACTCCGCGCCGGACCGGAGCCCGGCGCCCGCGCAGCGCCTCGGGGACTCCCGGAAGCCGGTCCGGCCCGAGCGGTCAGTGACTGGTGTTCACCGGATCAGTGGATGTGACCCGTGTGGTCCACGACGAACTTCTGCGCCCGCCGTCCCTGGTTTACCTCCGCCGTGTAGAAGTTGCCGTCGGAGTCCACGACGACGTTGTGGACCCAGTGGAACTGGCCCGCGTTGCGCCCGCGGCGGCCGAAATAGGTCTCGATCTCCATGGAGGCCCGGTGGATGATGTGGATTCGCTGGTTCTGGCCGTCGGCGTTGTAGAGGTCCACCTGACCCTCGTCCGGGGACAGTTCGAGGTCCCACGTCGAGCCGTTGCCGAGGCTGTTCCCTTCCACGATCATCTCGCTCACGTAGGTTCCGTCCTTCTCGAACACCTGGATACGGTTGTTGACGCGGTCGGCCACGTAGACCATGCCGTCCCGCGCGATCCGCACCGCGTGGACCGGCGTCCGGAACTGCTGGATGGGCTCTTCGCCGGGGACGAACCCCCCGGTGTCCTCGTCGGACGGCTCGTTTCCGTAGGCGCCCCAGTGGCGCAGGTACTCGCCGGTCTCCGCGTTGAAGACGATGATCCGCTTGTTGAGGTACCCGTCGGCGATGTAGAGCTCGTTGGTCTCGGGGTCCACTTCCATGTCCGCGGGGCGGCCGAGGAACTCGGTGCTGTTGCTACCCTCGGTGCGGCCCGCCTGTCCGATCTGCATCACGAACGTGCCGTCGCCGCTGAACTTGAGGACCTGATGGTCGTCGGGTCCGTTGCCGGCGAGCCAGACGTAGCCGAGGTGGTCCACGAAGATGCCGTGCTCGCTCGCCGGCCACTCGTAACCCTCACCCGGATAACCGTTCTGGTCTCCCCAACTGTCGAGCAGATTCCCTTCGGCGTCGAACTTGAGCACCGGGGGCGCCGGGATGCAGCACGCCGAGAGCGGCGGGTCCTGCACGAGCCCGGCTTCATCCGCGTTCAGGCTGCGCGGACGCTGGACCAGCCAGATGTGGTCGTTCATGTCCACCGCGATCCCGGAAACCTCACCCATCAGCCAATCCTCGGGGAGCATCGGCCAGTGGGGATCCACCTCGGGCGGCTCGGCGTGCTCCAGGTGCGGGTCGGCCAACGGCATGCCGCTGGTCCGTTCGCCCGGGGCCTGACAGCCGACGGCGAACGCCATCCCCAGAACCATCGGCAACAGAGTCAGATTCTTGGTCTTCATCGCTTTCTCCCGGAGCCGCAGCCCCGACGGGTATCGGTTCCCGGCGCCGCTGCGGCGCCAAACCGAATGAGTGTACGGGAACCCCCGCCCGCGGCAAAACCGCGCGCGGCCGCGGCCCCGCGCGACCGGGGGTGGCGCCGGCCTCGCGTTTCCCGTGGTGGCCGCTAACGGCTCACCACGAACTTCTGTGCCCGGCGGCCGGTATTCACCTCCGCCGTGTAGAAGTTGCCCATGGAGTCGACCACGACGTTGTGGACCCAGTGGAACTGTCCTGAGTAGCGCCCGCGGCGTCCGAAGTAGGTCTCGACCTCCAGCGCGGCCCGATCGATGATGTGGATCCGCTGGTTGGTTCCGTCCGCGTTGTAGAGGTCCGTCTGCCCCTCGTCCGGCGAGAGCTCGAGGTCCCACGTGGAGCCGGCTCCAAGCGTGTTGCCCTCGACGATCATCTCGTCCACGTAGGTCCCGTCCTTTTCGAACACCTGGATCCGGTTGTTCACCCGGTCGGCCACGTACACCATGCCGTCGCTCGCGATGCGGACCGCGTGCACCGGAGTGCGGAACTGCTGGATCGGTTCCATCCCGGGCTCGAAAGCGCCCGTGTCCTCGTCCGAGGGCTCGTTGCCGTAGGCGCCCCAGTGTCGGCGGTACTCTCCGGTCTCCGCATCGAAGACGACGATCCGCTTGTTCAGGTACCCGTCGGCGATGTAGAGCTCGTTGGTCTCGGGGTCCACCTCCATGTCCGCGGGCTGTCCCAGGAACTCGGTGCTGTTGCTGCCCTCGGTGCGGCCCGCCTGCCCGATCTGCATCACGAACGTCCCGTCGCCGCTGAACTTGAGGACCTGATGGTCGTCCGGACCGTTGCCCGCGAGCCACACGTACCCGAGGTGGTCCACGAAGATGCCGTGTTCGGTGGCGGGCCACTCGTAGCCCTCGCCCTGGTAGCCGTTGGCGTCTCCCCAGCTGTCGAGCAGGTTCCCGTCGGTGTCGAACTTGAGCACCGGCGGCGCCGCGTTGCAGCACGCGGAGACCGGCGGGTCCTGCGCGAGCCCCGTTTCGTCGGCGTTCAGGCTGCGCGGGCGATGGACGAACCAGATGTTGTCGTCGAGGTCCACCGCGATCCCGCCGACCTCTCCGATCAGCCAGTCGTCGGGAAGCCTGGGCCAGGTCGGGTCCGCCGCCGGCGTCGCGGCGCGCGCGCCTTCCGGATCGGAGGCCATCGGCGCCCCGCCCGTCGTATCTCCCGGCGGCCCGCAGCCGACGGCGGCCACCAGCGCGAGAAGCGTCAGTCCGGTCTTCAGCGTCTTCATCTTCATGTCTCCCTCCCCGGAGCCGTCACCCGGCGGTTTCAGGCGGCGGGAGCGGCTCGCGTTGCCGTGTCGAGTGAGTGTATGGGAACTGCCGGCGGTCAGCGACCGTCGCCCAGCGCCGCGATCACCGCGTCGTGAAACGCCGGCCGGAGCCGGAAGATTCCATCGTTTTCCCGCGTCGGATAGACGCGGTTGGTGAGCAGGACCGCGAACAATTCACGCTCCGGATCGACCCAGATCGACGTGCCGGTGAACCCGGTGTGGCCGAAGGACGAGGCGGAGAAATGCTCGCCCGCGGAGGACGGACCCCCGGACGAGGTCCGGGACGGGGTGTCCCAGCCGAGCGCGCGGCTGCTGCCCGGGGCGAGCCCCGCCCGTTTCGTGAACCGGGCGATCGTGCGGGCGCGGAGCAGGCGCTCGCCGTTCATGGACCCCCCGTTCAGGAGCATCTGCAGGAAGACCCCCAGATCGCCAGTCGTGCTGAAAAGACCCGCGTGCGCCGCCACCTCACCCAGGACGACAGTGTTCTCGTCGTGCACCTGTCCCCGGACCACGCGCCCGCGCCACGGGTTGTCCTCCGTCGGCGCGATGCGGTCGAGCCACTCCGCCGGGGGCCGGTACCGGGTCGTGGTCATGCCCAGCGGCTCGAAGATGCGCTCCTGGACCAGAACATCGAGCGGCCTGCCGGAGACCCGCTCGATGATCTCCCCAAGGAGCAGGATTCCGTTGTCCGAATACACGGCATCCGTCCGCGGTTCGTAGTCGGAGGCCGCCCCCATGATCCGGTCGAAGACCATCCGGCGCGCGTCATCGAGGGGCAGGCCGCGTGCCCGGGGATCGAACTCCAGGTAGAACTGGATCCATGCCGGGAGCCCGGAGGAGTGGGCCAGCAGGTCGGTGACGGTGACTGCCTCCCTCCGGCGGCGCTCCTCCCCGGAAGGCGCCTGGTCCAGGAACTCCGGGAGGTAGGCGCTCACCGGAAGCGAGATGTCGAGGGCGCCCTCTTCCACCAGCATCATCACCAGGGTGGTGGTGCCGACGACCTTGGTCAGGGAAGCGAGGTCGTAGATCGTGTCCCGGGTCACCGGCGGAGCGTCCTCGTCGTAGGTCAGCCGGCCGAAGCCCTCGTGGAGCAGCACCCTGCCCCGGTGCGCCACGAGCGCGCTCGCTCCCGGCGTCACGCGGTTCGCGATCGCATCCTCGATCACCGCGCGGATGTTCTCGACGCCTTCGGGACTCATGCCGACCTCCCCGGGTTCGACCGGATGGAGCCGCTGCCGCTCCGCCTGTCTGGAAACGCCCGCTCCCGCGGGCTGCCCCTCGAGAGGGACCGGCAGGCGTCCCCCCAGGGCGCTCTCCCCGAAGAGCGCCGCCGCTGCCGCTTCCTGGTTCTGCCGCGCCCCGTCCCAGGCGAGCAGGATCGCCGCCTCCGGGGGTGCATTCCGGACGCCGTGCGGATTGCCGAACGAAACGGCGACCAGCTTCTCCGCGAAGGGGGTGACCGCGTTCAGCAACTCCTCGGGCATTTCGAGGCCGTTCTTCCGGAAATCGGCGATCACCACGGCGTCGGCGCGCTCGGCCTCCCGGGCGAACCGCGCAATCGGCAGGGCGCCGTGGTAGGTCGTGGGAATCCTGGCCGCCAGCGCCCCGCGCCGGCGGAGCGCCCCGCGGAAAAAGCGCCGGTCCGGCTCGTAGGGACCTTCCCGATGGATCTCGACGAGGAGAAGATCGGGGGTCCGGTCGGACCGCCCCGAGTTCCCTCCGGTGATCCGCGTGGACCAGGGAACGAATCCCTCCGGATCGCGCACCAGGGTCAACCCGCTGGCGAAGAGCGACTCCGCGAAATCCAGGGCGGCGGGATCTCCGAACGCCTCGCCGAGCGGTTCCGGGGGAGCGCGGTCGTCGAAGAGACCGAGGCGCGCCTTCGCCTCCAGCACCCGCAGGACCGCCTCGTCGAGACGCGCCTCTTCGAGCCGGCCCGCGCGCACCGCGCGGACGAGCGCTCCGTGCGCCACGACCGGGTCCCGGGGCACGAGGATCACGTCCACCCCGGCCCCGAGCGCCAGCGCCGCGACCTCGCCGTCGAAGCGCCCGGCGCGCGCGCCCTCCATCTCGAGGGCGTCGCTCACCACGAGTCCCGCGAAACCCATCTCCGAACGGAGCAGCCCTTCCAGAATCTCCGGCGAGAGAACGGCGGGCCGGTCGTCCCGGCCGTCGAGCGCCGGCACGGCCAGGTGCCCGGGCATGACCGCCGAGACCCCGGCGTCCACCGCCGCCCGGAAGGGAGCGAGGTCCACCGCGTCGAGGTGCTCCCGGCCGGCGGACACGAGGGCGAGCCCGTGGTGGGAATCCGTTCCGGTGCCGCCGTGCCCGGGGAAATGCTTGGCGGTGGACAGTGCCCCGCCAGCTTCCACGCCGCGCAGGAACGCCACCCCGAGCCCGGCGGCGAGATCCGGATCGGCGCCGAACGAGCGCGTCCCGATCACCGCGCTCGAGGGGCTCTGCAGGACATCCAGAACCGGGGCCAGGACCAGGTGGACGCCCACCGCCCGCGCCTCGCGCGCCACGATCCTGCCCTGCCGCTCGAGCGCGGCCGGATCGGGCGCCGCGGCCAGCTGCATGGCCGGGGGGAACCGGGTGCCGCCCGCCGTGCGCATGGGAGTCCCCCATTCGTAGTCGGCGGCGACCAGCACCGGAAGCGGCGCCGCGTCCTGGAGGGCCGTGGTGATGTCACGGGTTCCCTCCGGGCTGCCCGCGAACACGACCACCCCACCCAGCCGGCCGGCTTCGGCCATCTCGAGCAACGCCCGGCGCTCGGGATCGGCCGCGTTCGTGAACTCCGCGGGCGACCGCGGCATCAGCACCTGACCGACTTTCGCCTCGATGTCCAACCCCGCGAGGACCCGCCGCGCTGTCTCACCGGGTTCCTGTCCGCTCCAGACCGGCGGGGCCAGCAGCAGGAACAGGGTCCACCAACTCCGGACCAGTGCGGCGCGTCTCACGGACCGTCGTGTCCCCTCAGGCCTTTTGCAGCAGCACGACACGGTTCGTGTTCGTGCCCTTCCGGCGGTTGTCCACGCCCCAGCAGTTGGAGGTCTTCGTGAACTGCTGGTCGTTCACGAGCACCAGCACCGGCTCGAGGCCCGCCTCGCGGGCCGCGGGCACCACCAGAGTTTCGAGCAACAGGCGTCCACTCCGCACTTCGCCGACTTCGAACGCCACGAGCCCGGAGGGAACCAGAACCCGGCGCAACTCCCGAAAGACCCGCGTCATGGCCGCCCGCCAGTCCGCCGCGCGCGTCCAGTGCCACAGCGCCACCTTATCCCCATCCACCCCGTTGAACCAGCACCGCAGCCAATTGTCGGCCCGGTAGTTCACCACGTCCAGAAAGGGCGGGGAGGTCACGACGAGCCGGACGCTTCCACCGGCGATCGCCGGAGTCCGGTCGGCGGAGGCGGTGAGCAACCGGGGGCCGGCGCTCGCGAGCCGCGCCCGGTCGCCGGGTCCGAGGCGGGCCAGGAGCGAACGGGTCTTCCGGAGGATGAGCGACTCGACGTCCCGGTCGGGCGGCCGCTGCCGGCGGCGTTCGTTGATCCGGCGCTGCGAGCGGACCGAGGCCGCCTGGTTGGGAGGCAGCGTGTACACCGAGAAGAAACCGGGTGAGTGCCCGGTGAGCCGGTTGGTCGCCACCATCTGGACCCAGCGGTCCACCCGGTCCAGCGATCCTTCCTTCCGGCGCCGCAGCAGTTCGTTCCGGAGGTTGACGATCCGCCGCAGGGTGGCCGGGTGGTAGAACGCCAGGAGGTCCTCCGGGGCCTCACAGGTCCGCTCGAGATCGAACGACGCCAGCCGCCCGGCGACCTCCGCGAGGCCCGGCGGGTCGAAACGGGGCTCTAGAAGCCGTCCGCTCAGCGGGTTGAGGTCCGAGCCGACGGCGCGGCGGCCGAGCAGCGCGGCTTCGAGCGGGGTGGTGCCCCGGCCCATGAACGGGTCGTGGACGCACTCGCCCGGCCGGGTCAGCCGGGTGATGAAGAACCGCGGCAACTGCGGCTTGAAGCAGGCCCGGTAGGAGATCTCGTGGAGCGAGTGGGCGGCGCGCTGCTTCGAGGTCCAGAACTCGTTGACGTAGACGGGAAGCCGGACCTCCGGGTCGGGGAACGCCACCACCCGCGTCCGCCGCCCGAACTCGCGGAAGGCACCCAGTTCGGCTTCGAACGCCGGGATGTCCGCCGCGCCCCCGGCCCCCGCCGTACGTTGCTCCAAATCCCGGTTCCGCCGGGCGGCGATGCTACCAATGCCCGGGACCGGTCACTCCCGGAGAACACCCGCTCCGTCGGCCCCGTCCCCGGTGTGCGGAGTGGCAGGAAATGACCTGCGCCGTCCATATGATCCCGCGGCAGTGAACGCTCCCCCGCCCGGTCCCGAAGGACCGCGCCGGATCGGAATCCGGCGCTTTGCCGATTGGCGGACGTTGCGCACCCACCTCGCCGAGGGCGTCGGCGGCGCGCCGGCGCCGGCGCTGGTCCTGACCGGCTCGAGCGGCGCGCGCGCCGCGCTCGGCGAGGCGCTGCGGCGCCAACTGCTCCCGCGGGGGGGCGCGGCCGTCCTCCCGGAGATCCGCACTCCCGCCCTGGCGATCGAAGAACTGCTCCTCCGGTCGGATCCGCCCGGACGGCTCGCCACCCCGCTCGCCCGCTCGCTGATGATGGAGAACGCGCTGCTCGAGGCCGCCGATACCGAAGGAGCCCCGCGCGGGAATCCGCTGCGGCTTGCGGGACCGTTGCTCCGCTTCCTCGACGAGCAGGCGCGCGACCGGATCGTGGACCCCGCCCGTCCGGCGTTCCTCGCGCTCCTCGACCGGGCGTCCGAGGCCTTCCGGGATGCCGGGGACTCCGACGAGGGCGCCGAGCGCCTGCTGAAGCTCACCGGGTGGATGGAACGGATCCACCAGGGCTATCTCGCACAGCTCCGCTCGTCCGGAGCCATCGACCTCGATCTGGCGCGGCGCCTCCTCCTGAAGACGTCCCCGAAGCTGCCCTGGCCCGCCATCCGGGCGGTCGGAGACCAGGCGATCGGGATCGCCGACTGCCACCTTTTCGGGGCCCTCCTACCCGCCGGCGGGCTCCAGTTCTTCCTCCTCGCAACCGATCCCCCCCCGGTGCTTCCGGCGGGATGGCGCGCGGAGGAGGAGGCCGGGGAAACGGTACCGGCGCCCTCGCCGCGCCTCTTCGTGCCGGCCAGTTCGGGAGACACCGGCGATGCCCGCTTTGTGTACCGCACCACCGACCGCGCCGGCGAGGCCCGCGTGGCCATCGAGTTGTTGCGCGAGGTCCACCGCCGCGCCGGACTGAGGTTCACCGGCTTCGACCGCTGCGCGATCGCCGCCCGCAACCCGGCCGCCTACCTCGACGCCCTCGCCGCCCGGTCCGCGGAATCCGGCATTCCGTTTCAGACGAGGATCCGTCCCTCGCTCGCCGAAGAGCCCTGGCCCGCCGGCCTCGACGACGCTCTCGCCTTCGCGGAAGACCCGGGCCGGCTTACCACCGGGTTCGCACTGCTCCGCAGTCCCTTCTTCTACGACCCGCACCTCTCCGGCGCCCCGGGACGTCTGGCCGAAATCGCGGAGTACGCCCTGTCGGACGCGGACATCCCGAACACGCACGAGCCGGACGGACTCCGGGAGTTGGCCGCGCGGGTGCGCCGGTGGGGCGAGGAACGCGTTGCGAAGGCCCGGGAGGCCCCGGAGCAGGCCGGCGCCTCCCGCGAGGCGCGGAGCGGCCGCGAACTCCTCCTCGCTGCGGACGTTCTGGCGCGGCTCGCCGTTCACGCCGGAGCCCTGGCGCCGATCCGCCGGCCGGGCGCCGCCTTCCGCGATGCGGTCCGCTGCTTCATCTCCTTCGTCGGCCTCCACTTTCCGGGAGCCGCCGACCGCACCGCGCTCGATGCCCTTGCCCCGGCGGCGGATCCGGCGCTCCCGGAGACTCCGGTGGGCACTCCGGCGCGTTTCCGCGACCGGGTCCGGCGCCAGCTCCGGCGGCAGTCGGTCAACCGCTATCCGGCCACCTCCGGGGTCCATCTCATCCCCGCCGAGGACGCTCCCTTCGGGGACTACGACTGCCTGATCCTGCTCGGCGTCGGCGACGCCGACTGGCCAGCCGCCCGCCCCGGCAACATCTTCTTCCCCACCCGCGTGCTGGAGCCCGCCACCCGCACCCGCGTCGGGGGGGGGGGGGGGGGGGGGGGCGGGGGCGGGGCGGGGGGGTATAAAAAAAACCCCGCCCCCCCCCCCGCAAACGAGCTGGGAAGGGGGGGGAGGGGTGGGGATGTGTGTTGTTGGG
>VXNL01000078.1 GCA_009840635.1 Acidobacteriota bacterium | reverse complement strand
CCCCCCCCCCCCCCCCCCCCCCCCCCCCCCCCCCCCCCCCCCCCCCCACCCCCGCAGCGGTGCCCGCCTGGCGCAGTGGCGCTCCGCTGTGGTCTGCACCCACGTCACGCCGGCAGACCAGCTCACCGCGGCGGAGGCCCTCCGGCTCCCCAACGTCGGGGAGCGGGCCGACGAGGTCGCCCGCGGCGGCGCTGAGCGGTCGCTCGATGCCTCCGACCGCATCGAGGACCACGCGGCGGCCGGTGACGTCACCCGCCGCCGCCTCCTCCCGCCCACCGGCGGGCTCTTCGCCTTCCCGCAGGGATCACTCGCGCCGCAGGCGCGGGCTGGGAGCGACCCCCGGCACGGGAGGGAAGAGTGCGACAAGCACTCTCCCTCCGGGGCCGTTTTTCGACACGAAAGGGGGGGTCGCTCCCAGCCCCGCTCCCTATGACCCCGATTTCGGGGGTCAGAGGGGCGGATTCGCAAGGGGGACAACGGCAATCGCGCTCGCGGGACCTGGCATAAGCGGTGGCAAAAGGGGGGGTCGGCTTAGTTGCGTCCGAACGTGGCCCCGCAAGGCCAAATCGTTCCCGGGCGTCGGGCCAGGTCGCGCCGGTGGTCGTCCAACGGCGGCGCGGCGGGCAGCGTTCTCAGGTGCGGTATGTTCCTGACGCTGCTCCCCAACCTGCGGCTCCCGGTCCCGGACCCCGCCGCCGAGGTTCCCGCCGCTACCCCCCTCGACCCGAGGTTTCCGGCCGTTGAGAATGTCCCGCCCGATGTGATAACCCGTTTCCGAGGACCGCGTGTAACATCGCGTATAATCAGCACGTTACACGATCATGATCGCGGATCGGAGCACCGCGCGTGCCGGCTGAAGCCGGCGTTCCAAGCCGTACGCGTCGCCTCCGCGGTTGAGCGCCACGGCGAGGTGGGAACCACCTTTCCGCGTGGTGTAACGACGTGCGCGGTGCGGAGCACCGCGGTGCCGGTCTGGAGACCGGCGTTCCAAGCCGTGCGCGCTATGCGGCAGTACAGCCCGACGCGGTCCGCGGGCCTGGGGCCCGCGTGCCGGCTGAAGCCGGCGTTCCAAGCCGGCGCGCCGCAAAAAACAAGATGGCGGCGAACCGCAGGTTCGTCGCCGGCCTGACCGGGGGGAAAGTGTGAAAGGGGGCACCCCCCCTTTCACAAAACGACTACTGCCAACCGGAACTCGCCGAAGCGCGCGCCAGCGCGCGAGGGAGTTGCGGTTGCCGACGCGCAGCGTCGGGTGGACCCTTGACGGGGCCACTACCTGATCTGGAATGACGATGGAAACTCAATCCGGCTCGTGGCCCCGTCAAGGGCCACTCCAACCTGGGTGCCGGGGGGCGGAATTGAACCGCCGACACAAGGATTTTCAGTCCTCTGCTCTACCGTCTGAGCTACCCCGGCTACGGGCGCCCGTCATCTCACGCGGGCGCGGTAGTTTCGCACAGGCTCAGGCTTCCTGCGGCTCCGCCTCCTCGCCGTCTTCCTCCCCGCCCAGGCCGAGCGCCTTCCGGACGCGGGCTTCCACCTCGGCCATCAGCGGCTCATCCTCGAGCAGCGTCCTGCGGGTTCTTTCCCGCCCCTGTCCGATCTGTTCGCCCTGGTAGGAGTACCAGGCTCCGCTCTTCTCGATGATCCGCTCGCGCACCGCCAGATCGATGAGATCCCCCGCCCGGGAAATTCCCTCCCCATAGCGGACGTCGAACTCGGCCTGCCGGAAGGGAGGGGCCACCTTGTTCTTGACCACCTTGATCCGGGTCCGGTTCCCGATCACCGCGTCTCCCTCCTTGAGGGCGCCGATCCGCCGGATGTCCACCCGCACCGACGAATAGAACTTGAGCGCGCGCCCGCCCGTCGTCGTCTCCGGGTTGCCGAACATGATCCCGATCTTCTCGCGGAGCTGGTTGATGAACACCAGGCAGGTGGAGGACTTCGAAACGATCCCTGTGAGCTTGCGGAGCGCCTTCGACATGAGCCGCGCCTGAAGGCCGACCTGCGCGTCGCCCATCTCGCCGTCGAGCTCCGCGCGCGGCACGAGCGCCGCCACCGAGTCCACCACCACGACGTCCACCGACCCGCTCCGCACCAGCGTCTCGGTGATCTCGAGCGCCTGTTCGCCGTCGTCGGGCTGGGACACGAGCAGTTCGTCGGTGTTCACCCCGAGCGCCCGGCAGTACTCCGGGTCGAGGGCGTGCTCGGCGTCCACGAACGCCGCGACCCCGCCGAGGGCCTGGGCCGAGGCCACCACCGTGAGCGCCAGGGTGGTCTTCCCGGAGGATTCCGGGCCGAACACCTCGACCACGCGGCCGCGGGGGAAGCCCCCCACTCCGAGCGCCGCGTCCACCGAAATCACCCCGGTGGGGATTGCGGACACGTCCATCGCGGACGACCCGAGGCGCATGATGGCTCCCCGGCCGTGCTGTTTTTCGATCTGCCCGAGGGCGATGTCGAGGGCGCGGGAGCGCTGGTCGGCGCTCCTCTGATTCCTGGCGTCTGGCGACATGGCTGGCGGGTGTCTCCTCGTGGGGAATGGGCGCCCCTGCCCCGGGGGCCGGCGGCGCGGCTTCGAGTTCTCTACAGGCTAAGACGTAATTGAGCCAAATTCTGTCCCACCCTCGGCGCCGGGAACCTCCAGAATCTCTTTAACCGCCGTAGTCGTGGAACCCGCGGCCCGTCTTGCGGCCGAGCCGGCCGCCGTCCACCAGCTTCACGAGCAGCGGGCACGGGCGGTAGCGGGGATCTCCGAACCCGTCCTGCAGCACCCGCAGGATATCGAGGACCACGTCGAGGCCGATGAGATCGGCGAGCGCCAGCGGGCCCATGGGATGCCGCATGCCGAGCTTCATGATCCGGTCGATGTCCTCGGCGCTCCCCACGCCCTCCATGAGCGCGAAGGCGGCCTCGTTGATCAGCGGCATGAGGACCCGGTTGGAGACGAACCCGGGCGCGTCGTTGACCGCGCAGGGCGTCTTCCCGAGCCGCCGCGACAGCTCCATGGTGGTCTCGAACGTGTCGTCCGAGGTCTCGAGCCCCCGGATCACCTCGACCAGTTCCATGACCGGGACCGGGTTCATGAAGTGCATCCCGATGAAGCGGTCGGCGCGGCCGGAGGCGGCCCCGAGCCGGGTGATCGAGATCGAGGAGGTGTTCGACGCGAGGATCGTCCGGGACGGCAGCAGCGGCTCGAGCCCGGCGTAGAGCGAGAGTTTCCTCGCCTCGTTCTCGACGATGGCCTCGACCACGAACTCCGCATCGGCGGCGGGCGCCATTTCCGTGCCCGGCTGGATGCGCGCGTACGCGGTCTTCGCCCCGGCGTCGGTCAGGGTCCCCCGCCTCACCTGGCGCCCCAGGTTCTTCTCGATGGTCGCCATCCCACGCGCCGTGAACTCCTCCCGGATGTCCACGAGGTTCACCTCCACGCCGGAGATGGCGAAGACCTGGGCGATGCCGTTCCCCATGGTCCCGGCGCCCACCACCAGGACTCGCGCCGGCGCTCCCGGTTCAGGCACGTTCCACTCCCAGGGCGACCCCGTTGCCGCCACCCAGGCAGAGACTCGCCACGCCCCGGTCCAGGCCCCGCTCGCGGAGCAGGTAGAGCAGCGTCGTGAGGATGCGGGCGCCACTCGCCCCGATCGGGTGGCCGAGCGCGACGGCGCCCCCGTTCACGTTCGTCCGGCCCTCCGGGAGCCCCAGTTCGGACCGCACCGCCACCGCCTGGGCGGCGAACGCCTCGTTGATCTCGAAGAGGTCCACCCCGTCCACGCTCCAGCCCAGGCGCTCAAGCAGTTTCCGGACCGCGGGCACCGGGGTCATCATGACCCATTCGGGCTCGAGGCCCGAGACCGCCTGGCCGGTGATGCGCGCGAGCCGGGGCAGGCCGTGCCGGCGCACAGCCGCGTCCGAGGCGATCACGAGGGCGGATGCCCCGTCGTTCACCCCCGGAGCGTTCCCCGCGGTCACCCGGCCGTCCTTGCGGAACACCGGCCTGAGGCGCGCGAGCGACTCCGCGGTGGCCTCCGGCCGGATGCTCTCGTCGCGCTCGACCACTACCGCGCCCCTTCGCGCCGGGACCTCCACGGGCAGGATCTCGCCGGCGAACCGCCCGGCCTCGGTCGCCGCATGGGCGCGCCGCTGGCTCTCGGCGGCGTATTCGTCCATCGCCTTGCGGCTCACTCCGTAGCGGTCGGCCACCCGCTCGGCGGTCTCGCCCATGTGGATGTCCTCGAAGGCGTCGGTGAGCCCGTCGTGCACCATCGAGTCCACGAGGCTGCCGTCGCCCATCTTTGACCCCGTCCGCATTCCCGAAAGGAGATGCGGGGCGTTCGACATGGACTCCATCCCGCCTGCCACCACCACGTCGGCGTCGCCGGCGAGGATCGCCTGGCGGGCGAGCATGACCGCCTTCAGCCCCGATCCGCAAACCTTGTTGATGGTGAGGGCGCCCACCCCGGCGGGCAGCCCGGCGCCGATCGCGGCCTGGCGGGCCGGGTTCTGGCCGAGCCCGGCGGTCAGCACGTTCCCGAGGATGACCTCGTCGACCGCATCCGGGGGCGCCGCGGCGCGGTCCACCGCCTCGCGCACCACCAGCGCCCCGAGTTTCGGGGCGGACAGCGGGGAGAGCCCGCCGAGCAGCTTCCCGATCGGGGTCCGGACCGCGGAGGAGATCCAGACCGGCGGACCCCCGTTCGCCTCGGTCACGCCCCCCGCCTTTCCCGCTCGGAAGCGTCCTCCGCGATCGCCGGCACGCCGAGTTCGACCCGCACCCGCAGGCGGGCCTCGGGAAGACCCGCCGCGCGCACCAGGTTGCGCGCGATCTCCGTCCTCCGCCGGTGCGCTTCCGCCCGGGCCACCGGGTCGGAGGTAACGACGGTCAGTACACGCTTCTCGACGCGCACCGGCACCACCCGCCGCGCGATTTCGGCGGGCGCCGCCCGGTCCCAGAGCGCCTTCAGGAACTCGATGTCCAGGATCGCCCCCTGCTCCCGGCTCGGGAACACGAGGCCGAGGAGATCCCCGACCGGCGCCGGATCCTCCGGGCGCCGGTCCGGCCGCGGGGAAACACGCTGCATACCCGGGATCGTAACCGCCAGCGAACGCCGTACCGCTGGTATAGTCGCCCCCTTGGAAACTCGATCCGGAGGGACTTCAATGGCCCAGACCAGGTATCCGAAAACGCCTCGCGACGAGCAACCCGAAGCGAGTACCGAGAGCGCCGAGACGAAGGCGCGGGGATCGTTTTCCCGCCGCCAGTTCCTGCGGGGAAGCGCCGCCGCCGGCGCCGCCTCCGCGGGCCTGCTGTCCGGCATGCTGGACGACGCCGCGGCTCAGGGAGAGCCGGGGGTCGCCGGGCCGGGCGCGGTGGACATGGCGTTCAAGATCAACGGCAAGGCCCACGTGGCGACCCTGGAACCGAGGGTCACGCTGCTGGACGCGCTCCGCAACCACCTCGACCTGACCGGCGCCAAGAAGGTCTGCGACCGCGGCACCTGCGGCGCCTGCACCGTGCTCCTGAACGGCGACCCGGTCTATGCCTGCTCGGTGCTCGCGATCGAAGCGCAGGGCGCGGAGGTCACCACCGTTGAAGGTCTCGGCTCGCCGGCGAACATGCACCCCATCCAGCAGGCGTTCGTGGACCACGACGCCCAGCAGTGCGGTTTCTGCACGCCGGGTTTCGTGGTCGCGAGCGCGGCGCTCCTGAACCGTCATCCGAATCCCGATCAGGACACCGTCCACCGGGAGCTCGGCGGCAACCTCTGCCGCTGCGGCACCTACGCCGGCATCCGGGCGGCCGTCGCCCAGGCGGCCGGAGGAGGAACCACCAATGGCTGAGTATGTCTGGCCCGCCGCAGGCGACCGCCTGCACATCGGCAAACACATTAGCCGCCTTGACGGCCCGGTCAAGGCGACCGGACGGGCGAAGTACGCCTACGACGTGAACCGCCGCGGGATGCTCTGGGCGATCATGGTCCAGTGCCCGCACGCCCACGCGCGCATCACCGCCATCGACACTTCGGCGGCGGAGGCGATGGACGGGGTGGTCCGGGTCCACGTGATCCAGGACGTGGGGACCGAGATCCAGTGGGCCCACGACGAGATCGTGGCGGTGGCCGCCACCTCGGAGGAGGTCGCCCGCGACGGGGCCGCCGCCGTAAAGATCGAATACGAGGTGCTGTCGCACTTCGTGAACGAGCGCGCGGTGGACGAGGCTCCCGACGCCCAGCCCGCGCAGGCGGAGACCACCGGGGATCCGACAGCCGCGATGGCCTCGGCCCCGACGAAGTCGAGCGGCTCCTACCACGCGGCGCAGATCGCCCACTGCTCCCTCGAGTCCCACGGCCAGGTCGCCGAGTGGCAGGACGAAGAGACGGTGACGCTCTGGGCCTCCACCCAGGCGATTTCCGGCGTCGCTTCGCAGCTCGGCGAGCAGATCGGCATTCCGGCCTCGAACGTCCACGTCGAGACCCAGTACATGGGCGGCGGCTTCGGCAGCAAGTTCAGCGTGGACCGCTGGGGCGTGGTCTGCGCCCAGATCGCGCGCGACACCGGCCGGCCGGTGAAGCTGATGCTCGACCGGGACCAGGAGGTCAGCGTCGCCGGCGCGCGTCCCTCGACGCACGCCGAGGTCTCGACGGCCGCCGACGCCGACGGGAACGTGGTGGCCTGGGATTCGAAGAGCTGGGGTTCGGGAGGACCGGCAGGCGCCAACTCCCCGCCGCTTCCCTACGTCTTCTCCTTCGAGAACCAGACCCACATGCACACCTCGGTGCCGACGAACACCGGACCGGCGCGGGCCTGGCGGGCCCCGAGACATCCGCAGGCGTGCCTCGTCACCATGCGGGCGCTCGAGGACCTCGCCCACGCGGCGGGGATGGACCCGCTCGACTTCTTCCTGAAGAACATCGAGAAGACCGGCGAGCGTGCGAACACCTACGTCGAGGAACTCGAGAAGGGCGCCGAACTGATGGGCTGGCGCGACCGCTGGCGGCCGCGCGGCTCGGCGACCGGGACCGTGCGTTCCGGCCTCGGCCTCGCGCTCCACACCTGGGGCGGCCGCGGCCACCGGAGCAACTGCGAAGTGCTCGCCTACCGCGACGGGCTGGTGGAAGCCCGGATCGGGAGCCAGGACCTCGGCACCGGGACCCGCACCATCATCGCCCTGGTGCTGGCCGAGACCTTCGGAGTCGGCCTGGAGCAGGTCAAGGTGACCATGGGGCGGAGCGTCCTGCCGGCGTCCGGCGCCTCGGGCGGCAGCACCACGGTGGGAGGCGTCAGCGGCGCCACCCGCCGGGCGGCGCTCAACGCGGTGGACGCCGTCTTCGAGCGGATCGCGCCAAAGCTTGGGACCGAGATGGCGAACCTCGAGCTCAAGAACGGCCAGCTCCACTTCAAGGACGGTGCCATGGCAGCGATGCCCTGGCGGCAGGCGGCGACCCTCATCGGGGTGAACCCGGTGTCCGCCACCGGCGCCAACCCGGGCCCGGGCCAGTTGAACGACAGCGGGGTGGGCGGCATCCAGATGGCCGACGTCAGCGTGGACATGGAGACCGGCGTGGTCTCCATCAACCGGCTGGTCGCGGTCCAGGACTGCGGGCTCATCCTCGACATGAAGCTCGCCGAGAGCCAGGTGTACGGCTCGCTCATCATGGGCGTGACCTACGCGCTCACCGAGGAGCGGGTCTTCGATCCGCACACCGGCCAGATGCTGAACCCCGACATGGAGTTCTACAAGCTCGCCGGAATCGAGGACGTGGGCGAGATGATCGTCCACATGATGACCGGACCCGGTTACGACGAACGCGGCGTGATCGGCCTCGGTGAGCCCCCGGTCATCGCGCCGGGAGCGGCGATCGCCAACGCGGCGACCAACGCCACCGGCGTTCCGATCAACGAGATGCCGATGACCCCCGAGCGGGTGCTCGCCGCAATCAACGGAGGGATGGCCTGATGCGCGCCTTCGAATACTCAAGTCCCCGGACCACCGAGGACGCGATCCGGATGCTGTCCGCCGACGGGGCGGTAGCCCTTGCCGGCGGCACCGATCTGCTGAGCCTGATGAAGGACGGCGCGGCGGCGCCGTCCCGTCTCGTCAACCTGAAGGCGATCCCGGATCTGACCGGAGCCCACGAGACCGACGGCGGACTCCACATCGGCGCCACGACCCGGCTGGGACCGCTCGGTGAGCACCGGGTGATCCGCGAGTCCTTCCCGGCGGTCGCCCAGGCCATTGCCGGGGTCCGCAGCCGGCAGGTGCTCTCCATGCGCACGGTGGGCGGCGACCTCCTGCAGCGGCCCCGCTGCTGGTACTTCCGCGCGGGCTTCGGGCTCGTGCCGATGCACGACGGGCAGTCCATGGCGAAGACGGGCGACAACCGCTACCACGCGATCTTCGGGAACGCGGGCGACGCGGTCTTCGTGAACCCGTCGAGCCTCGCGCCGCCGCTGATCGCGCTCGGCGCCTCGGCGACGGTCCTCGGGCCGGACGGTGAGCGCAGCGTCGCGGTCGAAGACCTCTACCGGACGCCGGCCTCGAGCGACGAGAGCGAGTTCACGCTCGGCGCCGCCGAGATCGTGACCGGGGTCACCATTCCGATGCGCTCGAGCAACAACGCCACCTACGAGATACGGAACCGGAAGGGCTTCGACTGGCCGCTGGCCGCCGCTTCGGTCGCCGTCTCGGACGGGGGCGCCCGGGTGGTGCTCGGCCACGCGGCGCCCACCCCGTGGATGAGCGCCGCCGCGGCCGGCGCGCTGGCCGGCGGCATCAGCGAGGCAAGCGCGCAGGCGGCCGGTGACGCCGCGGTGGCCGACGCCGCCGCGCTCTCCGGCAACGGCTACAAGATCCAGCTCGCGCGGGTCGCGGTGAAACGCGCCGCGCTCGCCGCCATGTGAGGAGAACGACGATGGCCACGAAGACCACCGCTCCGAAGAGCGCCATTCCCGGGGCGACCGGACGCGCCGCTTTCTCGCTCTGCCACCGTCTGCGCTCCAAGGCGATGTACATGGACATGGAGTACGACCCGAGCGTCCCGGGCGGGCATCCCGGCGACGACCACTTCTGGTGTACCCACACCATGAACTGCCTCGGCCCCGACGGGCGGGTCGCCGACAAGGAACGCTGCAGCGAGGGTTCCGGCCGGTCCTGTTTCGAGAGCGCCTGGTAGACCCCGAAAGCCGGATGAAGCGGGGCGATAGCCCTGTTAGACTCCTTGTGCTCGGGTGACCCTAGCGAACCGTGGTTCCCCGACGGAGGTAGCGTCATGAAGATTTCCCGTTTCCTGCTGGCAGTCGCGTTCCTCGCGATGGGCGCAATGGCTTTCGCTGGAGGTCCCGGCGAGGCGGACACCTCGCTCACCGGTCTCTACCTCGAGGCCCGTACCGCGGACGTCTACGCGGGTCACTGCTACGCCAACAGCGAGGTCGGCCTCGACGGCGAGGAAGCCGTGCTCGCCTGGAACGTCTCCGAGGGGATGTACGAGGGCGTCGAGCTCTCCGGCCTCTCGGTGGTCGCCGTCGTAAAGGCGCAGGCCACCCTGGGAGATCCGCACGACAACCCGTATCCGGTGGAGTCGGTGCTGATCGTGGACGAGTCCGCGAACGCCGACCAGCGGAGCGCCCTCATCCAGCTCGCGCACGACATGGGCGGCGAGCTGCTCGACAACGTGAGGAACATCCGGGACGCCCCGGTGGCCGCGGACTTCGAGAGCACACCGGGCCACGCCGCGCTGACGGCGGGCGAGCTGGTGGAGATCAAGACCCGCGCGATCACCCACAAGGATCACCTCTGCGGCAGCGAGTTCGTCTACTACCCGCCGCTGACCGAGATCGCGGACGCGATGCCGGCCTACACCGAGGCGCACGCGTTCCGGGGCGACGACTTCGACACCACCTGGAGCTGCCCGCTCAAGCGGAGCGCCTTCCTGGGCACCTTCGTCCGCTAACGGCGGGCCCTGCTACCGCGCCATGAAGGTTCGTCCGCGTTTCGCCTATCTGCTGCCCGCCGGGCTGCTCGCCGCCACTCTCGCCTTCGGGAGCGATCAACCGATGCTCGGTGCCGCCGACGGCGCTCCGCCCGAAGGGGTTTCCGATGAGATCCGGGCGATCCTGGGCGCCGAGGGCGTCCGCGCGACGCTCGGTTCGGGCGTCAACCTCGATTTCTGGTTTCGCGCCGAGCAACCCACGGGCAACAACCCGAATCCCGCCGCGACCTTCCCGGATCTCGGCGTGGGGACCCTGGTCGGAGTGGTCCGGATCGACGGCCCCTGGTCCGACTACAAGGGGAACCCCATCGAGCCCAACGTCTTCACCATGCGCTACGGGATCCGTCCCGAGGACGGAAACCACATGGGCGTCTCCGTGCACCTCGACTTCGTGCTGCTGGTGCCGGTCGCCGAGGACATGACGGTGGACGTCGAGTGGGGTCAGGACGACCTGAACATCATGAGCTTCGCCGCCACCGGCGTCGGCCATCCGGCGGTGATGAGCCTCGCGCCCAACTGGGAAGGGATCACCGAGCCGGCGGTCTTCCAGGACGACGCCGACGGCTGGGCGCTCGGCTACCCCTGGGCGGGCGGCCTCACCCTCGGCTTCGTCGTCGAGGGTCAAGGGGAGCATTAAGTCTCGGCGCGACGGCTTGGAGCCCCCACCGGGAGAACTGGGCCGGCTTCAGCCGGCACAGCCCGCCGCAGGCGGGCGGCGGGACGGGCCCCATTCGGGATGGCTCAGCTGCGCGCGCCAATGCACCCGGGGTAGCGATGACCGCCCGCGGCCCTGCGGGCCGCTGTGCCGGCTGAAGCCGGCGTTCCAAGCCGTTTCCGCCGTCTTCTTGAAGGGCGGCGTGTGCAGAAGCACCCGATCAGCCGCTCCCGACTTCAGACGGCTGACGAACTCCGGGAGGCCCTCGGCAATCGCCCGTACGTCAGCGTTCGCCACAACCACTCGAGCGGGCCGTAGGAGTACCGGCGGAGCCAGATCGGCGACAGCCACAACTGGAGCGCCCAGACCGCGAGCACGATCAGGAGCTGCTGGTAGCGCTCGACGCTCGCGAAGAGGCCGAGCCCGTGGCCGTAGAAGATCGTGGTGCAGACGACGGTCTGGAGCAGGTAGTTGGTGAAGGCCATCCGGCCTACCGCGGCGAGCCGCGCCTGCAGGCCCGGCAGGAAGCCGCGGCGCACGGCGAGCATCACGAGTCCGAGGTAGCCGAGCGCCACCGGAATGCAGCCCCAGGAATTGAAGAGCGTGCCGAAGAACATGGACCGCTGCCACGCCCAGCCGCCCGCGAAGTTCCACCCCATGCCGAATGCCACCAGCGGCAAGCCCACCACGAGGCCGATGGAAGCAAGCCGGTGGTAGAACCGGTTGTCCTTAGCCGCGCTCAGCACTCCCCACCTGTAGAGCGCCATGCCGATGAGCATCAGCCCGCCGCAGAACCAGATGGCGAAGAACGGCAGCAAGCCGAGGTGGATGCCGAGCGCCTCCTTCGCCCGGACCGGCTGCTGATCGCTCCAGTCGCCCCGATAGGCCGCGACCTCGGCTTCCAGTGCGGGGGCGTCGGGCTTCCATCCCCTCTCGATCTCGGAGATCGCCTCGTCCGGGACTCCGGGAAGCGTCAGCGCGAATCCGGCGGCGACGAGGAGCAGACTCGTCGCCGCGAGCGAGGCCAGTCCGGCGACCAGCAGCGTGCGCGGGCGGCGTCGCCGGAACAGATAGACCAGACATCCGCAGATCGCGTAGGTCACCAGGATGTCCCCGGCCCAGAGGAGATAGGCGTGCGCCAGTCCGAACGCCAGCAGCCAGCCCATCCGGCGGTAGTGCCATTTTGCGGCGCGGCCGCCCCGCGCTTCGATGCGATCGGCGAAGAGGCAGACGCCCGCTCCGAACAGCATCGAGAACAGGGTTAGGAACTTCTGGCTGAAGAAGACGTGAGCGAACGCCCAGACCCCGAGGTTGATCCCGGTGAGGTCACCGAACGCCATCGGGTTCTGGTACGCCGCGGAGGGCATCGCAAACAGCTGGATGTTCATCACCAGGATGCCGAGCAGCGCGAAGCCGCGCAGCACGTCCAGACCGGCGATCCGCCCGCCGGTCTCTACCGGCCGTGCGGAATCGGCCGTCAAGTCAGGATCCCTTCGAGTCCTCTGCGCGGTACAGCCAGGCCGCGAAGGGGGTGGCGATGAGCGCGCCCACGATCTCCATGACCACGAACATGGGAGCGTCCACCGGCCGGATCCCGCAGAAGGTGTCCGTGAAGCTCCGCGCGAGCGTGACTGCCGGATTGGCGAACGAGGTCGAGGCGGTGAACCAGCAGGCCGCGAAGATGTAGATCCCCACCGCGGCGGCCACCGCTTGCGGGCGGACTTTGATGCAGCCGAAGATGGTCAGGATCAACCCGAACGTGGCCACCACCTCGGATACCCACTGTCCCGGCCCGGTCCGCACCTGGGTGGCGGTCTGCAGGAGCGGCAGGTCGAACATCAGGTGGGTCACGAGCATCCCGGCAAGGCCGCCCGCCGCCTGCACGACGACGTAGAGCCCGGCGTCGCGGCCGGAGATCTCCTTCCGGAGCAGGAACGCCAGCGTCACCGCGGGATTGATGTGGCAGCCGGACACCGGGGCGAAGAGCCAGATGAGGACCACGAGGCCCGCGCCGATGGCCGCCGTGGTCCCGATGAGCGCCACCCCGTCGTTGCCGTCCGACAGGTTGACGGCCATGATGCCGGCGCCGATGATCACGGCGAGCAGGCCGGCGGTGCCGAGGAACTCGGCGGCGAGGCGGCGGGTCAGCATCGAACGTACGCGGTGCGTACGGTAATCCCTCGGCGGCCTTCCCCGACGGCCGCCGCGCTCAGCCGAGGAGGCTCAGGTCGGCGCTTCCCCCACGGATGGGAGGACACCAGAAGGTCGCCCCCGTCACCGGCCTGGTGAAACGGAACAGGTGATCGGCGATCCGGTCAGTGGCCCCGGTCATCCGGGACAGGTGGTACTCGAAGGCATCCAGACTGTTCCCGAAGGCGACAAACACGAGGCCCGCCCGCCGTGCGTCCGCCCAGGGCATGGAGCGGCGGAGCAGAAAGACGGGCGGATCGGGGGCTTCCTGTTCGGTGCGCTTTACGTGGGCCGCGTCCGGCCCGTCCCTGAGCTCCACGTTGTCGCTCTTGCGGCGCCCGATGATGTGGTCCTGCGTCCGGGACGAAAACGACTCGAAGCGGTCGAGGTCGTGGACCCACTGCTGTACCGCCGCGAACGAGGACCCGTCGAGACCGGGGCCGCGGCCGGAAACGACGGCCGCCTCCACCGCCGCGTCACCCTTCGGGTTCTCGGTCCCGTCCTCGTAGCCGGTGAGGTCGAGGCCCGTCCGGTAGCGGAAGGCGTCGAGCGCGTTGTCCAGCGCGAAGGCGCCGGCGAGCGCCTTCTCCACCCGCCGGGTCTCGTGGACGAGCTCGCCGCGCTCCTCCGACCGCAGCCAGACCCACAGCGGCGCGGGAGTGGACGGAACGGTGAAACCCGGTCCGCTCGAGGCCGGGAACTCGCGGAGTCCCGGGACCTCGGCTCCCAGTTCGCGCACCAGGGACGAGCCCAGTCCGAAGACGAGCGGCAACCCGGGATGGGCCTGGGCAAGACGCTCCAGCGCGTCGCGCGGGCTGGGCGAGGACGGACACCTCCGGAAGGTCAGATAGCGCGCGTGGGACGGGATTTCGGCCAGCACGCCGGGCTGGGGAAAGGACTGCGGGCGGGACTGGGATGCTCCGTTCATTCTCTTGTTTGTTCCGCGTGTTCAGAGAGAGGCTAGCGCGCTCCCACGCCCGCCCACAGCTGACGAGCGTCGTCCGGAGGACGTGAGGTGAAGAGATTGCGTCTGACAGAGCCCGAGCCCTGAGGTCACCCGGACGCTCGTTTCGCGTCGGTGAGATGCGAGATGGAGAGAGCGGAGCGACCCGAGTTACGCCACTCGCCGGCCCGAAACGACTCCCCGACCCAGAAGCCTAGGCTGGGCGGAGGAGTTCTGGGCAGATCCCCCTACTGCGACATGTCACTCCCGGTGGACTCAACGTCCCTGAGCAGGTATCAGCAGGTACGCCACCATGTGTGTCAGGGACGGGAGTATTGACTTCGACGGCACTGGTACTAGGCCACGGCAGGGTGAAGCCCGGGAGGTGCTAGTCTCGAATCTAGACTCGGTCGTCGTGCGCTACCGACAGGCCCTGCGTCTGGGCACGCGCGACACTATCGAAGGAGTTTCTCAATGGACTATTCACTGGAACAACTAGGTCCGGAACGCTTCCAGCAGATCTGTCACGCCCTTCTCTCCCGGGCATTCCCAAACACACAGTGCTTTCCAGTTGGGCAACCCGACGGCGGTCGTGACGCTGTGTCGTTTAGTGCTCCTGCTGGTTCCCGCGACTTAATCGTGTACCAGGTCAAGTTCGTTCGACGCCCGTTAGCCGAAAAAGAGCCACACAGATGGCTCACGAAGACCGTCGAGACCGAGGCTCCCAAAGTACAGGCACTAGTCCCGAAAGGTGCCACCAAGTACTACTTGCTAACCAACGTACCGGGCACCGCGCACCCTGAATCCGGATCCATTGACTCTGTCCAGTCCGTGCTGGATGACCAATTCTCCATCCCAGCCCAGTGCTGGTGGCGCGACGACATCAATCGGCGTCTCGACGACGCGTGGAACATCAAATGGGCATACCCGGAAATACTGTCCGGACCGGACATCCTTCGGTTGGTCATTGAGACCGGACTCTCCGAGCATGCGTCGCGGCGAACAGCAGCGATTCGAGCGTGTGTACAAGACCAATTTGACCGAGACAAAGAGGTTCGCTTCAAGCAAATCCAGCTCGAAAACGAACTACTGAACCTCTTCATCGACGTACCGGTTACCACCCCCGACTCGCCCGGATCCAAGCCGCACCAACGAGCCGAGATCGGCGTGTTTCGGGCGATTGCGCAGGAGGCCACCACTGAACTCGCTCCGAGTGAATACAGAACTAACCTCGAGGCGCTGACCGTGGGTACCGCCTCACTGCTGTTACACCCCTTGGCCCAACGTCACCTTGATCGCGTGGTCATCGAAGGCGCGCCTGGGCAGGGAAAGTCAACCATCGTTCAATACATATGCCAAATCCATCGACGTCGTATCCTCGACGCCGGCATGGACGACCCCCGAATTCCCAACCCTCACCGCCAGTCTCCCGTCAGACTTCCCTTCAAGGTCGATTGTCGCGACTTCGCGACTTGGTTGAACCGTCAGGATCCGTTCGCCCCCGATGACTCCGCCGATCCGCCAAAACACTGGCACGGCTCACTGGAGTCGTTCCTTGCGCGACAAGTCGTACATCATTCCGGTGGCGCAGCCTTCACGGTAACCGATCTCCAGGCCGTAGCCAAGTTAAGCGCCTTGCTCCTTGTCTTCGACGGTCTAGATGAAGTGGCCGACTTCGGACGTCGCCGTGCAGTTGTCGAGGAGATCTTGAAAGGGGTTAGTCGTCTCAAAATCAACTCTGCATCAATACAAACGATTGTGACTAGCAGACCGGCTGCACTCACCGACTCTCCGGGCCTGCCCGAAACGGACTTTAGACACCTTCACCTCTCCTCGATTGGTCCACCGCTAATCCGAGAATACTCTGAGAAGTGGATACGTGCTCGCAAGCTCGAAGCCAATGCAGCGTCGGATGTTCGTCGCGTCCTGAGAGGCAAGCTTGATCAGCCGCACCTTCGCGAGTTGGCCGGAAACCCAATGCAGCTTTCGATACTCCTTAGTCTGATCCAAAGCCGAGGCGGCTCACTTCCTGATAAACGGACGGCTCTCTACGACAGTTATGTCGACCTCTTTTTTAGTCGCGAGGCGGAGAAGTCATCCGTCGTGCGCGATCACCGCGATCTACTGGTCTGCATTCATAGGTACCTTGGCTGGGTCCTACATGCTGAAGCGCAGACAAAGCAGGGCGCCGGTAGCGCTAATGCCGAGAACCTTCATCGCCTTGTCGAGGCCTATCTCAAAGAAGAGGGTCACGACGCGTCCTTAGCGCAACTCTTGTTCACCGGTATGGTTGAACGCGTCGTGGCACTCGTATCGAGGGTCGAAGGAACATATGAATTCGAAGTCCAACCGTTGCGGGAGTACTTTGCGGCGCGGCACTTGTACGACACGGCACCCTATTCTCCGCCGGGACAAGAGTGCGGCGGCACGTTGCCCGATCGCTTCGATGCGCTCGCTAGGGATCTCTTCTGGCAGAACGTTACGCGGTTCTATGCGGGTTGCTACAGCAAGGGAGAACTGGCGTCTCTCGTAGATAGACTCCAGGACCTCGCACGCTCACCAGGCTTCAAGTACACCACCTATGCGCAGGATCTCTCGGCTACCCTGCTCTCCGATTGGGTGTTCGCGCAACACCCCAGAGCGATGAAACAGGTCGCCACCCTGTTGCTCGACGGTGTCGGTCTGCGGATCGCCGCGGGCAGCCGTCGCCGCAGAAGTAGTGAAGGGCTTGTGCTCCCTAAGCACAACGGCAACGAGGAACTGGTCGAGAAGTGCTTCCACCTGCTTCGCACCGCGTCCGCTGATGACTACAGTGGCATGTTGCTCGACGTGGTCAACGCAAACTGCTCTCGCGAGGAAGCTTGGACGCCATGGTGGAGCGAGACGTCAACGGTACGTGGAACGGAACGAACGCGCTGGATGAGATTCGGGCTACGACTCGGTCTACTGCCTTGCGTTAGTGAACGACAGTTGACTGAGCTCCTGGCTGACTCCTCTGACGAGACGGAACGGTTAGTCCTAATGTGCCAGAGCGGAAAGGCGAGGCTGATCGAGACTGACGAGACGAGGTTCCTTAAAGTGGTCAACGGCATTTTGGATCGTGGCCTTGACTATTTCTTTCGACCGGGGAGGATCGCCACTCTGACTGAGAACTTCGCGAGGCTGCTGACCCCGTACACCTATGCCGCGGCGTTCGAGCAGACCGGTCCTTGGCCGCTATCGAAGTGGTCCGAGCGCGTGTTCGCCGATCCCGAACCGATCAAGAAGTCGAGTGAACTGGAAATTCTAGAGGACTCTGAAACCGCCGTCCGCTGCCGAGAGTTGCTGGATGTAGGAACAAGACGGTGGGAGATGTCAGTATCCGAGTGGACCACTGATCTGGAGCCTTGGAACGATTTGGTGGAGAGCGGACGTAGGTTATTCGGTGATCGGTGGACATTCGCCGTCCTGGCGAACATAGGTGCAGGTATTCGCGGGAAAGGCAAGAAGAGCGAGCACGCACGTGAGCTACATGATCCTTCCGTGCCTTTATGCGAACGAGTCCGTTACGCCAGGCTTCGGGCGAATGCGCCAAGATGGTGGGAGGCGCAGCTGCGGGTGGCATCCGACCAGTCCGAAGTGGCGCTTGCCCTTCTCGTTTCGCTAAAGTGGGCTGGACTGAGCGTCTTCAGCAGACTCAGTCATCTAATAGACGCCAAACTGGAGCATCTTGACGTTGAGTGGTGGCACAAGCTTGATCACGGATTGCGCGCGTGCGGCGTCGACACCCGCCGGCGGCTTACCGCCGTAGACCTTGCCGCGATACCGGAGTCGATCTCCGAGAGATTCATAGTGGCACTGTCGACTCGCGTCAGAGAAGAGTCCTTAGTTCAAGTGTTCAAGGCTCGCTTGATGGATTACGAAGGAGATGACCCGGCGACTCTCGCATTGTGTCAAAGGATGGCACTGAGCAGCACTCAAGGTTCTCAGGGTGCGTGGCGCGACGCTTTACCGATCATTTCGCGTACCTACGCCAAAGGGATCGGCATAGAACCGTTCATGGCATACAGGCTCGGCCGGAGAGGTGGTTCCCGGCTGCCACGAGGCATCGCTGAAGAGATCGTCGAACACCGTCGGCGTTATCCGGTAGAGCTGGTTGGCTTTGCCGAACGCGCCTGCCGTCAGCAGGTTGCGGAGAAGGTCATCCCAGTGGGGACCATTGCCGAAACTGAGGGTTGGTTCAAGTCATAGCAGGTGGTGGCGAAAATCCTGGACAATGATCGACAGGATTGATCGGACGTACAACACCTCTATCGCCGCCCGCATACGCGAACGCCATCTCCAGGGACGCGTGCAGCGCCGAAAGGGGGATCGGGAGAGCTGACCAGCGTTCACGTACAGTCCCTGGCGTCATGTTCTTTCGACTCGTTCTCCTCCAGTCCTTGCTCGCTTTCGCTGGCGGCCCCGCCCTGGCCCAGGACGCCCCGATCTTTACCCAGGACTTCCCGGCGGAAGAGTTCCAGGCCCGTCGCGAATCCGTGCTGGACGCGGTCGGACCGGGAGGCGCGGCGATCCTCCAGGGGGCCGGCTCCCCCCTCGCCTACGAGCGCTTCCGGCAGACGAACTCCTTCTACTACCTGACCGGGGTGGAGACGCCGCACGCCTACCTGCTGCTCGACGGCGCCTCCCGCCGCTCCGTGCTCTACCTGCCGCACCGGAACGCGCGGCGGGAAGCCTCCGAGGGGCGCCTGCTGACGGCGGAAGACGCGGACCTCGCCCGGGAACTCACCGGGGTGGACGACGTCTTCGGAACCTGGAAGCTGAGCGACGACCTCGCCCGGATGGCCTGGGGCAATCGCCCGCCGACCCTCCACACCCCGCTCAGCCCCGCCGAACTCGCCGCCATGAGCCGCGACCTCGCCACCCGGGGCAACTCCGACATCGCGAACGACCCGTGGGACGGCAGGCCCTCCCGGGAGGCGAACTTCGCCGCCCGGCTCCGGGACCGCTTCCCCAAGCTGGACATCGAGGACCTGTCGCCGGTGCTCGACCGGCTGCGGCTGATCAAGAGCGAGCGGGAGGTCGCTCTCATCCGCAAGGCGACCGACCTCTCCGGCCTGGCGATCATGGAGGCGATTCGGTCGACTCGTCCCCGGATCCACGAGCACGAGCTCGACGCCGTCGCGAAGTTCATCTTCTTCCGGGACGGCGCCCAGTCGGAGGCCTACTACTCGCTGGTGGCGACCGGGACGAACGCCTGGTACCCGCACTACCACCGCGGGGCGCGCCGGCTCGAAGACGGCGAGCTGATCCTCATGGACTACGCCCCGGACATCGGGTACTACACGAGCGACGTCACCCGGATGTGGCCGGTGAACGGCGTCTTCAGCGAGTGGCAGCGCGACCTCTACGGGTTCTACCTCGCGTGCTACCGGGCGATCCTGGACGCCATCCGGCCGGGCGACGTGACCACCATCATGGGAGAGGCGGCGACCCGGATGGAGGAACTGGCGCGGACCTGGCCGTTCACGAAGCCCCACTACCGGCCGGCCGCGGAAGCGTTCGCCGCCGCCTACCGGGGCCGCGCTGCGGAACGCAGCTCGCTGGGGCACGGGGTGGGGATGGCGGTCCATGACGTGGGAGACGCCGACGGGACGCTGTCCCCGGGCATGGTCTTCACCATCGAGCCGCAGTTCCGGGTACCCGAGGATCGGATCTACATCCGGCTGGAAGACGTGATCCTCATCACCGAGGACGGCGCCGAGAACCTCTCCGAGTTCGTACCGCTGGAGATGGACGCCATCGAGGCGTTGATGGCGGAACCGGGGTTGTTGGAGCTCTACCCGAGCGCGCTACGGCAGCTGGCGAACACCCGCGGCGAATAACTCGGCGCGCGTTTCGCCTCCCTGCGGACCCCCACCGGGAGAACTGGGGCGATGCCGGCCCGAGGACGGCGCTCCGAGCGCGGGAACGGGCGGGAGCTACGCGCGTTCTGATATCGGGGAGAATTGCGGCGGATCGATCTGGATGCTCCACGAGTTCGCGGAAGCGCTGAAGAGCCTCTCGAAGCGGCCGGGGTTCGCGCTATTGGTGTGCGTGCCCCTCGCCCTCGGGATCGGGGCGACCTCGACGGTCTTCTCGGCGGTCTACGGGGTGCTGCTGAAGGCGCCCGACTACCACGAGCCGGAACGCCTGATGCAGGTGTGGGAACGGCGGCCGCGGCTGCCGATGCCCGACGAGGTGGCAGCGTTCTCCACCGACCACTTCCGCCGCTGGCGCGACGCCAACACGGTGTTCGACGGGCTCGCGATGTACGGCGACCGCCCGGTGGCTTACCGCGGACTCTCGGCGGCGCCCGGCGAGCCACGCCCGCTGTCCGCGGAACAGGTCTCACCCGAGTTGTTCGAGATCCTGGGCGTTCCACCCGCACTCGGGCGACCCTTCCGTTCCGAAGAGGCGATCCCCGGACGCGACGCCGTCGCGATCCTGAGCCACGCCTTCTGGGTGCGGGAGTTCGGGGGCGATCCCGGGATTCTCGGGCAGGCCCTCAGTCTCAACGACCGGAGCTTCGAGATCGTCGGCGTCACACCTCCCGGCTTCGGCTTCCCGATCCCCACCACCGAGATCTACGTCCCCTATCCGACGGAGCCGCCCGCCGACCTCCAGCCCGGCCAGGTCCGGCTTGAGCTGGTCCAGGTGGTGGGCCGGCTGCGGGACGGTGTCGGCATCGAGCAGGCCGAGGAGGAAGCCGCGGCGCTCATCGCCCGGTTGAGCGAGGAGAGCGAGATCCAGCGGATGCTCAACGAGGGGGTGAGCGTGCACCTCGGATCGTTCACCGAACGTTCGACCCGCCGGATCCGCCAGCCGCTCATGGCGCTCTTCGGGGTCACCCTGCTCGTGCTGCTCATCGTCTGCGGAAACGTGGCCAACCTGCTGCTCACCCGCGCAGCCTGGCGGGAACGCGAACTCGCGGTGCGGAGCGCGCTCGGCGCGGGCCGGTCGCGGCTGCTGCGCCGGCTGCTCGCCGAAAGCGTGCTGCTGGCCGCCGCCGCCGGAGCCTTCGGGACGCTCCTGGCGGTGGCCGGAGCCGGCCTGGTGCGTTCCCTGACGGTCCTCGGCCTGCCCCAGCTCGCGGCGGCGAGCGTGGACCTGCGGGTCGTCGGCTTCACCTTCGGGGTCGCCGGGCTGGCGGCGCTGGTGTTCGGAACCTTGCCGGCGCTGAAGGCGTCTTCGCGTGACCCGGCGGCGGCCCTCGACGCCTCGGCGCGCGGCGAATCCGCTCCGCTCGGTGGGAGTTCGCGCGGTTTGGGGCACCGCGGCCTCTTCGCGGCCCTCCAACTCGCGCTGGCGCTCCCGCTGCTGATCAGCGCCGGCCTGCTGACCCGAAGCTTTCTGGCCCTGGTGAGCGCGCCGCCGGGGTACGAACCGGCGAACACCGCGGTCTTCGAGATCCAGGTCGCTGCCGACCGCTACCCGGATGCCGCAGGGCAGACCGCGTTGTTCGACCGGGTCCGCGAGTCGCTGGCGGCGATCCCCGGGGTCACCCACGCGGGCGTCGTGGACACCCTCCCCCTGAGCGGGGAGCGGGCCGTGATCGGCTTCCAGCGCATCGGCGAGGCGCCGGTCACCGATCCCAACCAGGTGCCGCGCGCCCTCTTCCGCCGCGTGTCGCCGGGGTATTTCCAGGCCATGGGAATCCCGCTCCGGGAGGGGCGGGTGTTCGACGAGAGCGACCGCGCCAATCCGGGCGCGGTGTCCATCGTGAACGACAGCCTCGTCCAGCGGTACCTGTCCGACCCGCCGGTCGGACTCGAACTGGCGGGCATGGGAGCGATCATCGGGGTGGTGGGCGACGTCTACGAGGAAGGCGTGGACACCCCGCCCGAGCCCATCCTCTATCGCCTGGACGGCGACGAACGGATGCCGGGCGGCGGAGACGTCATCCGGAGGAGCGTGGTGCTCCGGCACGCGCCGGGCGCCTCCGTTCTGGAAGCCGCCGCTGTCCGGCTCGAGGAGGTCGATCCCGAACTGGCCGCCCTGAACCCCCGCACACTGGGAGACCGCATCCGGGAATCGGTCGCCCAGCCCCGGCTTTACGCGCTGCTCCTCGGCGCCTTCGGCGCCGCGGCGCTGCTGCTCGCCGCCTGGGGCGTCTTCGGGGTCGTCGGGTTCCAGGC
>VXNL01000082.1 GCA_009840635.1 Acidobacteriota bacterium | reverse complement strand
TCGCGAAGGCACGAAGCCTGGGCCAGCCGCGTCAGCAGCGTTAGCAACCTATCGGTCGATAGGCTGCAAATGGACGGTCGTCCGACCGCCTATCCGAAGGGACCTACATCGCTGAGTAAGCAGACCGACGATGCGAGCGATTCACCATTTGACGATTTTCCCGTGCTTGTCCACGGGGTATAGGAGGACTCCGCAGCCCCGGCATTTCCGGCCGTTCGTGGGCGGGAGCGGTTGCTTCTGTCCGCATTCGGAACACGGCACGCGCGGCACCTTCGGGCGGCGGAGCGCCGCCCACAACTCGGGGGGCTGCGTGAGGACCAAGAGGACGGCCAGGAACGCGAAGCCCGCCAGGAGAGGGTGCTCCGCGCACCAGAGGATGGCATCGGCCACCCAGTCCATGAAGCGCCAAAGGGGGGTATCGGGCGGGGAACCCATCACGTACACCCTCCGCAGAAGCCGCAGTCCGGCCCGCATCGCGGAGACCGGGCGTTGTCATCGGACACTGCTCTTGGTTTCCCGACGTTCGTTTTGGTGAGGATCGTCGTCAGTTGCGTAGATCCACCGCCGGGCGGAACCGCACCACCCGGCCCCGGGGCATGGGCACCGTCTCGTTGGTCCGGGGATTCCGGGCCATGCCTGTCTTGCGCGGGGCGGCGTGGAACACGCCGAACCGCCGCAGCACCACACGGTCGCCGCGCTCCAGCGCGGAGCCGATGCATTCAAGCAGCGCATCCACCGCGTCCTGCGCGGCGGGAGAATCCAAGTCCACCACCTCTAACACCCGGTGGACGAGGTTCGCCCTCACCATGCGGAGCCCATCATAGGCGACACGCAACACCCGGTGCGCGTAGTCTCTCCGACAGGTGATGTCTGTGAACCGCAGAAGGAGTACCGCCATGATGATCTCCAGAGGAGAGACGTTTGTCGCAGTTCTCGCTCTCCTCGCCGTTCTCTCGTGTGACCCGGGTGGCGGCGGCATCGATCCCGCCACCGCTCCCACCGCTCCCCCCGCACCGCAATCCGCGCCGCCGCCTGCCCCCGAGCCTCCCTCCGCCCCGGTTGTGCGGGTCACTGCGGGCCAGGACTTCGTGGAGTGGAACTGGGACCCCGTGGAAGGCGCAACCAGTTACGAGGGCCATGCGCACCCGCACCCTCTTCCTCCAGGGCAACGACCGCCCCTTCAGGACATACTGGAGCCGACTTTCCGCGTGGACGGGCTCGCCCCCGGCGAAACCTGGGATTTCTCCGTTCGAGCGGTCCGGGAAACGGCTGGCGGGCGCGCTGTCAGCCCTTGGGCCAAGAACCCGTCTGGACGCTCTCTCCTGGCAACCCCGGTAGCAGTGGACCTGCGCCCGGATGGGTTCTTTGACCAGTTCGCGTTCAACGCGAGCGACGCGCGCGATGGCACCGGCCGGCGCTGGGAGCGCCTCTACCTCCAGACGAAACGACCCCGGCTCGGGACCGTCTCGCCCCGCTTCTCGCCGGAGTTCAGGGCGCACATCGAGGCGACGTTCGACGATCTTGTCGAAGCGTTCACCGGCGGACTGCTCCCCGAGGGGGGTCCTCTCATCGACGTGTTGACGTTCCATCCGTCCGAAGGGGTGCCCGAATCGTGTGTCGGCTGGTGCGGGTGCGCATCCTCGCCTGGTGTTTACATCGACGAGGGCGGGACCATCGACCTGACATCGCGTATCCCCGACAGTCCGCAGAACGGGCAGCCGTGCGGTTGCGGCAAGGCGGATATCGCAGGGTGCGGGCGAACGTGGGCACACGAACTAGCGCACATCATGGGCTTCGGGCACGTGTACCAAGGCTCTTTCGACAGCACACTTGGCCGAGGCAGTACCGAACCGACGCCGCTCGACCGGATCCACGGAGAGCTCGCCTACTGCCTTGGAAACGGGACGCCGCGAACGGAAGCTCTCGACCCGACCACGCAAGCGCACTGCTATCTCGGTATGTCAAACTGAGACATTACCCTCCGACCACATGAGCGGGAGAGCCGGACTCCCGTCTCCTCCTCCACCCATCCAAAGCCGCTGGCGGCTCCGGCGGCGGTCGCCGCCGCCAGTGGCACCCCGGTCCCGGTCAGGATGGGAGACTGACTCCGCCGCCGCGAGCGTCCGTGCTCCCGGCCAGGAACACGGCCCAGTGCTCCATGAGCGCCCGCCGCCGCTCGAACAGGTCGGTGCGCCGGTAGGCGGCCTCGATGGCGTTCGTGTTCACGTGCGCCAGCGCCAGTTCGCACACCTCCCGCGGCGCGTCCGAACACTCCGCCGCCCAGTCACGGAAGCTCGAACGGAACCCGTGGGGCACCGCACCGATCCCGAGATCGCGGACCAGCTTCGCGATCGCCAGCTTGGAGAGCGGCCCGCCCCGCGCCGAGGGGAACACCGGCCCCGAACCGTCCGCCAGACCACGCGCCGCGCGGAGCACCGCGAGTGCTCCCGCGGAGAGCGGAACCCGGTGCTCCCGGCCCGTCTTCATCCGTTCCGGCGGAATGCGCCACTCCCGTGCGTCAAGGTCGACCTCCTCCCAGCGCGCACCGCGCACCTCGCCGCTCCGGCTCGCCGTCAGCACCAGGAACTCGAACGCCAGCACCGTCCCGGGATACGCACCCGAGCCGCGCACCGTCTCCATGGCCTTGCCTACCTCCGCATACGGGAGCGCCGCGAGATGCTGCGTGCGGACACCGTTCTTGGGGAGCGCCGCGCCGATGGCCTCGCCCGCCGGGTTGTCCTCCCGGTAGCCCCGCGCCACCGCCCACCGCATCACCGCCGAGATCCGGTGCCGCACCCGACGCGCGGTCACCCGCTTCTCGTTCCAGATCGGCAGCAGCACGTCCATCACGTCCGACGTGGTGATCCCGTCCACCGGCCTCCCGCCGAGCTTCGGAATCGCGTAGTCCCTCAGCGCCCTGCGCCAGTCCTCCTCGGACCGGCTGCCGGCCTTCCAGCCGGCCCGGTGCACCGTGATCACCTTCTCGGCGGCCTCCTCGAAGGTGGGGACCGTCCGCTTCCGGCCGGTCACGAGTTTCCCGCGCTGCCGCGCGGCGATGTTCAGGGCGCACTTCACGCGGGCCTCGGCGAGGCTGACGTGAGGCCAGGACCCGAGTCCGAGATTGCGCTGGCGCCCGTCGACGTGGAGGCGCTGCGCCCAGGACTTGGCCAGGTGGCCTCGGGTCGTAGGCTTGACGAGGAGAGAGAGACCACCGGAGCCGCGGCCATCGCCGTAGCGTCCGGGCCGGTCGATGGTGGCGACGAAGCGGGCGGAGAGTCTGTATGGTCGTTCCATCATGCGTTTTTCGTTCCTGAGAGGGGTTCTCGGTTCCTGAGGCTACCGATTGGATATCAGAAAACCGGCGGGAATGACCGGGCTGTGGTCGTTCCCGGATGGAACATTGTAGCACGATAACTCGTTGATATACCAATATAATGAGGGCATACAGAGGCACCCATTGGAAGCGTGTGGAACGCTTGGAGTGCGGACCTCCGGTCGGCATCGACCGCCAAGAGACGGTCGAAACCGCCCCCCTGCCCGCCCCCCCGGCGGATACGGCTTGGACCGCCGGCCGCAGACCCGCGGGCGAACCGAAATCCGCCTCCTGCAGAGCGCCGCTCTCGCAACGTCGCCGCGTCGCCCCCCGGTTGGTACAACATGTTCGGTCAGGAATCACCCATGCCCAGTATTCGCGTTCACGTTCCCGAGCCCCTTCTCGATGGTCTGGACCGCCTCGCCAGAGAACAGGGCAAGAGCCGGAGCCGCCTGATCGTCGAATCCTGCCGGCGCCTGATCGAAGAACAGCCGCGCCGGCCGGATGGCTTTTTCTCGAACGACCACCTGAGCGCCGAAGAACTCCGGGTTCTTCAGGAAGACTGCCAAGACTTCGAGCAGGCCATCCGGGCCGCACGCCGGAGTCGAAACGACCCGCCATTCTGATGCTGCTCCTCGACACGAGCGTCACCTCGAAGATCAAGCGCCGGCCGCCGGACGCCCGGTGGCGTCCGGAAAACGGAGCACCCGCGGGAACGCAACCGCGTTGGAACGGTTAGAAGAACCCTGAACGGAGCGTCGTGATGCTCGAAATCAGAAACCTCGTCAAGGTCTATCCCGGACCGGTGGCAGCGCTCCAGGGCGTCTCGCTCGAAGCCTCGCGCGGAATGCTCGGGCTCCTCGGACCGAACGGCGCCGGCAAGACCACCCTCATGCGCATCGTTGCCGGTCTGCTGGAACCCACCTCGGGCGCCGTGTTCCTTGACGGTGAGGACGTGAGCGGAGACCCCCGGCGCATCCGCGGTCAACTCGGCTACCTCCCGCAACACTTCGGCTTTTATCCGCACCTCAGCGGGGCCGCGATGCTTCGTTTCCTCCTCGTGCTGAAGGGCGTCAAGGCGCCGCGGGGCGTGAAACGTCTTGCCGCGGAACTCCTCGAACGGGTGAACCTGCAGGACGCCGCGAAGCGCAAGGTGGGAACCTGGTCGGGCGGCATGCGGCAGCGGCTCGGCATCGCGCAGGCGTTGGCCGGGAATCCCCGGATCGTGGTCGTGGACGAGCCCACCGCCGGGCTCGATCCGGAGGAGCGGCTGCGTTTCTACCGGCTGCTGGCCGAGGTGGCCGAAGACCGGTTGGTCCTGTTGTCCACGCACATCGTGGAGGACATCTCCGTGCTGTGTCCGAGAGTGGCCATCCTGACCGGTGGGCGGATCGTGGCGGACACCACTCCCAGGGGAGCGCGGTCCCGGCTCGAAGGCGCGATCTTCGAGGGCGCGGTGGACAAGCATGAGATGGAAGCACTCGCGGATCGCTTCGAAATCACGCAGGCGGTCCTCATCGAAGGGCGGAACCGGGTGCGGGTCCACGCTCCGGACGGACCACCGCCGGACGGCTTCGAATCGGTCGCTCCGAGTCTCGAGGACGCCTATCTCCTCCTCACCCGGAACGGCGCCGCCCGCGACGGCGAGCGGCCGCCGGAGACTCCAGAGTCGTGACCTCGTTCGCCCGGTGGGCCGCCGTTGCCCGCCGGGAACTGTCCTCGGCGCTCCGGCGGCCGTCCTACTGGTTCCTCTTCGGGATTCTCGTACTCGTGGCCTGGGGCTTCTCCCAGGGCAACGTGACCATCTCCAGCGGCGACGCCACCGCCGGCGGGGAGCGGTCGCACATCACCTCCGTGTTCGCCCAGAGCATGCTCCAGTCGGTCCTGATCACCGCGATGGGCGCCTGGTTCCTCGCCATCGGGGCGGGGCTCGTGCTGATCCGGGATGCGGAACATCGGGTGGGCGAGGTTCTCCACTCCACCCGGCTGACCGTCCGGGAGTACGTGTGGGGCAGCTTCGCCGGAGCGGTGGTCGCCTTCCTGGTCATCTGGGGCCTGTTCCTGGGAGCGTCCATGGGCTTCAACCACCTCCTGGCGACCGGGGCGGACTCCCCGCAGATCGGCCCGTTCGTTCCCGGGAACTACCTGGTTCCGGCGATGCTTCTCGGCCTTCCCCAGATCGTGTTCTTCGCCGGCGTGCCGTTCTTCCTCGGCGCCTGGACCCGCCGTCCCATCGTGGTCTTCGCCTTCCCGGTGGCCACGCTGCTCGTCATCCTGGGGTTTCTCATCAGTTGGTCGCCGAGCTGGCTCGACCCGGCGATCAACCGCGCGCTCATGCTCGCGGACCCCTCGGGATTCCGGTGGCTGAACGAGACCTTCCTGAAGCTGGACCGGGGCCTCGACTTCTACAACGCGGCGCCCCTGCCGCCCGACACCGGATTCCTGCTCAGCCGCATCGCGCTTGCCGGCGCCGGACTCCTCGCGGTCGAAGCGGCGGCGCGCAACACCGCGCGCCGGCTCCTTCGTGGAGACACGGATTCGCTGGTGATCGGCTTCCGGCGGGGGCGCCGGGAGGCGCCGTCCGCAGTTGCGCAAGCTGGTCCGGTCTCTTCCGCGAGGACCCTCGGTGAGCTCGCCATGCGGACCGACCCGCCGGGATTCCTGACCGCGGCAGCCGCGATCGGCCGGGTCGAGGTTCGGGAACTGACCGTCCGCGCGGGCATGTACCTCTTCGTCCCGCTGATCCTCTACCAGTCCGTCAGCCAGGCGCTCTTCGCGCTCGGACCGTTCGATTCCCCGCTGCTCCTGACCTCGGGAGCGATGGCGGCGCGCCAGTTCAACACCCTGAGCCTGCTCGTCTGCGTCCTGCTCCTCTTCTACACCGTGGAGTCGCTGATGAAGGAGCGGGCGCAGCGATTCGCCGAGATCTATCGCACCACGCCCGTCGGGACGGGAGCCATGCTCCTCGGCAAGACGGCGGGCAACGTGGTGGTGGCGGCGGGGATCCTGGCCGTGGCGCTGATCGCGTCCGCCGCGGTCATCACCGTGCGGCAGGTGCTCGGTGATCCCGTCGGCTTCGACCTCTGGCCGTTCCTCGCGGCGTGGGGCGGAGTAATGGTCCCCACGTTCCTCTTCTGGACCGCGTTCGTGACCGCCGCATTCGCGCTCTTCCGGAACCGGTACGCGGTGTACGGACTCGGGCTGGCGGTGCTGATCTACACCGTGTACCGGATGAACGTGGGCGACGCACTGCCCTGGGTCACCAACTGGATCGCCTGGAACTCGATGGTCTTCTGGAGCGACATGGGCGCCTTCTCGCTGGACGGGCGCGCCCTGCTGCTGAACCGCCTGCTCTACCTGAGTTTCATTCCGCTACTCCTGGCCCTCGCGCTCAAATGGCTGGGGCGGCAGGAGTTCGACGCCACCCGGATCCTGCACCGGCTCCGGCCACGCGCGGTGTTGCGGAGCGGAGTCCGTCTCCTGCCCTTCGCCGCGGCGCCGGCGGTCCTGGCCGCGGTGCTGTTCTTCGGCGGCCGGGCGGGCGACCAGGGCCCGGACGCCGAGGAGGCCCGCAAGGACTACTGGAGGCGCAATACGGCGACCTGGACCGACTTTCGGATGCCGTCGGTTTCGCACGTGGATCTGGACGTGGATCTGGAACCGGCGGCACGCACCGCCTCCGTGTCCGGCGCTTACACGTTCGTGAACCACCGGGACCATGCGTACCTCGAGTTTCCGATCACCGCGGGACCATGGGACCCGATCGCGTGGACCCTGGACGGAGAACCCAACGAACCGGAGGACCGCGCCGGGCTCTACGTCTTCAGCCCCGAGGAGTTGCTCGCTCCCGGCGGTTCGCTGACGGTCGGTTTCGAGTACGAGCTGCAGTACCCCCGCGGCCTGAGCACAAGGGTCGGCGGCCGCGGCCAGTTCGTCCTCGACTCGGGAGTCGTCCTGACCGCCTTCGCGCCCACCTTCGCTCCCGTTCCGGGGTACCTCCCGGGAATCGGCGTGGACGAGGACAACCGCTACGACCAGCGGGAATACCCCGACGACTTCTTCGAGGGCGAGACCGAGCCGGCTCTCGGCTGGGGAGGGAGACCCTTCACCACCAGGATCCGGATCACCGTCCCGGAGGAGTACACGGCGAACAGCGTCGGACGGCTTGTGAGCGAGGAACTCCGGGAGGGGCGGCGCACCGTGGTGTGGGAATCCGACCATCCGGTGCGGCTCTTCAACATCGTCGCCGGTCGCTACGCGGTCAAGGAGGGCCGGGGCACCGCCATCTACCACCACCCGGAGCACGACTACAACGTCGAGGAGATGTCCGCAGCGCTGGACGCCGCCCGGGAGCACTACTCGGACTGGTTCCATCCCTTCCCCTGGGAACTCCTGAAGCTCTCGGAATTCCCGGCGTACGCGGGCTACGCGCAGGGCTTCCCCACCAACATCACCTTCAGCGAGGGCATCGGTTTCCTCACGAAGAGCGATCCCCGCTCTCACGCCGCCTTTGCGATCGTGGCGCACGAAGCGGCGCACCAGTGGTGGGCCAACATCCTGACCCCGGGCCGCGGGCCCGGCGGCAACATGCTGTCCGAAGGGATGTCCCACTACGCGACCGTCCTGCTCCACGAGGCGGTGCACGGGGACCGCTACCGCATCGAGTTCGCGAGGCGGATCGAGGACAGTTACGGGGACGGCCGGTTCGTGGACACCGAACGGCCCCTGGTCAAGACCGACGGTTCGCGGCAGGGGGACAACACGGTCATCTACGACAAGGGCGGCTGGGTGATGTGGATGCTCCAGCAGGAGATGGGACGGGAGAACCTCCTGGCGGGACTCCGCGCCTTCATCGACGCGTATCAGTCGGGTTCGGACTTCCCGGTGATCCAGGACATGCTGGCCGTGCTGCGTGACTTCGCCCCGGACCCCGCGGCCTTCGATGCCTTCACCGCCCAGTGGTTCTTCGACGTGGTGGTGCCGGAATACCGGCTCTCCGGGGTGACGAAGGAGCGGGCCGATCGCGGGTGGGTCGTCCGGGGAACCGTAGAGAACGCGGGGACTGCACGGATGAAGGTCGCGGTCGCCGCTACCGCGAACGAGCGCTGGTCCGACGCCGGGGATGCGGGAACCCGAACGGTGGTGTCGCCGAGTTACCGGGACGCCCGGACGCCGGTGGAGCTGGGCGCCAGCGAATCAGCCGACTTCGAGATCGTCACGACCTTCGATCCGGAACGGGTGCTCGTGGACCCGGATGTCCTGGTGCTCCAACTGCGCCGGGAGGCGGCCGTCTTCGACTTCCCGGAGTAGGACTGCCGCGGCAGGGACGGCTCGTAGCACCTGCCGCGCTCAACGCAAGCCGGCGATCGGCGGTCGATGCCAGCCGGAGGCTGGCGCTCCGAGGCGCCTTCGCCGCCACCAGAGGCCAGCGTTCCCAGCCAGTGGCGCGGCAAGGCCGGGTAGCAGAGCGTCGCTGCGCTCCGCGCAGCGGGTGCCGGTCTGAAGACCGGCGCTCCCCCTACTGCTGTGCGTCGGTGGTGGTTTCCTCCGGCAGGTCGCCGAGCTTCACCGCCCAGAGGCCGGAGTTCCGGTCCGAGAAGTAGATGATCCCCTTGTGGGGCTGGGCGCCCCACACCTGCGGCGCGTTGGGCAGGAACCCTTCGGGATCGAGCGGCAGGAAGCGGGCGATCTCCCTGCCCTGCCGGTAGAGGTTGCCGAGCAACTCGCCCGAGACGTCCACGACGCGGAGACCACCGTTGTAGAACGCCACGTACATCACGTCGTCCTCGATCCAGATGTTGTGGCTGCCGGCCTCGGGGACCTCGTAGCGGCCGACCAGCCGCGGCGGCGCCTCGAAGTTCTCGTCCCACTCCAGGATGTGGACCCAGCCGCGCCACCGCGTGGGCTCGTCGTCATAGCCCGGCGTGCCGGTGCCGATCTCGGCAAGCGGGCTGTAGCGGCCGGTGCGGGCCGCCTCGTCCCCGGCGAAGATGTAGAACTTGCCGGTGGAGACGCTGCGGTAGGGATAGACGGCGTGGTTCCAGCCCGTGGGGAACGGGAACTGTCCGATCAGCTGCGGATCCTGGGGGGTGCCCCCCTTCCCGGCCCCGCCGACGTCGATCACCGCCACCCCGTCGCTCCAGTTGGCGGAGTAGGCGATCCCCTCCACCACCCACACGTCGTGGATCGAACGCGCCGGGTTGTCGAGCGCGAAGCTGCCCACCCGGTGGGGGACCGACGGGTCCTCGATGTTGATGATGTCGAAGCGCCGGCCGCCCGAGAGGGCATAGACGTGCCCCGCGTGGATGAAGGTGTTGTGGACGCCGCCGGTGAGCTGGTCGTCGTACTCGGCGAGCTTTTGCACTCCCGTCGAGGGATCGGAGACGTCGAGGATCACCAGTCCGTTCCGCCGGTTGGAGGCGCCCTCGCGGGAGATCACCGCCGTTGCGCCGTCCTCGGAGATCTTGACGTCGTTCACGGTCCGGGCGTCCACCCGCACCACGTCCACGATGTCGGGGTCCTCGGGATCGGTCACGTCCCAGATGTAGGCGTGGCCGGCGGCGCTGTGGGTGCCGGTCATCGCGTAGTCGCGCCCGTTCGGCGCCTCCCAGACCCACAGATCCGAGGTCGCCCGGTCCTTGACTCGGCCGTGGCCGACCAGTTCGATGGGCCGGCGGACGCCGCGCTCGGCGATGCGGATCACGGTGGAGGCCGAGACGGACCCGGTCCGGGCGACGACCGTATAGACACCGGGCAGCTCGGCCACGAACCGGCCGTCCTGGGTGATGAGCCCCGAGGAGGGGCCGCCCATTCCCATCGCGTCCGTCATCGCCGAAACGCTGAATCCGACCGGGACGTCCTCGAGCGTCGCCCCGGCCGCGTCGGTCATCGTCACCTCCAGGTGCGTCACGTCGCCCGTTCGGGCGGTGCTCCGGTCCGGCGTCAACTCCATCTTTGCGACCGGGTTCGGAACCACCTCGACCGCGATCTCGGCGCTGGCGGCTCCCGCGGTCGCCGTGACCGTCACCGCTCCGGGCGCGCCGAGCGCGAGCACGCCGCGGGTGCGGGTGCGCTCGATGGTCGGCGGCCGGGCGATCGGCATGGCAACGGCGTCGTCCGAAGACATCCAGGTGACCTCGAGGCCCTCCACCAGCGCCCCGGTGTCATCGAGGGGCTCGGCGCGGACGGTGATCTCGGTGCCGGCGTAGAGCGGACCCTCGGCGGTGACGTTCAGTGAAGCCACCGGACGAGGCAGGATGGTGAGCGGGATCCGCTGCTGGAGGTAGCCCTCGGCCTCCGAGTTCCGGGCCGACGGATCCGGGCCGGAGCCCACCACCCGCACCATCACCGCGAACTCGCCGGGCCGCCGGGTCGAGACCTCGCCCTCCCGGGACACCTTGAAGATGTTGAAGCCCCAGGTGCGCTTGTCGAGGTTCCAGTACTGGCCGTAGAGAGGGAGATACAGGAACTCGACCTCGACCTCGTTCCCGTCCTCGTCCAGCGCCGTGGCCTCGATCTGCGCCGTCTCTCCGGCGGTCAGGGTGATCTCCTCGGGCGAGACGGTCAGCGAGGCGGGGCTTGGCCCTTCTTCGCCCTGCGCCAGCGCGCCTGCCGGGATGAGGAGAAGGGCGGCCAGGACGGCCACCTGATTTCGGAAGGTCGGAAAACGCATCACCATGCCACTCCGTAGTCGTCGCCGTGCTGGCTCGAGCCGCCCCAGAAGGTGCCGTGCTCGCGGTCGAACCAGATGGCATTGATGGGTCCCGAGGTGCGCGGCGAAAAGCGCAGCGAATACCCCATTCCGGTCAATTCGTTGCGGATCCACTCGGGGACCTTGTCGTTCAGCAGCATGGAGCCCGGCTCCGATTCGTGGGCGCCGAAGGAACTCCGGAGCTGGTAGCTGTTGAAGTTGGCGGCCTCGGCCGCCTCCTGGACGTTCATGCCGAACTCGACGACGTTCAGGAAGAACTGCAGCAGGTTCTGGTCCTGGCCGTCCCCGCCCTGGACCGCGAAGGAGAGGAAGGGCTCCCCGTCCTTGAGGGCAAGGCTCGGCGTCAGGGTGGCCCGCGGGCGTTTGCCCGGCTCGAGCACGTTGTAGGGGTTCATGGCCGGGTCGAGCACGAAGCTCTGCATCCGCTGACTGAGTCCGATGCCGGTCTCGCCGGCGAGCACCGCCGGCAGCCAGCCTCCGCTCGGCGTCACCGAGACCACCCAGCCGGAGGCGTCCGCCGCCTGGATCGAGGTGGTGCCGGCGAGGAACCCGTCGATGAACTGCTCGCGCTCCTCCTCGGTGGTGGGGGTGACGGAGGTTCCGGAGAACCGGTCGAGATATTCCCGGAAGGGGTTGTCGCCTCCCTGGAACGGATAAGGGTCGCCGGGACCGATGTCGGGATCGTTCCGGTCTTCCCGGATCAGGGTCGCGCGCTGGCGCGCGTAGTCCTTGGAGAGCAGACCGCGGATGGGCTCTTCCGGCGGGAAGTAAGGATCGCCGTAGTAGAAATCGCGGTCGGCGAACGACAGGCTGATCGCCTGGTAGAGGGTGTGGATGTAGCGGGAGCTGTTGTAGCCCATCCCCTTCAGGTCGAAGGGCTCCAGGATGTTCAGCGCCTGGAGCAGCACTGGCCCCTGGACCCAGTGGGTCAGCTTGTAGACCTCGATTCCCTTGTAGTTCGTGGAGACCGGCTCCTCGATGTGGACCTTCCAGTTGGCGAGGTCCTCGGTGGTGATGAGGCCGCCCTGCTCCTGGGTCCCACGGGCGAGTTCCTCGGCGATGTCGCCCTTGTAGAAACGGTCGTAGGCGGCGTAGATCGCTTCCTTCCTGCTCTTGCCGGCGGCGAGCGCCTCCGCCTCGGCGTCCACCAGCTTCCGCAGCGTGTCCGCCAGTTCGGGCTGGCGGAAGATCTCGCCGGGGACGGGGCCGCCGGCGCTGAACTCGCGCGTCGAGGAGTCCTCGCGGTCCCAGTAGTTCCCGGTCTCGTCCTGCGGTCCGGAGGACGCCGAGCGTTCGTCGCGGTGGGGGAGCAGGGTCCGGCGCGAATACGGCCACTCGGCGATCCGGTCGGCGCCCCGCTGGATCCCGCGGGCCGCGGAGGCCTCGATGGGATAGCCATCGGCCATCTGGATCGACGGCGCGAGCACCTGGGCGAGGGACATCGTGCCGTACTCGGCGAGCATCGTCAGGAGCCCGCCGGGTGTCCCGGGAGTCACTGCGGCGAGCGGGCCGACCGCGGGCGGATACTCCATCCCCTGCTCCTGGAAGTACGCCGGCGTGGCGCCGGTGGGAGCGACGCCGAGGGCGTTGATCCCGATCACCTTCTTCTGCTCGGGGTGCCAGATCAGCGCCTGGGTCTCGCCGCCCCAGCTCAACGCGTCGAACATGGTCGCGGTGGCGCCCAGCATGGCGCAGGCGGCATCCACGGCGTTGCCGCCCTGGTTGAAGATCATGGCTCCGGCCGTCGCTCCCAGCGGCTTGCCGGTGATCGCCATCCAGTGCTTGCCGTGGAGGACGGGCTTCTGGGGCCGCGCGGCGGCGCTGGCGGCGACGGCCAGGCCGGCCAACAGGCAAAAGGCGAGGGGAAAGGGGATGCGCTTCATGCAGGGGATTGTGCGGCTCCCGGCGCGGAGAGGCAACGGTGAGCGACGGATGAACGCGCCTGGGCGATGGAAACGTCGTCCATCGCCCGGAATTCGCGCGTTTTCCGGGCGACACGCGTCGAGAGGGCCGAAGCCCGGGCCGCCGTGGGACGATTGCGGCGTACGAACGTCATGAGCAGGGGGCGGGGACAGCGGGCATCCACCGCCGACCTGGTCGCGGCCGCGCGTGCCCGGCACCAGCGGGACCGGGTCCGACTGCTGGACGATCCGTACGCCCTGGCGCTCACGAGTCCCTCGCTGCGGCGGGTCCTCCGCTTTCGGCCGGCAGCCTTGTTCCTGGCGAACTGGACGCTCCGCGGCCTGAAGCCGGTGATCCTCGGGTTGCTCATCCGCGCCCGCTACGCCGAACGCGCAGTCGAGGCCGCCTTCCGGGACGGCATCCGCCAGTACGTGGTCGTGGGCGCCGGGCTCGATTCCTTCGCGCTACGCCGGACCGATCGGGTCCCGCCGCTCGAGGTGTTCGAGATCGACCGCCCCGCGATGCAGGAGGTGAAGCGGGAACGCATCCGGAGCGCCGGGATTTCGTCGCCTCCCGGACTCCACTTCGTCCCCGCGGATCTGGAGCAGGTGTCGGTGATGGAAGCTCTCTCGAACTCGCCCTTCGATCCCGGGGACCCGGCGATCCTCTCCTTCCTCGGAGTGACCTACTACCTGAGCCCGGAAACGCTCGCCGAATCGGCCCGCTCGATCGCGTCCGGGGTCGCTCCCGGCTCGCGCCTCGTCCTCGACTACATGCTGGACGAAGCCTCCGCCTGGCCCGAGCACCGGAAGATGCGCGCGCAGCTTGAGGAGTACGTAGCGAAGCGCGGGGAGCCCATGAAGAGCGAATACAGCCTCGCGGCGATGAGCGAGCTGATGGCTGAGGCCGGCTTCCGGACCCTTGAGGCCGTCACGATGATGGATCTGGCGGAGCGCTACGCGGAGGAACTGGGTCCCCTGCCCTTCGAGACGCCCGGGCTCTTCGCCTGCGGGCTGTTCGGGAAATAGGGGCCGAAGAGCCCGCGCCCGCCCCTACCCGAGGGGGGGACGGTGGTGATGCACCCCAAGCCGCTCCTCGAGCGCCCGGGCCAGCGCGAGGATCGTCCCCTCTTCGAAGAGCCGGCCATGAAAAGCCACATTGCGAGTGATCGTGTGCGGCTCTCCCTGCGGATCGTCGGGAACCGGGCCCGCGCTTCGGGTCGGGCTCTCGTCGAGGCCGGCGCGCAGGCTGATCCCTGGGTGTCCCGTGTAGTTCATCGCCATCAGCAGCTCGAAGGAGCCGTAGGTCGGGGCGAACAGCGCGTCCACGTCGCTGTAGATGCGGTGGAACTCGTGCATGAGGCCGCGCCGGAGACGCTCGGCCTGCAAGTAGTCGACCGCGGACAGCAGGCGGACGCGGCGCCAGGCGTCGGGCCACCCCTCGGGCGGCAACTCATCGTCGCGGCCATCGAGGGTGAGCGCCTCGTAGATCGCGGCGGCCTCGACGTAGAGGTTCGGGATCAGCGCCTGGTAGGGGAACGGCGGCAGCTCCACCTCGACCAGCTCGACGCCGAGTTCGCGGAGCGCGTCGAGTGCGTTTCGGTGTGCGTCGGCGACGGGCACCGAGGCTCCGGGACCGAACCCGACCTCGCGGAACCAGTCCGGTGAATATCCCACGCGGACGGCAGCAGGATCGATGCGGGCGTCGTATTCGAAGCCCATGGTGATGGAGGACGCCGATGTCGGATCGGGTCCGTTGATCGCGGCCATGACGGGCACCGCATCCTCGACGCGACGGGTGAGGGGCCCGATCCGGTCGAGGCTGGGGGTCAGCGGCATGGCCCCCTCCGTCGGCACCCGCCCGAAGGTCGCGCGCAGGCCGACGATCCCGCACTGGTCGGCGGGGTTGAGGATCGACCCCAGGCTGTCGGTGCCGATCGAGAACGAGCACAGTCCGGCGGCGGTGGCGGACCCCGGCCCGGCGCTGGAGCCCCCCGCGTGCTCCTCGGTGTTCCAGGGGTTGCGTACCTTCCCGCCGTACCAGCGGTAGCCGTTGGCGAGGCTGGCGGTGGCGAGCTTGCCGAGCAGGACGGCTCCGGCCTCGCGGAGCATGGTGACGATGCGGGCGTCCCGGTCGGGAACCTGGTCACGGAAGGGGATCGCGCCCCAGGTGGTCGGGATTCCCGCGGTGTCGAAGCAGTCCTTGATGCCGTAGGGAATGCCGTGCAGTTCGCCGCGGTAGCGCCCGGCTGTGAGTTCGCGGTCGGACTCGTCCGCTTGTGCGAGCGCCTGATCGGCGGTGACCGTGATGTAACAGTAGAGGCCGGGCGCGAAGCGCTCGATGCGCGACAGGTAGATCTCGGTGAGGCGGCGGCTGGTGAGCCGGCCCGTCCGGATCCAGTGGGCCTGCTCGCGGACCGAGGCGTAGGCGATGTCGGCCTCGGCATCCGGGAGCGCGCCCGCTGCGCCGTCCGACATTTCGATGCGGTCCGCCTGCTCGGGATACGACACCCCGGGCAGGCGTGGATCGAAGGTGATCGCCGGCTGGAGGCTGAGTTCGCGCGGGACGTCGCGGAGCTGAAGGACGCCTGCGACCTGGCCACCGATCGACGGGACGAGCTCGTCGCGCTCTTCGGCGGTGTAGGTCACGCCGTGGAGTTTTTCGGCCTCGGCCAGCGTTCCGGCGGTGATTTCGGCGGCCGCGTTCGCCCCCGCTCCAGCGGGTGCGGCCGACCCGTCCCCGGCGTCCGGCTGGCAGGCGACGGTCCCCGCCGCGAGGGCGGCCGAGCCCGCCAGGAAGTCTCTGCGTGTGGTCCTGGGGTTCGATTTCATGTCGCCCTCCCCTCCTTTGGTAGCGGAACTCGTTCTCGCGCATCCACTCGAGGCCCTCGGGGCCCGGCTGGTCCGCGCAGCCCCCCTGGATGAAGTTCCTGCCGAGGATATGGCCGTCGTCGACGAGGCGGCGGACCGGCTGGGCGCGGCTACCCGCATCGATGGGGCCGGTGGGTATCAGCTATCCGCATTCGGGGAGCCGAGTTCGCAAAAGTGGATGTCTCCCAACTGCGCAAGAGTCGGTGGTTCTCGACAGCCAACGGCCGTGATCGCGCCGCCGGCTTGGAGCGCCGGCTTCAGCCGGCACAGCGGCCCCCAGGGCCGCGGGCGGTTCGTCGCTGCCCCGGGTGCATTGGCGCGCGCAGCGGAGCCATCCCGGCGAAAGAGGTCCGTGTCGCCGCCCGCCCCCGGCGGGCTGTGCCGGCTGAAGCCGGCGTTCCAAGCCGTACGCGTCACCCCCGCTGTTGAGCACCGCGCCGAGACGGAGCCACTTTATTCCGCGCGGGGTAACGACGTGTGCGGCGCGGAGCGCCGCTCGGCGGTCCCTTTCCTCGGCGCCCTTCGGCTAGTTCTGCTGGGCGTCCGTGGTCATCTCGTCCGTGACCGCGAAGCGCTCGAACCAGTTGCGGAGCAGGAGCTGCACCCGCATGAAGTTCGTCGGCGGGCGGCTGCGGCTGTGCCAACTGTCGGTCAGCCGCACCATGGCCGTCGGGATCTTCCGCATCTTGAGCGCCTTGTAGTACTGCTCGGTCTGCTCCATCGGGGTGCGGAGGTCCTTCTCGCCGGTCATGAGCATCGTCGGGGTGGTGACGTTGCCGACGTACATGAGCGTCGAACGGCGGAGATGCTCCTCCGGGTCGTCCCAGGGCAGCTTCTCGAAGTTCCGGTACCAGCTCGCCCCGTCCGTCGTGCCCACGAAGCTGAACCAGTTCGTCACCGGCGCCTTCGAGACGGCAGCGGTGAAGCGGTCCGTGTTCCCCACGATCCAGGAGGTGAGGACGCCGCCTCCGCTGCCCCCATAGACGAACAGGTTCCGCTCGTCGATGTAGCTGCGCGCGATGACTTCGTCCACGCCGGCCAGCAGGTCGTCGAGGTCCTTCCCGGGGTAGGCGTTCTTGATCTCGTTGCCGAAGGAACTCCCGTAGCCGCTGCTGCCGCGGGGGTTCGTGTAGAGCAGCACGTAGCCGTTCGCCGCGTGGTCCTGGTTCTTGAAGTCGAACCCGCTGTTGTACATGGCGTGCGGTCCACCGTGGATGCGGAGGATCAGCGGGTACTTGCGCGACGGATCGAAGTCGGGCGGTTTCACGATCCAGCCCTGGATGTCGAGCCCGTCGGGAGATTTGTACCAAATCTCCTCGACCTCCCCGAGGGTGACCTCGGCGAGGATCGACGCGTTCGTCACGTGCAGGGTCGCCACGCTGTCCGGTGAATCCACGTCGAACGCGACGAGGTTCCCGGGGGTGTGGTACGAGCTGACCACGCCCACCGCGGTGCCGTCCCCGCTCACCGTGGACACCGAGAGCATGTGGTTCCCGGAGCTGACCGGGCGGACCTCCCCGTCGAGCGGCGCCAGGTAGAGGTTGTTCGTCCCGCGGAGCTGCGCGTTGAAGTAGACGCCGCTCCCGTCGGCCGCCCAGCCCACGATTCCCGGACGGCGGCCCATCTCGGTGGCGATGACCCGCGGGTTCCCCCCGTCAGCGTCCATGACGTAGAGGCCTTCCTCCCGGTAGGTGTCCGTGGTGTGGTCCATCCCGGTGTAGGCGATCATGCCGCCGTCCGGCGAGGGCACCGGCCCCGAGTCCGGACCGGTGCGGCTCGTAAGGATGCTGATCCGGCCCGTGGCCACCTCGACCCGGTAGATCTCCGATTCGCGCCAGGCGTGCTCGGCATCCGGAGTCCTCAGGGACGTGAAGACGATCCCCGACCCGTCGCCGACGAAACGCGGCCCGTCGTGGTGGTAGTCGCCGCTCGTGAGCTGGCGCGGGGTGCCCCCGTCGGCGCTCACGACGAAGATGTGCCGGAAGCCCCGCGGGAAGTACCCCACTCCGTCGCGCCGGTAGTTCAGCCGGGTGACGATCCGTGGCGGCCCCGTCCACTCGGCGCCTTCGGGCGCCTTCGGCATGTCGATCGCCCACGCCGGGTCCGGCCCCGGGTCCACCACCGCCCGGAACGCGATGGAGCCGCTGTCGGGGGCCCAGACGATCTGGGACGGCGGGCTGTCGAGCCGGGTCACCTGGCTCTCGGCGCCCTCGGCGTCCATCCAGCGCACGAAGATCTGGCCGTCCCGAAGGAACGCGACACGGGTGCCGTCCGGCGACCAGCGCGGACTCCCGCCGTCGGTGAGGAAGCGGTTCTTCGAGCCGTCGGCGCCGATGAGCCAGAGTTCCGTCTTCAGACGGTCCTTCATGGCGTCCACGAAGCTGCGCTCGTAAACGACGTCGTCTCCGCCCGGTGAGATCTGCGGGCTCTGCACCGTCTCCCAGGAGAGGTAGTCGGCGAGCGCGAGCGGCCGCATCCCCTCCTGGGCGAGGGCCGCCCCGCACCACAGGAGCAGGACCAGAGTGAGCGTCCCGCCGAAGCGCCATTTGTTCATTCCCTGAATCTGCATCCGGACACCTCCGCTGCTACGGCGCCGACCGGCCGGCGCGCCAACGGGCGAGTTTACGGGAGTCGGCGGCCCGATGCCGGGTTGCCACCGGCCCGCACCCGCCGGCTTTCCCAAACCCGGTTTAGTATCGAGGCGTGCGGCGATGCGGGGAGCCGGGTTCTCAAGGCCGGCGTTCGTCCCCGGAGATCGCTGGAGAGGTGACCATGATGAATCGCAACACCGCGACCGGCCCTGTTTCACGAGTACTCGGTGCGCTGCTACCAGCGCTGGTTTTCGCAGCCGCCGCAGGAATCGGCTGCTCGCCGCCGGCGGTCGAAAACGCCGCTGAGACGGTCTATCCGGATGCGTCGTGGGAGCGGATCGCGGATCCGGCCTCCGCCGGGTTCTCGGCCGAGGCGCTGGAAGCGATCCACCCGTACGTGGAGGGGATCAACACGACGGCCGTGATGGCGGTGGTCGGGGGGCGCGTCCTCTTCGAGCACGGGCGCGTGGATGAGATCAGCTATCTCGCCTCGGTCCGGAAGAGCATCCTCGCCATGCTCTACGGCCGCTACGTGGAGGACGGGACGATCGATCTCGAGCTCACGGTCGCGGATCTGGGCATGGACGATGTCCAGGGTCTCATGCCCATCGAGAAACAGGCGCGGGTGCTGGATCTCGTCACCGCGCGCTCCGGGGTCTATCACCCGGCCTCGAACTCGGGGGACAACCTCGCGGACGCCCCGCCCCGCGGCTCGCAGGAACCCGGCACCTACTACCTGTACAGCAACTGGGACTTCAACGCGGCGGGCGCGGTCTTCGAACAACTGACCGAGCGCAACATCTACGACGCGCTCGGAACCGACCTCGCAACCCCGCTCGGATTCGAGGACTGGCACCGGTGGATCCACCGCAAGTCGGGAGACACGACCCGATCGCGCAACCTCGCGTACCACATGAACCTCTCGACCCGCGACATGGCCCGGATCGGTTACCTGATGCTCCGGGGCGGCGTGTGGAGGGAAGAGCGCGTGCTTCCCGAGGGATGGGCCGAGCGAATCTCGGGCCTGGTCACGCCGTCGGAGGAGATGAACCCGGAGAGCCGGCGGGGGGGCGAGTTCGGGTACGGCTACATGTGGTGGGTGTGGGACGGGCCGGCGGTGCCGGAGGCGTTCCGCGGCGCCTACACCGGACGCGGAGCCTGGGGCCAGTTCATCACCGTCATCCCCTCCCTCGACATGGTCGTCGCGCACAAGACGGTGCCGCAAGTCCGCACCCCCTGGGACGACTACGCAGGGATCCTCGACCGGCTCGTCGCCGCCCACTGCGGGGCCGACTGCTGACCGCGGGCCAGGTCGTGACGGCCGGCGTCACCATGTCTGGGCTTCGTCCGAATAGAGCTTGAGCGGCAACCGGTACGAGATACCCGTGTCTTCCAGGGTCGCGTGCTCGACGAGTTCGGCAAAACGACTGGCGCGAGTGATGTAGGTCCGGCCCGTCAGCCGGTCGAAAAGCCCGCCGAGGCGGCGCTGGAGGCGCATCGCGAAGAGCATCCCCGCGGTGTGCTGGCGCGGGAACCTCAGCCTGTCGGCGAGGTCGTGGCCGATGAGGGCCCGGGAGACCCGGAGACCATAGTTCGCCAGGGCCGCGCGTTCGCCCGGTTCGGAAAGCCCGATCACGACCGGCGCCACATTGAGCAGCGAGTTGGCCATGACGATGGCGGACTCGCCCGGCTCCGGTTCGCAGGCGCCGCCGATGCGGCATATCTCGAGGGCGTCCGCCTCGTCGCGAAACAGGATGGTGTCCGGCACCCCGAGCAGAACCGCGGTGTAGCGCCAGATGTGCATGTATCCGGCGCGTCCCTCCGGGGTCAGCCGGGCCCCGAGACGGGCCACATCGTCGAGAAGCATCGCCGAGAAAACACTCGAGGCGAGAGCCAGATGGGCACTGCTCAGCGGTACTCCATACACCGACTCGTCCCACTCGCCCGATTCCCGAATCAGCCGCCGCACCTGGGCGTGCACGAAGCGGATCCGGACGGTGTACTTCCAGCCGTCCGCCTGTCGCTCGAGGCCGCCCGGGAAGGTGACTTCGACGAGCTGCCGGATGTTGTGCTTCAACCTCCGGACCGCGTGGTCGATCAACCGGCCGGTGGTGAAGAACGACAGGCTGATCAGCGTCGAAAACCCCCGCACCAGACCTCCGGCGAGGAGGCCGAGAATGAAGAGGTCGGGGTCGGCCTGGAAAGCCGCACAACCGGCGTTCATCGCGGTCCGGTCGAGCCAGGGAGGGGGCGCCGAGGTCCGCTCGAAGAACTCCTTCAGGGCGTCGGGCGCCGCGGCGAGCCTGGCCTCGTCCTGTTCCATCCCGGCATCGAGCAGTCGATGGATCGCGGCGTCGCCGTAACCCGCGAGGGAGGCGACGGCGGCGTCGGCCAACGGGTCACTCCTGGTGGCGTGCCGCACGTACCGATAGGCAAGCTCCGGATTCATTCTTCCCGCCCGTTCGAAACCCGGGCGGTAGGCAGTGGGAACGAGCATCCAGTTGTCAACTGTGACACTCCGAGTGTATCTCCGTGAGTTGCAGGAGTGTTACAGCCACCAATCGGGCTCGGCAGTCCCTATGAGTTTCCGGAGGCGCCGGACCTCCGTCCGGACGCCGGCGCCGAGTCAGCGGACGCTGCGTGGAGCGATTGCTGGTTTCCTGGAATGACTGAGCCGGGCGAACCGCCTCAGGTCACCGATTGCCGGCGGCGGAAGCGCGGTTGTTCGTGCTCCCCGCTCGTCAGGACCTCCCGAAGCGCCTGGACCGCGTCCCAGACATCCCGGTACCGCACGTAGAGCGGGGCGAAGCCGAATCGCAGTAGGTCCGGTTCCCGGAAGTCCCCAACCACGCCGCGGGCGATGAGGGCCTGCATGGCCGGATAGCCGTCCGGATGCCGGAGCGACACCTGGCTTCCCCGCTCGCGAGCGTTCCGCGGACTCGCCGCTTTCACCCCGAACTCTCCGAGCCGTTCGCCGGCGAGGCGGAGCAAGAGATCTCCGAGCGCCTCGCTCTTTGCCTGGAGCGCCGCGAGATCGACTCCCTCGAAGGTCCGGAGCCCCTCCTCGAGGGCGATCATGGAGAGGATTCCCGGGGTCCCGCTCAGGAACCGCCGCATCCCGGCCGCCGGCCGGTAGCGCGTTTCGAATTCGAACGGGCTGCGATGGCCCATCCACCCGGACAGCGGCGTGTCGAGGGACTGCTGGAGATGCCGGGCCACGTAGAGAAAACCGGGCGCCCCGGGGCCGCCGTTCAGATACTTGTAGCCGCAGCCGACGGCGAACCCGACCCCGTCGTCGTTGAGGTGCAGGGGGAAGGCCCCGGCGCTGTGGCTCAGGTCCCACACGATGGGAATTCCTGCGTCCCGCGCCGCCGCGGTGAGCCGGCGGAGGTCGTGTTTCCGGCCGGTCCGGAAGTCCACCTGGGTCAGCGTCGCGACGGCCACCTCGGGTCGGAGCGCGGCCTCGAAGTCATCCGGGGGCACGATCCGAAGCTCCGCCCCGCTCTCCCGGAGCAGCCCCACGAGTCCCTCGGCCATGTAGAGGTCGGTCGGGAAGTTCGTCTCCTCGGCCAGCACCACCCGCCGCGAGTCCGTACGCCGCAGCAGGGCGGCGAGCAGCTTGAAGAGATTGAGCGACACCGAGTCGGCGGCGATCACCTCGTCCTCCCCGGCGCCGAGCAGCGGCGCGATCCGCGCCCCCACCCGCTCGGGCAGGCGGAACCAGCCGTGACGGTTCCAGGAAGCGACGAGGTCGCGGCCCCACTCGTCGGCAAGCAGCGACTCGATCCGCGTGCGCATTCCCACGGACGGAGGTCCGAGCGAGTTTCCGTCGAGGTAGATCACTCCTTCTGCGAGATCGAACCGGTCGCGGAAGGCGGCCAGCGGATCGGTCCGGTCCCGTTGGACAACGTCCTCGCGGCGAAGCGGCGCCCGCGGCGGCCCGTGCATGGCAGGGATTATTCCGTTTGGCAGCCCTTCCGCACTACATTGCCCCTTCCCGCGTTTCCAGTGGCCAGACCCCGGTGAGCTCTTCCCTCTCCCGCTTCGATCCCGCCGTCGCCGGCTGGTTCCGAGAGCGTTTCGAGGCGCCTACCGAGCCCCAGGCGAACGGTTGGCCCGTGATTGCACGCGGCGACGACGTCCTGATCACCGCTCCGACGGGTTCGGGCAAGACGCTCGCCGCGTTCCTCTTCGCGGTGGACCGGCTGATCCGGGAAGCGCGGCAAGGCCCGCTTCCGGACGAGACCCGGGTCGTCTACGTCTCGCCGCTGAAGGCGCTGAGCGCCGACATCCGCCGAAACCTCGAGGTCCCGCTCACCGAGATCGCCGCCCGCGCCAGGGGTGACGGCGGCTCGTTCTCCGAGGTCCGCGCCGAACTCCGCACCGGGGACACGCCCGCCGCGGCACGCGCCCGAATGACCCGGAAGCCGCCCCACATACTGGTCACCACCCCGGAATCGCTCTACCTGCTGCTCACCGCCGGCCGCGGACGCGAGCTCCTCCGCACCGCGGACACCGTGATCGTGGACGAGATCCACGCGCTCGCCCGTGACAAACGGGGCAGTCACCTGGCGCTCTCCCTCGAGCGCCTCGACCGGCTCGCCGGCCGGCCACTCCAGCGCATCGGGCTCTCGGCGACGGTGCGGCCGCTTTCCGAGGTCGCGCGCTTCCTCAGTCCGCGGACGCCGGGGGGCCCGACGGTGGTTCCCGTCGGACACCGGCGGGAGATGGACCTGGCGGTCGAAATCCCGGATTCCGAACTCGGGGCCGTCGCCACCCACGAGATCATGGAGGACATCCGGGACCGGATCGCCGCGCTCATCGAAGCGCACGACACCACCCTGGTGTTCGTGAATACCCGCCGGATGGCGGAGCGGTTGACGCACGTGCTGAGCGAGCGCCTGCCGGAAGACGCGGTGCTGGCCCATCACGGGAGCCTCGCCCGCGAGGTGAGGCTGGAAGCCGAGCGGCGGCTCCAGGAGGGCGAGGTGCGCGCCATCGTCGCCACCGCCTCGCTCGAACTGGGGATCGACATCGGCTCGGTGGACCTCGCGTGCCAGCTCGGCTCGCCGCGCTCCATCGCGGTCGCGCTCCAGCGGGTGGGCCGCTCCGGCCACTGGCTGGGCGCCATCCCGAGGGGGCGTTTCTTTCCGACGACTCGTGACGAGCTGGTCGAGTGCGCGGCGCTGATAGCCGCAGTGCAAGCGGGCGACCTGGACCGGATCCATATCCCCGAGGCGCCGCTCGACATCGTTGCGCAACAGCTCGTCGCCGAAACGGGAGCGACGCCGGAGGAACGGCACGATCTGGACGCGCTGTTCTCCTTCGTGCGCGGCGCCCATCCCTACCGGAACCTCGATCGCTCCGCCTTCGACGCGGTTGTGCGGGTGCTCTCCGACGGGGTGGCGACCGCCCGGGGGCGCCGGGGCGCCTTCCTGCACCTGGACGCCGTCTCGGGCACCGTGCGAGCCCGCCGGAACGCCCGCCTCGCGGCGATACAGAACGGCGGCGCGATCCCGGAGACGGCGCAGTACCAGGTGGTCGCGGAACCCGACGACCGGGTGGTGGGCCAGCTCGACGAGGACTTCGCCATCGAGAGCTACGCGGGCGACGTGTTCCTGCTCGGCACCACGTCATGGCGGATCCGGCGCATCGCCCAGGGACAGGTCCGGGTCGAAGACGCCGAGGGAGCGGCCCCCACGATCCCCTTCTGGCGGGGCGAAGCGCCGGGACGCACCGCGGAGTTGAGCGCGCGGGTGGCCGAGCTTCGCGACCGGGTGGATCAGGGCGCGGCGGAGGCGCGGAACGGGTTGCAGCGGGACTGCCGCCTCGACGGCGCCGGGACGGACCAGCTCCTGCGCTACCTGGCTGCCGGCAAGGCCGCGCTCGGCGCCATGCCGAGCCAGCGGACGGTGGTCGCCGAGCGCTTCTTCGACGACTCGGGCGGCATGCAGCTCGTCATCCACGCTCCCTTCGGCAGCCGGATCAACCGCGCCTGGGGACTCGCGCTCCGGAAGCGCTTCTGCCGCTCCTTCAACCTCGAACTCCAGGCGGCGGCGACCGACGACGGCATCGTCATTTCGCTCACCGACCTGCACTCCTTCCCGCTCGAATCGGTCTTCTCCTTCCTGACTCCCGAGAACCTGGAACATGTGCTCACCCAGGCGGTCCTAGGGGTTCCGCTCTTCGCGGCGCGCTGGCGCTGGGCCGCCTCGCGCGCGCTCGCCGTGCCCCGCCGCCGGCATGGCCAGCGCGTTCCTCCTCCCATCCAGCGGATGCTCACCGACGACCTGCTCGCGGCGGTGTTCCCGGACCAGGCCGCCTGCGCCGAGAACCTCGCCGGCGAGGTCCGGATTCCGGAGCATCCGCTGGTGGACGAGGCGATCCGCGACTGCCTGCGCGAGGCGCTGGATGTCGACGGGCTTCGCGTCCTCCTCGAAGACATCGGGGCCGGAAAGGTCCGCACCGTTGCGGTGGACACCCCCGAGGCGTCCCCCTTCGCGGCCGAGATCCTGAACGCGAACCCGTTCGCCTTCCTCGATCCGGCCCCGCTCGAAGAGCGCCGCTCGCGGGCGGTGCGGATGCGGCGGTCGCTCCCGCCCGAGCTGGACACCGAGGCCGTGCTCGATCCCGAAGCGATCGCGCAGGCCGCCGCTGAAGCCGCGCCGCTGGTCCGCGACGCGGACGAACTCCACGATGCGCTCCTTACCGTCGGAGTGGTCCGCGAAACACCGGAGTGGGAGGTGTGGTTCGAGGAACTCGCGGGGGCACATCGCGCTGCCGTCTTCGCTGCGGGAGACGCCCGGTTCTGGGTCGCCGCGGACCGGTTGGGGCTCGCCCGGGCCGTGTGGCCGGACGCCTCCCTGCCCTCCCGGGTCCCGGCCCCAAGTGCCGGCGACGTTCCGGACTCCCGGGCGGAAGCGGTGGCGGCGATTCTGCGGGGGATCATGGACTGCTCCGGTCCGGCGAGCGTGGCCACGCTCGCCGCCCGCCTCGCCCTCTCCGAAACCCGGATCGGGGCGGCGCTCTCGCTCCTCGAGGCCGAGGGACTGGTGCTCCAGGGACGGTTTCGCCGCTCCCTCGCCGCTGACGGTCCGTCCGAGTGGTGCCACCGCCGGGTGTTGGCCCGCATCCACCGGCTCACCCTTGCCCGGCTCCGCCGCGAGTCGGCGCCGGTGAGCGCCGCCGCCTTCCTCGAGTTCCTCGCCGGGTGGCAGCACCTGACTGCGGAAACCCGTCTCCACGGGCCGCGCGGGGTCCGGGAGGTGATCGCTCAACTCCAGGGACTCGAAGCGCCGGCGGCGGCCTGGGAATCCCAGATCCTGCCGATCAGAATCGCCGGCTACCGCCGCGACTGGCTGGACGAGAACTGTCTCTCGGGCGAGGTCGTCTGGGGCCGGATGTCCATGCCGGAGTCGGCTCCCGGCGGGGGCCCGGCGCGGCCGACCCGGGCCGCGCCGATCGGTCTGCTCCTTCGGAGCGACGTCGGCCGCTGGCTGAGACCACGAGTCGGGGACCCCGAAGGCCTCTCCTCCGCGGCCGGCAAGGTGCTCGGACTCCTGGAACGCGGCGGGGCCCAGTTCTTTGCCGAACTCCAGGCGCGTTCCGGACTGCTGCCCGCGGCTCTCGAGGATGCGCTCTGGGAACTGGCGGCCTGCGGCCGGGTCACCGCGGACGGTTTCGACAACCTGCGGGCCCTGATGGACCCCCGGCGCCGAAGCGCCTACGGACGCTACCGCCGGCGCAAGGCCCGCTATTCGGCGGGCCGCTGGGCGCTCCTCGCAGCGCCCGCCGGGGACGGGGAAGGACCGGAAGACCATGAAGGCGTGGCGCGCCAGCTCCTCCGGCGCTGGGGCGTGGTGTTCCGCGAAATCCTCAAGCGGGAACGGGTCCCGTCGCGCTGGCGGGACCTGCAGCTCGTCCTGCGGAGGCTGGAGATGCGCGGCGAGGTGGTGGGCGGCCAGTTCGTCTCCACCTTCCCCGGGGAACAGTTCGCGCTGCCCGAGGCGGTCGCTCCGCTCCGCCGGGCGGGCCGGAACGGCGCCGGCCCCGGAGTGCGGGTGACCATCGGCGCCGCCGATCCGCTGAACCTGTCCGGCATCCTGGTTCCGGGCCCGCGCATCCCGGTCACCTCGTCCGAGAACCTGATCCTGGGGGAAGGCGGGCTGCGACCCGCCGGGCAAAGCCCCGTCCGGCCGGAGCTCGAGACACCGGATGCAGGCCGTGAAGCAGGACGGGCAGGGGCTCCGACATGAGCGGCGGAGTCCCGGTGAAGCAGATCGAATTCCGGGGCGGCACCGGCTCAGGGGCGCCGCCTCCGGTGGACGCCGCGAGGCGCGCATTCCGCGAGCGTTTTGGCCGCATCCCCGAGGGAGTGGCCTTCGCACCGGGGCGGGTGAACCTCATCGGGGAGCACGTGGACTACTGCGCCCTTCCCGTCCTGCCGGCCGCTCTGTCCCACGGCGTCGCGCTCGCCTTTGCGGCCCGCCGCGACGAGCGGGTGCGGTGCCTGACGACCGCACCGGGATTCGACGACGTCGATTTCACCCTCGGCGAAACGCCGCCAGCGGCGGGATTCGGACGCTATCTGGCGGCCGGCGCGGCCGGAGTCGACGCGGGCCACTGGACTCCGGCGTCTCGCGCCGGGTTCGACGGGGCGATCGCCTCCGACCTTCCCGTCGCCGCCGGTCTTTCCTCTTCTTCGGCGGTGGTGATCGCGGGCGCGCTTGCCCTGCTCGCGCTTCGCGGCCGCCTCGCGCCCGGCGAGACGCTTCCGCGCGAGGACGCGATGCGCCTGGCGCTCGACCTCGCCGAAGCGGAGCACGGCGTTGCGATCCAGGGCGGAGCCATGGACCAGTCGGTCTGCCTGGGGGCCGCCCCAGGTCACGCCCTGCACATCGCCTTCGAGCGCCCGCGCTGGACTCCGGTTCCGGTGGACTCCTCCCGCTTCCGCTTCCTCGCCGCCTACAGCGGCCAGCAAGCCGACAAGGGAGGTGCGGCCGGCGCCACCTTCGACGAACGCGTCCGGCAGGCGCAGGAGGCGCTACGCCTCGCCCGGGAGTTCCTGCCCCACGCGGACAGCTATCCGGCGCTCGTCGCCAACCACCCCCTGCCCGCGCTTCTGGCCGAGGCGGGTCGGCTACCCGCGCCGCTGGCCGGACGATTCCGCCACGTCATTTCCGAAGCGGGGCGTACCGCCGCCGCCGCGAAGCACCTCGAAGGCCGCGACGCCACCGCACTGGGCGAGACGCTGGACGCCTCCCACGAGAGCCTGCGGCGCGACTACGGGGTGAGCACCCGGGAGCTCGACGAACTCGTCGAGGCAGCCCGGGAGGCGGGCGCCCTCGGCGCCCGCCTCACCGGGGCCGGACTCGGGGGCTCGGTGGTGATCCTCGCGCCGCCCGGACGGACGGACGCAATCCGGGCGCACCTGACCGAGCGGTACTACCTCCCTCGGGGAATCGCCGCCCCGCGGGGCACCCATCTGCTCGACGCCACCCCTTCCGGCCCTGCAGCGCTCTATTGACGCGCACCCGCGCGAATCTGGCGGCGCCCTGGGAACACGGCCGCCAGGTCACTGGCGAGGCTGTAGAGAACGGGCACCACGAACAGCGTGACCAGGGTGGCGAAGGCGACTCCGAAAGCCAGCGACACCGCCATGGGAATCAGGAGGGCGGCCTGATAGCTGCGCTCCGCCAACAACGGGGTCACGCCGGCGCAGGTGGTCAGCGACGTGAGGATGACGGCCCGGAAGCGGGCCGGCCCGGACTGAAGCGCCGCCTCGCGGGCCGAAAGCCCCCGCGCCCGGCGCCGATTCGTGAAGTCGAGCATCACCAGCGCATCGTTCACCACGATCCCGATGAGCGGAACCATCCCGAAGAGACTCATCGAGTCGAGATCGATTCCCATGATGAGATGCCCGTATACGGCGCCGGCGAGTCCGAACGGGATCGCCGCCAGGATAAGGAACGGCTGCGTCCACGAGCCGAGCGGGATCGCGAGCAGGATGAAGATGAGCATCACGGCCAGCATCCCGCTGCGCGCCAGGGCTTCCTGGCTCTCCTCCGCCTCGCCGGCCATCCCGGCGACCCTGAAGTCGTATCCCGGAAAACGGTCGCGGAGCCCGGGCAGCACCTGATCGCGGGCAGCGGCGATGACCGCATCCGGAGTGGCCACCCGCCCGTCCACGCTGGCCAGCACGGTGAACGCCCGCAACGAGTCCACGCGGCGGATGACCGACTGTCCGGCGGCGGCGGAGACCTCGGCGATCTCACCCAGCGGGTTGACCCGCCCGTCGGGGCTGCGCACGAGCAATTCGGCCACTCCCAATGCCCCGCCCGAGTCGGCGCGCGGAGAGCGCAGCACCACCCGAATCTCATCGCGACCCCGCTGCAGACGCGCAATCTCCTCCCCATGAAACGCCTGGCGGAGCTGGCGGCCCACGGCCCCCGCCGTGATTCCGGTGCCCGATTCTCCAGGCCGGACCCGAGCTACGAGACCCGGAGCGGCGCCCTCGAAGTCGTCGGAAACGGACGTCACGCCCGGAACCTCGCGGAGTCCCGCCTGGAGGGCCTCGGAGGCTGCCTCGAGGCCTTCGAAGTCCGGACCCCGAATCCGGAACGACACGTCCGCCGCCTGACCGAACGCATCGCTGATCACGGACACCCTGGCGTCCACCGGCTCCGATCGAATCCGGTCCCGGACCCTGTCCGCGACGGCGCGCGTCGGGATTCCCGCGCGGTCTTCCTGAGGGCTGAGCCGCCAGATGATCTGGCCGACGGACGGGCCCGACTCCGCAGCCTGTCCGCCGAACGCCGCTCCGACTCCGATCGGAATCCGCTGCCCCACGAGGACCACCCGGTGCCGCTCGACGTCCACTCCCGACTCGGCGCGAACCGCCTCGCGCACCTCATCCACGGTGGCGTTCAGCGAAGCGACCACCGCGCGGGTGGCGTCCGAGGTCGCTTCCGCCGGCAGCTTGACCTGGACGAACGCGATGTTGTTGTCCATGGGCGAACCCGTCACGACCTGCACGAAACCACCCGCAGTGAGCCCGAACGCGAGACACAGTGCGAAGACACCGAGCGCGAGGGTCGCCAGCCGGTTGTCGAGCGCCCACCGGAGCGCGGGCCGGTAGACCGTCTCCACGGTCCAGTCGAAGCCTGACTGGACACCCGCGCGGATCCGCGCCAGCCGGAGGCTCGGACGCACGGACAGGCCGCCGTGCGCCAGGTGATGCGGCAGGATCCACGCGGCCTCGATCAGCGAAAACGCCAGGATCGGAATCACCATCCGCGGCACGTCGCCGATGAGCTCGCCGTACACGCCCGGAATTCCGAGCAGCGGAGCAAAGGCGGCCATCGTGGTCAGCACCCCGAAGGCCGCCGGGAAGAGCACCCTCCGGGTGCCCCGAATCGCGGACTCCTCCCGGCTCTCTCCACCACGGTCCATCCGTCGCTGGACGTTTTCGCCCACCACGATCGCATCGTCCACCACGATGCCGAGGGCCACGATGAATCCGAACATGCTCAGCAGGTTGACGGTGATCCCGAGCCCCGGCATCAACAAAAAGGCGCCGAAGAACGTGAACGGCAGTCCGGCCGCCGTCCAGACGGCAAGGCGCGTCGAGAGCGTGAAGAAGAGCACCAGGAAGATGAGTCCGAGACCGGACAGCCCGTTTCGGACCATGAGGTCCAGACGGCCCTGGAAATCCTCGGATGCGAAGTACCAGGGGGTGACCCGGATCCCGTCCGGGAGCCGGATCGCCCGGATGACCTCCCGCGCGCCCGCGGTGGTGTCCGCCAGCCGGCCACCGTCCTGCAGCAGCACACTCAGGAACACCGCCGGCTCGCCGTTCATCGAGGCTTCACGGTCCGACGCCGCGAAACCGTCGGTCACCGCAGCGATGTCCGCCAGACGCACCACGCCGCCGTCCGCTGCGGTAATGACCGGAATCCGCCCGAAATCCTCGGCGGTCGCCGCGGCGCCCTCGGTACGCAGGGTGAGCTCATGGGCGCCGCTGCGCGCGGTCCCCGCGGGAATGTCCGCGGAGCCCAGCCGGACGGCGGCCGCAACACCGTCGAACGTCAACCCGAACCGCGTCAGGTTCCGCTCGGGGACCTCGATGGTCAGTTCCTGATCCCAGCCCGTCAGCCGCTCCACGGCGGCCACTCCCGGTACCGCCGCTACGGCGTCGTGAACAAGCCGCGAAGCCCGGTGGAGGTCGCGTTCGCTCACCGCACCGTGGACGGCGATCCGGAAGATCTCCCGGTACGGCGCGATCTCGGAGACCACCGGGTCCTCCGCCTCGGCCGGCAGCGAGGTGAGGGAACTCACCCGTTCGCGAACCGTGTCTCCGATCCGGCGAATGTCCGCGCCGGCCTCGAGTACGAGCGTGAGCCCCCCGGCGTCGTCCGTGGCGAGCCCGTTCATCTCCCGCACGCCCTCGATACCCCGCAGGGCTTCCTCGAGCGGAAGCAGCACCCGGGACTCGACGACTTCGGCTTCCGCCCCGGGTACCACGACCCGCACCACCACCGCGGGCGAGGACGTCTCCGGAAGGAGTTCGTGCGGAATGCCGCCGAGGGCCAGGTAGCCGGCCAGCGAAACGCCGAAGAAGATCAGGTTCGCGGCGACCCGGTTCCGGACGAACCAGGCGATCACACCGGTGGATCGGCGCTCCTGGTCAGGGAGTTCTCCTTCCATCCCGCCCGTGCCGTTCAGGGACTCCCCGACGCTCCGCCTCCCGAGGGGGCCGCTACCTCCGGAGAACCGGCGATCCGCACCCGCATCCCCTCCGCGACCATGGAGGGCGGAGAAACCACGAGCCGCTCCCCGGCCGCCAGACCGGACCGAACCAGGACCGCGGTTTCGCCGGCCGGCCAGAAGGCGTCCACCTCGCGAACCCGAATGCGGTCCTCGGCGTCCACGACGAGGACGGTGCCGTCGGCGCGGAACGCGCTCACCGGGACGGTGGCCACATCGGGGAACTCCCTTCCCTCGATCTCGACCTGCACGAACATCCCGGCCACCAGCGGCGGTCTGCCATCCGGCGTCGTCCGGTAGGGCCCCGCAACCTCAATCACCGCCGGGATGAAACGGGTGGCCGGGTCCATCTCGCCCTCCATCCGGGCGAGCCGTCCTTCCCAGGTCCAGCGGACTTCTGCGTCCGGGGGCCCGAGGGTCGCGGTCACGCGCGCCGGAGGCATCCGCCCGCCGCTTTCCCGGAACGGGAGGTCCACCAGCGAGAGGGCCGCGTCGGGTAGCGAAACCCGGACTTCGAACACATCCAGCGAAAACAGCTCCAGCAGGCGGTGCCCGGGGGTCACCCACTCGCCGACCTCGGCGCTACGGGAAGCGACCAGGCCCGCGTGAGGCGCCTGGACCTCGGTGTTCCGAAGATCCGTTTCCGCGGTTTCGAGGGCCGCCCGGGCGGCGGCGGCGCCCTCCTCCGCAGCCGCCAACTGCGGCACGCCGAGCGCCAGCGGATCCGGCTCCGCTCCGGTGCGTTCCCACTCGGTTCGGGCCATTTCCGCAGCCGCCTGCTCCCGGAGCAGGCGCAGTTCAGCCTCCGCAAGCCGGCTCCGCGCTTCCGCCGCTGCCTGCGTGTAGCGGGTCTGCCGTATCCGGAACAGCGGTGACTCCTGCTCCACCCGTGTTCCGGCCCGGAGGGAAGTCGCGGCCCAGACGATCTCGCCGGCCACCTGAGCGGCGACCGCGGTACGCCGGGCGGGCCGCGCCGTGCCGTCCACCGTGACCGTGACCCGCTGCGTGTCGAGTCGCACGCTCTGGACCTGAACCTCGGTGAGCGCGGGCTCGAACTCCTGGGCCTCGGGCTCCGGACCCAGCGCCACCAGGAGCGCGACGACGGCGAACGACGCCAGGAGGATCGGAACGAACAGGAAACGCCGCATCACCGCCGGCCGGCGGAAATACCGAGCGCCAAGCATCCCCACATCGTGAAAACAGAGTGTACGGCGAACCGAGCTTCCACCAACCCATCCCGCGGGCCTCGAGTCGGAGGGCTGCCGGGGGGCACGCTCGAACGACCTACACTCCGCCCCGAACACGCATGTCGCCCAACCACCGTGCCCGGGGATAGCCCGGTGCGGCTGTGGGCGCTTTCGGATCTCCACATCTCGCACCCGCGGAACCGGGAGGCACTGGACGACTTCCCGGCGCATCCCGACGACTGGCTGATCCTGGCCGGAGACCTGACCGACGGCGAGCAGGGGCTCGACTGGCTGCTAGGCGCGCTCACTCCCAAGTTCCGCCGCGTGGTCTGGACGCCGGGCAATCACGAGCTCTGGACCGTCCCCGGCAGGGACCCGGCATTCCGGGGCGTCGCGCTGTACGAGCGGCTCGTCGCCATTGCGCGCTCCCGCGGCGCCCTGACCCCCGAAGATCCCTATCCGGTCGTCGAACACCAGGAGGGAAGAATCCTCATCGCACCGCTGTTCCTGCTCTACGACTACAGCTTTCGCCCGCCGCACGTTCGGCGCGACCAGGTCGTGCGCTGGGCGCGCGAAACCGGGGCGGTCTGCTCGGACGAATACCTCCTCCACCCCGACCCGTTCCCGGACCGGGAATCGTGGTGCATGGCGCGGTGCGAGTCAGCTGCCGCGCGGCTCGCTGCGTGCCCGCCGGATGTCCCCAAGGTGTTGATCAACCACTTCCCGCTGGAAGAGGAACATGCGGTGCTGCCGCGCGTCCCCCGCTTCACCCCCTGGTGCGGGACCCGGCGGACGCGCGGGTGGCACCGGCGCTTCGGCGCCTGCGCAGTGGTGTACGGGCACCTCCACATCCGAAAGACCGAGTGGCTCGACGGCGTGCCGTTTCAAGAGGTTTCGCTCGGCTACCCGCGGCAGTGGGATCCCAGCCGGGGAATCGGCGCTTACCTGCGGGAAGTGACGCTGGCGCCGGAGGACGCCGTTTCCCTATGACGACCCACCGCGACCCGTGGTGGAGCCCCTGGCACGAAGGCGAGGGCGCGCTCGTCCTCCACGTGGACCTCCGTCCCGATGAGGGCCGGGAGAAGCGGGCCCTTTCCCTCCTCGATGACGACGAACGGCGCCGCTGGGACCGTTTCGTGGTGAAGGGCGCCGGGCGACGGTTTTCGCTCTGCCGCGCGGCGCTTCGGATCAACCTCGCCGAGCGGCTCGGCTGCACGAACGACGAACTCTCCTTCGGCTACCTCGAGCACGGCAAACCCTTCGCGAAGGTGAACGGGACGCGCTCAGCCGTGAGCTTCAACGTTAGCCACAGCGGATCGAACGGCCTGATCGGATTCGCGGAACACGAAGGGTTGGGAGTGGATCTGGAGGAACGCGCTCCCGACCGGAACTTCGACGGCATCGGCAGCAGCGTCTACGGTCCGGCCGAGCAGCGCGCCCTCACGGCGGCCAAGGGATACCGGAAGACGGATCTGTTCTACCGGCTCTGGAGCCTGAAGGAGGCGCTGATCAAGGCCCTCGGAACGGGTTTCTCGTTGAACCCCTCGCGCTTCGAGGTTCCCGCGGCATTGCTCGGCGGCGCCCGGTCCTCGGTGTTCCGCTTCCCGCACGCGCCCTCCGATCGCTGGTGGTTGATGGATCTCGGGGAACCTCGGTTCGCCGCTGCGATGGCCTACCGGCTGCCTTCCCGGGCCGCCGGTTCCGACCGCCACGTCAGCCCGAACTGAAGCCGCTCCGGTCGAGAAACTCCACCGTCAACCGGGCGCATTCCTCGGGCGCTTCGAGCTGGGCCAGGTGGGTCGTCTCCGCCACGGTCCGAAAGTCCACCGACGCCACCCCGGTCAGGTCGCATGGCGGGACGAAGTAGTGAGGGAGACTGGGGTCGGCGCCAACCACGCGGACCGGCAGGGGCAGGGAATCCGGGGCCACCAGCGGTGCGAAATCGGGTATCGAAGCGAGGATCCGGGCCTCGTACTCGGGTGGGCACCGGAGTTCCCAGCCTCCTTCCGCCGTTTTCCGGAGCGTCGTCCGCGCCATCAGCCGCAGTGCCTTCGGACCAAGGCGCGCCATTGCCGGCTGAGCCGCCATAAGTTCGACGAACTCCTCCGGGCTCTGAAACCGGAAGGCGCGGTTCCGGGTTCGCACGGCCGCCTGCCGGCACGCCAGGCGCGAGGCCCGCGCGGCGCCTGCCCCCTGAGAGAGCGCCGGTTCAAAAAGAACCAGGGCCGCATACGAGGCTTCCAGGGAAGGCGACAGGAGGGCCGCCAGGCAGGAAACCGAGTGGAAGACGCCGGCCCGCGGTCGCATCCCGAAAGCTCTGTCCACGGCCTGTCCAACGGCCTCGAGGTCGCGGCAGAAGGTCGGGACGGTGTGCCGCGCGATAGCCCCGGGCGGGTTTTCGCCGTGATTCCGCAGGTCGAACACGACGACATCGAAGTCATCGAGGAAGAGCGACCAGAACGGGTAGTAGAGGTCGATCGCGAGCCCGTTGCCGTGGCTCAGCAGCAGCCGCGGTCCATTCGGATTCCCGTACCGCCGTACCGGGATCGTGACTTCATCGTCCAGCCGGACCTCGACGATCGCGGCCGGCGGCGGGGGCCCGGCGTGACGAGAATCCGCCCCGGGATTCACGTTCCGGAGAGGACGGCCCCGGGGGCGGAAAGCGCGTCCGCCCCCGATTCACCGGCGGCGGTCAGTTCCCGTCCGCCTCCGGCAGCGCGAGCGCAACGTAGGACTCCGGCACACGGCCCCGCTGGCCCGTCTGGACCAGGATGAACTGCCGTCCCTCGTGCTTGTAGGTCATCATGCCGTACATGGCCGTCGCCGGAAGCTCGACGCTGCCGACCTTCTCGCCGGTCATCTTGTCGTGGGCGTTCAGGACCCGCGGCCCCCCCATCCCTTCGTTCGTGAGGAGCAGGTCCCCGCTGACCATCAGGATCGCCCGGCCCTGGCCACCGACGTTCGACAGATCCACGCCCTCGAGAGCGGGATGGTTCTTGATCCGGTCGTTCGGCTCGCCGATCGGGATCCACCAGAGGTGTTCTCCGGTGTTCATGTCGATCGCGGTCACCCGGCTGTAGGGCGGCTTGTAGATCGGCAGCCCGTCCGGTCCCGGGATTCCGATCGCCCGGTAGTTGACCCAATCGGAGATCGTTTCGCCGATGGTGGTGCACTTGCCGCTCGGCGAAGTGCAGTCGTGCTCGGGCTGGTCGGCATCCATCCCCGGCTGCACGATGCGCCCCGAGCAGTTGGGGCCCGACGACTGGTAGAGGATTCCGGTCCCGGGGTCGAGGGCCGCCGGGTGGGTGATGTTGACCGCAGAGTGGACGCCGCAGGCGATCCACCCCTTGTTCTCGTTGTATCCCTTGGGAATGGGTGGCATGTAGGGGCCGCCCACCGTGTACTCGGAGACGATCTCGATGGCCTTTTGCCTCAGTTCCGGCGTGTAGTCGATCAGGTTGTCCTCGCTGAGGTCGAGCATCTCGACCGGTGCGGGCCTCGTCGGGACCGGCTGGGTGGGCGACAGCTTCTCGCCCGGCACGATGGACTGCGGAACCTCGACCTCTTCGATGGGCCACACCGGCTCGCCGGTCTCCCGGTTGAAGGCGAAGGTGTACCCCTGTTTGGTGGTCTGGATTGCCATCGGCACCTTCTCGCCATTGACCTCGACGTCAGCCAGGATCGGGACATTCGGGAGATCGTGGTTCCAGATGGGGTGGTGGGTGGTCTGGAAGTGCCAGACCCGCTCCCCGGTCTGGGCATTGAGCGCGATCACGCTGGTCCCGAACAGGTTGTCTCCCGGCCGGAACCCGCCGTAGAAGTCGATCGTCGGCGCGTTCGTCGGGATGTACACGATGTCCCGTTCGAGGTCGGCCGACAGCGGAGCCCACGAGGAGACGTCGCCGGTCCACTTCCAGGCGTCGTTCTCCCAGGTGCTGGCAGCGAAGTCATCCTCGGAGCGCGGGGTCACGTTGAACTTCCACTTGAAGTCGCCGGTGCGCGCGTCGAACGCGAGGATGTCGCCGGGAACGTTCTCGATGCGGGTCTGGTGGTATCCCTGCGCGGCAGAGTTCCCCACCACGATGGTCCCGTTCACCACGATCGGGGGCGAGGAATTCGTGATGTACCCGACGGTGGGGGCCAACCCCTCGTAGGGGTCGTAGTTGTAGCCGAAGTGGGCGAGAAGGTCCACGACGCCGGTCTTCGGGAATCCGGGGATGTCCACCGGCTCTCCCCAGTCCTCGATGTGCTCGCCGGTCTCGCCGTCGAACGCGTGCAGGAAGAACGCCGGGGAGACCACGTAAATGACGAGGCGCCCATCGATCTCGGCGTACGCGACACCCTTGCCGTAGCTCGAGCGCATGGACTCCTCAAAGCGCCGGGTGTCCGGCTCCGCGTAGGTCCAAAGCGTCTCGCCGGTGGCGGGATCGATGGAGACCACGGTCCGGCGGTAGCCGACCACGGTGTAGAGCCTCCCGTTGATGTAACTCGGGGTGGACTTGGACAGGAAGCTGGGCTTCGGCCCGTAGTTGTCGCCCCGCCACATCCAGGCGACCTCCAGGTCGCCGAAGTTCTCGGCATCGACATCGTTCAGCGGTGACGAGCGGGTGCCCCAGGCGTCGCCGCTCTGGTAGCGCCATTCGCCTTCGGGCATGTCGCGGTTCTGCGCCGCGAGCGGCACGGTGAACAGCAACGCGACCGCCAGGATGCCGGCGATCCGGAGCGGACGTTTCGCGGGCGCGCAAAGAGGGTTCAGTCGGGTCATCCGGGACCTCCCATGATCTTGAGAACCGGGAATCGTAAGTTGTTTTGCCCAACGTTGTCGGCAGCTCGGGGGTTCCATGGATCAACGCAGGACGTCCAGCAGGTTGGAATGGTCGTCCGTCCAAAGGAACCGGTCGCCCGGATCGGCGGCTTCCCCCGTCCAGGGCTCCGCCCTCCCGAGCAGGCTCGGGTCCGTGATGAGGTCGGTGTTCAGGCTCAGCACCACCCAGGTCGCGGTGTAGTGGAAGAGATCAGGATCCGGATCACTCACAGTGAGCAGCGACAGCAGATCCAGCCGGAGGCCCTGGGCGCGGATCACCGGGGCGAGGTCCACATGGCGGTTCGAGATGTGGACCGCGATCGTGCCGTTCGGGGCGAGCCGGCTCCGGTAGAGATCGAACGCCTCGGCGGTGAGCAGGTGGACCGGGATGGCGTCGCCGGCGAAGGCGTCGAGCACGATCACGTCGAACTCCTCCTCGCCGGCGCTTTCCTCCCGTAGCAGGCTCAGCCGGCCGTCACCGAGCACGACCTCCACCTCCGCCGGCGCATCGTCGAGGAAGGTGAAGTACTCCCGCGCCGCCCGCACCACCTGGGGGTCGAGCTCGTAGAAGCGGAACAGGTCTCCGCGCCGCCCGTGGACGACGATGGACCCGGTCCCGAGCCCGACGACGGCGACCCGCAGGGGCCGCACCAACCGGCGGTTGGGGTGCCGGTTCAACACCGCCTCGATACCCGTCCCCTCGTAGTAGTAGAGGGTGGGCTCGCGACGGCGCCCGGGAGCGAACCACTGGGACCCGTGCGCGATACCGCCGTGCCACATGTCGCGCCGCCACTCCGGCGTACCCGGGTAGGCCTCCATGACGCGCACGACTCCGAAGAAGTTCCGGGTGGCGGTCAGCGGACGGCGGTGTTCGAGCGCGCTGATGGCGATGGCGATCCCGAGGGTGGCCGCGGGGATGGCCTTCCGGGCGAACGATCGGAGCGTGACCCGGGGCGCGACGTTGAAGGCGACCACCACGGCGAGCACCAGCGCGAGCGGATACTCCCAGACGTTCGGGAACAGCAGCGGACTGCCGATGGACGCGACGAGTCCTCCGAGAGCGCCTCCGGCCGTCATGGACAGGTAGAAACCGGTGAGGCGGGACGGCGCGGGCTTCCGCCGGACGATTTCCCCATGGGTAATCCAGCAGCCGGTGAACAGGAACCCGAGCGCCGCCGCCGCGTGGGCGAGCAGGGCGCGCTCGAGGCCGTAGGTGATGTCCTGGAACCAGACGTAGAAGCACGCCGCCACCGACACGAGCAGCAGCGGCACGAGCAGCCGCCGCGGATACGGATCTCCGCCGCGGAACGCGAGGATGAACGTGAGCAGATAGAGGGCGAGTGGGGCGATCCAGAGGAACGGGACCGCCGCCACGTCGCGGGTGAGGTGGGTCGTGACCGCCACCAGCGCCAGCGAGCCGACCGCGGCCAGCAGGAAGGCCGCAACATGGAAGCCGGCGAGCCCTGCCCGGACCGGCGGGGCGGTGCGGTCCGCATCGCCGGTTCCGGCCCGGACGGAAGCGACGCCCGCCAGGAAAGTCAACGCGGCGAAGAGGACGAACCCCACTGACCACAGCCGTCCCTGGGCGCCCAGCCCGAGGAGGGGTTCGAGCAGCAGCGGATAGAGGGCCAGGCCGATCAGCGACCCGGCATTCGAGAGGGCATACAGCCGGTAGACGCCGGTCGCCGCCGGATCGTCGGCCGCTGAGGGGCCCGCGCGCGCCACCCACGCCGACACCAGCGGCGTCGTGGCCGCAAGGGCGAAGAAGGCCGGACCAAGGGTGACCAGGAGCGTGAGAAGGATCCACCCGGCGGGCGCCTCGCCACCCTCCGGCGTCCAGCCGGTTCCGGGGAGCGGCGGCAGGCTGGCCAGCGCGGCGAGGGCGAGGAGGCCGCCGTGGACCGCCAACTGGACGCGCGGGGCATGGCGCGTCACCAGCAGGTGCGCATAGAGGTATCCCCCGAGCAGCACCGCCTGGAAAAAGAAGAGCGCGACGGCCCACACCATCGGGGCCCCGCCGTACCAGGGAAGCAGGCTGCGCGCGGCGAGCGGCTGCACCACGAACAGGAGCGCCGCCGCGAGGAAGACCGCGGCGCCGGAGAGCCAGACACGACCCATGGGGGGGTTACGATACGGCCCTGTCATGAAGAAGCGCCGAACACCACCCTCCCGAGCCGGAAAACCCGCGGCTCCCGCGACAACCGCCAAGCCCGCCGCCACCCGGAAGGGGTGGGGCGCCGCACCGATCCTCGCGGTCGGCCTGCTGGTGGCGGGGGCCGCCGTCTTCTTCGTCGCCACCTTCGAGGATACGACGGTGGAGAGCGGCCTGCAGCCGGCTTCAGACCTGTCGGCTGCCGCGTACGACCTGGGAAACCAGGCGGCCAAGCCGTTTCCCTACTACGACTCGGTGGAGGAGGCGCGTCCCTTCCCGGTAACGCTTCCTCCCAACACCTACGAGAACGAGACGCTGCAGACGACGTACGCCATCGCCAAGGAGATCCCCGAAGTGCTCGTCCAGCTGCCGTGCCTTTGCGGCTGCCACGGCGCGTCCGAAGATCATGGAAGCCTGCTCGACTGCTACGTGGACAACCACGCCGCCACTTGAAGCACCTGTCTCCAGGAGGTCCTCCTGGCCAAGGAAATGCACGATGACGGCGCGAGTCCCGAGGAAATCCGCGAGGCGATCTACGAGCACGAGTTCACCGACATCCCGCTGAGGTAGCGGGACTGCCGGGAGAAAGACGGCAGAACGGCTTGGAACGCCGGCTTCAGCCGGCATAGCGGCCCGCAGGGCCGCGGGGCGGTTCGTCGCTAACCCGGGCGCATGGGCGCGGACAGCCCAGCCATCCGGGCACGTGAGGTCCGTCCCGCCGCCCGCCTTCGGCGGGCTGTGCCGGCTGAAGCCGGCGTTCCAAGCCGGCGCTCCGGGCTAAGGCTCGCGCCAGTACAGGGGGTTCGGGCGGTAGCGCGGAAAGGCCCAGGGGAGGTCCCCCGTTTCGGCGTGCGCTGACGCCCCCGATCCGGACGACGGGGAACTCTCCCGGGGGCCGTGCTCCTCCTCGAGGTAGTCCAGGATCTTCTCCTGCACTTCCGACTCGAGCGGCGGCATGCCCATCCCGATCATCATGTCGAGCACCCCTTCCCACTCCTCACGGGGGAGGTTCAACGCTCTGATGTAACTGTCGTCGTGGCAGTAGAGGCAGTTCTCGTCGATGAGGGCCCGGCCGTCCTCCTCCTGCGAGGCGATGAGCGAAGGGATGCCGCGTTCCTCCGCGCCCGCCGTTGCGGCCACCGGCACCAGCGCGATAGCCGCACCAAGGAGCAGACGTTTCATCTCACAGAACCGTGACCGCGATCCGGTGCATCGCATTGTTCAGGTAACCCCTTGGGTTCCAGCCGGGAACCACCATGGGCTGCTGGCGTCCCCGGTGGTCCGTGGCGCGCGCCCAGAGCTCGTAGTGACCGGGAATGTCGAAGGCCACGGAGCCTTCGAAGCGCTGCCACGCGAACGGGTTCTCGGGTTCCTCGAGCTGACACGGGAGCCAGGTGGCCCCGAAGTCAGCGCTCAGGTGCATCGCGTTCACCGGCCCGTCGCCGGCCCACGCCCAGCCCCGGACCGCGAGCGGGCCACCGCCGACATGGCGGACGCCCGTCTCGGGACGGGTGATGATGGACTTCACCGGCATGGGGCCGATGATCTCCATGTCCTCTTCGGGCACGTCGGTTCCGGGCGCGACCGGATATCGCGGCACCCGGTAGGAGTAGCCCATCATCTTGGGGCCGTCGTGGACCTGGTCCCGGACCCAGAGGCGGCTGAGCCACTTCCCGCTCGCCGAGGCGGGAAACCCCGGGGCGACGATCCGAAGCGGAAAGCCGTGGTGCGGAGGCAGGGGTTCGCCGTTCATGTCCCAGGCGAGGAGAGTGGACTCGTCCAGGGCCTTGGACAGCGGGACGCCCCGGGAAATCGCGATGTCCTCGGGATTCCCGCTGAGGTGCGGATCCTCGCCGTAGTACGCCACGTAGACGGCAGTGTCGAGCACGCCGGCCGCATCCAGCACGTCGCGGAGGCGGACGCCGGTGTAGCGCGCGCAGCCGACCGCACCGAGCCACCACTGGTTGCCCGAAGCTCCCGGCTGGAAGGCCGCTCTCCCGTTTCCCGCACATTCGAGGACGAGGGCCCGGGTCACGTTCTCGAAGCGCGCCTTGAGATCGTCAAGCGAGAGATTCAGGGTGTTTCCCACCTCGCCGTCGACGCGGAGCGACCAGCCCTCGAGGCTTCCGGAGAGCGCCCGCTCCGGCACGCCGCCGTTGTTCCGGACGAAGTGCTTGTCGTTGGGCGTGTAGCGGGGATCGAGGTCGGCAACCAGGGTCTCGGCGTTCACCGGTCGCTCGCTCAGAATCCGCAGGCCGCTCTTTCCGAAGACGGCGCCCCCGCCCTGCCCGGCGGCGCGCTCGAGAGCGAGCGCGCTCGCTCCGGCCGCAACGGGAACGGCGCCGAGAAACCGCCGTCGCGACAGCGGGGGAACAGGCCTCATGGGCCGCAAATGCTAGCCGAAATCCAACTGTGCGCGGGCTCTCGGTTGACGGGTGGTGGAGCTCGGATTGGCATGAATAGAGGGCATTTGCTATACTCGCCTTCAAGCATCGTACGAAGGTTCCGGATTTCAGCTCCGGCGCCGTCTATCCTTCCTGCCTGCCTTTCCCACGCGGCTCTGCCGCGATCCGGTGACGGACAGGCTTCCCGAACGACGGAACCCGAGGGTTTCGCTCTCGGGTCCAGCATCCCCGGCGGACCGAGGTCCGCGCCGGCGACCCGCTTCCACGGCTTGAAGACATCTCTCTCCCATGACCGACCGCCCGAACGGCCCCGTATCGGCCTCGCACCGGCCGGCGGGAGAGGTGTATCTGGAGAACACGCGCTTCGAGTTCGGACGGTTACGCCGGTTGGCCGAGGCGGCGATCGGGCAGACGCCGGATCACGCGGCGCTCCATCGCCGGCTGTCGGAAGGCAGCAACTCGATCGCCATCCTGATGCGGCACCTGGCCGGGAACATCCGGTCACGTTGGACGGAGTTCCTGACCACGGACGGCGAAAAGCCCGACCGGAATCGCGAATCTGAGTTCGACCCCTGCGACCGGATCCCGCGGGACGAGTTGCTGGCCGAGTGGCGGGAGGCGTTTGCGCTGCTCGAACGGAACCTGGCCAAACTCGGCCCCGCGGACCTCGACCGCACGATCCGGATCCGGGGAGAGGCGTTTCTGGTGCAGGAGGCCATCGAGCGGCAGGTGCTCCACCTCGCCTATCACACGGGCCAGATCGTTCTGTTGGCCAAGGCCTTCACCCCCGAGTGGCAGTCGCTGTCCATTCCGCGGGGTGTTGACCCCAACACGAGGCGTTACAAGCGATGAGACTTCCGGACTTCAGAACGCAGGATCCGGCGCGATGGGTGCGGCCCGGATTGCTCGCGATCCTCGCAATGCTCGCTGGCGGGTGCGCCAGCACCAACCGGCCGGCGGCAACGCCACCGGACCTTGCCACGGTCGGTGAAGCATCCTGGTACGGCATCGAGGAGCGGGGCCGGCCCACCGCGAGCGGCGAGCCGATGGACCCCGGCGCGCTGACCGCCGCCCACCGCACCCTGCCCTTCGGCACCATCGTGGAGGTCACGAACCTGGCGACGGGCGCCACCGTCCAGGTCCGGATCAACGACCGCGGCCCCTTCGTCCACCCCCGGGTGATCGATCTCTCCCACGAGGCGGCGCGCCGTCTCGGCATGGTCCGGGAGGGGGTGGCGCAGGTGAGGCTGACGGTGACGAACATTCCCCCGCGGATCCCCTTCACCGTACAGGTCGCGGCTTTTGGCCGCCGCCAGACGGCCGAGGAGTTCTCCCGGAAGCTCCGCGACGACGGGTATTCAGGCGTCGAGGTGACCGCGGGTGACGGGGTTCACCGGGTCCGTGTCGGGCGTTTCCTGAAACGGTCGGACGCCGAGCTGGCCGCCCGGGCCCTCAGGGGCCACGGTTACGAGGCTCTCGTGGTCCAGGTTCGGCTCTAGCGGCCTGAGCGCCCGGGGCCTGCCCCCTGGCATTGCCTCCGGGCGGCTACTCCGCCGGGGCGATGAGCACCTCGATTCCCTCCTCGGCGACGGTGTCGTCGCCCGTTTCGATGCGAGCGCGCACCAACCAGCGGAAGCGACCCTCGAAGGAGCGATAGGAAAAACGCGCATCCTCGGGGATCGGGAGCTGCGACGCCGTTTCCCAGCGGCCCGCTCGCGGAACGGACTCGTTCCGGCAGAGTTCGTGATCCTCGGAGAACACTTCACGGTTCGTCCCCTGCGCGTCACGGCGCTCCGCCGTCAGGGTGATCCGCGCCTCCTTGATCTCGACCGGCCGCCTTGTCACGATGCGGACCGCGCAGTGGATCACTCCTCCCGGCACGGCGGCCTCGCTGAGACCAAGGTCACAGACCGAGAAGGGGTGCCGGCTGAGGAACCAGGCGGTCGCGCCCGCCGAGCGAATGAGGAACAGGGCCACCACGACGCCACCGATCAGCCACGGCAGCGTCCAACCATAGAAATTCCCGAGGTGAACGAAAAACAGCGCGCCCAGGACGGTGCCGGAGAGCGAGAGCAGCGAACGCCGCTTGTCACGGGCGATGAGCGAAGTCCAGACGAGCATGGGTGCCGATCAGCAGCCGGGGAGTATGCGCCGGCAACCGCGACAGGCGCTTTCGATTCTAGGGGAGCCCGGGATCGCCCGCCCCGGCTGCTCGTAGTGGGGCACCTGACCGAAGATCGGACCCCCGGCGGACCGCGGCTCGGCGGCGCGGCCGCCTTCGCGGGACTCGTCGCCCACCGCTTCGGCGTCCCGGCCGCGATCCTCACCGCCGTGGATGCGGCGTTTCCGTATCTCGATGCGCTGGCCGGAATCGCGGTAAACCGGGTCCGCTCGCGGGACCGCACCCGCTTCCGAAACCGCTATCGGTCGGACGGGTCGCGGGAGCAAACCATCCTGAGTCGCGCCGCGGTCATTCCGGAGTCGGGAATCCGCCGGGCCGTGACCGAGCTTCCTCCCGGATCCGCGGTGCTGTACGCCCCGGTCGCCGACGAACTCGGAGGCAGGGATGCGCTGCCCCGGCCGCGGGGCCGGGGCGCTCTCGCGGGAGCGGCGCCCCAGGGCCTGATCCGGCGCTGGGACGCCGCGGGCCGTGTTTCGACCCACTGGTCAGCCCTGGCGCTCGGAAGACTGGCCGGCCTTGACTTCCTGTCGCTCTCCGAGACGGAATTCCCCGAAGGCGGAGGACTTGATGCCCCCCTTGTCGCCGTGACCCGAGGACGCCACGGGGCCGTGCTCCGTCGTTCGAGATTCCCGGCTGTCGAGATTCCACCCAGCCCGGGCGCCGAAGTGGACCCCACCGGCGCGGGGGATGTCTTTGCCGCCGCCCTCTTCATCGGATTGTGGAGCGCGATGCCCGCGGAACGCGCTGCCCGGCTGGCGGCCGCGGCGGCGGCGATCAGCATCGAATCCCCCGGGACCGAGGGAATCCCGACGCTCGAGGAAGCGAACGCCCGGCTGAGCAGCTAGTGCGTTAACGCGTGAGCAGCGGGATGGCGTCCGGGCTCACCCGCGCGCCGGTCACGCGCCAGGCCCAGATGCCCCGCCGCTCGAACAGGATGTCGGCCCAGAGGGGATCCTCGTCGGGTGGGTCCCGCTCCACGCCGAGGCGCACGGCGAAGTCGTTCCACCCTTCGTACTCGGCGCTCACCGACACCCCGCCGGCTCCTTCCACCGCCTCGCCGGACTCACCGCCGAGGTCCAGGAAGGCGGACCAACCCTTGGCGACCGTCGGGCCGTCACGGAGAGCCCGGTCCACTCCCTCGGGGGTCGCGAACTGGTCGATCATCGCCTCGCCGACCGCCACCGCGAGTTGAGTCCCCAGATCGGGCGTCGGCTCGGCGGCCTCGGCTCCTCCGTCTCCCGAAGCGGCGTTCTCCCGATTCTGGGCTCGCCGGGACGCCCCCACCGTGCGGCGCAACTCGCTCTTCAGATTGTCGCGAACCGCTTCGAAGTCCACGAAGTCGTGGAGGGTCTCCGCGTCCCCGGCGGCGACCGCCTCGCGAATCTGCCATGCCGCGAAGTAGGGGCCGAGATAGATGCTGGCGCCCAGCGCCAGGAACGCCGCCCAGGCGAAGACGAAGAACAGATAAAGACGCCTGCGGGTCACTTGGACAATACTAACGGCCGGGAATCTCCGGCGTTCCTTCGTACCCGGAGTCCCTCGAAAACTGTGGGAAAACTCGTCGCTCCTCCGGTCGAAACGGCCGAGTCCACGATCCACTTCCCTATGGACGGGCGGTCCTTCGAGGCCCTCACCGAGGCGCATTTGCTGCACGTCCTCACGCCGCGCGAATTGGCGGCCTTCCAGCGCGACGGCTATCTCGTCGTTCCCGAGGCGCTGGACCCCGGGACCCTGATCCGTCTCCTTGAAGCGGTGGACGGCCTCGACGAACGCGAGCGGCGTCGCCTCGACCTGGCTCCCGGGGACATGATGTCGCGCTTTTCGGTCATCCGCTTCGACCCGGCCTTCCTCGCACTTGTCGCCTGGCACCGGACGTTCCCGAAGGTCTGGGACATCCTCGGCTGGAACATCCAGCTCTACATCTCGCATCTCGTGGTGTACCCGCCCGAGACCTGGGGCGGCCAGCAGTGCCGCGCGCCGGTCTGGCACCAGGACAGCGGCCGTCCGGTCCTCGAGTTGGAACGCCCCGCGCCCCGGCTGTCGGTCAAGGTCGGGTACTGGCTCACCGATACCCACGGGCCGAACCGCGGCGCGATGGAAGTGATTCCGGGGAGCCACCGGCTGGACGCCCCCCCTCCCGAGTGCGACGACCCGGACTGGGACGGCCGGCTCCTGCTCGAAGCCTCCCCCGGGGACGCGGTGATCTTCGATCGGCGACTCTGGCATCGTCACGGGCAGAACACCTCCGACGTGGTGCGCAAGGCGCTCTTCTTCGGCTACAGCTACCGCTGGCTGCGTGCGCTGGACTACACGGCCATGCCGGCGGCGCTGCTCGAACGCTGTGATCCGGTGCTCCGGCAGCTCCTCGGGGACGGCCTGACGGAGGTCGGCTGGTATCAGCCGCAACCGGAAGACGTCCCGCTGCGCTCCTGGCTCGCCGCGCGGATCGGGGACGAGGGTCTGTGGAACCCGCCATCCTCGCAGCCGCAGCAGAAATTGGGCCCGGGAGCATGAACCCCCTGCGCGCCGTGACCGCCGGCGCTCTCGGATCGGCCCTCGTGCTCGCGGCGGCCGGCCTGACCGCCGAAGACCAGACCGAGTCCGCGCCGGCTACGGTCAGCGAACTGCGCGAGCGGGCCCGCGACATCCTCGCCGGGGTCCAGGAACGCGAGGTTCCCCTGTCTACGGCCCGCCGGCAGATCGAACAGCTCCTCCGGGACCTGAAAGCGGTGGGTGAGGCGGAAGGCTGGACCCCGGTGAACCGCCGGTTGGAAATGACCATCGCCCGGCCCGAGGACCTTCGTCCGACGCTCACCGAGGAGTGTCCGCTCTTCTTCGAGGAGGAACTCATCCAGCTCTGTCCCCTCGACCAGTCGCGTTCGGAAATCTGGGGCAACCAGGTGCTGGTCTGCGAGTTCGCCTGCGCCCCGGAGTCAGATCCGGCTCGGTGACTTCGCGGAACGGGCGCTCACGCCGCACCCTCAAGCCCGTCTACCTGCCGGCGGACGCGCCGGACGCCGACGCCCGGGCCGGTCCGCCGGGCGAAGCGCCGTTCACCCGGGGCATCCGGGCCGCCGGCTATCGGGAGCGGCTCTGGACCATGCGGCAGTACGCGGGCTACGCCACCGCCGCCGAGTCCAACCGCCGCTACCGGCGTCTGCTGGAGAGCGGACAGACGGGTCTTTCCGTCGCCTTCGACCTTCCGACGCAGATCGGCTACGACTCGGACCACGCGCTGGCCGCCGGCGAAGTGGGCCGGGTCGGGGTCGCCATCGATTCCCTGGAAGACATGGAAACGCTGTTCCGCGGCATCGCCCTCGACGGGGTCTCCACCTCCATGACGATCAACGCCACGGCGCCGATCCTGGTGGCCCTCTACGTGGCGGCGGCCCGCGGCCAGGGGGTCGCGCCGGAGAAGGTCGCGGGCACGGTCCAGAACGACATCCTGAAGGAGTACGCCGCGCGGGGCACCTGGATCTATCCGCCCGAGCCCTCCATGCGGCTCGCCACCGACCTCATCGAGTGGTGCCGGCGCGAGTTGCCTCGGTTCCAGCCGGTGAGCGTCAGCGGCTACCACATGCGCGAGGCGGGTTGCACCGCGGCCCAGGAGGTGGGATTCACGCTGGCGAACGGCCTCGCCTACGTCGAGTGGACGGTCGGGCGGGGGCTGGCGGTGGACGAGGTGGCGACCCGCGTCTCCTTCTTCTTCAACGCCCACCGGGACTTTCTCGAGGAGGTCGCCAAGTTCCGCGCGGCGCGCCGGCTCTGGGCGAAGCTGCTGCGGGATCGGTTCGGCTCCGAGAGCCCCAGGGCCCAGATGCTGCGGTTCCACACCCAGACGGCGGGCTCCACCCTCACCGCCCTCGAACCCCAGGTGAACGTGGTCCGCACCACCCTGGAGGCGTTCGCCGCGGTCATGGGCGGCACGCAGTCGCTCCACACCAACGCGCTCGACGAGGCGCTCGGGCTCCCGACCGAGGAGACGGCCGAACTGGCGCTCCGCACGCAGCAGGTGATCGCCTTCGAGAGCGGAGTGGCGGCAACGGCCGACCCGCTGGGAGGTTCGTGGGCCATCGAGACGCTGACCGACCAGATCGAGGCGGAAGCAGTGGAGTGGATCGAGCAGGTGGACCGGCTCGGCGGCGCCGTGGAGGCCATCCGGGCAGGCTTCGTGCAGGCCCGCATCCAGGAGGCCGCCTACGCCTACCAGCAGGATGTGGAGGCCGGCGATGAAGTCGTCGTGGGGGTGAACCGGTTCCGTCACGAGGAACAGGAAAGCCGGGTGGAGCCGTTCGAACTCGATCCCGAAACCGAGGCCTTGCAGATCGGGCGCGTGCGGGCGGTGCGCGCGAGGCGCGACGCGTCGGAAGCGGAACGCGCTCTCGCCGAGGTCAGCCGGGTCGCCGCGGGCGAAGGAAACCTGATGCCCGCCATCCTGGGCGCCGTTTCCGCGCTGGCCACCGTCGGGGAGATCAGCGACGCGCTCCGCACGGTCTTCGGCGAACACCGGGGACGCTGATCCCGGTGCCCGGGTCAGGCTCGGACCCGCTCCGCGCGGTACTCGCGGCCGATGGGTATTCGGGGTTTCGGGAGCGACTCCGGGAAAGCGGCTGCACGCGCTGCGCCCTGGCGGCGGGCAGAACCCGCATTGTGGTGGATCGCGGGAATCCGGACGCGAAGATTCTCGCGATCGGCGAGGCGCCCGGGGCCCACGAGGACGCCCGGGGCGTCGCGTTCTGCGGCCGGGCGGGAAGGATGCTGGACGACCTCTTCGCGACGGAGGGGCTTTCCACCGACGAACACCTGCTCATCGTGAACGTGGTCAAGTGCCGGCCACCAGGCAACCGGGCGCCGCACCGGGAAGAAGCCGCCCGCTGCCGCCCTTTCCTCGAGCGGCAACTCGCCCTTTCCCCGGCGCGCGCGATTGCGCTGATGGGAGCGACGGCGCTCCGGCACTTCGCCCCCGAGCGCGCGAAGGGACCGCTCGCCGACCAGGTGGGCCGGTTCTTCGGGCTTCCCGATTGGCCGGACCGCGAGTTCGTGACCCTCTACCACCCCGCCGCGATCCTCTACAACCGCTCCCTCGAGCCGGTGGCGCGGGAACACGTCCGTTTGCTGGCGGCGCGGGTCGGAGCCAGTGATATACCTCAATGAGATTCACTCCGGGACAAGCGGACCATGGCTCAAACCACGAAGCTCTTCTGGCACGGGCGTTCGCAGGCGGTGCACCTGCCGAAGGGGTTCCGGATCGAAGGCGATGAAGTGTGGATCCGCCGTCAGGGGCGAAACGTGGTCCTCGAGCCGATCGCGAAGGACTGGGTGTGGCTGGACGCGACCGCCGGCACATTCTCCGACGATTTTTTCGCCGAGGGACGCCGGCAGCCGGACCAACAGCACCGACCCGAACTCGACACGCTGTTCGACTGACGCGGTACCTGCGGGAGTCCCCCGGCTGGACTCCGTGGGACCGTCCGGCCGCAATCGCGCACCGGCTTGGAACGCCGGCTTCAGCCGGCACAGCCCGCCGAAGGCGGGCGGCGAGACGCACCTGATCCGTCGTTAGAGCGCGGCTGCCCGCCAATACACCCGGGGTCGCGACGAACCGCCCGCGGCCCTGCGGGCCGCTGTGCCGGCTGAAGCCGGCGTTCCAAGCCGGCGCGCCTTCTAGAACAGCTTCGGGGCGCCGCGGAGTTCGCGGATCACGTCCCAGTTCCAGCTCCGGCGGGTCTCGGGCGGCAGTTTCCCCGTGCGCTCGTGATAGGCGCGCAGGAACCGCTCGGTGGCCGCGTTGACGTAGCCGCCGCCCCCCACCTCCCCGTATTCGGGCACGTAGGGCTCCATGAGGGTCTCGAGCAGTGCGTCCCGGCGGTCCTTGGCGATCACGCTCGCCGCCGCCACCGCCACGTGATGCGACTCCCCGTCGTCAACCGCTTCGAGATGCGGATAGCGCTGGCGAAGCGCCTGGAAGAGCCGCTGGCCGTCCGCCACCACCCGGTGCACCGGACCGGCCTCCCGCAGGATCTCGTCGGCGGCGCGCCGTTCGAGGACGTTCAGATCGCCGGCCTCGGCGTAGCGGTCCACCTCGGAGGCGTCCAGCACCCGAATCACGATGCACTCGGAGAGCCGCTCGATGTGCGAGGTCAGCGCCCGCCGGTGCGTGCGCGCCGCGTCACCGGCCCCGAACTGTTTGGAGTCCCGCACTCCCAGCCGCGTGAGCGCGCCGGCCTTCAGCGGGTCCAGCGCCACCCCCGCGACCACCATCGGTCCAAATGCCGCGCCGCGTCCCGCTTCGTCGAGCCCGAGAACCCAGCGCCCGGAGGCGCTTTTCGTGCCGCTCCCGCGCTCGGCCATCCGGCTAGCCTACCGCCGCAACCGTTCCGGAGGTCCTGTTCATGCAACGCCCGATCCCGTCCATCACCGCGGCGCTCCTGACCGCCGCCCTCGGCCTGTCGGCCGTGGCCGAGGCGCAGGAGAACCGCTACCTGCGGATGGAGCTCGGCCGGACGCGCAACCCGGGCATCACCCTCGACGGATCCGACAACGACTGGAGCACCCAGTGCGACCTGCTCATCAACCCCGATCAGATCGAGGTGGGCGACCGTTGCGCCACGCCCCCGCCCCGGACCTCCTGGTCCCATGACTTCGCGGCCGGAGGCGGGGTCATCGCCTCGCTGGCGGCCGGCTGGCGCCTCACCGGCAACCTGCGGGTCGAGGCCGAGTACTCGTTCCTCGGCGCAACGCTCGGCGACGAGCTGGCGTTTCGGATCGGCGACGTGGAGACGCAGGACAAGGCGGAGCAGGAACTCGAGACGACCGAGGGGAGCGCCCGGGACCTGAAGGGTCACGCCGTCTTCGCGAACCTCTATTTCGACCCGCTCCCGAACGCCGGGATTTCGCCCTGGGTCGGCGTCGGGGTGGGCGCCATGAGCGCCTCGCTCGACTACTTCGTCCGCTGGAAGCGGAACGACGATCCCGCGTACATCACCACCTTCCGCGATCCGCTGCTGAACGCGAAGGTGGCGGGCACCACCACCATCGGCCGGACCACGCTCTCCGACCTGCTCCTCGGCTACCAGGCCATCGTCGGCGCCGACTTCGGGGGAATCGGACCGGCGGGCTTCGGAGTGCGGCTCCGGAGGGCCGCCTTCTCCACCCTCGAGGGTGACGACGAGTGGGTACAGCTCCGCAGCCACGAGTCCGACGTCGGCCGCGGGGAGCGGATCCGCTACGTGATGACCACCGACGACGTCTCGCTCTGGGCGCTCACCTTCACGATCCGCTACGAGTTCTGACCCGGGCGGCGTCCGCTCGGCGCGCCGGTCCGCCCGGCATGCCCCGCACCCGGCCGGAATAGAGTTCCGTACGAAGCATGAAGAATGAACGCGGCAAGGGCCGATACAACGTAGTCATCATCGGAGCGGGCACGGCGGGTCTCGTTACCGCCGCCGGCACCGCCGGGCTCGGAGGACGGGTCGCCTTGGTGGAGGCCGCCAAGATGGGTGGCGACTGCCTCAACTATGGGTGCGTGCCCTCGAAGGCGCTCGTGTCCACCTCGAAGCTGATCCAGAGCATCCGCAACGCGGAAGCCCACGGACTCGATGCGATGGAGCCGCGTTTCCGCTTCCAGCGCGTCTTCGAGCACATGCGCGAGCGGCGCGCCCGGATCGCTCCCAACGACTCGGTGGAGCGGTTCGAGGGTCTCGGGGTGGACGTCTTCGAAGCCCGCGCCCGGTTCGTCAGCCCGCACGCGGTGGAACTCGACGACGGAACCCGTCTCGAGGGCGCCCACTTCGTGATCGCCACCGGAACGAGGCCGCTCGTCCCTCCCATCCCGGGGATCGACGAGGCGCCCTACTTCACCAACGAGACCTTCTTCGACGAGCAGGAAACGCCTCCCGAATCGCTGATCGTGCTCGGGGGCGGCCCCATCGGGTGCGAGATGGGCCAGGTCATGAACCGGCTCGGGGTCCGGGTGACGATCCTCACGGATGTCAGCCGGCTCCTGCCCCGGGACGATGCCGAGGCCTCGGCGGTCGTTCACGAAGCCTTCGCGGCCGAAGGGATCGAGACCGTCACCGACTGCCGCGTCGAGGGATTCCACCGGGAGTCCAACGGCGACGTCACCGCGGAGATGGGCTGTAACGGCGGCACCCGCTCGGTCACCGCTTCGAGGCTCCTGGTGGCCACCGGAAGGTCTCCGAACGTGCGGGACCTCGGTCTCGAAGCCGCCGGAGTCGAGTACGACGTCCGGGGCGGCGTGCCCGTGGACGGCGCGCTTCGCACAAACGTGGGCCACATCTACGCGTGCGGAGACGTGGCCGGTCCCTACCGCTTCACCCACACCGCCGACTACCAGGCGCGGCTGGTGGTGCGGAACATCCTCCTGCCGCCCCCCCTGCCCCGCGCGAAGGCGGACTACCGCTACGTCCCCTGGGTCACCTACGTCGACCCCGAAGTCGCCCACTTCGGGCTCCGGGAGGAGGACGCGGAGGCGAAGAACATCCCCGTGGACGTCCACCGGCACCGCAACGACGATCTCGACCGTGCGATCACCGAGGCGGCGACCCGGGGCTTCGTGAAGGTCCTCACGCGGAAGGGCAAGGACGAAATCCTGGGCGCCACCGTCTGCGCCCCCCGCGCGGGTGAGATCCTTCACGAGATCATGGTCGCCGCGAAGCACGGGGTCGGACTGGCGTCGCTGTCCTCGACGATTCACGGCTATCCCACCTGGGCCCAGGCGGCGCAGCGGGTGGCGGACGCCTACCAGCGCACCCGGCTGACCCCGCGCGCGAAAGCGATCTTCGAATGGCTCTACCGGAGGCGGCGATGAGCAGGAATCTCAAGCTCGGCGCGCTCCTCGTCCTGATCGTCGCGCTCGTGGTGATCTTCCCCATCGGTGACTGGATCGAGGCGGGCGCCGGGTGGGCGCAGGGTCAGGGAACCGCGGGACTCCTTGTCTTCGCGGCGCTCTACGCCGTCGCCACCGTGTTCGCGGTCCCGGGATCGGCGCTCACCCTCATCGCGGGCGGCGCCTTCGGGTTCGGCGCCGGCACCGCCGCGGTCTGGCTGGGAGCCACGACCGGACTGGCGCTCGCCTTCCTCGCTGCCCGGCGGCTCGCCCGCGAACGGGTGACCGGCTGGCTCGCCGCGAAGCCCTCCTTCGCCGCGGTGGACCGCGCGGTGGCCGCCGAGGGCTGGAAGATCGTCTTCCTCACCCGGTTGACGCCGGTGTTCCCGTTCACGGTACTCAACTACGCCTACGGACTGACGGGCGTCTCGTTCATGGGCTATCTGCTGGCCTCGGCGACCGGGATCCTCCCGGGAACGCTTCTCTACATCTATCTGGGGAGCAGCGTCGCCCGCGCCGTCTCCGGCGAATCGGACCCGCTGGAAGCCGGGCTGCGGATCGTCGGTCTCGCCGCGTTCGTGCTGGTCACGATCCTGATCACCCGGATCGCCAGGAAGGCGCTCCGCGAGGCCGGCGTGGAGTCCGGAGGTTCGTCCTGATTCTCCGCCACCGGTTCCTGGTCGCCACCGCGGCGCTGCTGCTGGTCAATTCCGGGTACCTGCTGGCCGCGCGGGGAGCGAACCTCTTCCACTCCGCGCAGATCCTCCTGCACCCGGTGCTCGGCATCGCGGCGCTCAAACTGATGCTCTGGGGGTGGAAGAAGGTCGGCCCCGCGCTCCGAACCGATCCGCTGCGGCGCTGGTTCTGGGTCGCGGGATCCCTGCTGACGCTCACCGGACTGGGGCTCGCCGTCGTCGGATCGACCCTGGCGACCCGGCCGCTCCTCTACGTCCACCTCGCCGCCGCCGCCGGGTTCGCGGCGCTTCTCGCCAGGCGCCGGGTGCTGTTCGCTCCACTGCTGCTGGCCGTCGCCATCCCGGCGGGGGCCCTCCTGAGACCGTTGCTCCCGGCGTCCGGACCGCTGCTGAACGCCGGGCTGCCGCCGACGACCATGTCGGGCGAGGCGATGGGCGGGGCGGACGGACCCTTCTTCCCATCGGCGGCCGAAACCCGTCACGGAGGGCTCATCCCCGAGGAGTTCTTCCTGGGCAGCGACGCGTGCGGCCGCTGCCACGCCGACATCACCCACCAGTGGAGCGAGTCGGCGCATCGCTTCGCCTCCTTCAACAACCCCTGGTACCGCCGCTCCATCGAATACATGCAGGACGTCGTCGGCGTCACCCCGTCGAAGTGGTGCGCCGGCTGTCACGACCACGCGGTGCTCTTCAGCGGACTCATGGACCAGCCGATCGCCGAGATCGTGGACCGTCCATCCGCAAGCGCCGGACTCGGCTGCGTTTCCTGCCACGCGATCACCCGGGTGAAGGACACGATGGGGAACGCCGGGTTCGTCATCGAGTACCCGGAGATGCACGACCTCGCCACCTCGGAGGATCCGCTGATCCGGACCCTTCACGACCTCGTCATCCACCTCGACCCCGAACCCCACCGCCAGGCGTTCCTGAAGCCGCTCCACACCGGCGACAGCTCGGCCTTCTGCTCGACGTGCCACAAGGTGCATCTCGACGAGCCGGTCAACGACTACCGCTGGCTGCGGGGTTTCAACAGCTACGACAACTGGCAGGCGAGCGGCGTGTCCGGAGAGGGCGCCCGATCGTTCTACTACCCCGAGTCTCCCAAGACGTGCGCCGACTGCCACATGCCGCCGGTGGCCGGCGAGGACCCGGCGGCCGTGGGCGGCCTGATCCGCTCCCATCGCTTCGCCACCGCCAACACCGCGCTTCCCACCCACTTCGGTCTCGACGATCAGCTCCAGGCGGTCCGCGACTTCCTCCGCGCCGGACAGGTGACCGTGGACATCTTCGGCCTCGTGCGTGACGATGCCGGCGAAGGCCACGACGAAGCGCAGCCGGCCGTTGGCCCCGACCCACTGGCCCTGGCATCCACTTTCGCGGTGGGAGAAGAGGCGGCCGCACCCACCGCGCGCTATGCCGGCGCCGGTCCGATCGGCGAACTGAGCGCCCCCCTCGACGAGGCGGTTCCCGCAGTGGTGCCGGGCGAATCGGTGAGGGTGGACGTCGTGGTGCGCACCCGCAACGTGGGCCACTTCTTCCCGAGCGGCACCATCGACGCCCAGGAGGTCTGGCTCGAGTTCCAGGCCGAAGACGCCGCCGGCCGATCCTTCTTCTGGAGCGGTTTCACCGGCGAGGCGGGCGAGCCGGACGACGCGCCCGTGGACGGCTCCGCACACTTCTTCCGCTCGCTGCTGCTCGACGCCCGTGGCAACCCGATCAACAAGCGGAACGCCTGGTCGGCGCGCAGCGTCCTCTATGTCTCCCCGATCCCCCCGGGCGCGGCCCACACGGTGCGCTACCGGCTGCAGGTCCCGGAGGACGTCGAGGGGCCAGTGACCCTGACCGCGCGTCTGAACTACCGGAAGTTCGACTGGTGGCACACCCAGTGGACCTTCCGGGGACAGCTCGACGAGACCGGCGAGGTGGCTTCGGACTACGACGACCGGGCGGTCCGGTTCGCGGACGACGTCGCTGCGCCCGACGTGCCCATCGTCGAGATGGCTGCCGCCTCGGTCCGGCTTCCGGTAGCCGGTGAAGCCTCTCCCCCACCCGAACCCGCCCCGGGTGACCTCGCGAGAGCGCTGCGCTTCAACGACTACGGCATCGGGATGCTGCTCGCCGGCGACCTCCGCGCCGCGGAAGCCGCCTTCACCACCGTGGCGCGGCTCGCCCCCGCCTTCGCGGACGCGCCGGTCAATCTCGCGCGGGTCCGTCTCCAGGAAGGGGATCCCGAGGGCGCCCGGGAGGCGGCGGAAGCGGCGCTGGAACTGGCCCCGGGGCTTCCGCGGGCGCTCTTCTTCCGGGCGATGGCGCTGAAGGCGCTTGGCCGGTACGACGAGGCGCTCGCCGACCTCGACGCGGTGCAGGAGGTCTATCCGCGGGACCGCGTGGTGAACAACCAGGTCGGACGCCTGCTGTTCCTGAAGCGTGAGTTCGCCGATGCCGTCGCGGTGCTCGAGAAGACGCTCTCCATCGATCCCGAGGACCTCGAGGCCCACTACAACCTGATGCTCGCCTCCCAGGGCCTCCGGGATCCGGAGCGCGCCGCCCGCCACCGCGAGCTGTACCTCCGCTTCAAGGCCGACGAGGCCTCCCAGTTCGTCACCGGGGACTACCGGCGCACCCATCCCGACGACAACAACATGCGGCTGCCCATCCACGAGCACCGCAACGGGCTCGCGGAGCGCTGACGGCCGCCGGCGTTCAGCCGGACTCCGCCACCGGCTCCGGCGCCCGGGGCGCCATGCGCTCCGGTGCAGCGGTCCCCGTCATCGGGGAAACGTCGAGTTCGCGCACGAACTTCGACATCAGAAAGAACACGTGCTCCACGGTATTCGTCAGTGCGATGACCCGGCTGCGGGTCCGGCCGTCGGTCTGCATGAGGGCCGTCCCGTACTTGTGGCGCATCGACCGCATCACCTCGCTGCGGTCGCCGGCCAGCTCCCTGGCGAGCGCCCAGGCTTCCCGGTCGCGGCTCCGCATCGCGTGGTTCAGGGATTGGAAGACGGCATCCGTTCCCTCGCAGAGATTCGCTCGCAGGTTGCCGAGGTCCGACCGATCCGGAAGCTCGCGCAGCGCTTCGCAAAGGGCGCCGACCTGCTCCTCGAGCCAGCCGAGCAGCTTCAGGCGGGTGAGCATCGAGTTGTGGTCGTCAACCGTGCTCACGCCGTGGCGGATCAACAGGTCGATCTGGAATCTCTCGATTTCCGTCAACAGGCTCCGGAGCCCACGGCGCAGCCCGGCGAGATCGGTCCCGGCCCGGACGGCTTCGAAGTAGCGCGGCAGGTTCTCGAACACGCGCCGCTGCTCGAGATCCACGAGCGACAGCGCCGAACCGGCATCTTCCAGTGCGCCGTCGTGCAGGAACTCGGGCTTTTCCAGTTCTTCCGTCGCGGTCGCCGGCCAGAGCCTCGCGAACACCCGCTCCACCGGTCCGACGACGGAGAGCAATGCCAGAGCGCCGAGGAGGTTCACGAGCAGGAGCACGATTGCCATCTGCTGGCCGAGCCCGTGATCGAGCGAGAGCGCGAGCGCCTTGACCAGGGGCACTCCGAGTTCCAGTTCCAGGAACAACGCCGGGACCCCGACCAGACAGATCAACACGTTCAGACCCACCTGGCACATGGCAACCTGGCGGGATCGGCCCGCCAGGTTCACGGACAGGAGGTACAGGATCAGGGCCGATCCGAAGGTGACCCCGTAGAGGAGCATGATGGTCTGGTCCACGGTGAGGACGCCAAGTGTCGCCATGCTGATGCCCAGCACACAGACCGCGGCGCCCGACTGCACGATGGCGGTCAGCAACGCCGCGACGAGGAACGTGAGCAGAAGCGAACCCACACTCCACTGCATCATCTCGCTGAACCACGGGTGGTCGCCGAGCGGCGCCGCCGCCGCGACCAGCATGCCCAGGCCGAGAAAGATCATCCCCACTCCGAAGACGGACGCCGCAACCCGCCGAAAGTCCCCGGCGACCCGGTCGCTGGCAATGACCAGGCCCGCCGCCCCCACCACGTAGAGCGCCACCAGCCGGATGTCGAAGGTCAACATGAACACCAGCAACGTCACTCCAACGTTCCCGCCGAGGACGATGGCGAAAGCCCCCCGGGTGGAAATGAGCCGCGACTTCGCCATGCTCACCACGATGAAGGTGAGCGCCGACATGCTCTGGGTGGTGACGCCAGCAAGCGCGCCAATGCCGAACGCGGCGACGCGCCTCTCCGTCCATCGCCTGGCGATGAGGCGCAGGCGCCGGCCGGCGAGCGCTTTGAGGTTTTCCGTCAGGAGCCACATCCCGACGAAGAAGAGTCCGACGCCGCCGATCATTCCGCCGAACAGGTCGAACATGCGGGCGGCCTCCTGACCGGTTACCGAAAGCGGATGACAGCGAAAGTCGGCCGGCAGGAACTCGCGCGGCAGCTGTCGCGATCGACCGAGAGTACAGCCGCCTGTTGCGACAGGAGCGTTAGATTCCGCGGAAGGCTTCGTGACTCCGGTTGCGCACGGTCGCTCGCGCCGGTCCCGATACCCGGGAATCGTGGCTTCAGGGGCTTTCTGATTCCGCGACTTCCATGGGCCCCGCACGAACGCGAAACAGGTTTTCCGACCGATAAGATTCCGGCTGATGTGTAACGGATTGGCGCGACCTGGCGCGTGTGGACAGACCACGAGCCCGGAACGCATCCGGGCGGTATCCCGGCCGCGCCGAGGGGACACGCCGGCGTTCGCCGTGCCGGTAAAGGAGCGGCAGTTCCGCAAGGCCCCGGCAACGGTCGACGAGTACCTGCAGGCCGTTCGGGAGACCTTGAAAGAGTGGAGCTCGAAGGAAGACGAGACCGCCTGGCGTGACCTCTGATTCGGGTGGGGTCGTGATCGCACAACGACCGTTCCGCTTCGGGACGGGCGCCGGAACGCTGCTCTTCGTGGCCGCCCTGATCGCGCCAGCCAGCGCCCAGGAAGCACGTTTCGTGGACGTGACCGAAGCCGCCGGGATCGACTTCGTCCACGAGAACGGGGCCTTCGGCGAGAAGTACCTTCCAGAGACGATGGGCTCGGGGGTGGCTATCTTCGACGCCGACGGCGACGGCGACCAGGACCTGCTCTTCGTGAACAGCCGCCGGTGGCCGGGACACCGGACCGAGCCGGAGCCCACGGCGGCGCTCTACCTGAACCGGGGCGACGGGACCTTCGAGGACAGGACGGCCGGTTCCGGGCTGGACATCCCGCTCTACGGATTGGGCGTGGCCATCGCCGACTACGACGCCGACGGGGACCAGGACATCTATCTCACCGTCCTCGGGCCGAACCGCCTGCTCGAGAACACGGGCGGCGGGGTGTTCCGGGAGGCGCCGCACGCCGCGTCGGTGGCGGATCCCGGTTTCTCGAGCGTTGCCACCTGGCTTGACGCCGACGGAGACGGGGACCTCGATCTCTTCTTGCTGAACTACGTGGAGTGGTCCATCGAGGAGGACATCTTCTGCGCCCTCGACGGGGTGAACAAGAGCTACTGCACCCCCGAGTCCTACAACGGGGCGAGCGCCGTCCTCTACCGGAACGACGGCGCGGAGGGGTTCACCGACGTGACGCGGGAGGCGGGACTCTTCAACCCCCGGGGGAAGGGGCTTGGCGTCGCGGTCCTCGACTTCGACGCTGACGGGCTCTTCGACCTCGCGGTGGCGAACGACACCCAGCCCAACTACCTCTACCGCAATCTCGGCGGCGGACGGTTCGAGGACGCCGGAGTGCTCTCCGGTATCGCCTTTGCGGAGAACGGAGCCGCCCGGGGCGCGATGGGCATCGACGCCTCCGACTACGACGGCGACGGCATGCCCGACCTCGTGATCGGGAACTTCTCGAACGAGATGGTCTCGCTCTACCACAACGAAGGCGTCGGATTCTTCATCGACCAGGCCCCCGTCTCCGAGATCGGCCGCAACAGCCTGCTCACCCTGGCGTTCGGGGCCTTCTTCTTCGATTACGACCTCGACGGACGCCAGGACATCTTCGTCGCGAACGGCCACGTCGAGAACGACATCGCCGCGGTCCAGCAGCGGGTCAGCTACCGCCAGGCTCCCCATCTCTTCCGGAACCGGGGCGATGGCGGCTTCGACGAAGTGACCACCGCCTCCCCGGATCTCGCCCGACCCATGGTGGCCCGGGGAGCGGCCTTCGGCGACATCGACGGCGACGGCGATCCGGACCTCGCGGTCAGCGGGAACGGCGGTCCGGCGCGTCTCTTCCGGAACGACGGCGGCGAGCGGAACGGCTGGGTGGGTTTCCGGCTCCGGGGAGGAAATTCGAACCGGGACGGAATCGGTGCGAAGATCATCGTTGCCATCGAGGATGCCGGCATGACCCGCAGCGAGACCCGCGTCGTGAAGAGCGCCACCGGATACGCCTCGCAGAACCAGCTCGAGGTGGTGTTCGGCCTGGGTTCCGGCGGGCGGGCGGTTTCCGCCGAAGTGCTCTGGCCTTCGGGAGGCACGAGTGAGATCGAGGCCCCCGAGGCGCGCCGGATGCACCTCGTGGAGGAACCGACCTCATGAGGTTCGTCCTCGCTTGCGCCGGCGCGGCCGCCCTCGCGACGCTCGGCCTGTTCGTGACCTCCATCGGGTCGCCGCCCGTCGCCGCGGCCGCGGTTCAGGCGGCGCAGCCGGTCCCTCCGCCGCTCTCCGAACAGCCCGCGATGATGGTGGGTTCCGCCGAGTGCCTGACCTGCCACGAGCAGGCCCATGACGACTGGACCTCGTCCCGGCATTCCAAGATGGTGCAGCCGGCCGTCCCCGGGCAGGTGCTCGGGGACTTCTCCCAGGAGGTCCTCAGGCTCCGCGGCGAGGAGTACCGGATTCGCCGGACCGGCTCCAGGTACTTCATCACCGAGCCGTTCTTCACCGGCGAACCCGTCGAGCACCGGGTCGACTACACGCTCGGGAACCGCCGCATCCAGCACTACCTGACGACACTCGAGGACGGCCGGGTCATCGTGCTGCCGCCGACCTGGGATGTGCTGCGCCGGGAGTGGTTCCACAACCTGGAGATCGCGGCCCCCGACCAGGCGGAGGGCATCGTCCCGGTCCAGCTCTGGAACAAGAACTGTTTCGGCTGTCACGTGAGCGACCAGATCAAGGGCTTCCGGCCGGGGGAAGACCGCTACGACACCACCTGGCTCGACTTCGGCACCACCTGCGAGCGCTGCCACGGACCGGGCAGCCGGCACGTGGACAAATACATGAACCTCGACTTCTACGGCGACGATCCCGCGAGCTACATCGTGCAGCAGACTCGGCTGGACCACGAGACGAACTCGATGGTCTGCGCCCAGTGCCACTCGTTCCGGGACCAGATGGCCTTCGGGTTCGCCGCCGGCGACAACTACTTCGACCATTTCTTCCCGATCCTCGAGTACACCCAGGAGCCCTCCGAGGACCCCACCTGGTACCCGGACGGGAAGACCCGCCGGTTCTCCACCAACACCCTCGGCATCTGGCAAAGCGAGTGTTTCGTGGAGGGGGGCGCCACCTGCACGGGTTGCCATATCGATCCCCACCGCCCGGACATCGAGAGGAACGAACAGCTCCTGCCGACGAACAATGGGCTCTGCACCGGCTGCCACGAGGCGATCGGCGCCGATCTCACGGCGCACACCTTCCACCCCGCCCAGAGCGAGGGCAGTTCGTGCGTCGAGTGCCACATGCCGCGCAGCGTCACCAGCATCCGGGCGAAGATGCGCGACCACAGCATCTCGATCCCATCGCCCCGGAACACTGCCCGCTACGGAGTGCCCAACGCCTGCAACGAGTGCCACACCGCCGAGAGCCCCGAATGGGCCACCGAGCGGATGGACGAGTGGTGGGGCGAGACGTCGCGCCGGCGGAAGATCGAACGGCGCGCCGATGCCTACACCGGTGCCCGCGAACTGAGCCGGGAGGCGCTCGATCTCCTGCTCGCCATGTCGGCCGATGAAGACGAGGGCCCCATCAATCGGGCGAACGCCGCCGGGCATCTCGGCCGCTACCTCGCGGATCCGGCGACCCGGGAGCCGGCGACCCGCGCTCTGCTCGCCGCCTCGGAGGATTCACACCCCCTGGTGCGGGCCGTCGCGTCGCTGAAGCTGGGAGAGACCGGGAACACCGAGTCCGCCGAGATCCGGGACACCCTCGTGGCCCGCGTCCAGGACGAGCGCCGTTCCGTGCGGATGAACGCGGCGATCTCGCTTCTCAACCTGGGCATCCGCACCCTTCCGGGAGAAGCGGAGCGGAGCTTCGAACTGGCGAAGCGCCTCCACGCGATCCGGGGCAACTTCTTCGCCGACGATGCGCCCCAACAGCTCAACCTCGGGCGGCTGCACGTCCTCGACGGCAACTCCGCGGCGGCCGGCCGGGCGTTCGAACAGAGTTACAACCTGGACTCCAACCAGCCCGGAATCCGCTTCTTCATGGCGGTGACCCGCCTCTCGCAGCAGCGGATTCCGGAGGCGCGGGACCTGCTGCGCTCGGTTTCCGCGGAAGACCCCTTCGCCCAGGAAGCGCAGAACCTGCTCCGCCAGCTCGAACCCTGAGGCGGGGTGAGAAGCGACAGCACATGAGCCTCACCGGAAAACTGCTCGCGGTATCGGTCAGCCTGGCGGCGGGCCTCACCGCGGCCGAACCCGCCGCCGCCCAGGACCGCCGCGGTTTTCGCTTCGGGATCGCCATTCCCGTGGAGCGCACCGGAGTCACGTACGAAAAGGCCGTCGACAACACCGATCCGGAGACCCTGGTGCCGGCGCCGCGCAGCGGCCAGGTGTTCGAGGATGAGGGGTCCGCCAGCGGTCCGCTGGCCGGACTCGCGCTGCTGGCCGGCTACCGCTGGCCGCTGGGCGGCGGCACGTTCCTCAGCGCCGAAGCGGACCTTGCACTGCACCGCGGCTCTCTGGAAGCGCAGCTCGCAGGTTCGGGGACCTCCCCGTCCGGGAGACAGCTCGGCGAAGTGTGGCCGGACGAGTGGTCCTTCGAGAAGCAGCGCAGCTACGGGGTGACCATGCGTCTCGGCGGCAGCCCCGGCGCCCTCGGTTCGCGCGAGGAGAGCGTGTACCTCCTCGCCGGCCTGCACCGGGTCACCGCGCAAATGACGGTCAACTGGCACGGGTGCCTTTCGCCGGTCCCCTGCACTCCGGACCAGTTCACGTCCGGCACCGACCCGCGCGACCTGGACTTCCTGACCTGGACGGTGGGGGTGGGGTTCGAGAAGGGTCTGGGCGAGCGCCTCGCGATCCGCGCCGAGGGCCGCTACGCGAGCTACGGCGAAGAGAACTGGGTCGCCGACTTCCCCGAGGTGCGGGTCACCGTTCCCACGAGCGTCCGGGGCGGCGGGCCGGGCCTGTCGCTCATGCTCGTCTTCGGCCGGTAGGCGCGCGAGCCCGCTCTCCCTTTCCGAAGAGCGGAGCGCCTACCGGCCGCGCCGACCTAGCCGATCGCGGCCTGGAGGTGCATGTTGCCGAAGTGGATCGTCAGCACGGGCTTCCCGGCGAAGTCGCCGTAACCCGCGGTGATGTCGATCAGCATGTGATCGGCGGTCCCCATCTGATCGGAGAAGCGGGAGTCCAGCTTCGTGATCTTGGCCATGTCGGGCATCTCGCCCCGCGGGATCCGGCCCTCGTGGAGGGCCATGGTCCAGGAGCCGTCGTCGCCCTGGATGACCCCGATGGTGTATTCGCCGGCGGCGATGGTCACGTCGCCCGCCATCACGTCGGCGGAAACGTTCAGGCGCGGCCCGCGCGGACTCACAAACGTGCCCGCCTCCACGGCGGCGACGTGGTCCATGTTGGCGTCGGTGGAGTTGTACGAGACGGAGACTTCCACCTCGCCGATGGTGGTGGAAACCGTCTTGTTGAAGTGCGGATGGGCGAAGGCCAGCGCGGCGACGGCGAGCGCAGCGAGCGTGAGGGAAGCGATGCGGGTCATGGATCGTTCTCCGTTGAGGAAGTTGGGCGCCGCTGACCGCGGCGGTGGCTGAACGGCGGGAATTCTAGGCGACTCCGCTGAGGACCGGGGGAGCGGTCTCACGGCGCCATTCGCGGGCCACCTCGAGCACCCGGTCGATATCGGCCTCGTCGTTGTGGATGAAGCACGACATGCGCAGGACGGCGCGGCGCACCGACATGACGACGTCGGCAGCCTTCAGCCGGGCCCAGAGATCGGCAAGCCCCGGGTCCTTCACCGTGCGTTCGCCCTGGCGGCCGAGTTCCCCGACGGTGACGATGTGGGAGAGCCAGGAGCCCGGCTCGCCGCCGGTCAGCGGCAGACCGAGTTCCGCGAGTCCGTCGGCGAGACGGCGCGCCAGCCCGAGGCTCCGCGCCTCGATCGCCGCCGCTCCGAACGTCTCCAGCATGGCGAGGGCCCGGTCGGCGGCCACCGCGCCCAGGTAGTTGTAGTTGCCGAGATCGAAGCGGCGGGCTCCCGGCGCGTACGGAATGTCCGCGTCGGGCAGCGCGGTCTCGGAGGCGTTGAAGAGCACTCCGTGACGGCCGAGCGCGGCGGGCTTCAGCGCCTCCGCGACACCTCGGCGGCAATAGAGGAAGCCGGTGCCGTAGAACGCCGAGAGCGACTTCTGGGTGGCCACCGCCAGCACATCGGCGCCGATCCGGTCCACGTCGGTGCGTAGCACGCCCACCGACTGGGCCGCATCCACCACCAGACGGGCCCCGTGCAGATCCCGCGCCTCCTTGAGAGGGGCGAGATCGGCGACGAAGCCGGGCGAATACGACACTGCCGCGGCGGCGATCACCCGGGTCCGCGGTCCGACCGCCTCCGCCATCCGGACCGACGGCAGCCACCCGCCGTCAGCGGGAACCGCCTTGAGCCGCACGCCCCGCCGGAGCGCCAGGTTCCGCCAGGGCAACACGTTTGCCGGGTGCTCCAGGTCCGGGCAATAGACGACCTCGTCTCCATCCCGCCAGTCGAGCGCGGTCAGGAAGAGGTTCATTCCATCCGTCACGTTGCGCGTCCAGGCCACCTCGTCCGGGTCCGCGCCGATCCAGCGGGCGAAGCGGGCGCGGCCGCGCTCCACGGTCTCGAACAACTGGTCCTTGTCGGGTCCACCTTCCATGGCGCCGTCGAGGTACCAGTCGCAAACCTCGCGCACCGGGCGCGCGAGCAGGCTTCGCACCGCGACGTTCAGGTAGGGCCGAAGGGGAGCGCCGGGATAGAGCTCCCGGGCGGCCCGGATGGACCGGGATTCAGGATGCGACAACGCTGGATTCCTCCTTTTCCCCACGGGCTACGACCGTCGTCCCCACGAGGTCACCCATGATGTTGGCGGTCGTGGTGGGCATGTCCACGAGGCGATAGACACCCGCGACGAGCACGCCGATTTCAACCGGCAGCCCGAAGGCGCGGAGCAGCAGGAACTGGTTCACCAGCCCGCCGTTGGGCACTCCCGGGGCGGCGGCCGAGAAGAGGGCTCCCAAGGCGATCAGCACCAGGAGTTCGCCAACCCCGAACGACACTCCGACGGCCTGCGCGGTAAACAGGACGATCCCGCAGAGCAGAACCGCGCTCCCGTCCTTGTTGAACTGGGCGCCGAGCGGCAACGTGAGGGCATAGGTCGAACGGGGCAAGCCCATCTTCTCGGCGGCGTTGAGCGAGGCGCCGAGACTCGCGAGACTGCTGCAGGTGGATACGGTGGTGGTCCACACGGTTGCCGTTCGCCGTACGAACGACAGCGGCGAAGTCGCCGCCAGGAAGCGCAGGGCGGCGAAATACAGAGCGAAGATCGCGACGTCCGCGATCCAGACGGCAGCAATATATACGCCGAGCGGACCGAAAATCGAGCTTCCATACTCGCCCACGCTGGCCGCGGCGAGCGCCGCGACTCCGACCGGTCCGAACCAGAGGACGCCGGAGACGAGCTGGCGCAGCAGGGCGGTCCCCGAAGCGAAGAACCGGGTGACGTCGGCGCGTCGTTCCCGGTCGAGACCCCAGGTGGCGAAACCCACCATCAGGCCGAGCACCACCACCGCGGTGACCCGGTCGTCCACGAAGACCCGGAACGCATTGTCGGGGACCATGGTGAACAGGAAGTCCTCGAAACCCGGGGTCGCAGTCGGCCCCGCGCCCGGTTCGCCCCCTTCCGAGGGAGCGAGGCCGGCTCCGGGACGAAGCAGGCCGACGACCGCCAGCGCGATCAGCTGAGCGGCCACGGTGGTCAGGGCAAAGAAAGTCCCGATCCGGAGCAGCAGCCGGCTCACCCCTCCCGCTGCAGCCGACGAGGCGAGCGCCGTGATGAGGTTGAAGAAGACCAGCGGCACCGCGACCAGGGTCAGCAGCCGGATGAAGATGTCGCCGAGGAACGAGGCCCGCGTTGCGCTCTCGCCGAGGAGAATCCCGGCCACCACCCCGACCCCCATCCCGATCAGCATCAGGTTGCCGAGCGAGGGGAGGCGACGGCGGACGTCGGTCACGGGCGGCACGGTATCAGCGCAGCGGGCGGACGCGTCGGGAAAACGCGGAGTTCTCCCGTATCATCGGTTCCGTTCGAATCCATCCGAAGGAGTCAAGCCATGCGTCGTTCCGCCGTCCGCGTTTTCCGGCCACTGCTCGTCAGCGCTCTTCTCGCCACCGGAGCCGCGGCTCAGGACGAGACTCGCGAGGTCTCCGGCCTGGCGGCTCCCGTCGAGGTCCTCACCGACCGTTGGGGCCTCGACCACATCTACGCCGCGAACGAGGACGACCTGTTCTTCGTCCAGGGCTACCGCGCCGCCGAGAGCCGCCTGTTCCAGTTCGAGATGTGGCGGCGGCAGGCGACCGGGACCGTGGCGGCCATCCTCGGCCCGTCGGAGTTGCAGCGGGACATCGGCACCCGGCTCCACATGTTCCGGAAGGACATGGGCGAGGAGATGCGGTGGTACCACCCGCGCGGGGACAAGATCATCCCGGCCTTCGTGCGCGGCATCAACGCGGCCGTGGAACGCGCCCGCCAGAACCCGGACTCCCTGCCCCTCGAGTTCCGCCTGCTCGGAATCCTCCCCGAGCCGTGGACCGAGGAGGTGGTGATCTCCCGCCATCAGGGACTCCTGTCGAACGTGAACCAGGAGCTCAACTACGGGATGGCGGTGGCCGCGGTGGGCGCCGAGACGCTCATGGAAATCGACTGGTTCCGGCCGGGCGTGCCCCAGCTCGAACTCGACCCGGCGATCGACGGATCGCTGCTGAAGCCCGAGATCCTCGACATCTACCGCGCGTTCCGGGGTCCGGTGATCTTCACGCCGGAACAGATCGCCGCCGAGTACCGGAACCCGGACGCCGAGCGACTGGCGCTGCTCAATGAGATTCCCTCGGAGCTGAACATGGTGGACCTCGGGGAGCACATCGGCTCGAACAACTGGGTGGCCCACGGTGAGCGGACCTGGACCGGGCTGCCGCTGATCGTGAACGACCCCCACCGCACGATCGTGGCCCCCTCGCTCCGCTACTTCGTGCACCTGAAAGCGCCCGGCTGGGACGTCATCGGGGGCGGCGAGCCGGTCCTCCCCGGCCTTTCCATCGGACACAACGAGAAGGGCGGCTGGGGCCTGACCGTCTTCGGCCAGGACAACGAGGACCTGATGGTCTACGACACGAATCCCGCTGACCCGAACCAGTACCGCTACCTCGGCGAATGGGAGTCCATGACCGTCCGCACCGAGACCATCGAGGTCAAGGGCGCCGCCGACCACGAAGCGACGCTGAAGTACACCCGGCACGGCCCCGTGGTCTACGAGGACACCGAGAACAACAAGGCCTACGCGCTCCGCGCCGCCTGGCTCGAGATCGGCAACTCTCCCTACCTCGCCAGCCTGCGGATGGACCAGGCCCAGACGTGGGAGGAGTTCGTCGAGGCCTGCAACTACAGCGGCATCCCGGCCGAGAACATGATCTGGGGGGACGTGGACGGCAACATCGGCTACCAGGCGGTCGGGGTCTCGCCCATCCGGAACGCGAACTGGAGCGGCCTCGTCCCCGTCCCCGGGGACGGGCGCTACGAGTGGCAGGGATACCTGCCGATCAAGGCGCTGCCCGCCGTCAAGAACCCCGAAAAGGGCTTCTGGGGCACCGCGAACAACCTGATGGCTCCCGCAGTGGCCTCCCACTATCCCCACCCCGAGGCCCTGCACTTCACCTGGGGCGACGAGATGCGGGGGCTCCGCGTAGACGAGCTGATGCGGAACGGCCAGCGCCACACCGTCCAGGACATGATGGCCTACCAGCACGACGAACTCAGCGTGGTCGCCCGCAACCTGGTGCCACTGCTCATGCAGGCCGAGCCGCCCGAGAGCGCGGCGAAGGCCGCCCTGGCCGACTGGGACTACGTCATGGACATGGACTCCGTGGCCGCAACCATCTACCTCCACTTCGAGCGGCGGGTTTCCGAGGCGATGCGCGAGCTCTTCATTCCCGAGGCCGTTCGCGGACTCGTCCGGGGGGTCAACAAGAAGCGCATGCTCGACCACCTGATGGCGCCGCTGGGGCAATTCGGAGACGACCCGATCACCGCGCGGGACGCGCTGCTCGTGAAGGCGTTCGCCGACGGCGTTCAGGACGTCACCGAGCGGCTCGGCGCGGACATGGCGAACTGGCACTACGGCCAAAACGCCATGAAGCACGTCCACATCACCCACTACATGGCGCAGGCGGTGAACGAGGAGACGCGGCAGCTCCTCGAGGTTGGGCCCTATCCGCGGGGCGGCTACGAATCCACCGTGAACAACACCGGCGGCAGCGACAACCAGCGCTCCGGGGGCAGCTTCCGCGTCATCCTGGACCCGTCGAACTGGGACAACTCGATCGCCACGAGCGCTCCCGGACAATCCGGCGACCCGATGAACCCGCACTACCGCGACCTCTTCGAACTCTGGGTCCGCAACCAGTATTTCCCCCTGGCCTATACCCGGGCCAAGGTGGAGTCGGTCACCGAACACCGCCTGCTGTTGAATCCGTAAGGAAACGCCGGCCTCCGGCGGAAGCTGAGCCGTCGCGCTGCGAATCGGCTCAGCCGGCCGGCGCCTGATCCTGGCCTTCGGCGCCGTACGCCTGGATCAGGCCCAGGCGTTCCATCCGCGCGAAATCGCTGTCGAGTGACCACAGGAGCGTGCCGTGCTCCGCCGCAATGGCGGCGATCAGCAAGTCGCCAACCCCGAAGCGATGGCCCTGCGCCGAGGCGATTCGAACCCAGCGATCGATCCGCTCCCAGGTTGCCTCGGTCGGTAGCAGCACGGGCAGACCGGAGAGCGCCCGCCGCAAGCGGGACTCCTGGGCGCAGGACACCCCGCTCAAGAGTTCGACGCGCACCGGAACCGGCAGCGCGATCTGGTCGTCGTCCAGCAGCCTGTCCAGAAGCCGCCCCTCATCCGAGTCGCGGTCACGAAGCGCCTCGATCCACACCGAAGTGTCGGCGCAGATCATCAACGGGGCCGACGCCGTGACTTCGCGACATCCACATCGAGGGTGACGGCTCCCAGCAGGGACCTGAGCTCCTCGATTCGCTTTCGCCGAACGAGTTCGCGGAGGGACTGCACGACCGTGTCGGTCTTCGACTTGAAGCCGAGCAAACGCTGGGCCTCATCGAGTAGCTCCGAGGGGAGATCGAGTGTGGTGCGCATACGATGAGTCTATCCAGTTATGCTCTGATACGCATAATCTAAGACCGATTCATATGCGCCATGTGACCGCAACCGAAGAACGCGACGCTTGGCTCCTCCAGAGGGGGGCGAACGCCACGCACGTCCGTCACGACCTGCGGCCGCATGGCTCCGGCTAGCCTTCGCGCCGCATGACCGCCAGCAGGGCTCGCCTTCCGGGGCCGCCGCGCGCGCCGCGCCGCCCCGTCTCCTACGAGAGGTTCGGACGGCGCTGGACGGATCCCTGGGCCTGGATCCGGGACCGCGACGACCCCGAGGTGCTCGGTCATCTGGAGGCGGAAAACGCGTGGACCGAGCGGTGTCTCGCCCCCTGGTCCGGCGTTCGCGATGCGGTGCTTCAGGAGATGAAGTCCCGCATCGTCCCGGACACCGCCTCGCCGCCGGTCCGGCACGGCCCCTTCCTCTATTTCTCGCGCTATCGCCGGGGCGAGGAGTACCCCGTGTTCTGCCGGCGGCGGGCCGGACCCCCGGGCCGCCGGGCCGGCCGGGAGGAACTCCTCCTGGATGGCAATCAACTGGCGCGGGAGGCGCATGGGGACGCGGCCGACGGCTACTTCTCGCTCGGCGCCCTCGAGATCTGTCCCGAGCACCGGATCCTCGCCTTCGCCACCGACACCGTGGGACGGCGCATCCACGAGATCCGGTTCCTGGACACCCGGACCGGCAGGGAGCTGCCGGACCGGATTCCGGGCGCCGCGCCCAACGTCGTCTGGGCGCGGCCCGGAGACGCGATCGTCTATACCCGCCTCGATCCGGAGACGCTGCGCTGGGACCGCGTGATGCTCCATCGCCTCGGCGAACCAGCCGACCAGGACCTCCTGCTCTACGAGGAGACCGACGAGACTTTCTGGGTGGCGGCCCACGAGAGCCGTTCGCGGGAGTTCGTGCTGCTCCACTGCGAACAGACGGATCGCGCCGAGGCCTGGGCGATCCCAAGCGGCGACCCGGCCGCCGGCCCGCGCCGGATCATTCCCCGGGGCGGGCCCCACGAGTTCCAGCTCGACCACTTCCGCGGCCGCTTCCTGATCCGGACGAACCGCGGCGCTCCCGATTTCCGGCTGGTGGCCGCACCCGAGGAGAACCCCGCGGACGAAGCCGCCTGGGAGGACCTCGTTCCCGCCCGAAAGGACGTCCAGCTCGAGAGCTTCGAGCTCTTCGACACCCATCTGGCTCTCTTCGAGCGGCGCGCCGGGCGCCAGGAACTCCGTTTGCTCGATTGGGACGGAGGCCCGGACCGGCGGGTGCCGCTGCCTGGCCCGGTGCGGGCGCTCGACGAGGAAGACAACCCGGAACCCGGAGCAAGCGAAGTGCGCGTCGTGGTCAGCACCCCGAAGACGCCGCCCACCACCCTTGCCGTCTCGCTCGAGACCGGCCGCCGCCGGACGCTGAAGCGGGAAGAGGTGCCCGGACTCCGCTCCGCCGACTACCGGGTCCGCCGTCTCTCGGCGCGGGCGGAGGACGGGACCCGGATTCCGATTTCGCTGGTCCACCACCGGGACCATCCTCCGTCGCCGTCGTCGCCCCTGCTGCTCTACGGCTACGGCGCCTACGGCATTTCCATGGATCCCGCCTTCTCCCGGGCGCGCCCCAGCCTGCTCGACCGGGGCTTCGCCTTCGCGGTCGCACACATCCGCGGCGGCCAGGAACTCGGGCGGGCCTGGTACGAGGCGGGCCGCCAGGAGCGGAAGACGAACACCTTCCACGACTTCATCGCCTGCGCGCGGCACGTCCGAAAGCGCCGGATGTGCGATCCGGACCGGATGTTCGCGATGGGGGGCAGCGCCGGAGGGCTCCTGATGGGTGCCGTCCTCAACGAGGAACCGCAACTCTTCGCCGGAATGGTGGCGATCGTCCCCTTCGTGGACGTGCTAAACACGATGCTCGACCCGGAGATTCCCCTGACCACCGCCGAGTACGACGAGTGGGGCGATCCCAACCGGACGGAGTTCTTCGAACTGCTGGCGAGCTACGCACCCTACGAGAACGTCCCCGAGGCTCCCCTGCCCCACGTGCTGGTCACCAGCGGCCTCCACGACTCCCAGGTGCAGTTCTGGGAGCCCACGAAATGGGTGCAGCGCCTGCGGGACCGGAACACCGATCCGGAAGCGCGGATCCTCCTCCGCACGAACCTCGACGCCGGCCACGGAGGCCGCTCGGGGCGCTACCGGGGCCTCGAGGAGACCGCGGAGATCTACGCGTTCCTCATCGGGCTGAGCGGGAAGTAGCGGCCGTTCCCGCGGAACGGCGTCTCCGGCTCAGACGGACGTGGTCTTCCAGCCGCCGCGGCGGAAGACCAGCGTGCTCACCACCGCGGAGAGGGAATAGGCGAGCGCCACCGCCCAGAACACCCCGTCCACCCCGAGCGCGGTGCGCGACAGCAGCCAGGCCGCCGGTATCTCGAAGAGCCAGAAGCAGAAGAGGTCGATCCAGGTCGGCGTGCGGGTGTCCCCGGCCCCGTTGAACGCCTGCCGGGTGACCATCCCGAGGGCGTAGAAGACGTAGCCGTAGCTGACCACGCGGAGCGCGGTGGCGGCGATCCCGAGCACCTCCGGGTCGTCGGTGAAGATCCGGGCGATGTCCGGCGCGAACGCCACGAAGGCGCCCGTGACCAGGGCCATGAAGCCCATGTTCCAGGCGCTCGTGATCCAGACCGCGCGCTCGGCACGGTCGGGCTTCCCGGCCCCGAGGTTCTGGCCGACGAGCGTCGACGCCGCATTCGAGAGCCCCCAGCACGGGAGGATGACGAAGAGCGCCACCCGGATGGCGATCACCCAGCCGGCGACCGCGATGGTGCCGAAGCTCGCGATGATGCGGATCAGGAGGATCCACGGCAGCATGTCGGCGAGCATCTGCGCGATCCCGCCGACCGACACGCGGCAGAGGTTCCGGAGCACCCCCCACTGGGTCCGGATGTCCGCGCGCCGGATCCGGAGCCGCGACCCGTGGGTGAGGATCCAGAACTGGTAGAGGACACCGGTTCCCCGGCCGATCGTCGTGGCCACGGCGGCTCCCGGCAGCCCGAGTTCCGGGAACGGCCCGAGCCCGAAGATCAGACAGGGATCCAGCACGATGTTGATCCCGTTCGAGACCCACAGCGCCCGCATGGCCGCCTGCGCGTCCCCCGCGCCCCGCAGGATCGCGTTGTTCAGGAACAGCAGGATGATGGTGGCCATCCCGGCATACATGATCCGCGCGTGGGGCGTGCCGACGGCGACCGTCTCGGCGTCCGCCCCCATGAGGCCCAGCACCCGCGGCGCGAAGATCACCCCGAGCGCTCCGAGCGCCACCGACACCACGAGCCCGAGTCCGATCGCCTGAACTCCCGCGCGCGCCGCTCCCCGCCGGTCCCCTTCCCCGACGCGGCGCGACACCACCGCGGTCACCGCGAACGAGAAGCCGATGGCGATCGCGTACACCAGATCGAGCGCGGTCTCGGTGATCCCCGCGGACGCGAGCGACGCGGCTCCCAGACGCGCGATGAAGAACGCGTCCACCACCGCGAAGATGGACTCGCCCACCATCTCGAGCGCCATCGGCACCGCGAGCACGAACACCGCGGGGGTGAGCGGGCCGGACGTCAGATCGCGGTCGGAACCCCGCAGCGCTTCGACAACGAGCGCGAGCACGCGCCGCGTCCTCGAGCCCAGGGGCATGGTGGCTTGAGAGGTCGGTGGGGTCAGCTACCGCCGTCCGTACAGCCGGCCGTGTGACAGGAGGGGCGCATTTTCGGGTACCGGATCAGGCCGGCGGAATCAGCGCGACGACCCTTACCGGGGCGCCGGTCCCGGCCTCGATCTTCATGGGCAGGGCGATCAACAGGAATCCGATCGCCGGCACTTCCGAAAGGTCCCCGACGTTCTCCAGGTTTGGAATCCCGGCGGCGCCGCCGACCTGGTGCACGATGAAGTCGGTGGAAGGGCCGTAGTCCACGCTCGCGGTGTCGATGCCCACGAGCCCCACGTCCCGCTCGACCAGGAGCCGCATCGCGTCCTCGGCGACTCCCGGAAAGTGCAGGTTGTCGGCGCTCCCCGGTTCGTCATCCCCGAGATAGGACAGCGCATCCGGCCAGCGGGCGGCCCAACCGGTCCGGAACAAAACGGCGGTGCCCGGCGCGATGATCCCGTGTTCCGCCTCCCAGTTCCGGATGTCGTCCGCACTCGCCCGGTAGTCCGCGTCCGCCGCCGCCTGGGCGCTCACGTCCACCACCACCCCGGGAGCGATCAGCCGGCTGAGCGGAATCTCGCCGACGAGATCGGCCCCCTCGTAGAAGTGGTACGGCGCGTCGAGGTGCGTTCCGCCGTGCTCGGCGGTGGCGAACTCCTTGGTCGCGTAGAAGTAACCGGCCGGGGTCATTCCCTCCGCCAGGGTGTCGAGTTGAAACCCCTTCTCGTCGGTGGGCCAGTAGAGCGTGTTCTCGCCGTATCCGTGGCTGAGATCCACCATCGTCCAGCCGGCGACGGTCTCCGGGCCGGGTGGCGGTGGCGGCTCCGGGGGAGCCTCGCAGGATGCGGCGCCCAAGGCGGCGATGACAACGGCGGCGGGGGAGAATCGGGCTACCATGAGAAACCTGCCTTGCAGACGAAATGCTAGCCAAAGGGGGCCTTTCCGGAGTTCTCGCGGCGTCCCTCGTGGTTGCGGCGGCGGCGACGCTTCTCGTAGCCAGGGAATCCGCGGGTCTGGCCGCTGGCGCCGCGGCGAGCCTCGCCATCATCGCGGTATGGAACGTCGGCACCGCCGGCCGCCCGAAATCCGGAACGCCGCAGCGGCGGAACCTTCCCTCCCAGGCGGTCACCGTCGGACTTGGCCTGTCCCTCGCCGCCGGCGCGCTGCTCGCGGCGGGCCTCGCTGACGGCCCCGGATTCTTCGGCCTGCCCCGGTCCCTTTGGGGGTTGCTGCTCGGGATCTGGCTGATTCCCCTGGCCCTGACCAGCCTCGGTTTCGCAGTCTCCTTCACGGCCCCGACTCCGGCGGAACTGGAACGGCTCCGCGCGCGATCGCGGGAAGACCCTTGATTCCGGCGCTCCTGCTCCTCCTGACCCTGGCGATCGGACTCGCCGCGGTCCGGAAGACCCGGGATTCCGCGGATTTCTTCGTCGCCGGGCGCCGCTTGGGCGGCGTACGCGCCGGACTCGCGGTCGCCGCCTCGGCCTTCAGCGGTTTCGTGTTCCTCGGCGGGCCGGGGTTGACCGCCGAGGTCGGGTTCGGTTCGCTGTTCATCGTGGTTCCCGCCGGGTTCACGGCGGCGCTGCTCTGCCGCACCGCCGGCCGGCGGCTGGCCCTGATCGCCGAGGCGAGCGGTGCCCAGACCCTGCCGGAATCCATCGCCTTCCGGTTCGGAGGCCGGGCTCCGGCCGCCCTGGCGGCGGTCGCCATCCTGATCGGGAGCGTTATCTACCTGGGCGTCCAGCTCGCGGCGCTCGCCCGGGCAGCCCGCTTCGCTTTCCCGGAGGTGAACCTGATGACCGCTCTCGTGCTCGGGCTGGCGGTGGTGCTCGCCTATTCGCTCGCCGGCGGAATGGTGGCCTCGGTGAACACCGACGTGCTGCAGGCAGTCGTGATGGCGGCCGCCGCGGTGGCCGCTTTCGCGTGGGCGATGACGCAGGTCGGGGGTCCGGCTGGAGTGGCCGAAAACGCACACGCGGCGGGACTCGACACCGGCGGATTCCTCGAGCCCCTCGGGGTCCTGGAGCCCGCGACGGGGTTCGGTTTCCTGCTGCTCTTCTCGATCGGCACCCTCGGGCAACCCCATATGCTCCACAAGTTCCTGATGCTGAAGAGCCCGGAGGCGCTCCGCTATCTGCCCGCGGTGATCGGGGGCGCCCAGGGACTCAGCATCCTCGTCTGGATCGGCCTCGGGACCGGCGCCATGCTCCTGCTCGGCAGCGCTCCGGGGAACGCTTCCCGACACCCCGACGAGGCAGCGCTCGCCGTCCTCGACCTGCCCGGAACTCCCGAACTGCTGGCCGGTCTCGTCGCCGCGGCGGTGCTCGCCGCCATCATGTCCACGAGCGACGCCTTCCTGAACCTGGGGGCGGCCGCCATCTGCCGGGACCTCCCGCGGGCATTCCATCGGGAACGGCTGTCGAGCCTGGCGGCTGCCCGGATCGCGGCCCTCGTCGTGGGGTTCGCGGCGCTGGGGATCGCCGCCTGGCACCTCACGGAAGGGGGCCTCATCGCGCTGCTCGGGACGCTCGGATTCGGCGCGTTCGCCGCGTCCCTCGCGCCCACGCTCCTGCTCGGGCTCGCCTGGCGGCGGATCACCGCGCGGGCCGCGACCCTGTCCATGGCCGCGGGACTCGGATCACTGATCGCGATCGAGAGCCTGCTACCGCAGTCTCCGGTCCCGTCTGCGCTGCTCGCCATGGCGGCGGGCTTTCTCGTGCTGCTCGCCGCCGGCCTCCTCTCCCGGCCGGAGCCGGTTCCCGAGCCCGTGCGGCTCGCGATGACGCTGTGACCGGCGCATCGGGCGGGCGCCTGCGCATAGCGCTGATTACCGGCGGCTCTACTCCGGAGCGCGACGTGGCGCTCGCCGGCGGCGGCGAGGTCCTCCGCGCCCTGCGGGTAGCGGGACATGAAGTGACCGCGGTGGATACCGTGCACGGCGCCCTGGGGCCCGAGCAGGAGGGTCAGCTCCTCGCGCTCCGGGTGGGCCGCAAACCGCCGGCGGACGAGGAACTGGCGCTGGCGCGGGACCGTGAGGACGTGCCCGGGCTCCTCCGTCAGAAGGCGGTCAGCGACGCTGACCTTGCCTTTCTGGTGCTCCACGGGCTCGACGGCGAGGGCGGGCTGCTGCAGGCGGTCCTCGAACTGGGAGGACTTCCGTACACCGGCAGCGGGGTGCTCGCGAGCGCCCTGGCGATGGAGAAGGCCTCGGCCAAGCGGGTCCTGCAGGGCGCCGGGATTCCCACCCCGCGCTTCGAGATGCTCGAGTTCCAGACGCCGGAGGACCGGCGGGGGGAGATCGAGGCTCTCGGCACACCGGTGGTCGTGAAGCCTTCCCGGGTGGGTTCATCGGTGGGGCTCAGGATCGCCCATGGCTTCGACGACGTCCGCTCCGCCGTCGCCGAGGCCCGCTGGCACGATCGTTGCGTTTTGGTGGAAGAAATGCTTCCCGGTCGCGAATTCACCGTTGGCATCGTCGGAGATCCCGACGGCGTCAGCCTCGAGCCGCTGGGCGTGGGCGAGATCGTGACCGGCTCCGGGCTTTTCGACTACCACGCCAAGTACACCCCGGGAATCGCCGAGGAGATCTTCCCCGCGGACATCCCGGAGGCACTGGCGCGGGAACTGCGCCATCTGACGGTGGCGACCCATCGGGCCCTCGGCCTGAGGGACTTTTCCCGGGTGGACTTTCGCCTCGACGCGAACGGCGATCCCTTCGTGCTGGAGGCCAACACCCTCCCGGGAATGACGACCCGCAGCCTGCTGCCGCAGTCGGCAGCGGTGATGGGGATGAGCTTTCCGGCGCTCTGCGACCGGATCGCCAAGCTGGCAGCCAGAAGGAGGGAATGAGGTGCATTCCCTCGCTTTTCTCTGTTCCGCCCTCCTTGTAGGCGCGGGGTGTAGCTACCCGGTCGCCGTGCAACCGCTGCCGGCCAGCGACACACTCCTTCCACTCGCTCCGTCGCCAGATTCAGTGGGCCTTTTGGTCAATGCCGCCCGGGTTGCGGATGCGGTTGTGGTCCAGGACTCGTACGACAGCCCCACCTGCGGTTTCGTGCGCTACCCCCTTGCGGTCCGCGAGGCTTTCGCGCAGTCGGTGATCGAAACGGTCCGCTCGACAGCTCCCGATGTTCACCTCCTCGATCGCCCGGCACACCCATGGAGTCTTCGCGACGACGGCTTCGATGCTGCGTTGACGGTTCAAGTGGACACTTTCGAGGTGAACCTGCGCCCGACCCGGACGCTGACCGGCGCGACCTATACGGCTGAAGCCCGAATCGCTCTAACGGCGGTCGCCATGACTCCGGAACGCGGCGAAATCCGCAAGAGCATGCTCGGCGAGGCGACCTCGACGGCCGCGGACCGCTGGGGCCTCACCGGTTGCGGACGGGGCGCGTTGCCCGCCACCCAGGCCGCGGAGCGTGCCATCCGAAACGGGATGACCGAACTCGCCGAATGGACTGCCGAAACGCTCCATTCGGTGCCGGGCCGCGGGGAGGGATCCACGCCATGAGAAACGACTTCCTTCGCGCGGCGGCCATCGCGGGCGGTCTGGTGCTCGCTCTGGCCGCCTGCTCGCAGGCCGTGCTGGTGCGTCCGGCCCCTTCCTACGAGGCGTTCGCCTTCGAGTCGTCGCTGCCGGCGGCGGCCGCGGTCTTCGTGGACGCCGACCAGCTCTTCCGGGAGGTCCGGATGACGCCCGATCCGGTGGATGGGGACTCCCTGTGCGACGAGGTCTCCTACCCGGTCGACGCCCGCGAAGCGCTCGAGGTCTCGGTCGTCGGCACGCTGGAACGGCTGGTGCGCGACGTCGTGCCGACCGCGGCGCCGCTGGACCGGCAGGCGATGGAGGCGCGCGGCCTCGACGCCGTGCTCGTGGTCCGCGCCGATACGTTCAACGTGGGTCTGACGAGCGGGGCGTTCCTGAGCTTCGAGGCGGGCGCCGAACTCACGCTCTCGGTCTCGGCATTCACCGGCGACGGCCTGCAGCTACGCGACGTGGTGTTCGGCAACGCCGTCCAGACCGAGAGCGGCATCACCTGCGGCAACGGCTCCGAGGCTCTCGGAGCGGCGGTCGAAGTCGCCATCGAGAATGCGATGACCGAACTCGGCGAGTTGATCGCGAACTCGCCGGAGTTGCGCGCGTCCCTGGGTGATCCGGGCCCCTAGCAGCCTGCGGAGTCCGGCAGCCGTCGCTCTTCGTCCGGCGACCTGTACCGCGCCGTGACAGACCTCGCGGGAGGCAGGGCCAGGAACGGCGCGTTGCCCACGGCGCTCATCGCCGGGTGCCTGGGGATGGCGGCGTGCTCGCACGCCGTCGTGGTGCGGCCGGCGCCTTCCTACGATGCGTTCGCGTTCGAGGCGCCCCTGCCGGCGGCCGCCGCAGTCTTCGTGAACGCCGATCAACTCCTTCGGGAAGTCCACGTGGTGCCCCATCCGTCAGGGGATGGAGAGCACTGCATCGGCTCGCGATACCCGGTGGACGCCCGCGACGCGCTCGAGGTGTCGGTACTCGGCACCGTGGAGCGGCTGGTGCGCCAGGTGGAGCCGATCTCCACTCCACTCGACGCCGAGGCGATGGAGGCTCGCGGACTCGATGCCGTGATCGTGATACGGGTGGACACGTTCAACATCGGGCTCGCGAGCGGCGCTCTCCTGACTTTTCAGGCGGGCGTCGAACTGACCCTCTCGGTGTCGGCGTTCACGCGTGACGGCCTGGAACTGCGGGAAGTGATCTTCGGCAACGGAATCGAGCACCGGAGCAGCGTCTTTTGCGACACCGGCGCCGACGTTCTCGGCCACGCGGTCGAAGCCGCCATTGAAGACGCCATGACCGACCTCGGGGAACTCATCGCCAACTCCCCCGCCCTGCGCGACTCGCTGCGCGGCTCCAGCTAGTCCGGCACCGCGGGCCACGGCGGGAGCCGCGGTCGCGCCATACACTCAGGCAAATCACGGAGCGGCGCATCGGTGCGACCAGAAGAGGCAAGGTCGAGGGAACGCCGCGCGATACTGGACCACCGGCGGGCGGCGATCGCAGCGTTCCCGTTGAGTTTCGTCCTCTCCTGTTCTCACTCGACCGTGGTGCGTCCTGCACCTTCGTACGATGTCCTCGTCTTCGAAGCGCCGCTGCCGGCGGCGGCCGCCGTGTTCGTGGACTCGGACGGGCTCCGGCGGGAAGTGCATCTCGGTCCCGCGGCAACCGATGGCTACGGGTGGTGCCAGGACTCCCGATACCCCGTGGACGCCGGGGAAGCGCTCGAACTGTCGGTCATCGGAACCCTCGAGCAGTTGACGGACGAGGTACGTCGAACCGCGACGCCTCTCGACCGGGAAACGATGGAATCCAGGGGCTTCGACGCCGTGATCGTGGTCCGAACCGACACCTTCGACGCCAGAGTTGCCGGAGACCCGTTCTCGGGCTTCAGCGGTAGTGCCGAGCTGACCCTTGCCGTCTCGGCCTTCACGAGCGACGGACTGCTGCTCCGGGAAATCGTCTACGGGAGCGGAGTCCATGCCGCGGGCGGGATGACGTGCAAGGGCGGGGCGGAAGCCGTGGGGCTCGCCGTGGAGGTGGCGATCGAGAGCGCGATGACCCAACTCGGGGAGGTCATTGTCTCTTCTCAGGAACTGCGCAGCTCCCTCGCCGACCGCAAATTCCGCCGATGGCGCGGATTGCCGGCCTGCAGTCCCCGAACGGAATCGAGAATAGGGCCATGACGACATGCCTTCCCCATCGCACGGCGTTCCCCGCTCTGGTGCTCGCCGTCGCCGCGGGGTGTGCGGGACCATCCGAACCAGAACCGGTGGACCTCGTCGTGCGCGGGGGCGCGATCCACACCGCGGACGCCCGGAACCCGGTCGCGGAGGCCCTGGCGGTGCGGGACGGCCGGTTCGTCTTCGTGGGAGATGCGCGCGAGGCGGAGCGCTGGATCGGCGAAGCCACGGACGTGATCGAACTCAACGGCCGAGCGGTCATTCCGGGCCTCATCGACGGACACGTCCACCTGGAGTCCGGACTCTCCCTCATCCGCGGAGTGGACCTGACCGGAATCGCGGACCGGGACGAATGGATGCGCCGGATTGCCGCCCGCGCCGCCGAACTGGGTCCGGGCGCGTGGATCGTGGGCGGACGGTGGGACCACACCCTGTCCGGCGGCGAGTTCCCCTCCCTCGAGGAGCTCGATCCCGTAACTCCCGAGAATCCGGTGCTGCTGTCCGACATCGACGGACACACCGCCTGGGCCAACAGCCTCGCGCTCGAGATCGCCGGCGTTGACGCCACCACCCCGGATCCCCCGGGTGGCCGCATCCTCCGCTACGCGTCGGGCGACCCGACCGGGATCCTCCTGGAGACGGCCGGCGGGCTCGTCGAGGAACATGTCCCGCCGCTCAGCAGCGACGAGGAGCGCGAGATCCTGCGCCAGACGTTTCGGGCCGCCGCCAGGCTCGGACTCACCGGAGTCCACACGATGGCGGGACTGGACCGGATTCCGGCCTACGTCGGGTTCGGCGCCGACGGCGAGTTGCCGCTTCGGGTCTGGTACGGCGCTTTCGGCGCCGAGGACCGGGTCGACGAGCTGGCAGGGGCGCGCGATGACGCGCGGAGCGCGCTGGCCACCGTCACCGCGGAGCGGGGTCCGACGTTCGAAGTCGGTTACGCGAAGCTGATGGCGGACGGGGTGCTGTCCGCCCGGACGGCGGCCCTCCTCGCTCCGTACGCCGACGCTCTCGACGAATCCGGGTTCATGGTGACCGAATTCGACGATCTCGCCGGCGCGGTGACCCGGATCCACGAGGCCGGCTTCCCGGTGGCGATCCACGCGATCGGCGATCGCGCGGTGCGCGTTTCCCTCGACGCCTTCGAGCGCGCCGCTAGCTCGGGACCGCGCCCCGGGCTCGCCGACCGCATCGAACACATCGAAGTTCTGGATCCGGAAGACGCCCCGCGATTCGAGGAACTCGGAGTGCTCGCCTCCTTCAATCCGCACCACTGCATCACCGGGATCGACGTCTACAACACCGACCGTCTGGGAGAGTCCCGGGCGGCGTGGTCCTTCGCCTGGGGCGCGGTGCGCGACGCGGGCGCGACCCTGGTGTTCGGCAGCGACTGGGCCACGGCGCCGCTCGACCCGCTCCGCCAGCTCTACGCCGCGACCGTGCGGGAGAAACCCGCCGGCGGACCGCCGGGCGGCTGGTATCCGGGGCAGCGCGTTTCCTGGCGGGAAGCCCTGACCGCCTACACGCTGGCGCCCGCGGCCGCCTCCGGCTGGGATGGCGAAATCGGGTCGATCGAGGTGGGGAAGTGGGCCGATTTCGTCGTGTTGAACGCCGCGGTTCCGGACCCGCCGGACGCATCGATCCTCGACCTGCGGGTGGATTCCACCTGGCTGGGCGGGGCGTCCACCTATCGGGCGGAACGCTGACGGGCCGCCGTCCGGGCAGCGGGCCGGTTCTCCGCGTCCGCCTCGGGAAGCCAGCCGCTACGCTTTTTCCGGTGAACGGCGTCCCGCAATCCATCGTCTCCGCCACCTGGCTCCGCCAGCGGCTCGCAGCCCGCGACTCCAAGCTGGTCCTGGTGGATGTCCGTTCCGACCTCAAGGACCCGGCCTGGGGGCGCGCCCGCTATCTCGAAGGGCACCTCCCCGGAGCCGTGTTCGCGGATACCGACCGCGACCTCTCCGCGCCGAAGACCGGGACCAACGGACGTCACCCGCTCCCCACGGTGGAACGCATGGCGGAGGTGTTCGGGCGCCTCGGCATCGGGCCGGACAGCGTGGTCGTCGCCTACGACCATGTTTCGGGACTGTTCGCGGCCCGGCTCTGGTGGATGCTCCGCTATCTCGGACACGGCGAGGTGGCCGTGCTGGACGGCGGGATGGACGCCTGGGAGCAGGCCGGAGGGTCCCTCGTCCCGGGAGAGGAGACGCGGGCGCCTCGGCGCTTCACCCCGAAGCCGGAGGCGGGAATGGCGCTCGGCATAGCCGAAGTCGAGGCCGGTCTCGCCAGCGGCGCCCACCTTCTCGTCGACGCCCGGGAACCGATCCGCTGGCGCGGGGAGCACGAACCCATCGACCCGGTCGCCGGACGGATCCCGGGGGCCAGGAACCATCTCTGGAAGGGCAACCTCGACCCGGACGGCCGCTTCCGGGCGCCGGAGGACCTGCGCGAGATTCTCGGCGCCCTCGCCGCGGACCGGGCGGGACGCCGCATCGTGTGCTACTGCGGCTCCGGCCTGAGCGCCGCGCACAACGCATTGGCGCTGGAACTCGCCGGCATCGAGGACGTGGCGGTGTACTCGGGATCGTGGTCCGAGTGGTGCGCGGACCCGGGCCGTCCGTTGGCACGGGGAACGCCGTAGCGGCTCCGGCCGGGGTTCGCGGCCCGGAGAGGCGAAAGACCGATCCGCCGTCCGGACCGGGCGTCCCGAAGACTAGGCCGTCCGGGCGTCGACTCCGGATTCCGCCGTCTCGATCGGGGCCGGGCGCGGAATCCCGTCAGGCCACTCCGCCGGTTCCGGCCAGTTCTCCGAGAGGAAACGAAACGCACGCTCTGCCCGGCGGGTCGTGATCGTCTTGCCGCGGCAGAGCCGGGCCACGGTCTCCCCACTCCCGGTCGCGTAGCGCGAAACCGTGGACACGCTCCGGCCCGTGTGTTCGGCGAAGAGGCCGCATAGCCTGACGAGCTGCCGTGCCGTGTCATCCATGGCACGCAAGCATGCCACAGAGGGCACGAAAGCGGCAAGTGGAATCCGGTCGAGCGACCGATCATCCGTGAGCCACGCCCGGTCACCAACCGAGCGGATGCCGACCCGGTCGCGGTCCCGACACGCGACGGAGACTTGGTGTAATGTGACGGATGTGACACTCAACGGAATAGAGAGATTAAGAAACGCATTTCGCGAGTTGGTGGAAGCAGAGGGACTTCGGCCGCTCGCCGCGAGAACGGGGATCCCGGTGGGTCAGATCCGGAGCCTGCTCGACGGACGGGCGGTCCGCGTCACGACCATCCAGTCCATGACGGAGGTGCTCGGCGTGCGGCTCCTGATCGGCCCCGGAACGGGCGATCTGGCATCGGCGCCGTATCCGGAGAACAATCCGGCTTCCCTCCGGGCACTGGAGGCCGTACCGGCGTCAGCGGTGTTTCCGGAGCACTACGGCGGGGCCATCGCAACGCCGCTGAGCGATGGCGTCGCCATCGTGAAGGGAATGGCCGATCGGCTGGCAACGGCGGCGCAGTCGTTGCTGCAGGTGGTCGCCGGCCGGGAACTCGCGCCAGGCGCCGTCGGCGCCAGGACCGTGGAGGCTGCGCCGGCCGGGGATCGGCTGGTGATGATCCCGTTCGCCGCCGGAATCCGGGCGGGCGATCGCCATGGGGGGCCCGTGTTCGATCAATCTCCGGAACTGGCGGTGGGGGTGGCGCGGGAAGCGCTTCCCTCCTGGGCAGGGCCGGATCGCCTGGTATGCATGCGGGCCACGGAGGATTCCCTGGACGGCACCGTGCGGGAGGGAGACATCGTCGCGTTCGACCCGGGACACACCGACCCGGTCGATCGGGCCCTCTTCGCCCTCGCTACCGGCGCCGGACCGGTGGTCCGGCGTCTTTCGGTGCAGGATGGCTGGATCGTGGTTGCGGACAACCCGGCCCACCCCGCCCGTCCCCTGTCCGAAGACGACCGCATCCTCGGACGGGTGGCGTGGCACTGGCCGCGCGACCGGCACGACACCGCCGGCGCGTAGCGCTAGCCGCCGCGTTCGCGACTCCGGATCAGCCGGAGCATGAGCCGGTTCCAGGGAGTCGCGATGCCGTGTTCCGTGCCGCGGGCGACGACGATCCCGTTCATCGCCTCCACTTCCGTTGGAACTCCGCGCTCCAGATCCTGGAGCATGCTCGTCTTGTTCCCGGCGGTTCGCGCCACGATCCGCCGGATCATTTCCCAGACCTCGGTTTCCGAGGTAGCGACACCCTCGGCGCCGGCGACGGCAACCGCCTCCCGGACCAGCATTCGGACCAGCAGTTCGGTGCCGGGATCCCGAAGCAACGCCCCGGTGCGGATGCCCAGCAGCGCGGTGACCGGATTGACCGCGACGTTCAGGATGGTCTTGTCCCACAGCGGCTTCCGGATGTCCGGAACACGCTCTACCGGGAAACCCGCCTCGGTCAGGCAGCCGGCGAGGCCCTCCAACTGTTCGCGAGACGCGGCCTGAAACCCGCTGAGGATGACCTCGCCGAGCCCGGCGTGGAACACGCGTCCGGAATCGAGCAGCGTCGCCCCGTTGTTGGACACGGCGCCGACTACCGGAAAGCCCCCTGCCGCGAGCGCCTCCTCGTTCCCGAGACCGTTCTGCAGCGAGACGCGCACCGGCCGGCGGCCGAGCGGTTCGAGCAGGGGCGTCGCGGCTCGGGTCGAATGCGCCTTGACGGTGACCAGCACGTAGTCGGGCCGAAAGTCGGCGAACTCCCGGGCCAGGGGCGCGGCAGGCGGACGGATCGCCGCCTCGGTCGCTCCCTCCACACGGATGCCGTCGCGCACGATCTGGCCGAGCCTCGCCCCCCGGGCCACGACCGCCACCGGGTGGCGCACGGCAAGACGGGCGGCAAAGACGCTGCCGATCGCCCCGGCGCCGAAGACGAGGAAACGGAGAGGCTCTTTGGGCGTCATGGGACCGGGTCATGACAGAGTAGCGGCCCTCCGCCGCCCCGCCCACCGGCGGCGCCCGCCCCGAGGAGGACCCCATGCGAAGCGACGAAGTCAAGAGCGGCCCGGCCCGCGCCGGCGCCCGCGCCATGTGGAAGGCGATCGGCCTGACGGACGAGGCGATCTCCCGGCCGCTCATCGGGATCGCGAACACCTGGACCGAGATCACCCCCTGCAACTGGCACCTGCGCGCGTTGTCGGAGCAGGTGAAGATCGGGGTGCGGGAGGCGGGCGGAACTCCGCTCGAGTTCAACACCATCGTGGTGACCGACGGGATCGCGATGGGGACGTCGGGGATGCGGGCCTCGCTCGTCTCCCGCGAAGTGGTGGCGGACTCCATCGAGCTCGTGGCGCGCGGCCACCTGCTCGACGGGGTCGTGGCGATTTCGGGATGCGACAAGACCATCCCGGGGACCGTCATGGCGCTGGCCCGGCTGGACCTGCCCTCGGTCATGCTCTACGGCGGCTCCATCGCCGCCGGACGGTACCGGGGCGAGGCGATCACGCTCCAGGAGGTCTACGAGGCGGTGGGCGCCCACGCCGCCGGCAACATCACCGACGAGGAGCTCCGGGAGATCGAGGACGCCGCCTGTCCCGGCCCCGGCGCCTGCGGCGGACAGTTCACGGCCAACACCATGTCGGTGGCCACCGCCTTTCTCGGGATCTCCCCTATGGTGGGCAACGAAGTGCCCGCGATGGATCCGCGCAAGCCTGCCGCGGCGCGGCGGGCCGGCGAGCGGGTGATGGAACTGCTGCGGGAAGGCAGGACCGCCCGGGATTTCCTTTCACGGGAGGCGCTCCGGAACGCCTACGCCTCGGTCTCCGCGACCGCCGGCTCGACGAACGCGGTGCTCCACCTGCTCGCGATCGCCCACGAGGCGGGAAGCGAACTGACCCTCGAGGATCTGGACGAGATCGGGGCCGGCACGCCCGTCCTCACCGACCTGAAACCCGGGGGCCGGTTCACCGCTCCCGACATGGAGGCCGCCGGGGGAATGCGCCTGCTGGCGTCACGGCTCCGTGAACGCGGGCTGGTCACCGACACCCCGACGGTCTCGGGCGACTCCCTGTTCGAGCTCGCGGAGCAGGCCGCGGAAGCGCCCGGCCAGGAGGTGATCCGGCCCGCCGCCCAGCCGGTCAAGGCGCGGGGAGGCCTCGCCATCCTCACCGGCAGCCTCGCTCCGGAAGGTTGCGTGCTGAAGCTCGCCGGGCACAGCAAGACGCGGCACGAGGGGCCGGCGCGGGTCTTCGATTCGGAGGAGGCGGCCTTTGCCGCGGTCCAGGAAGGCCGGATCCAACCCGGAGACGTCGTGGTCATCCGCTACGAGGGTCCGCAGGGAGGACCCGGCATGCGCGAGATGCTCGGCGTCACCGCTGCGATCATCGGGCGCGGACTGGGGGACAGCGTCGCGCTCATCACCGACGGCCGCTTCAGCGGCGCCACCTACGGCTTCATGATCTGCCACATCGCCCCCGAGGCCGCCGCGGGCGGCCCGATCGGGCTGGTCCGGGACGGCGACCGGATCACCATCGATCTGGAGTCGCGAAGGCTGGACGTGGAAATGCCGGACGCGCAGTCGCGGGTGGCAACCCTGCCGGAGTCCGAGTTCCGGGTGGGCGCGCTCGCCAAGTACGCCCGGACGGTCTCCTCCGCGAGCCGCGGCGCGGTGACGACCGCGTAGGGCATTGCCGGTCTCCGGCTTGCATGCGGTCCCAGGGGCCGGGAGACTGTGGCCAGGCAAGGGAGAACGCGATGAGAAACACGGCTCTGCTCCTGCTGACACTCGTGCTCTTGGCCGGGTGTTCCGGCAGGCTCGACCCGAACGACCCGGCGGAGCAGGTCTTTCCCGATTGCGCCTCGTTGCTCGAGTACTGGCCCAACGGTGTGCGAACGCGTTACGCGTCGACGGGCGATCGTCTCGGCGTGCCCGGCGGAACGGGAGCGGGAGGCTATGGAGGGGACACGACCGGCGCCATCTCCGCCGGCAAGGTTTCCGGCGTCACCCGCTCCGAGGGACGTGTCTATCGGGCCAACGAGCACCTCGATACGAACGAGGACGGACTCGCCTGCGGCATGGGGGACGAGCCCGTAGAGGGCTGACCGGCAGAGCGCCGCGAAAGCCCGCCGGTAGGCCGGTAGCTGTCATGGCGCCGCCGGCTTGGAACGCCGGCTTCAGCCGGCACAGCCCGCCGAAGGCGGGCGGCGGGACGGAGGTCATTCGCCGTGATGGCTCGGCAGCGCACACCGATACACCCGGGGTCGGGAAGAACCGCCCGCGGCCCTGCGGGCCGCTGTGCAGGCTGAAGCCGGCGTTCCAAGCCGTTGTGCCACCACAAATAGAATCGGCGGGCTCGAAAGCCGTCGGAGGTAGTGCCCGTGCGATTTCGCCTGTTGTCCTTGCTGTTTGTCCTTGCGGGCCTCCTTCTGCTGGCCCCAGCGGGCGCCGCCCTGCAGGACGATGCGGACGCCGAAGAAAAGGACGAGGGCCTGCCGCTGGCCGCCAGCGACACGCTGTCCTTCACCGTCACCGAGGGCACCTGGATGTCCCTCGACGTCTCTCCGGACGGACAGACGATCGTCTTCGAGCTGCTCGGCGACCTCTATACCCTGCCGATCACGGGGGGCGCCGCGACCCGGATCATGGGAGACATCTCGTTCGAAAGCCAGCCGGTCTTCTCCCCCGACGGGAGCGAGATCGCGTTCGTGAGCGACCGGAACGGGGTCGAGAACCTCTGGATCGCGAACGCCGACGGCAGCGAACCCCGGGCCGTCACCAAGGACGGCCCAACCCGCGATCGGCCGCAGCTCATGGTCTCGCCGAGCTGGACCGCGGACGGGCAGTATCTCCTCGTATCGAAGTCCCGGCCGCCCGAGCGGACCGCTGCGGTGTTCCTGATCCACCGCGACGGCGGGACCGGGGTCCGGCTCGGCGACAAGCCGCCCGAGCCGACCCCCGGCGTGCCCGGATCGCAGCCGCCGAACCGTCTCGGCGCCGTCGCCTCGGCCGACGGCCGTCACGTCTATGTCTCCGAGCGGCGCGGGACCTTCAACTACAACGCGCAGTTCCCGATCTGGCAGGTGGTGCGCTTCGACCGCGAGACGGGCGAGGAGACCACCATCACCAGCGCCCCGGGCAGCGCGATGCGCCCGCTGCTGCATCCGGACGGTCGCCACCTGGTCTACGCCACCCGCCACCGCACCCGGACCGCCCTCCGGGTGCGCGACCTCGAAACCGGCGAGGAGCGCTGGCTGGCGGACGGGGTGACCCGCGACGACCAGGAATCCCGCGCCAGCCGCGACACGATGCCCGGCTACGCCTTCACCCCGGACGGTTCGGCGCTGATCGCCACCGTGGACGGCGGCTTCCGCCGGATCGACTTCGAGACCGGCGCCATGACCACCATTCCGTTCGAGGCGCAGGTGGAAGCGGAAGTGGCGCCTCGCCTCTACTTTCCCCGCCGCGTGGACGACGGGCCGACGGTCACCGCCAGCATCATCCGCTGGCCGCGCGTCGCGCCGGACGGCAGCGCGGTGGTCTTCTCGGCGTTCAGCCGCCTCTACCGGATGGACTTGCCGGCCGGCACCCCGGCCCGGCTGACCGATTCCGACGAGGACGAGTTCATGCCCGCCTGGTCGCCTGACGGGAACAGGGTCGCCTACGTCACCTGGTCGAGCACCGGAGGCCATCTCAAGACGGTCCCCGCGGCCGGCGGTTCGGGCACGGCGCTGACCACGGACCCGGCCTTCTACGCGGAGCCGGCGTGGAACCCGGCGGGCAACGCCATCGTGATCCGGCGGGCGCCGGTCAAGGAGCATCTCTACTCCTTCCTGCGGGAAGGCTCGGGGAAGACCGATCTCTACGCCGATGAGGACGAGATCGGCGGCATGCGGCCGGCGGAACTCTCCGAATTGCTGCTCGTGCCGGCCACGGGCGGCGACCTGACCGTCATCGGCCCGGCGGAGGGGGGACGCTTCCCCCACTTCACGAGCGACCCCGATCGCGTGTACCTCACCGGGTCGGGCGCCGGGCTCTATTCGCTGCAGCTCGACGGAACCGACCGGAAGACGCACCTCAAGGTCACCGGCCGGGGTGCGGGAGCGAACACGCCACCCGCGAGCCAGATCATGCTCTCCCCCGACGGCGACCGGGCGTTCTTCGAGCTCCAGAACCGCCACTACCTGGTCGAGGTCCCGAGCTTCGGGAAGAACACCCTCGAGATCAAGGTCGGGGGCGGCGAGAACCCGGTCCCGGTACGGGAAGTGGCGCCCGAGGGCGGCGACCACCTGGCCTGGTCGGCCTCGGGCGACGCGGTGGTCTGGTCGCTCGGGAACACCATCCACCGTCAGGACGCGGCGGCGATCGGGGGCGACGAGGATCTCGCGCCGGACACCTTCGACGCGGTGGTGACCGAGCCGCGGGCGCGCCCCAGTGGAGCGATCCTGCTGAAGGACGCGGCGCAGGTGCTCACCATGAACGGCGAGGAGATCATCCGCGGCGGCGACGTTCTCGTCGAGGACAACCGGATCGCCGCCGTGGGACCGGATCTCGACGCCCCCGAGGGCGCCCGGGTCTTCGACGTCTCCGGGAAGACGGTGATGCCGGGCTACGTGGACGCCCACGCCCACATGTGGGCGCCGCGCGGCGTCCACCAGCGCCAGGTGTTCCAGCACCTCGCGAACCTGGCCTACGGGGTCACGACCACGCGCGATCCGCAGACCTCCACCGCGGACGTCTTCGCCTACCGGGATCTCCAGGAGATCGGGCGGATCCTGGCGCCGCGGATCTACGCCACCGGCCCGGGGATCTTCTCCCGCTCGGGCGTGTACGACGCGGACGCCGCCGACGACTTCCTGAAGCGCTACGCCGAGGCCTACGACGCGGTCACCATCAAGCAGTACATCGTCGGGGACCGCATCGTCCGGCAGTGGGTCGCGATGGCGTCCATGAAACACCAGCTCATCCCGACCACCGAGGGCGCCCTCGATCTCAAGCTCAACCTGACCCAGATGGCCGACGGGTTTTCCGGCCACGAGCACAGCCTGCCCATCGTCCCGATCTACGACGACGTGGCGCAGTACGTGGCGCGCACCGACACCTACTACACGCCGACCATCCTGGTCGCCTACGGCGGACCCTGGAGCGAGAACTACTACTTCCAGAACACCGACGTGGTGGGGGACGAGAAGCTGGCCCGCTTCATCCCGGCCGCCATCCTCGACAACATGGTGCGCCGGCGCGGCCAGTGGTTCCTCCCCGAGGAATATGTCCACGAAGGGATCTCCGAGGGCTGCATGAAGGTGATGCGCGCCGGCGGGCGCTGCGCGCTGGGCAGCCACGGCCAGCTCCAGGGTCTCGGCGCCCACTGGGAGATCTGGGCCATGCAGTCGGGTGGGCTCACCGAGCACGAGACCCTGATCGCCGCGACGTTCTTCGGGGCGGAGGCCATCGGGTTCCCCGAGGACCTGGGGACGCTCGAAGCCGGGAAGCTGGCCGACATCCAGATTCTCGACGCCGATCCGCTCGCGGACATCCGGAACACGAACTCGGTCCGCTTCGTGATGCTGAACGGCGGACTCTTCGACGCGAACACCATGGCCCAGTTGTGGCCGGTGGAACGGCCCGCGCCCGACCGCTTCTGGGTGGACGACACCCCGCCGTCGCCGTCGAGCGGTTCGGGACCGGGGGCACGTCGGTAAACGAAGCACGATTCATCCAACAGATTCACCGGCGGCCCCCGCTCCCGAACCGCCCGGCACTTCGTGCCGCGAATCGCAACTCCCTCCCGCGCTGATGCGCGGTTCGGCGAGTTCCGATTCGTCGTTGCCTTCTTGTGAAAGGGGGAGTGCCCCCTTTCACACTTTCCCCCCGCTCACGCCGGCAACGAACAGGGTTGACCGGCTGTCAGGATGAACTCGACCGGCTACATGTCGTCGTAGGTGGTCACGAAGACCTCGGCCGCGTCCGCCGACGAAGCCCCCTGGTCGTCGACCACCACCAGGTCGAACACGAAGGTGGTGTCCTCCTCGAGTTCCGGCACGGTGAAACTGGGGGTCGCGGTTTCGGGATTCTCCAGGACCACGAGAACCTCGTTGTCGACTCTCGGTGTCCACCGGAAACTCACGATCGTCCCGTCGGGATCCGTGCTCCCGGTACCGTCCAGGACGACGCGGTCACCTTCGCGAGCCCGCTGCGGGGGTCCGGCATCCGCGACGGGACGCCGGTTCGTTTGCGCCGGCGCCTGGCTCGGAACCATGGGCGCCACGCGTGGGACACCCGCATCCTCACCGCATCCCGGGAGGCAGAGGAGGCCCGCCGCGAGCGCGGCGCATGAGCCCGGTCGAAGCTTGGGTCGCATCCGTCCCCTGGCCACGGACACAGGATGGAGCAGACCCGGCGATCATCGCAACCAGGGGCCGGACAATCACCGCGGCGGGCGGCAACCCCGGACGCCAAGCCCGATCCGGGCCGGGTTACGCTTGCCGGCCACAAGGCGGGTGAAGAGGCCATGAACGATTCCAGACACTCCATCACCGACAGACACGCCCGCACGGGCGGCTGGGCCGCGCTCCTCGCCGTGCTGCTCCCCGCCCTCGTAGCCTGCGGCGGCGGTTACGACTACCCCGACACCCGGAAGGACGACGTCTCCGAGGAACTCCACGGCGTCACCGTCGAGGACCCCTACCGCTGGCTCGAGGACGACCAGGCCCCCGAGGTCCTCGAATGGGTGGACGCCCAGAACGAGGTCACCTTCGAACACCTGCGCTCGCTTTCTGGACGGGAGGCGATCCGGACCCGCCTCCTCGAACTCCAGGACCACGCGCGGCAGAGCGCCCCCTTCCGCTTCGGCGAGCAGTGGTTCGTGCGGGCGAACGACGGGCTCCAGGACCAGGACGTCCTCTACCGGATCGAGTCGCCCGGAGAGGACCCGACCGGCTGGGAGGTGCTCCTCGACCCGAACGAACTCTCCGAGGACGGCACGACGAGCGTCGGAATGACGGCCTTCACCGAGGACGGGGCGCTCCTCGCCTACGGGCTTGCCGAAGCGGGCTCCGACTGGCGGGAGTTCCATGTGATGGAGGTCGCAAGCGGCGAGAAGCTCGACGACCACCTGCGCTGGATCAAGTTCTCGGGCGCTTCCTGGACCCACGACAACGGGGGCTTCTTCTACAGCCGTTATCCCGAGCCGGACCCGGACGCGGCGCAGGGCGGCATCAACGAGAACCAGACCGTCTGGTACCACGCGCTCGGGACCGCGCAGGACGCCGACACCGTGGTCTATTCCAACCCCGAGTTCCCGAACCGTCTGGTCGGCGCGCAGGTTTCCGACGACGGCCGCTACGCGGTCTTCACGATCCAGGAAGGCACCGACCAGCGGAACGGCATCCACGTCCTGGATCTGGGGCGGCCGGCATCACCGAGCTTCGACGGGGAGATCGTGCCCGTCCTTGACGTGCTCGACGCCTCCTACGGCTTCCTGGGCAACGACGGCGAGCGCTTCTACTTCCTGACCGACAACGACGCGCCCCGCTACCGGGTGGTGGCGATCAACATCCGGCGCCCGGATCCCGGCAACTGGCTGGAGATCGTCCCGGAGACCGGGGACACCCTGCTCACCGCCCGCATCGTCGGGGACCGCTTCGTCCTCGGCTACCTCGACGACGCGAAGAGCCGGCTCGCCGTCCACACCATGGACGGCGCCTTCGAGAGGGACGTGCCGCTGCCGGGCATCGGCTCGGTCGGACAGTTGAGCGGGACCCGGAAGGACGACGTCCTCCACTTCGCCTTCTCCTCGTTCCTCTTCCCGCCGTCGATCTACCGCTACGACCTCGCCTCGGGCGAAACCGAGCCGCACTGGGCCCCCGAGGTCCCCTTCGACTTTGACCAGTTCGAGACGAATCAGGTGTTCTTCGCCTCGGAGGACGGCACCCAGATCCCCATGTTCCTCACCCACCGGAAGGACATGACGCGGGACGGCGACAACCCCACCCTGCTCTACGGCTACGGCGGGTTCAACATCAGCCTGACGCCGAGCTTCAACCCGTCGAACCTCGTGTTCCTCGAACGCGGCGGGGTCTACGCGCAGGTGAGCCTACGGGGCGGCGGCGAGTACGGCGAGAGCTGGCACCGGGCGGGCATGCTCGAAAACAAGCAGAACGTCTTCGACGACTTCATCGGCGCCGCCGAGTTCCTGATCCACGACTCGGTCACCCAGCCGGCCCGGCTCGCCATCGCGGGCGGCTCGAACGGGGGGCTGCTCGTCGGGGCAGTCCTGAACCAGCGGCCGGAGCTCTTCGGGGCGGCGCTCCCCGCCGTCGGGGTGATGGACATGCTCCGCTTCCACAAGTTCACGATCGGCTGGGCCTGGACCTCGGACTACGGGAGCCCGGACAATCCGGAGATGTTCGAGGTGCTCCGCGCCTATTCGCCGTACCACAACGTGGCGCCGAGCGAGGACTTCCCACCGACGCTCGTGACCACGGCGGATCACGACGACCGGGTGGCCCCGGGGCACTCCTTCAAGTACGCGGCGCGGATCCAGGAGGTCCACGGGGACGGGCCGAACCCGGTCTTCATCCGCATCCAGAAGAGCGCCGGACACGGCGGCGGGATGCCGGTTTCCATGCGCGTGGAGCTCGAAGCCGACCGCTGGGCGTTCGTCCTGCACCACCTCGGGGTGGGCTGAGCGCCCATGGGCCAAACCACGCAGACGGCTGGGAGCGCCGGTCTTCAGACCGGCACCGCGGCCGCAGGCCGCGAACCGCACGGCGCCAGCGGCGTTGTCGAACGCCTGAAGGCGAAGCACCAAGCCATCTGGGATCCCGCCCAGCGTTTCAACAGCCACACAAACGGCGGCCTCGCCCTTCGTACGCATCGTGCGATCCGTTGGTTTGAGCGCGCAGTGCGCGAACACGACTTCGGCGACACGGACGTCGCGTTCATCCTCTACTGGATCGCCTTCAACTCTGTATACGGGAAAGATCTGAACGAGAACGGTACCGAGAGCGATTCGTTTGGGGAATTCCTAGGCGCGCTCATCGAACTCGATGAGCGCAATGACATCCACCACGCGATTCACGATCGATTCAAGGAGACTGTCGAGCAGATCCTGGAAGACCGGTATCTATACGACGGGTTCTGGCAGCATGCGAACGGAAGGTTCGGATACGCAGACTGGCGGGCGCGCCTCGAGCAAAGGAACGCGCACGCGCGTGGATTCCTTCAAGAGGGCAAGACTGAAAGCTTCCTGTCCACCGTGTTCGGTCGCCTCTACACCCTACGGAATCAACTGGTGCACGGTGGCGCGACACAGAACAGTGCCCTCAATCGGGACTCCGTACGGGACGGCGCCAGCGTAATGGGCTTCCTGGTGCCGATCTTCCTCCAGATAATGCTTAGCCACCCGGAAGCGACCTGGGGCCCACCTTGGTATCCCCCAAGGCTTTCGGAGCAATGACACAGTGATCCTCCGCCTCCAGCACATCGGCACCGCCCACCGGAGCCACGCGTCCGCCGCCGAGCGCCTCCGCCAGGTTGGCCTCGAACCCGCGGAACTGCGCACCGATCAGGGCCGCGGCTTCCAGCTCGACTCGCGGAAGCTGCTCGGCAACGAGTGCTGGCTACACGTGGTCCACAACTGGAATCCGGAAGCCCGGGTCTGCCAGTACCTGCGGACCATCGGCGAGGGACTCGAACACATCGCCATCGAGACCGACGACATCGAGGGGGCGGTCACCCGCGTCAAGGAATCGGCGCCGATCTTCGAGGACCGGATCTTCCACGCGGCGGACGGGTTCGAGGCGTTCGTCTACCCCGAGGACGCCTGCGGCTTCACCGTGGAGCTGATCCAGCCGCACGCTTCGAGCTGGAACTGGCCCGATCCGCCGCCCGAGCGGGTCAGCCCGCTGCTCTCGGTGACGCACCTCGCCGAGGTGGTCGCGGGCAGCGCGGATCCCGCGGCGGCGGGGCGGCGCTTCGAGGAACTCTTCGACGTGGGGTTCGCGATGGACGGCGCGAGCGCCCGCATCCCCTTCGGGAACGGTTGCGTGCTCCGTTTCCAGCCGGGCCGACCGGGGCTCCGGAGCCTGGTGCTCGACACCGCGGACCTCGACGCGGACCGCCGCGCGCTGGAGGCGGCGGGGACTCCGGCCGAAGCGCTATCGACGAACGGCGGGAGGGAACTGCGGATAGCCGCCGGCGTGACGGGCTTCGAAGTCGTCGTGCGGAACCAGAATTCGGCCTGAACCGGAATCAGAGTCGTTTCGACTCAACTTTATGTAGTAAGCCGTGGCTAACAAGTACTTGACAGAAATCGCGTCCGCAAGTATCGTTCCCGCTGTCCGGCGCTCCTGACCGGCGCCGCCGGCCCGCCGCGCGGACCGGCGAGGACGGCCCGAGGCCCTGAAGCCCGGCCGACCGGACGCATCGCAACCCAGTCATGGACGCCGCGTGGCGTCCATCCAGTAAAGAGGAGACCAATTCCGATGAAGTTCAAGCCTCTGAGGGAGAACGTTCTGCTTCGCCGTCTCGAGGCGGCCGAGGAGAAGATCGGCTCCATCATCGTCCCCGATACCGCCAAGGAAAAACCGATGACCGCCGAAGTGGTCGAGGTGGGCGCCGGCAAGGTCCTGAAGGACGGCGCCCGTCAGGCTCCCGAGGTCAAGCCGGGACAGACCGTGCTGATCGGGAAGTACTCCGGGTCCGAGGTCAAGCTCGACGGCGAGGACTACATCATCGTCCGCGAGGACGAGATTCTGGGCATCGTCGAGTAGACGGCCCCCACTGAAAGCAAGGAGAAGCAACAGCAATGGCCAAGAACATCGTCTACGACGAGGAAGCACGGCAGGCCGTGATGCGCGGCGTGAACAAACTCGCCGCCGCGGTCCGGGTCACCCTCGGCCCCAAGGGACGCAACGTCGTCCTCGAGAAGAAGTTCGGATCCCCCGTGGTCACCAAGGACGGCGTCACCGTCGCCAAGGAAGTGGACCTCGAGGATCCCGTGGAGAACCTCGGCGCCAAGATGGTGCGCGAGGTCGCCTCCAAGACCTCGGACGTCGCCGGTGACGGCACCACCACGGCCACGGTCCTGGCCCAGTCCATCTACCGGGAGGGCCTCCGGAACGTCACCGCCGGCTCGAACCCGATGGAACTGAAGCGCGGGATCGACAAGGCCGTGACCACGGTCGTGGAGAAGATCCAGGGCTCGTCGAAGACCGTCAGCGGCGACATGATCGCCCAGGTCGGCACCATCTCCGCGAACGGCGACAAGGAGATCGGCGAGATCATCGCCAGCGCGATGGCCAAGGTCGGCAAGGACGGCGTGATCCAGGTCGAGGAGAGCCGGACGCTCGACACCGAACTCGACATCGTCGAGGGCATGCAGTTCGACCGGGGCTACCTCTCCCCCTACTTCGTGACCGATTCCGACCGGATGGAGGTCGTCCTCGAGGACTGCCTCGTGCTCGTTCACGAGAAGAAGATCTCCAGCATGAAGGACATGCTCCCGGTGCTCGAGAAGGTCGCCCAGGCGAGCAAGCCGGTCGTGGTGATCGCCGAGGACGTCGAGGGCGAAGCGCTCGCCACCCTGGTGGTCAACAAGCTCCGCGGCACCCTGAAGGCGGCCGCGGTGAAGGCCCCGGGCTTCGGCGACCGGCGCAAGGCCATGATGGAGGACATCGCCATCCTGACCGGCGGGAAGGCCATCTTCGAGGACCTCGGGATCAAGCTCGAGAACATCGAGATGGGCGACCTGGGCCGGGCCAAGAAGGTCATCATCTCCAAGGAAGACACCACGATCGTCGAAGGCGCCGGGACCTCGGACGCCATCGAGGGCCGGATCCAGCAGATCCGCGCCCAGATCGAGGACACCACCTCCGACTACGACCGCGAGAAGCTCCAGGAGCGGCTCGCGAAGCTGGTCGGCGGCGTGGCGCTCATCAAGGTCGGCGCGGCCACCGAGACCGAGATGAAGGAGAAGAAGGCCCGCGTCGAGGACGCCATGCACGCGACCAAGGCGGCTGCCGAGGAGGGCATCGTCCCCGGCGGCGGCATCGCCCTGATCCGCGCCAGCGCGGCACTCGACGAGTTGGCCGAGAGCAAGGACCTCACCCACGACGAGCAGGTCGGCGTGCGGATCATCTCCCGCGCCATCGAGGAGCCGCTGCGCTGGATCGCCCAGAACGCCGGCCACGAAGGCTCGATCGTCGTGAACAAGGTCAAGGAGACCGAGGGGGCCGAAGGCTTCAACGCGGCGACCGACGAGTACACCAACCTGGTCGAGGCCGGGGTCATCGACCCGACAAAGGTGGTCCGCTACGGCCTGCAGAACGCCGCGTCCATCGCGGGTCTGCTGCTCACCACCGAGGCGCTCGTCTCCGAGATTCCGGAGAAGGAGGACAAGGCCCCCGCCGGAGGACCTCCGGGTATGGGCGGCATGGACTACTAGTCCGCTCCTTTCCCTCCAACTCCAGGGCGTCGGCGCTCACGCGCCGGCGCCCAACTTTTTTTGGAGCCAACTCCTCAAGCTAGACGCTCTCTATGTTCGACCTAGGCCGCGAAATGATGAGTCGCAAGGGCGAGGACGAGGCGGAGCCGTCCGAAGGCAACTGACCAATGATTCGCGACATGGACCTGTGCAGGCGAATCCTGCTAGCGGTCGAATCCAGTCCGGCCAACACTTGGACTCAAGAATTCCCGTTCGACAACGAGTACGAGCATGTCGTCGTTACAGAGCACGTTGCATTGCTCAAAGACGCGAGACTCATCGACGCCGAGATCATTAGGTACGTGAGTTCCGATCCACCGGATTTCGTCATCAAGAGCCTTACTTGGGCTGGGCACGACTTCCTCGATGCTGCCCGCGACGAGGGGAGGTGGGCCAGAGCCAAACAACGTCTCGCCGATGCCGGTGTCGGGATCACACTGGAACTGCTCAAGGAGACTCTGGAGGCCCTTGCCCGTGGGGATCTTGGCCTTTCAGCCTAACCTGCTCGGACGACGACATCCCTTCCACCGAGGATTCAGCGACAGAGACTGGGGTAGGTCGGTTACGGCCACGTACCCGAACTGATTGGGAACACTTTCGGCTGGGCGGGCGACGGGCCTGCCTTTCGCCGAGGGCGGCGGATGAGGGCCGTCGTCCTCACGCAGATTCCATCCCACCCACTACTTGCTGGGCTTGCTGTGCCCAGCACAAGCGAAAGGAACTCCGAGTTGTCCCGGTCATGGGACAACGCGCGCTTCCCTTGGGCCAGCCGCCCGCAAGTCGCCTCCCGTGCACGAGGCCGTCGAGTCCAGTCACTACCGACACCGCGAGCGGCATGGATCCGGCCGCGACCGTGGGAACCCTCTGGCCGAAGCGGCGTTAGGCCGAGCGCGGGATGAAGGTTACGCCCGTAAACTGCTCACCGCTCATCGGGTGGAGGTAGAACAGGATGGTGCACGACCCGACAAACGGGCGCCGTGACCGCGGGCAATCCCGCGAGGCTTTGAACCGATGTCGTTCATGACGCGCCGGCGGTCCCTTTTCGCGGCCGTCCTGACGGCGCTGATCGTGGTTGTCGCGTTCGCCGTGACCCGGTTCGGACGCATCCTGCCGGTCGGCGTCGAGGTAAGCGTGACGGATGAGCCGGCACCGAGACCAAAAGCGGGTCCGGTGTCGATCTCGGTGACGCGCGTTCCGTTGGGCGGCAATTCGGACGGCAACGACGAGGCGGCGGACGATTCCCCCGTGGGCCAACTCGTGGCGGCGGCAATGGCCGGTGACGTCATGAGAGTGGGTGCGCTTCTGGACGAGGGCGTGCCCCCTGACGCGCAGAGCCGCGGGTTTCCCGCCATCCACCGGGCGGCGCAAGCGGATTCACTGGCCGTGCTGGAGTTGCTCGTTGCGGCAGGAGCCGACCTGGAGGCGCTGGACCGGTCGGGTCATACGGCGCTCGCCCGGGCCGCTCTCTTCGGCCGGGCCGGCGCCGTGTCCTTCCTGCTGGAGTCCGGCGCGGACCCCAACGCCCATGCGGAGCCGAACAACCAGACTCCGCTCCTCGGCCTTCTCTTCGGCTGGTCCCTCGGCCAGTCGCCGAATCCGCTCGGCATCGAGGCCAGCGAAGAGGAACGGCTGACCGCGGCCCGCGCGCTGCTCGCTGCGGGTGCGGACCCCCAACTCGCTCCCGGAATGATCTCGCCGGCGATGATGGCGGAGGGCATCGGCGGCGAAATCCGTTCGTTGCTCCTCGACGGCGCCTCCGACACCCCGCCGCGCTCGCGGTGAGGCGCCAGTGCGCGTAAGACTCGCGTTCATCACCGCCTGGCGTTCGCTGACCTCCGCGCCCGCGAACTCCGCGGCGGCGGTGCTGGCGCTGGCGTTTGCGGTGGGGGCCTTCCACGCGGTCGGCACCGTTTGGGAATCCGCGGTGGATCGCGCCCTTCCCTACGCCGATCCTCAAGAGCTCGTCGCCCTGCGGGCAGCCGGTGGGGAGCAGATGTTCAACCGCTTCCTTTCCGACCGTGAGACTGCTCTGCTACGGGAGAGCGCCGACTCGTTCACGTGGGTTGGGCATCTCTGGAGCGCGTCCATGATGTTCGGTGACCCTCCGGTGCGGTCGGTGACCGTGGGGGCGCTGGAGCCGGGTTTCCTCGAGATGCTCGGAGTGACGCCGGCCGTCGGACGGACCTTCCAACCGGAACACCACGAAGGGGAGGCGCGCGCTGGAGCGGGAGGGCCTTCTCCGCTCGAACTGGACCAGGGCCAGGCCGTCGTTTTGGTGAGCCACAACTTCTGGAGAACGGCGCTCGGCGGGACGGCAGAGGTGGTGGGAACACAGATCATCCTGAATCGCGAACCGATGCGCGTGGTCGGCGTGCTCCCGGAACGATTCTTCACGCCCAACCTGTCGACCGAGATCTGGGTGCCGGCGCGTCGCCGTCAGGTCGGGACGAGTCCCGGCGGCAGCTCCCGTAGTGCGCACGCCTACGGCCGGCTCCGGACGGGGGTGACCGCTGCGGCGGCCGCGGCCGAAGCCTCGGCCCGGGTCGCCGAAGCCGGCTTCCGGCGAGAGGAGGAGCGCATCGAAGTCGTTCCGTTGGCGCAGTCCCTCACGGCGTCCGTACGCCCGACGCTCGAGATCCTGCGCGTCGGAGCGCTGCTGCTCGTGCTCGCGGCCGCGATCAGCGTTTCGGGCCTGCGCCTCGCCCGATCCTTCGCCGGGCGGCGCGCGGCGGCCGTCCGGCGGGCGCTGGGGAGTTCCTCTGGCGACGAGTTCCTGGCAGCGCTCTTCCGCGTCACGCTGTTGGCGGCGGCAGTGACGGCCGGCAGCGCACTGCTCGCGGCCTGGGTCGTTCCGCTGCTCCGCCGATACGGGGCGGACCTCCCGTTCGCGGCGGACTGGACCGCTGGTTGGGGAGTGGCCGGCCAGGCCTTCCTGATTGCGCTGCTCGCGTGCGCGGCGGCGGAGGCTGCACCGCTGCTGGACACGCTGCGGGTTCGTCAGCACGCGGCAGGAATGGCGCGTTTCGGCGGCGCTCACCGGGTGCGCACGGTGTCTCCGACCCTGGTGCTCGGGGTGGCGACCGCCATGGTGATCCTGACCGCAACCGCGGTCCTGGGCGGAAGCGCGTGGCGGCTCTTTGCCGGCAAGGGCGGCTATTCGGACGCGGGACTCGCGCAGGTCACGCTGGACTTCGAGGGTGGCGCTGCGGGCGCCTCGCTCCCCCACAGCGAGAAGGTGGTGCTGTTGGATCGGCTCGTCGAGCGTGTGAGGGCGCTGCCCGAGGTTGAGTCGGCGGCCTACGCGGACGCCCTCCCGGACGAGATGGGTGGCAGGGTCATGTTCACGAGCGCGGGACCGGGCAGTCCCCGTGATCCGGACTCGGGACGCGCGACACGCTCCGTCAGCCCCGGCCTGCTCGGCGTGCTCGGCATTCCGATCGTGAGCGGGCGGGGAATCACCATGGAGGACACTCCCGGATCCGAGCAGGTGGCGGTGGTCGACCGGTCGTACGCCCGCGCCGCCGGGCTTGCGGATCCGGTTGGCGAAACGCTGCGGATGGGCCCCGCGCAGCAACGGGTGGTCGGAGTGGTTCCCGATCTTCGCGTCTTTCCGGACCGTTCGACCTTCCCCACCGCGTACGCGCCGTTCGCCATTCCTCCGGTTTTCCTCGGCAATCCCAAGGTGGAACTGGTGGCCCGGTTTGGCGACGGGCCGACGCCCGAGCAGGTGGCGGCCCTTGGCCGTCTGCCGCCCGAGGTGGACGCCTCGATGCGCGTGACCGCTGCCACGTCGGTGCGGGAACGCCGGATCCGGCTGCTGGGCGCTCCCCTGCTGGCCGGGGTCGCGCTCGGCATTTTCGCCGTCGCCGGACTGGTGCTCGCGGTCGTCGGAGGGATCGGCCACATCGCGGACTTCGTGGTTCGGGAGGCCCACCCGACGGCGGTGCGAACCGCGCTGGGCGCCGACCCGGATCTCCTCGTCTGGGGGGCGTTCCGGTCGACCGCGTTCGCCGCGGTGGTCGGCGTCGGATTCGGAACCCTGTTCGGCTGGATGCTCTCGCGAGCGGTGGCGGCGCGGGTGCCGTGGATCGAGACCGGGGACCCGCTCTTCTACCTGGGTCCGGCGGCTCTCCTGCTGCTACTGATGCTGGCCGCTTCGGCGATCGCCGGGCTCAGGACGCTGCGCGGCGATCCCTGGGCCACCCTCCGCTCGCTCTGATCCGGACGCGGCTAACGGGCAGCGCCGAACGCGTTCAGCGCGGGCGCTGTCCCGGATCGGTCGGACTACCGGCGAAGAGCCGCCCGATTTCGCCGCCCAGGGCCTCCGCCATCATGGCTGGCGGAGGATGGTCTCCGGGACCGAAGTGTGGATCGGCCCCCGCCTGAATGAGCGCCCAGGCCGCCGCGAAGCGTTCCTCGTCCTTCGCGGGAAGCGGCGACCGATGCGAGAGAGTCATCGTCCAGCCGCTCAGGATCGCCCGCAGAGGAGTCTGGTGGTTCGGTTCGGCATGGGCGTTCGGGTTGGCGCCCGCGCTCAGCAGGAACACCACGGCTTCCGCATTGCCGTAGAACGCAGCTTGGGTCAGGGCTGTCTGCCCGTATTGGTTGAGGGCTTCGAGGTGCGCTCCGGCCGCCACGAGAGCCTGGAGCGCCGCGACCGAACCGGTGACGGCGGCCCGGTGAATGGCGAAGATCCCCTGACTCTCGGAGTCCGGCGCTACTCCGGCAGCGAGCAGTTCCCGAACGCGTTCGGCGTCGCCCGCGCCGGCGGCTGCCACCAGGAGTCCCGCCGGGCTGCTGTCCTGCAGCATCTGAACGACCGGAAACCCATCGGGGACCTGTGAGGATCCCGACCCAGTCTCCGTCGCGGCGGCGTCCGTTTCACTCGCGCTGTCGGGCGGTGGCTCCGGGGCGAGCGCCTCGTCTGCCGGAGGGGTGGGCGATGGTGACGTCGCTGACTGCCGGATCACGGCGATCGTCGCCAAGACCGCCACGAACGCCAGCACACCGCCAAGGGCCGCACCACGAGGAGTCACAACTCGCATGTTATCGACCGGAGCTGCCGCCGCCGACCTGCGCTATCGACCGGAGCCGACCGTAATCGACCGGACCTCGGACCCGAGACCCTCGATATCGACCGGACCTCCGCAGTTATCGACCGGACCCCACCGATATCGACCGGACCTCGGCATCCGCGACCCTCGATATCGACCGGACCTCACCGATATCGACCGGAGCTCGGAATCCGAGACGCCCGTTATCGACCGGACCTCACCGATATCGACCGGAGCTCGGAATCCGCGGCGCCCGATATCGACCGGACCTCACCGATATCGACCGGAGTTCGGAATCCGCGACGCCCGATATCGACCGGACCTCACCGATATCGACCGGAGTTCGGAATCCGAGACGCCCGTTATCGACCGGACCCCTCTCGGTCCTTTTTCGGAGCCTGGGGCGATACAAGAGTGGGCGAGCCTGAGCTTGGGGCGATATGAGAGTCGGCGGGTTCGAGCCTGGGGCGATATCGGGGTCGGTGAGTCCGAGCCTGGGGCGATATCGAGATCGGCGGGCTCGAGCTTGGGGCGATACGAGAGCCGGCGGGCCCGAGCTTGGGGCGATATGCGAGTCGGCGGGCTCAAGCCTGGGGCAATATGAGAGTCGGCGGGCTCGAGCTCGGGGCGATACGAGAGCCGGCGGGCTCAAGCCTGGGGCGATACGGGAGCCCGCGGGCCCGAGCTTGGGGCGATATGAGAGTCGGCGGGCTCAAGCCTGGGGCGATATCGGAGTCGGACGGTTCGAGCCTGGGGCGATATCGGGGTCGGCGTTTTCGGTTGGTGCTCCGTGAGGATGCATGGAGTTACGCCGTGCGCGGCGCGGAGCGCGGCGCGTGCCGGTCTGGAGACCGGCGTTCCAAGCCGTCGCGTCATCCACACGGATCAGTGTGGCGCGCTCTGCGGCCCTGCGGGCCGCTGCCGGTCTGAAGACCGGCGGTCCCGGCCGTACGGGTCTTCCACTCGATCAGCGCCGCGCGGTGCCGGCTAAAGCCGGCGTTCCAAGCCGGCGCGTCACCGATACGCGACGATGTTGTGGGCGGGGAGGGTGCGGCGGTGCTCGATCACGCCCCCTGCCCCTTCGATGCGTTCTGCCAACTCCCGGAGGGTCATGAGCTCGCGGTAGCCGGTGTTCAACTCGTCGGCGAAGGCGCGGTAGAAGAGGCGGACGGCCAGGCGGTCCCGGGGGCTGCTGGAGATCTGGAGTCCGCCCCGCTTGAGGAACTTCCGGAAGTGGGTGATGAGCTTCCGCTTGCCCGGATCGGGGAAGTGCTCGATGAGGCCCCAGTCGATGCCGACGTCGAAACGGCCCTCGGGCGGCACGTCGAAGAAGTTCTGCCGTAGGTAGCGCCAACGGTCAAGATCGCGCGTCACGAGCAGTTCGGGCCGGCCCGCCCCCCGCGGCGCCCGAACGCGAACGCTCGCGGGCGCCCGGAGGAAGCGGTCGTAGGCCGCGGGGTCCTCGTCAATCAGGACCACTTCGCCGCCCGCTCCGAAGAGCGCCTGCAGGATCGCCGCCTCCCAGCCCGCCTCGGCGCCGAAAAACACGATGCTGGGGTCGGGCGGAACGCGCAGGCGGGCGAGCGCCGCCGCCTTGCCCGCGAAGTCGTGGACCGCGTCCCGCCGCCGCTGCGCGCATGCCATGCCGAGACGGAGAACACGCAACCACGCCGGCCCGCGATGTCCCTGGTTGACCTGCCACCAGGGGGTGTTCAGGAACCGTTCGAAGTTGGCGTTGAAGAGCGCCCAGTCCACCCCGCCCGAACGTTCGGGGTCCTTGATCCGCGCCGGATCGAAGTCCCGCGCGAGCGGCCGGGTCACCCACATGACGGCTCAACAGACACGGAATATGCTCACCAAAGCCATGTTCGCCCTACTTCGGAACACCCTAACCGCATTCGTTCCCCTCACGGCCGGGTTGGCGCTGGCCCCGGCGTGGGCGATCGGGTGCAGCGGGGGCGCTCCGGCCCCCGCTCCGCTCGACGGACCCCAGGCGATCGCCGCCGCCCTGGAAGGCGTCGACGCCGCGGAGTTCACCGACCTCGGCCACAGCATCTGGATCGGCACGGCGGACGGCGAAACCCTCTACGACGAGTCTCCCGACACCCCCCGCCCCGCCGCCAGCTCCATCAAGACCGCCTACCTGGTCGAGTTCTTCTCGGACCGCGCCGACGCGCTCGACGAACCCGTCCCGGACGCGGTGGACGTCGTCGGCAATCCCGATCACCCCGCCATCGTCCACTTCGACGCGGACACCCAGGCGGAAATCAAGGAGCATCTGGAGACGGCCACGGCACGGACGGTGGGGCGCCACATGATCCGGGGGACCGGCGTCTCGAACCCGGTCTACAACGCCGCAGCGAACCTGGTCACCGCTTTCCTCGGCGGACCGCCCGAACTGACGGCCCGGATCCAGGCCCGCCATCCCGACTACGCGGGGATCGACTCGCGCCGCTACATGCTGGCCGCGCGGGACGTGACCGGGGACAACACCGCGACGGCCGGCTCCCTCGCCGCGGTCCTCGCCGCCGTCGCCCGGGGCGACATCCCCGGGCTCTCGCCCGAGACCCACGGCGCGATGCGGGACATCCTCTTCCTCGAGGACACCGGGGACGGCCGCCACTTCTACAAGGGCGGCTCGCTCAACTCGAACCCCATCACCCGCGTGCTCTCGGGGTATTACGCGACACCCGGGGAACCTGCCGGCCGGGAACTCGTTTACGCCTTCATGGCCGAAATCCCCGGACCGGAGAGCGTCGCGCCCGGCAACCTGGAGCCGGGCGATGCGGGCCGGCGCCTCCAGGACCATCTCGAAGCGCTTCGCGAAGCCGCGTTACCGGTGGCCCGCCAGTGGTTGCAACGCGAGGGAGTTCCCGAATGAGGTTCGCCGCCCTCGCCGCCCTGCTCCTCCTCCCCCTGCCCGCTACCGCCGGCGAGGACTGGCCGCAGTGGCGGGGGCCGAACCGGGACGGAATCTCCCTCGAAACCGGTCTCCGGCAGAGCTGGCCCGACGGCGGCCCGCCGCTCATCTTCCGGGCCGACGGCCTCGGCGCCGGCTACTCGACGGTCGCGGTGGCCGACGGCCGCATCCACACCCAGGGAATGTTCTCCGGCCGGGAGTGGATCGTGACGCTGGACGCGGCAACCGGCGCCCAGCTCTGGGCGACGCCGCACGCCGACGCCTATCGGGACGGCCGGGGCGACGGTCCCCGCGGCGTCCCGACGGTGGTGGACGGGACGGTGTACGCCCTCGGCGCCCGGGGGCAACTCACCGCCCTCGACGCCGCCAGCGGCCAGATCCTCTGGACCCTCAACCTCCTCGAGCGCTTCCGGGGTCGAAACATCAGTTGGGGCATCAGCGAATCGCCGCTCGTGCTCGACCACCGGGTGCTGGTCTCGCCCGGCAGCCGGCAGGTCGGGTTCGCCGCCTTCGACCGGGAGTCCGGCGAACTCCTCTGGGGGACCACAGGCGACGAGGCGGGCTATTCCTCACCGCTGCCGGTGGATCTCGCGGGCGCGCCGCACATCGTCTATTTCAGCGGCGAGCGCGCCGCCGGCATCCGCGCCGACGACGGAGCCCTGCTCTGGAGCTACCGCCGCGCCTCGAACCGCACGGCCAACATCGCGACACCGGTCCTCGTCTCGAACCGTGAGGGCACCGCGGAGGTCTTCCTGTCCTCGGACTACGGCACCGGCGGCGCCCTGCTCGAGCTGCAGGCCGACGGCGCCGGCGGAGTCACGGCCAGCGAGAAGTACTTCACCCGGAACATGCGGGCCCACCACATGACGCCCGTGCTCCACGAAGGCGTCCTCTACGGGTTCTCCGGGTCCATCTTCAGCGCGGTCGACATCGAGACCGGGGCCCTCTTCTGGCGCGACCGCTCCATCCGGAAGGGCTCCCTCACCTTCGCGGACAACCGGCTCTACGTGTTCAGCGAACGCGGGGACGTGGCCCTCGTGGAACCGTCGCGCGCCGGCTACCGGGAGCGCGGCCGTTTCGAACTCCGCCAGCGGGACCGCTCCGGGGAGAACACCTGGAGCCACCCGGTGGTCGCGAACGGCCTGCTGTACCTCCGCGACCAGGACGTGCTGGTCGCCTACGACGTCAGCGACCGGTAGGCCCGGGGGCGCCAGCCGCTACCCGGCGCGCGCCGCCACCCACTGCTCCATCCGCTCGTAGAGCGTCGGCAGCACCACGAGCGTCAGCAGCGTGGAGGTGACGATGCCCCCGATCACGACGGTGGCCAGCGGCCGCTGCACCTCGGCGCCGGCGCCCTGCGAGAGCGCCATCGGCAGAAAGCCGATGGACGCCACGGTGGCGGTCATCAGCACCGGCTTCAACCGGGAGCCGGTCCCGGTGACGATCGCCTCGCGAAGCCCGAGCCCCTCGTCCTCGCGGAGCGCCCGGATCGCGGCGAGCATCACGATGCCGTTCAGCGTCGCGATCCCGAAGAGCGCGATCAGCCCCACCGAGGCGGACAGGTTGAGCGTCAGGCCCCGGATCCAGAGCGCGGCGATCCCGCCCACCGCGGCGAACGGGACGTTCAGGAGGATCAGGAGCGCCCAGCGCACCCGCCGGAAGGTGACGTAGAGCAGGCCGAAGATGATGGCGATGGAGAGCGGCACCACGAGCGTCAGCCGGGACATGGCGCGCTGCTGGTTCTCGAACTGGCCGCCCCAGGTCAGGTAGTAGCCGGAGGGCAGCGCGACCGCCTCCGCGATCCGGTCCTCCGCCTCGGCGACGAAGCTGCCGATGTCCCGGCCCCGGACGTTCGTCTGGACCACCAGCCGGCGCTCCCCGTTCTCGTGGTTGATCGCCTCCGGGGTGGGCGCGGCGCCGATCTCCGCGATCCGGCCCAGCGGGATCCGCTCGCCGCCGGGGGCGACGATCGGCAGCGACGCCAGCGCCGCGGCATCGGCACGGCTCTCGGGCGGGAAGCGGACCACCACCGGGAACCGGCGGGCGCCATCGATGAGCTGGGTGACGACGCTGCCGGCGACCGCGGTCTCGACGAACTCCTGCACGTCCCCCACGTGGAGCCCGTAGCGGGCCAGGGCGTCGCGGTCGAGGCGGACTTCGAGTTGCGCCGCTCCGGAGAGGACCTCCACCTGGGCGTCGGCGGCGCCCGGGACCGCCTCGACGACCCGGAGCACCTCCGCTCCCAGGCGTTCGAGGACCGCGGCGTCGGGGCCGAAGATCTTCACCGCCACGTCCGCCTTGATCCCGGAGACGACCTCGTCGAGGCGCATGGCCATCGGTTGGGTGAAGTTCACCGACAGCCCCGGGATCTCCGCCAGCGAAGCCGCGAGCGCGTCGATCAGCTCCTCCTTGGACCGTCCGCTCTCCCAGTCGTCCTCGGGGTGAAGCAGGACGTAGACGTCGCCCTGGTAGATGCCCATCGCCTCGGTCGCGAGGTCCGGCCGGCCCATCTTGGTGACGATGTCGGAGATCTCGTCGAATTCGGCGAGCAGCTTCCGCTCGACGCGCGTCGAGATCTCGGCCGACTCCTCGAGCGACACCGACGGCAGCTTCCGGGTCTCGATCAGGATCGAGCCCTCGTCGAGACGCGGCATGAACTCGGTGCCCAGAAAGGGAACGGAACCGATGGCGGTCACGACGATGACCGTCGCGATCCCGACCGTTGCCGCCTTCCGCGTCATGGCGACCCGCAGCACCCGGAGGTACCGCTCCCGGAGCCGCTCGAACCAGCGCGCCTCCCGGTGGACCCCGCCGAACTTGAGCAGGAAGGACGAGACCACCGGGACGCCGGTGAGGGAGAGGAGGAGCGACCCGAAGAGCGCCGAGCAGACCGTGATGGCCATCGGCCGGAACATCTTCCCCTCGAGGCCTTCGAGGGTCAGGATCGGCAGATAGACGGCGATGATGATCAGCACGCCGAAGAGCACCGGGCGCGCCACCTCCATCGCCGCGCCGCGGATCTGCGCGACGCGCCCGCCGCCTTCCCCGGAGGCGGCCCGGCGGCGGACGAAGCTCTCCATCATCACCACCGCGCCGTCCACGATGAGCCCGAAATCGATGGCGCCGAGCGACATCAGGTTGGCCGAGATGCCGAAGGCGCGCATGCCGGTGAACCCCACCAGCATCGAGAGCGGAATGACCGCGGCGACGATGAGCGCCGCCCGGACGTCGCGCAGGAAGATGAAGAGCACCAGGATGACCAGCAGGCAGCCCTCGATGAGGTTGCGGCGCACGGTCGCCGAGGTGCGGTCGATGACCTCGCTCTGGTCGTAGAACGGCTCGATGTCCATGTCCGGCGGGAGGCCGGGCAGGATCTCGGACATCCGCTCCTTGACCAGGTCGGAGACCTCGAGCGCGTTCTCGCCCTTCAGCATGACCACCATGCCGCTCGCGACCTCCCCCCGGCCGCCCGCGGTGACGGCGCCGCTCCGCTGCATCGCCCCCAGTCCGACCTCGGCGATGTCGGCGAGGAGCACCGGAACGCCGTCGTCGGCGCGCACCACCACCCGCTCGAGGTCTTCCACACCCGTGAGGAGCCCGATCCCGCGCACCGTGAAGCGCTCGTCGCGGGCCTCGATGAACCCGCCGCTGAAGGCGCGGTTGCTGTCGCCGATGGCATGGAAGACGTCCCGCAGGGTGAGGTCGTACTCCTCGAGCGCCTCCGGCCGCACGGTCACCTCGAACTGCTGGGTCAGCCCGCCCCACGAGTTCACTTCGCTCACCCCCGGCACCGAGCGCAGCCGGGTGCGCACCTCCCAGTCGTGGACCGTCTTGTTCGCCATCGGGTCGTCGCCGGTGACGACGTACTGGTAGATCTCCCCGAACGCGGTGGCCGGAGGGCCGAGGGTGGGCTCGAGCCCGGCGGGCATCTGCCCGCGGACCTCGGTCAGCCGCTCGGTCACGAGCTGCCGGGCGAGGTACATCGGCACCGCATCGTCGAACACCACGGTGACGAGGGAGAGCCCGAACTTGGAGACCGAGCGGACCTCCTCGGCGTCGGGCACGCCCATGAGGGCAGTCTCGATCGGGTAGGAGACCTGCTGCTCGACTTCCGGAGCGCCGAGGCTCGGGGCCTCGGTGATGACGACGACCTGGTTGTTCGTCAGGTCGGGGAACGCCTCGACCGGCAGGTTCCACAGCGCCGCGACGCCAACCACCGCGAGCGTGGCGACGAACAGCAGAACGAGCGCGCGCTGCCCGGTGGCGGCGCCGACGAAGCGTTCGACGAGGCCCACGGGCTATTCCTCTTCGGGGAGGCCGATCAGGGCCGACTTGAGCAGGAAGGCGCCTTCGACCGCGACCAGCTCTCCCGCCGCCAGGCCCTCGCGGATCTCGATGTCAGCGTCGAAGGTGGCGCCGGTGACCACCCGGCGGCGGCGGAATTCCCCGGGGCCGGTCTCGACGAACACCACGGACTCGCCGGCCAGTTCCTGCACCGCCGCCGCGGGAACCAGCAGCAGGTCGCGCGGGGTTCCGGAAGCGACGGTGAGGTTCGCGAACATCTCGGGCTTGAGACGGCCGTCGGCGTTGTCGGCTTCGGCGCGGATGGTGACCCGGCGGGTGGCCGGATTGATCACGTCACCGATGGCCGTGAGGGTGGCGGCGAAGACCTCGTCCGGCCAGGCGGTTACCGAGAACTCCACGGGCTCGGGAGCGGACAGGCGGTGGAGGTCTGCCTCCGGGACCTCGGCGGTGATCCACACCCGCGACAGGTCCGAGACCACCAGGAGCGGGGCGCCCAGGGTCACGGCCTCCCCCGGTGAGACGAGCCGCTCGATGACGGCGCCGGCGAACGGCGCGCGCACCGGCACGTGCTCGTTCTCGCGCGGATCGGCGTCCGGGCCGGGAGTGAGGCCGTAGTGCTGGAGATCCTGCTCGGTCCGCCGGACTTCGGCACGGGCTGCCGCGAGTGCCTCCTCGGCGGCGACCCGGTCGGCGCGGGCCCGCTGGAACTCCTGTTCCGCGAGCGCCCTGTCGTTCAGAAGGCGCTCGGCGCGGGACTCCGCGGTCCGCGCGTAGTCGAACTCGGCCTCGGCCTCCTGCCGGTGCCGCGATCGCCGAGAAGTACTCGGCCCACACATCGTGGATGTGGTGGCTGAGGATGAGCGCCAGCACCGCACCCGCCTCGACCCGGTCCCCGGGCTGCACCAGCACCTCCGCGACGACGCCGTCCACGATGGCGCCCAGCCGGGCGGTGCGCCGCTCGTCGAGGCTCACCACCCCGAGGGCTTCCAGCGCGTCGGTGTGGACCGTTTCGCGCACGCGAGCGGTCGCGATGCCGGCGGCTTCGCGGCCCGCTTCGGTCATGGTGACGATGCCGGTGGCGGGATCGGCGGTGGCGGCGGCCGAGGAAGACGGATCTTCGGGGACGCCGCCGCAGGCGAGCCCGAGTACGAGAACCGGGAACAGGGTGGCCCGGGTCATGGCAGGGGCGCCTCCCCAAGCGCCAGGCGGGCCGCGATGGCGGCGGCAACAGCTTCGATCCGGATGTCGTTCGCGAGCAGGCGGGCGTCGGCGAAGGCGCGTTCCGCGTCCACGACCAGCAGGATGTCCGCCGCGCCGAGGTCGAAGGCCGACCGCATCGCGGTGCGCGCGACGGTCGCCGGCTCGACCAGTTGCGCTTCGGAACCCGCGGCTGCCTCGGCCAGCCGCCGGGCATTCAGGAGTGCGGCGGTGGCATCCGCCTCGGCGCGCCGGGTCACGAGGTCGCGTTCGAGCTCCGCGGCGCGGACCTCACCGCGGGCGAGCGTCGCCGCTACCTGGTTGCGGTCGAAGACCGGCAGACCCACTCCCAGGGCGAAGACGCCCGTGTTCGTATCGAGCGTGCGCTTCAGGCCCGTGTTCACCGTCAGGTCGGGGACCCGGAGCGAGTTCTGGAGGCGCAGCGCACGCAACGCGGTCTCGACCCGCGCGGCGGCGGCGCGGACATCCGGACGCTCCGCCGCGGCGCCAGCCGCGAGCTGCGCCGGATCTCCCGTGGGTGGCGGAAGCGGGTCGGGCCGGACGAGGGCCGCCGCGGCCGCTCCATCCGGAAGAGCGGCGATTGCGCGGAGTTCCAGGAAGGCGCGTTCGGCAGCCGCTCCGGCGCGGGTGGCCGCGATGGAGACAGCGGCCGACTCCGCGGCGAGGCGGGCGCGTTGGGCGTCCGGCGCGAAACCCTCGGCCACCCGGCGCTCGAGGACGCGGACGAGTTCGGCGAGCGCGTCGCGCTGCATGGCGAGGATCGCCGCCCGGTCGCGGAGGCGGACGGTTTCCAGGAAGCGCGCGGCCAGCTCACCTTCGATTCCCCGCGTGGTGGCGAACGCGTCCACCCGGGCCGTCTCCGCGCCGGCCAGCGCCGCGCCGCGCCGGGCGCCGCGCTTGCCACCGAGTTCAAGCCGCTGGGTGACGGTGGCGAAGCTGTCCACGGGAAGGCCGCCCGGGACGTCCGCTCCGAAGTTCTCACTCCGAAACTCGATGGCGGGGTTGGTCCAGCGCCCGGCGACCGCCGCGGCGGCGGCGGCCGCCCGCTCGCGGGAACGCGCCGCCGCGATCGCCGGCGACTCGGCCCGGCCGGCCGCCAGCACCTCGGCGAGCGTGATGGGCTCCGGCGCCGGGGCGTCCTGGGCGGCGATCGGAGCCGCGATCAGGAGCCAGACGGCCAGGAGAACGGTGCTGCGCATGTCGGCCTCCTTATACGGAACGGGAGCCTACCGGCATCCGGGCGCAAGGCACCGCCGCTCTTCAGACCGCACGCGGGGCGCCCTCCTGCGGAGGTGAGGCGTACGGCTTGGACACCCACCTCCGGAGGTGACGCGTACGGCTTGGAACGCCGACCTCCGGTCCGCATGCATTGGTTTCCATGCAATGCCAGTAGACGCCACGGTGTTCTCATAAGGCTAATGATTACAACGAATTAGTCGTGCCGTACCGTCCCGTAGAACTCCGCCGCAGTCCGCTTGTTCCCGCTCATTATCTGATATCCATTTGGTATCCACGGGAACCAAAAAACCCTCCCCTTGGTACCCACGGGAACCAAGAGCCCTCCCCAGGAACCAAAACCGGGGCCGCCCAGCGGCGGATGGACCCGTTCGAGCGGCCGCGCCCGCTCGTCGATGTCCTGGAGCCCGATCCTGTCCGGGGTCGAAGACGCCGCCGGAGTTGCACCACAGGGTTACGGAGGTCGGAGGTAGTACCGCACCGACAACAGCATCGCGATCAGCAGCGGAATCACGGTTCCGGCCTTCGTCCAGGACAGCGTCCTCTCCAGCGGCCATTCCGGGAATGCCCACCAGAGCGTCAGATTGAAAGCGAGGGACAGGGCGGCGGCGGGCGCGTGGTACCAACCCATGGCTCGATTGAACCGGTACCAGTCCTCCGGATCGGAGAGGGTGTCTCCCGTCCGGAAGCCGAGGATGCGGTTGGGGGGAATCCTGCCTTGGATGAACAGCGTGGAGACCGCCAGGATCGCGAGCGGTACGACGTACCCGAACAGAGGCTTCTCCACGTTTGGCCGAAACAGTATGCGCCGTTTCGGCGCAGGGTGCCCAACTTGATTCGGCACCAGAGGAGAACCGACCACAGCGGCACCTCCGTGTGCCCCGGTGACGGTCGTCACCAAGGCCACTCCGGCCGGGAGAATCGCCAGAGCCCGGCTAGCCAACTTGGTTCTAGGCAAGCCTACCCAGTGTGTACACACCGGGCTCTTGCGAGGGGAGCTGCGCTCCCCTTCGAACCCCTCCCTCTCGCGCCGCTGCTGGAGCACCTCGCGAACGGGGGCGCCAGCCCCCGAACCCCCGCACCCGCGCACGCCGCGTGCAGCGGCGCACCGCTGTGGTCGCTAGCCACCTCACGCTGGCGAACCACGCCGCCTACGGCGCGGCGGAGGCCCTCCGGCGGCCCGGACCTCCGGGAGCTGGCCCAAAACGCCGTCAGCGGCCTCGAGGAGCCCCAGATCGCCGTCCTGGTCCGCATCGAGGACCACCCGGTGGCCGGAGATCCGGCCGGCCGCCGCCTCCAGCCGCTCCTAGCCGGCTTCGTGGCCTTCCCGCAGGGATACCTCGCGCCGCAGGCGCAGGCTGCGAGCGACCCCGAACCTCGGAACCAGGTCCTGGGCATAAGTCCCGGACTCCGGGGCTGTAGATCCGTGGATCGGAGGGGGGGTCGCTCGCAGCCCCACTCTCCGCCCAAAGGCGGGAGTGGATTCGGAGGCATCCGCGCAAAACGCAACGGAGCCAACGTGTTTCGAGACGCAGGTTGGCGGAGCGGGTGAGCGGAAGTATGAGCAGAAGGGGGTACTGACTTCCGCTCATCCCGAACGCAGCCCCGAGAGCGATCCCGCCGAGGCCCCCGAAGCCGGCTGGCACTTACGCTTGTTAATCGAGCGTCAGTGACCGATGCAGAAGCGTCGTCTTTTGCTTCGGAGACTTGTAGAGGACAGCCTCCAGTCGTCGGGAGGCTTCAACCTCTTGGTAGACCAAATCGGCCAAGTCTCGCAGTTCGGAATCGGGGAGCCCTGTCCCACAGCGAATCATGAAGTCAAAGTGGCTACCGTGCCGGAGAAGCCTCCATGGAAGTGTCGCAAAGCCGACCGCAAGCATGCCGTAACGGAGGTACGGCGATACGGCCCGGTGGTCTGCTGCCTTCTGGCTGTAAGTGATGACGGAATGCGTGTTGATCTGGAGCTTGACTTCAACAGCCACACGAGGATTCCAGGACTTGGCTCCGGTCCACTCACCGATCAGCAGGTCGATGGCATAAGACTTGGTGTCCGTCCTCGGTGACAGCACGCCCCCCTTTTGTCCATCTCCCGAATAGCTCGGGATCTCGAATGCGTAGGGAAGCCGCTGTTCGGGTTGGAGAGTAAGGCCATTGGGCAGCGCACCCTCTCGCTGCGCATCCTCTAGTCGCTTCGTGAGAACGTCCTTCACCCATTTTCTTTCGGTCATTCGAAGAGTCTAGGGCAGGCGGCGGGCTCCATACCCCCAAGATCGAGCGCTTCCGACAGGCCGACAGGCCCCTGGGCTGTCCGCGGCGCCACGGCGACGACCGTCCGCAACAACTCTGATAGAGAATGTGGTACCGGACTTTCCCGATGGCTCCTTAAGGCACTGTAAATCATGAGGTTACAGAGATTTGGCAACGGACCTCCGGTCGGCACAGCGGGCCGAAGGCCCGCGGACGACGTGCCGCTATCCGCTCAGGGCGACGCAGGCCCGGGATCGTCCCGTCTGCTGATCTGCACAGCGAGAGCCATCCGGCGGCTCGGCGCCGCGCGTGCCGACCGGAGGTCTATACCGTTCGGGGAGTCTTTTTTGTGGGCTCTCCGGCG
>VXNL01000039.1 GCA_009840635.1 Acidobacteriota bacterium | reverse complement strand
CCTAAGCCCCGCCAGCCGATCCCCGTTATCGACCGGAGCTGCGCCGTTATCGACCGGAGCTCCGGTGATGCCATGCACATCGCAGCCAGGCACGACGTTCCCTATGATCGGCCCGTGGACCGGAACACAGACGTGAGGCCCGAGCCGCTCCCGGGTCGCCGCCGGTTCCTGAAACGGTTGCTGGCCGGCGGGCCGGCGGCGGTGCTGGCAGCCTGCCGCGACTCCGAAGCGCCCACGGCGCCACCGCCGCCGGCCGCACCGGCGCCGCTTCCCCCTCCCGCGCCGGAGCCCCCGGAGATCGCGCCCTTCTTCAAGGACACCGCGCCGTTCATTGAGCACGGGAACAGCCTCGAAGCGCGCCTCGAAGACATGCCGGGGGTGATCACTCCGAACGAGCTGTTCTTCGTCCGCAACAACGGCGGCAGCCTGGGGATTCGCGAAACCGACTGGCGCCTCGTCATCGAGGGCGACGCGGTGGAGAAAGGGATCGAGGTTTCCTACGACGGCATCCGTAGCCTGCCGCCGCACACGCTGACCGCCTGTCTCGAGTGCGCCGGAAACCACCGGGCGATGTTCGACCGGGTGCAGGGCCGGCCCGCCGAAGGAACCCAATGGGGAACGGGCGGCATCGGGAACGGGGTCTGGCGCGGCGCCCGCCTCGCCGACGTGCTCGAGCTGGCGGGGATCACCGGGGCCGCGGCGTCAATCCTCCTGGTCGGGCTCGATGCGGACGCGCCGGAAGAAGGATTCCGGCGGGCGCTGCCGGCGGAGAAGGCCCTTGCCGACGTGCTCCTCGCCTACGAGCTGAACGGCGAGCCGCTGCCGCCGGACCACGGGTTTCCGGTGCGCGCCCTCGTCCCCGGCTGGGTGGGGAGTTCCAGCATCAAGTGGCTCGGCCGGATCGAGGTCTCGAGCGAGCCGCACTGGACCCGGAACAACACGAGTTCCTACGTCCTGATCGGCCCCGACTACCCGCCCGAGGGACCGGCGATGGGCCAGGTCGCCACCGTCCAGACGATCAAGAGCGCCCTCGCCCTGCCCTGGCCGGCCGAACTCGGCTCCGGGCCTCACACGCTGCACGGCTTCGCCCAATCCCCCGAAGGAAGGATCGACCGGGTCGAATGGAGCGACGACGGCGGCGCAACCTGGAACGAGGCGCGCCTTACCGGCGTCCCGACGGAACTGAGCTGGCGCCGCTTCGAGTTCGACTGGGAGCCCGCGCCCGGCGACTACACCGTGATGACGAGGGCCACCGACCACACCGGCGCCACCCAGCCGGACTCGGTCCCGTGGAACCGCAAGGGCTACCTCTTCAATCAGCCCCTGCCCCATCCGATCCGGGTCGGATAGACGCGGCGCTCCTACTCCCGGCGGTGGTCCTCGAACCAGCGGAGGATGTGCGCGACCTTGGCGATCAGGTGGCTGGGCCGGGCGGCGATGCTGTGCGAGGCCCCCGGGATGCGGACCAGCGCCGAGTCGATCCCGCGCAACTGGAGCGCCTGGAAGAACTGCTCCGACTCCGACATCGGGGTCCGGTAGTCCTCCTCGCCGGTGAGCAGCATCGTCGGGGTGGTCACGTTCCCCACGTGGTGGAGCGGCGAGCGCTCCAGGTAGTGCTCGGGGTGGTCCCAGGGGAACCCGGGGAACCAGTAGCGGTAGAAGAACCCGTAGGCGTCCGCGGTCAGCACGAAGCTGTACCAGTTGATCACCGGCTTGGCGGCTACCGCGGCGGCGAACCGGTCGGTGTGCCCCACGATCCAACTGGTCAGCACCCCGCCGCCGCTGCCGCCGGTGACGAAGAGGTTGTTTTCGTCCACGTAGCCCTCGGCGATCACCGCGTCCACGGCGCTAATCAGGTCGTCGAAGTCCTGGCTCGGATAGGCGTGGTGGATGAGGTTCCCGAACTCCTCGCCGTAGGAGGTGCTGCCACGCGGGTTCACGTAGAGCACCACGTATCCCGCCGCGGCGAAGAGCTGGCACTCCGCGGTGAACCGGGACCCGTAGTTCGTGAACGGGCCGCCGTGGATCTCGAGGATCAGCGGGTACTTCCGGGAGGGGTCGAATCCGGGCGGGGTCACCACCCACGCCTGGATCGGGCGTTCGTCGAACGAGGACTCGAGCCAGATTTCCTTCGTCGCGCCGATCTCCCGGTGCGCGAGCAGGTCCTCGTTGAGCGCGGTGACCTGTCCCCCCGCCGGCCCGATTGAGACATCGGCGGGACGCATGGTCGTTCCCGAGGTGAACGCGAACGACCCGTCGTTGGCGACCGAGAAGGATCCACCCGCATACGGACGGCCGAGCGAGGTGCCGCCCAGCCCCGCAGCCCGCACCTCGACCTCACCGTCGAGGGGCACGAACGCCACCTTGGTGTCGCCCTCGTCGTCGTACTGGAAGAAGAGGCCGTCGCTCTCCGCGCTCCACTGCGGGAGGGCGGCATCCCGGTCGAGCGAACCGGTGACCACGGCCGGCGACGAGCCGTCGCGGTTCATGACGTAGAGCTTGGTGACCTGGTACCCCTGGTAGCGGTCGTCATAGCCCAGGTAGGCGATGCGCTCCCCGTCGGGGGAGACCGCCGGGCTCTCGTCGGGGCCGAGCCGCGAGGTCAGGGTACGGATCTCCCCGTCGGCGACCGCCACCTGGTGGATATCGCTGTCCGCCGGCTCCTTCAGGGCGTCTTCGCGCCGATTCGCGGAGAACACGATGTGCGCCCCGTCGGGAGTCCAGGAGAGGCGGCTGCGGTGATGGAAGGGGCCGGTCGTGAGCGGCTGCGGTGATGGAAGGGGCCGGTCGTGAGCTGCCGCGGCGAGCCTCCCTCGGCCGGCACCACGAAGATCTGGTGGTAGCCGTCCTCGAGGTATCCCACCCCGTCGGCGCGGTAGATCATCTTGCGGATGACCGTCGCAGCCGGGGCCCAGTCCGCATTCGCCGGCTTGTCCGGGAGCTGCACGTAGGGGGCTGACGGCTCGGGCGCCAGCATCGAGAACGCCAGGAAGCGCCCGTCAGGAGACCAGCTGAGATTCGCCGGGGGGCGCGGGAGCTGGGTCAGCCGCGCCGTCTGCCCGCTGTCCATCCAGCGGACGTGGATCTGCGCCGAGCGGTCGTCGGGCAGCGTCCCGGAAGACACGTAGGCGATCCGGTTGCCGTCCGGCGACCACCGCGGGGAACGTTCGTCGCCCCCGCTCTCCCCGGAAGTCAGGGCCCGATGGTCGGAGCCGTCCGCGCCCACGATCCACAGCCGGGACCGCTGGCGGTCCACCAGGATGTCCATGGAATTGCGGACGTACACCACCCGCAAGCCGTCGGGAGCGATCTGGGGATCGGTGGCGAGTTCGAGGCCGAAGACGTCCTCGAGCTCGAGGATGGGGAGGGCGTCGTCCTGCACGGGCGGGGACGCAGCTGCAGCCGCCGAGGCGGCGATGAGGACGGCAGCCCACCACAGGTTGAGGAGGAAACGGCGCGGGAGTGGGAGGTTCATTCGGCGAACCCTACCCAAACGCCCGGCGGCGGTCCCGGTATCCTGCCGGCGAGGCAAGCATCGATGGACGATGCCGCGGGACGCTCCCCCGTCGAACAGGCGCACGAGTTGGTGAACCGTGCCTGGGCCCTGCGATCCGCGACGATGGCGTCGCCGCCGGCCACCCGGGCCGAGGTCGAAGAGGCGGCAGCGCGCGTTCGGAGGTGTCTGGCCGAAGCCGTTGCACTCTTCCGCGCGGCCGACGCGACCACCGAGCTGGCGGCAGCTCTGGGCAAGTTCGGCCATGCCGAGGAAGACGCGGGGCGCGACGACGCCGCCCTCGCCTGCCGCGAGGAGGCCGTGGCGGTCGCGCGCCGGACGGGTTGCCCGATGCCGCTCGCCCACGCGGTCCGGCATCTCGGCGACCTGCACCGGAAGGCGGGACGGCTGGCAGGAGCGGAGGCGTGCTACGCGGAGGCCCTGGCGCTTTACGGCGGGCAGGACGACGTGCCGGCGCTTGACTACGCGAACGCCCTGCGACCGATGGCGATCCTCAGCGAGACGCTGGGCCGGACCGACGAAGCCAGGACTCTCTGGCGGCGCGCCCGGGATCTCTACGGAGCGATCCCCGTCGAGGCGGGTGTGGCCGAATGTACGGAACACCTGGCCCGCCTCGGCTAGCAGAACCTGGGCCGTTGCGCGGCACCGTCCAGGCACGACGCGGGCGCCACGGGGTCCGGGTTTCGCGCTCCCGCGCGGCCCCCACCGCGAGAACCGGCCGGCGCTCCCGGCCTACTCGCCCACCAGGGCGTTGAAGAGCAGCTTGAAGGTGCCGTGGGTCTGGGCGCGGTGCTGGGTGCGGAAGCCGATCATCACGATCGTCCCTTCTCCGTGTTTCACGGACACCATCGCCGCCTTCTCCGCGATCGCCTCCTCGCCGAGCAGCCAGCCGCTCTGCAGGATGTCCCGGCCCGGGTAGGTCACGACTCGCCGAACGTCGTCGCTGCGCGCGCCGGCAACCGTCTCGTACACCTGCCCGCCGGCGAGATAGGCGATGAGCGCGTCCTCGGGCATGCCGTAGGCGAACCGGCTGGACGTGTCCACCTTCACCTTGAGCGTCGAGCCCGGCGCCCAGAATTCGTTGCCCCACATGCCGGCCACCGCGTCGCGCACCGGAACGTCGAACTCGTCCAGCACAAGCTGCCCCGCCTGGGCAAAGGTCACCAGCGTGCCCCCGTTCTCGACGAATGCGCCCAAGGCCTTGACGCCCTCGTCGCCGAATCCGCTCTGGTAGTCAGGGGGCGTCTGGCCGGGATCCTCCCGGCCGAGCATCCCTTCCTTCGAGTCGGCGGGCAGGATGATGACGTCCCAACGCTCGTGCAGGTCACCGGCAAGGATCTCCGGATCGAAGAGGCTCGTGTACTCGAAGCCGAAGTCCTCGATGAGCAAGCGCGTCCAGCCCTCGTCCATGTTGCCGCCGTAGTAGCGCTGGTACATCCCGATGCGCTGCTGTGAAAGCGGCTGCGCCGCAGCGCCCGCGTCGAGGGCCTCGAAATCCACCCCGGTGGCTTCGGCCACTTCGCCCAGCGTCGCGGCGGACGCGCCCGCGGCAACGATGAAGTCCCCGGGCCGTGCTCCGCCACCTTCCCCGGTAGCCCGGCTGACGGACGCACCGGCCGCGAAGAGCATGTTGACGGCCCGGAACGCGTCGTTCAGCGCCCCGTCCACCCGGTAGCCGTTCGGCGCCGAGGAGGCGACGTCGCCCGCGGCCAGCGTCCTCTCGGTGACCACCTCGAGGTCCGCTTGCACCGGCGTCCGCGCCTCGTCCACCCGCACTCCCATGAACTCGGCAATGACGTCACCCGACATGTCGTAGGGACGGATGGGGTCCCCGTCCCGATTCCGGGTGTAGCTGTTGTCCGGGTAGAAGGTCCGCCCGAGAAGCCAGCGGATCACGCCCTGCTTCGGCTGGGCCATGGAGACCACCCAGCTTCCCGGTCCGTACACCCGGCCCTCGTGCGTGAACCCGGTGGCCGAATGCTCCACGGTGATCCCCTGGAGGAGCAGCTTGTCGATCATCTTGCCCATGGTCAGCGGGTCGTGCTGGTTTGCCGGCACGATGTAGGCCTTCACCTCGCCCTCGGCGCCGCGCTGGATCTGGCGGCTGGCCTTGAGCCAGGCGTTCCGGAGCACGATCTCCCGGTTCCGGGCCGCAATCTCGAGTGGGGAGAAGGTGGCGACGATCTGCCGGTCCACGATGTCGCGCACGCGCCACCAGCCGCCCGGCCACGGGTTCGGGAAGGTGGTCTGCGCCTCGTATTCGGGAAGCTGCCGGGAGCCCCGCAACTGGTCCGGATGGACGTAGAGCGGGGTGGCGAAGCGGGCGCTGGCGGCCTCGGTGAGCATGCCGGCGATGTTGTGGAAGGGGGTGATCCAGTGGAACCCGAAGTGCCCCCAGCCGGAATAGATGGCGGAGGTCACCGTCCCCTCGAAGCCCTCTTCCTCCATGCGGTAGGCCATGTGGGCGCCGTACCAGGACATCTCCCGCCAGACGAGCGGGTCCGCTCCCGGGCGGATGGGCTCGGCGTAGGGCGGCAGGTAGATACGGGCGGTGTAGGCCCCCATCTGGTGGTGGTCGATGAACCCCTGGGGGATCCAGTCGCGGAACAGCAGCGTGGCCACGTGGCGCGACTCGATCGTGTTCTGCATGAAGGCGTCGCGGTTGTTGTCGTGCCCGATGTAGTGGTGGTAGAGCCCCGGCTGTTGCGCCGCTTCGTATTCCGTACCCACCCAGCGGTCGTACCACTCGTTCACCAGGTCCACTCCGTCCGGATTCATGGAGGGAACCAGGATCGAGATGGTGTTGTCGAGGATCTCGTGGATCCCGGGATCGTCGCGGGTGGCGAAACCCCAGACGATCTCCGCCGCCGTCTGGCTCGCCGCCACCTCGTTCGAGTGGAGCGCGTAACCCTGGAGGAAGACCACCTTGCCGTCGGCGATGGCGGCGTCGATCTCGTCCTGGGAATGCCCGCGCGGATCCTGGAGGACCGCGTTCATCCGCTGGTAGTCGTCGAGCCGCGCGAGGTTCTCCGGGGAGGAGACATACAGCACGAGAAACGGGCGGCCGAGCGTCGAGGTGCCGACGTTTTCGACCCGGACCCGGTCGCTTTCCGCGCCGATGAGTTCGTAGTACTCGACGAGTCGGTCCCACTTGGCGAGCTTGCGGTCGGCGCCCATCCGGTGCCCGAAGAACTCCTCGGGCGTCGGGATCTGGGCGGCGGCGTGGGTGGCGAGGGCGGTGAGTGCGAGAACGCCCGCAAGCAGGGCGCGGAAAGTGGGTCTCTTGGTCATGGTGGAAGCCGTCGAAGAAGGGCTGGGAAAACAGGTCGGGACGCGGGTCCCGGGGGATGCGAAGAATACCGGCGGGTTAGAGGATCTCGCCGGCCTAGCCCGTCGTGGAGGCGGCGGAGCATCACGCCCTTCCGCTGCGCTCCGCGCAGCGGGTGCCGGCTAAAGCCGGCGTTCCAAGCCGTACGCGTCGTGGTTGCGGATACGGTTGCGACGTGCGCGGCGCGGAGCGCTGCGGTGCCGGTCTGGAGACCGGCGTTCCAGGCCGTTGCGCCGTCCGCTACTGGCGGCGTTCCAGCCAGCCGTCCACGCTCCAGCGGTCCTCATGGAAGAGCACCAGGGCCACCACCAGCAGGATGGTCCGCGGCAGCACGTGGGCGTTGAAAGCGAAGAGGGGCTCCGCGAGCAGGTGTCCGAAGGTCACGAGCACGAGCACGCCGCCGAGCCCGAGCGCGGCCGGCCACCGCAGCCAGCCCACGAGCATCAGACCACCTCCCAGAAGCTCCACGTACGGCACCGCGGTCCCGGTCGCCCAGAGCGCCCAGACCGGCAGCCAGGTGTCCGCGTAGGGCTCCACGAAACCCGACTGCGCGTGGGTGACCGCACCCACGGTGAACACCTTCCACCATCCGGCCATGAAGAAGGTCAGGCCCAGGATCGCCCGCGACACGAACGCCGCCAGCGCCCGGGGATCCGCGGGCGGTCGGAGATGCACGGGCGGCTACGCGCCCGGTCAGGCGATGATCAGGGTCCGCGGGTGCTGGTTGTTCTGCTCGAGGAAGGTCTGCTTGACCTCGAGTTCCTCGGCCGTCGGCTGCCGATAGCCGTTCGCGTCGGTGGCGCGCGAGGTGACGGTGTGCTCACCCGGCGTAGCCCCGTGCCAGTCGTAGGTGAAGAACTTCCACGAGTACTTCTCGGTCATGGTGGGGTCGAGGGTCGCGGTCTCCCACGGCCCGTCGTCCACCCGCACCTCGACCGACTCGATGGGAGTCCCGTCGTGCATGATCACCCCGAAGACGCGGTGGTGGCCGTTCACCTTCGTCACCCGGGCGATGAACGACTTCAGCCGCATCTTGGTGATCGCGGTCTCCACCCACTTCATCTCACCGTTGATCATCTCCCCCTTCAGGGTGCGGTACCAGCGCGCCTGGTACTTGCCGAGATAGGGGTCCTCCTGCACGTGGATCTCGGAGAGCCACTTGACGTTCGGCGCGCCGTACCAGCCGGGGACCAGCAGCCGGAGCGGACGGCCCTGGTGCGCGGTCAGCGGCTCGCCGTTCAGGTCGTAGGCCAGCAGCGGCTCGTCCGACAGCGCCTGGTCTCGTTCCAGACTGCGGCCGTACTGCTGGTCGACGGTGAAGGTCCGGCCCCGGAACGTCACCTCCTCCTCGCCGTGATCGGCTCCGAAGAAGACGATCTCGCGGGCGCGGTCCGTCAGACCCGCCCGCTCGAGGACCGCCCGCAGCGGCACGCCGGTCCAGTGCCCGTTACTCGACAGCCCGTTCAGGGGGCCCCGGTTGCCCGAGCACTCGAACCCGAACTCCAGCTCCCTGCTCGGCATCGCCCGCAGGTCGGCCAGCGACAGGTTCAGCGTGGAATTCACCATGCCCGAGACTTTCAACCGGTAGGTGTCCGGATCGACGTCCGGATGGCCGTAGTGCTGGGTGGTGAACCACTGGTCCGCCGGCGTGATCGGCCCGTCGATGTTCCGGACGTCGATGATGCGGCGGTCCGGCGTCCGCGCCAGCACGATGTTCTCCGGCAGGTCGGTGAACTCGACGAGTTCCTCCCCCTGCGCGAGGGCGGGAAACGCCCATTCCGGCACCCCGAAGACCCCGAGCCCGGCCAGCGCGACACCGCCCTGGAGTACTTCGCGACGAGTCGTCTGTTTCGACATGACTTTCTTCCCCTTCAATACGCGGCCTCGTCGCGCTGCGACGAAACCTCAGGTCGCCTGCTGCTTGTGACGATCATGCTACCAGCCGAGCGATCCGCTCACTCCCGGACGAAGAGAAAGCCCCGGGCCCGGCCGGCCGAGAGTTCGAATCCCCGGGCGCGGGCTTCGCCCGGGTCGGGCAGGAACCGGACCGTCCCGCGATCCCAGGCGTAGACCGGCGAAGGTCCCTCGGGATCCTCGAACACGGGCTCGAGGGGCCGCTCCCCGTTAACGCCCACCAAGGTGAGCCCGGGACGCGGATCGAACCGCACCTCGTAGCTCACGCCCAGCTCCCGGCAGAGGTACGTGCCGGCAAGCTCCACCATGTCGTCGAGTGCGGGCTGCGCCTCTTCACGCGGGTACCCCTCGACGCGCACGTAGCGGAAATCCCGCTGTCCCGGCTGGCGAAGGACGAAACCCTCCGGCTGCGGTTCGAGCTCCAGCCTCGTATCTCCGGCGAATCCGGCGAGCTCGCCCCCGACGATCGACAGCGCGATTTCACCGCCGCCCCGGACAAGCACCAGACCCTCGTCCTTCCGCTCGATGGAGGCGAACGACGCCGAGGCGGCCTCCCAGAACTGTCCGGGGCGGATCGGGAGCGCCAGGTCCGTCCCCGCGCGAACGGGATCTCGCGCCGGGGCCATCTCACCGGCAAGGAAAAGGTCGGCCACCCGCCGCGAGAGCGCCCCCGGATCGGCGCTCGCGGAGTTGCAGAGCACGAAGACGGCGAACGCCTGCTCCGGGAAGCGGAGGGCATAGGTGCGGAAGCCGACGAAGCTGCCCCCGTGGGAAACCGTGGCGAGTCCCCGGTACTCGCCGAGCCCCAGGCCGCCCGCGTAGTCCTGCGCCGACCCGTCGTTGAAGCTTCCCGGGGCGGTCAGCCGCCGAAGCAGATCCGGGCCGAGGGCGGCCGGATCGAGGAACATGCGTTCCCAGTGCCGGAGTTCGTTCACCGAGGTGTAGAGCCCGCCGTCGCCCACCATCTCGAGGGTGGTCATGTCCTCCTCGAACCCGCCTCCCTCCGCCTCGGGCCGGGGCCGGTATCCGGTCGCCCTTCCGGGCACGATTTCCCGGTGCCGGTCGTGGAAGTGGCTGCCCGTCATGCCCACCGGCCCGAAGAGATGCTCCGCGGCGAACTGGCGGAGCGTCAGTCCGGAAACGCGAGGCAAGAGTTCCGCGAGGAGCCAGTAGCCCGAGTTGGAGTAGAGATACTCGGTGCCCGGTTCGAAGTTCAACCGCTCGAGCTGGCGGAGCGCCGCGAGCACGTCGGCATCGGTGAAGTGGGCGTCGTCCCCGAGACCCCGGAGCGACATGACGACCAGGTAGTCGCGAATGCCGCTGGTGTGGTGAACCAAATGGCGAATCCGGACCGGGTCCGCCCACGCCGGGAGGTCGGGAAAGTGCTTCCGGAGAGGGTCCTCGAGCGACAGCAGTCCCTGGTCCTCGGCCACCAGGACCGCCGCCACGGTGAACTGCTTGGACACCGAGGCCATCCGGAAGATGGAATCGGGGGTGAGCGGAATCCCGTAGTCCAGGTTCGCCATCCCGTACGCGCCCCGGAAAACGAACTCCCCGTTCTGCAGCGCTCCGGCCGCGCAGCCGGGGGAGTCTTCCCGGTCCCACTCGGCGAAGACCGCGTCGAGATGCGGGGCCGCAGGTTGTCCGGCGGCGACGCCGGGTATCGCGAGAACGAGGGCAAGCGGAAGCACGCAACGGGGCGCGCTCCGCCGCTCCCCGCTGGCCACCTTCATCCGATTCACGAATCCGATGCCGGGGCGGGAATCGGCGTGGGGAACAACCGTACTTCCCCCTTGGGCCCGCCGCCGGCGCCCGGGGTGATGCGGGCTTCGCCTTCCCGCTCGACCTGATCGATCCGGAGCACCGCGTGAAGCGGCACGAACGTCCGGGGCACGCCCCTGAACTCGTTCGCGATCCGCTCCCGCGAGGGATCGATGACCTTCCTGGTCTCGTCCCGGAAGATCAGGTCGGCGATCTCCACGAAACCGAAGATGCCTCCCTGGCTGACCGAGCGGGCATAGACCTCGTACACCTCCCCCTGGTTCAGGAACGTCACGCGATACACGGTGTTCTGGCTCACGTCCATGGAAGCGACCGGGGCGGGCCGGATTATCCCATCGGGCGGCCGGTAGAATCCGCGCCCTTGTCTCCGTCCGAACCCGGATCCGACCGGGACGCCAGGGGTTTCGCAACCCGCGCCATCCACGCGGGACAACATCCCGATTCCGGCAGCGGCGCGGTCGTCGTTCCCCTGGTCCAGGCAGCCACCTTCATCCAGAAGTCACCGGGCCAGCCGGGCGACTACGAATACTCGCGGACCGGGAATCCGACGCGGGACGCGGTGGAAGTCAACCTCGCGTCTCTCGAAAGGGGTTTCGGCGCGGTCGCCTGTGCGTCGGGGATGGCGGCCATCGTGATGGCGTTCGATCTGGTCCCGAGCGGCGGCCGGGTGGTCGCCACGAGCGACAGCTACGGCGGCACCTACCGCGTCGGCGAGAACGTGCTGCGTCCCCGGGGGCTCGACTTCACCTGGGTGGACACGAGTGACGCCGAAGCCACCATCCGGGAGCTGGACGCGGGAGCGGCGATGCTGTTCCTCGAGACGCCCACCAATCCCATGCTTCGGATCGCCGATCTGGAGACCCTTTCCGAGGCGGCCCATAGGGCCGGGGCCGTGGTGGTGGTGGACAACACCTTCATGTCCCCCTATTTCCAGCGGCCGCTGGAACTGGGGGCCGACATCGTGGTGCACTCCTCCACCAAGTACCTGAACGGCCACAGCGACGGGGTGGGCGGCATCCTGGTGGCGCGGGACCCGGAGCACCATGAACGCTTCAAGTACCTCCAGAACGCCGCCGGCGCGATCCTCTCGCCGTTCGAATCCTGGCTGCTGCTGCGGAGCACCAAGACCCTCGCGCTCCGCATGGAGCGCCACGACCGAAACGCCCGGGAGATCGCCCGGATGCTCGTGGAACACCCGGAGGTCACCGCGGTCCACTACCCCGGACTCCCGGACCATCCCGGACACGAACTCGCCCGGCGTCAGATGAGCGGTTTCGGCGGGATGCTGTCGTTCGACGTGGGCACCATGGAGCGCGCCCGCCGGGTCATGGAGGGGCTGCGCGTCTTTCACATCGCCGAGAGTCTGGGAGGCGTCGAGAGCCTCGCAAACCATCCCGCCACCATGACCCACGCCTCGGTTCCCGAGCCGATGCGCCGCGCCATCGGGATCGGGGACGGGCTGGTGCGGCTCTCGGTGGGGATCGAGGACATCGCGGATCTCCGCCAAGACCTGGAAGACGCGCTGGAAACGCTCGGCTAGTGGCGGCCGAGGACCGGATCGCCCGACGCTACGTCGTGACCGGACTGGTGCAGGGCGTCGGCTTCCGCTGGACCGCCCAGCGCGTCGCCCGCTCCCTGGACATCACCGGCACCGTGCGCAACCTGCCGGACGGGACCGTGGAGATCGAGGCCCACGGCGGCCCGCAAGCCCTGGAGAGCCTGCGGGAGGCCCTAGGGACGCGCATGCCCGGCCGGGTGGACGCCGTCCGCGAGGATCGCCTCGAGAGTCCTGGAGAAGGGGGAACAGCCCATGACTTCCGGGTCGTCTTCTGACCCGGCGCTCGCCGCCCGCCTGAAGGCGCGGATCCGGGCCGTCCCGGGTTTTCCGGAACCCGGCGTCCTCTTCCGGGACATCACGCCGCTGCTCGGAGATCCGGCCGCGTTCACGGAAGCGATCGCCGCCATGACCGCCCCCTTCGAGCCGGCGCGGGTCGACGCGGTCGCGGCCATCGAGAGCCGCGGTTTCCTCTTCGGTGGCCCGGTGGCCGGGCTGCTGAACGCGGCCCTCGTTCCGCTGCGCAAGCCGGGAAAGCTCCCGGCGGCCACCCTTGCCGAGGATTACGAGCTGGAGTACGGCACGGCGTCGCTCGAGGCGCACACCGACGCCCTCTCCCCTGGCCGACGGGTACTGATCGTGGACGACGTGCTGGCCACGGGGGGCACCGCGGCCGCTGCCTTTCGCCTGTGCCGCCGGCTCGGTGCGGAGGTGGTGGGATTCTCGGTCCTGGTCGCGCTCCCGCCGCTGGGCGGATTGGCGCGTCTGGAACGCCTCGGCCCGCCCGTACGGTCCGTACTGGAGTATCGGTAGGGACCGTTCGCCGGCCGTGGGCCCGTCTGCCGCGATGCGGAGTACGATTCCCGCGGGCGTCGTCCGGCAGTCCGATGCGCCTGTAGCTCAGGTGGATAGAGCGACGGATTCCTAATCCGTAGGTCGCAGGTTCGAGTCCTGCCAGGCGTACGCTGCGTCCGCCCGTTTTCCCATGACCCAACGCATCCAGACGACCCTCTCCCGGGCCGCGGTCCTTCTCGCGCTGCTGGCCGGGGCCGCGGGCGCCCAGGAGCGCCCCGCCTCCCGGGTTCCCGAAGACCTCCGGAGTCCCCGCACCACGCTCGGCACGTTCCTCGGCGAGCAGTTGCGGCCGGAGATCGACTGGGACAGCGTCGCGGCCACCCTCGACTTCGACGAGAGCACGTCTCCCGAGGAGCGGCAGGCCGTCGCGACCCAGCTCAAGTCCGTACTCGACGGCCGCGGCCTGTTCGTCCGGATGGACAGCGTACCGGCGGATCCGGAGTACCTCGATCCCGAGAGCCGCGAGGCCGCCTTCACTCCCTTCCCGATCCGGCTTCCGGAATTCCAGCTACGTCGCGGGGACGACCTGGCCTGGCGGATTTCGGGGAGCACGGTGCGCGCCGCCGGGACCCTCTACGAGGCGACCTTCTCCTGGTACGCCCGCCGGCTGCTGGATCTCCTCCCCCCGGTCGTCGAGCGCTCCTTCCTGGGGTTCACGCTCTGGCAACTCATCGGCCTCGCGATCCTCGCCGTCCTGGCCTGGATCGCCCAGCGCCTCCTGAGGGTCTTCTTCCACGGATTCCTCGTTCGCCTGGCCAGCCGCGGCTCCAACTGGGCCGCGGAGGAACTGGGCGCGGCGGCCCTGCCCGCTTCCTGGCTCGCCACCGTCTGGATCTTCCGGCGCTTCCTCGCCGACCTCCGGTTCCCGGTGCTCGTGAACCAGGTCCTGAACGTGTTGCTGGACCTGACCCTGGCGGGCATCGCGGTCTGGTTCGCGTTCCGGGCCATCGAGGCCATCTGCTCGAGACTGGAAGCGATCGCCGCCAGGACCGAGACCAACGTGGACGATCACCTCGTGCCGCTCGCGCGCACGGTGCTCCGGGTGGGTTCGGTCGTCGTGGCCTTCCTGCTCATCGCCCAGAGCCAGGGGTACTCGATCACCACCCTCGTCGCCGGACTCGGACTCGGCGGCCTCGCCATCGCCCTCGCCGCCCAGGACACCCTCGCGAACGTGCTGGGCTCCCTCGCCATCGTCGGCGACCGGCCGTTCCAGGTCGGGGACTGGGTGCTCGTGGACGGCTACGAGGGGACCGTGGAGCGCGTCGGGCTCCGCTCGACCCGGGTCCGGACGTTTTACGACTCCGTCGTCAGCGTTCCGAACAGCAAGGTCGTCAACTCGATCGTGGACAACATGGGCCAGCGCAAGTTCCGGCGGATGAAGCACATGCTGGCACTCCGCTACGACACCGATCCCGACAAGATCCAGGCCTTCGTGGAGGGGGTGCGCGGCCTCATCCTGAAAAACCCCGCCATGCGCCACGACTACTTCGAGATCCACCTGAACCGGTTCGCCGACTCTTCGGTGGATGTCCTCGTCTACTGCTTTTTCCGGGTTCCCAACTGGCACGAGGAACTGAGCGAACGTCACAACTTCCTGCTCTCCATCCTGCGCCTCGCCAAGGAGATCGGAGTGGACTTCGCGTTCCCGACCCGCACGCTGGCGCTCGAACACCCGCCGGGTGACGGGGACTCGTTCCCCGCGGAACCACCCGGCCGATAGCGGCTCGGAGCCGCCCGGTCCCATGAGCGGCAGGCAGCGACTCGCTCGTTTCGCCCTTGCGGCGGTTCTCGCGTGGGTCGCCCTGACGGTCCTGCTCGTGCTGCCGTGGCGCTGGATCCCGCCGCCGACCACGGCCTTCATGCTCCGGGAGCGGATCGCGGGCGAAGGAACGATTCACTACCAGTGGGTGCGGTGGGACGACATCTCGCCCCACCTGCCGATCGCGGCGGTGGCAGCCGAGGACCAGAAGTTCCCGGGACACTTCGGCTTCGATTTCGACGAGATCGGCAAGGCGCTCGAGCGAAACCGGCGCGGCGGAGGCCTCCGGGGAGCGAGCACGATCACGCAACAGGTCGCGAAGAACCTCTACCTGTGGCCCGGCCAGAACCTCGTCCGGAAGGGTCTGGAGGCGTACTTCACGGTCGCGATCGAGGTCCTGTGGTCCAAGCGCCGCATTCTGGAGGTGTACCTGAACGTCGCCGAGTTCGGTCCCGGCACCTTCGGCGTCCTGGCGGCGAGCCGGCACGCCTTCCTCCGGGAACCGGGGGAGCTGACGCCACACCAGGCGGCGGCCCTGATCGCGGTGCTGCCGAGCCCCAAACGCATGTCCGCCGCCAATCCGTCGGAATACGTGCTGCGCCGGACCCGCGAGATTCAGGAGGCCGTGGCGCAGCTCGGCGGCGCCGGCTACCTCAGTGGCCTCTGACGCGCGGGCGGGTTCCGGCTAGCGGAACTCGGGCACGAACGGCAGCAGCGCCAGCCGCGTGCCCCGGAGCGCCGCGTCGAGCACCGGGAGCCGGTCCCGCAGACCGCCAGCGCGGAGTTCGGCCTCGATCGCCTCCGCCAGCGTCGGCGGCTCCGGCAACGAGACCCACTCGATGGCCGCGTCGTCCGGAAAACCGGCCTCCGTCGCCGCCAGGCGGACCGCATCCTCGATCCCTCCCACCTGGTCCACCAGGCCGACCGCGATCGCCTGTCCGCCGGTGAAGACCCGGCCCTGACCGATGGCGTCCACCTGGGCCGTGGTCATGTTCCGGGCCGCGGACACGCGCTCCAGGAAGACCCCGTAGATCTCGGCGACGCCGTCCCTTAGCCGCTCCAGGTCCTGCTCGTCCAACGGCCGGGAGGGGCTGAGCCAGTTCGGCCGGCCGCCGGCCGACACCAGGTCCGCCGCGATCCCGATCTTCTCCAGGAGTTCCCCGATGCTGAACTTCCCCACATAGACACCGATGGACCCGGTGACGGAAAGCGGCTGCGCAACCACGTGCCGCGCGGCCGTCGAGACCCAGTAGCCGCCGGACGCCGCCGTGTCGCCGAACGATGCCACCAGAGGCTTCACCGCCCGCACCCGGTCGGCGGCCCTCCAGATCGTGTCCGAGGCGGAATCGCTGCCGCCGGGACTCGAAACGCGCAATACCACCGCGTCCACCGACTCTTCCTCCTCCGCCCAGGCGAGCGCCTCCGCAACCGTCGTGGCCCCGGCGACGCGTCCCACGGAGAGGTCCTCCCGGCTCTTGCCGGGGAGGATCGCGCCGTCCACGTGGACGACCGCGACCCTGGCTTCAGCCCGAGGGGAGGCCCGCCGCGACGAGGCCACGTAGTCCGCCAGGTTTACGAGCCTCGCCTCCTCGACGTCCTCCTTGATCTCGTCCAGATAGCTGAGAACGTCCACCAAGCCGTGCTCCAGCGCGCGGCTCGCGGTGTAGGGGCCGCCTGCGAGCAGCCGGTCCGCGTCGCCCGGGGTGATTCCCCGCGCCTCGGCCACCGCTGCCACCGTCCTGGAGCGGAACTCCTCGCCGAGGGATTCGAGCTGCTCGCGATGCTCGGGGCTCATGCCCGATCCCGTGAACACGTCCGGCGCGTTCTTGTAGGGACCGATCGCCTCGAACTGCGCCTCGATCCCCAGCTTCTCGAAGAGCCCGGCGAAGAACATGACCTCCATCGAGATCCCGTAGAGGCCCAACTGCCCCCGGGGGTGCATGTGGATCCGGTCGGCGGCGCTCGCCAGGTAGTAGTCCATGAGCCCGGCGTACTCGAGCGAGGCGGTGACCCGCTTGCCCGCCTCCCGGAAACCAAGCGCGGCGTCCCGCAGTTCGCGCGCCCGCGCCCATCCCATCCGGGTGTTCCCCACGCGCAGGTGCAGCGCGCCGATGCGGGGATCCTCGGCGGCCCGCGACATGCCCTGGATCAGCTCGCTGAAGCTGGGTCCGGCGTCGGCGAACAGGAACGGGGCGTAGGGGAGGGTCTCCGGGAACTCCCCCTCCGTGCCGACGAGCAGGATGCCGTCCTCGGGAACCGAGGGGTCGCCACCGAGGAAGAAGGTGAACGCCAGTCCCAGGAAACCCAGCCCCACGAACACCGCGACCACCAGCATGGCCGTGAGCAGACAGCCGGAGCCGGTTCGGCGGGGCGCTGCCGGCGGCGGGGGCGGCGGCGCTAAGCGGTCCGCGAACGGTTCGGTCATCGGTTCAGATCCGCGTGGTGTTCCGGGAATGCAACCGGGCCAGGTGCGCCGTAAGGGGGGTTGGCGTTACGTCGCGCGCGGCGCGGAGCGCCGCGGTGCCGGTCTGGAGACCGGCGTTCCAAGCCTCAGCGCGACGGGTCAGGAATTCGCTCCTTCCGGGTCTCCGCGAGATCCCGAAAGGCGGAGGCGGGGTACTCCTCGACGATCCGTTCGTAGAGGGAAACCGCCGCTTCCGGCCTTCCCTGTTCCTCTTCGAGCACCCCGAGCTCGAACAGCACCGGATCGAGCGGCAGATCGCCGCCCCCATCCAGCAGGCTCCGGTACGCAAGAGCCGCCTCTTCACCCTTGCCGGAGGTTCGCTGGACGCCGGCGAGACCGAGAGTGGCGAGTTCCGCCAGGAGATCGTTCCGGCCCCGCACCTGCTCGAAGCTCGCCGCCGCGGCTTCGTATTCGCCCAGCGCCCGCTGGCAGATCCCGGCGTAGTAGCGCGCGGTCCTGCCCTCAACCGAGTTGCCCTCGCTCTCGGCCAGCCGTTCCAGTTCGGACAACGAAGCCTCGCAGGGCCCTCGCTGGGCTTCCTCCCCACCGGTCACCTGCTGGATTTCCGCGGTCAGAACACCGAGCCGGGTCCGCGCCGCCTCCTTGCGGTTACCCCGGTTCACCAGGAGGCCACCGGCCAGGAGCGCGATCCCCACGGTTGCGGCGATGATCGTGACCAGGGAACGGCGGTTCTCCTGCGCCCAGTCGACCGCCTGTTCGACCCGCAGAATGAGGGCGTCGGTCTCGAGCTTGTGCCGTTCTTCGCCGCGCATGGGTCCGGGGAGCGCGGAATTCTAGCCGCGACCGGCCCGGAGGCCAGCCACTGGTACGCGGCGGTTCCCGCTTCCGCTAGACCCGCACCACGCCCCGGAGCCGGGCGCCGTCCGGGATCACCGCGGGCCGGTCCGGGCGGCCCACAACGGTCACCTCTCCCTCGCAGGCGACCTCCCGTCCGAACCGGACGTCGCCGCTGACCTGGAAGCGGTCGCAGGCGAGCAACGACGGGGGCCCGTGAGGGAAGCGGGCCTCGAGGTCGCTGATAAACCGGTAGCGCTCCCCGTCGAGCTCGACCGGCGGCGGCTCGCGGGCGGGTTCAACCAGGCCGTTCTCGTCGATCGCGTAGATGTCCGAGCGCAGGACCAGCAGGTTCTCGGTGGTCTTCACGGGCGCGAACCGCCGTCTCGGAACCTCGATGGCCTGCGCCCCGTCGAAGACCTCGAGCGCTGTTCCGGCAGCCTGCTCGAGGTGAAACACGGGCTCGGATCCCGGATCGCGCGGATCCGCGGTCTTGGGGTTCGCGATCGTCGGAAGCGGGAGGAAGCCCCCTCCCCGGTCCAGTGCTTCCCGGAGCGCCTCGAGGCGCAGCCAGAGGTTGTTGGCGTTGAAATAGCAGTACCGCTCGTGGTCCCGGAAGGCGTCCCGGTCTCCGGGGGCGCACTGTGCCGTCTCCCGGAGCACCAGCCGCCCGTCGCTGCGGCGGCGCGCCAGGTGGCCACCCTTCCAGTCCTCGGGCGTGCGCCGGACGACTTCCATCAGGAACGGGGCGCCCGAGCGGATGAAACAGGCCAGCAGCGACGGGTCGGGACACCCTCCCACGTTGTCCACGTTCGAGACGAAGGCGTAGCGGAAGCCCTTTCGGAGGAGATCGGCGAGCACGCCGCTCGTGCCCAGGGCGGTGTAGAGATCGCCGTGGCCCGGCGGGCACCATTCGAGATCCGGCCGGTCCGGAACGCGGACCGGACGGAAGTCGGCGCGGCGAAGCTTGGGCGCCACGTGCTGCAGGAAACTCTGAACGTCCCGGTCCCCGAGAGTCTCCCGAATCGCGGCGTCCGTGGCGAAGCTGTTCATGAGAACCGGGCGCACCCCCACGGTCTCGGCCTGCTTCAGCGCGATGTCGAGAAAGGTCATCCCCTCCGTGGCGTAGAGAAGGGCCTTGGGAGCCCGCATCCCCATGGTGGTCCCGAGGCCGCCGTTCAGGGTGATCGCCACGGTCCGGGCCCGTTCGGCCTCGGACGCGGCCGCGCCCGGTCCTCGGAACACGGGGAACTCCGTCGCGGGGCCAAGGGTCGCTTCCGGAAGGTGGCACGGCCCCTCGGAAGCCGACCGCACGCTCTCCAGGAACCCGCGTCGAAACGCCGCGGGCATCCTGCGGCGGCGGAGCACCGCCTCGATCGCGGACGCCGCGTTCACGGACATGAGTGTCAGCCCTCCGCGGATTGCCGGCGCCGCCAGACGATCGCCGCCACCGGCAGCAGGGCCGCCAGGACGGTCCAACCGAGCGGCTGGCGGAGCACTCCCGCGAGAATCGCCAGCAGGAAACCCGCTCCCCAGACGAGCCGGGCCGGGCCGTACCAGCGGACGTGCCGGGTCGTGAGGAGGAAGTCGCTGGGCGGTACCGCGAGGGCGATGAGACTTGTCCGGAACTCGGGAAGCGGGCTCAGGATCAGCACGGCGGTCCCCACCGTTCCCACGAGCGCCATCAGCACCGCCGCGCTCGCGGTTGCGGTGCGCCGGAGTCCGGGCGTCCGTGGCAGCGCGATGAGCGCCGCGAGGAACGCCGCGATCCCGAAGAGCCAGGGGAGGTAGGGACGGCTCCCCGGATCGGGCGGCAACAGGTCCCCGTAGCTTCCGGTGTGCAGCCGCCGGGGCGGCGCGTCGAACGCCACCTCCACGCCGTAGCGGAGCGCGCCCGGGAGGAACATGGCGTCGAACGAAGAGATGGGCTCGTCGGCCACCGAACCGACGCCGACGTCGGAGAGCCAAAGCAGCAGGGGATCCTCGTACAGCCCGCGGCGGATGTGCCCGCGAAACGTCGGCTCGGCCTCCGGTCGCTCGAAGGGCAGCGGCAGCGAAATCGGCTCGCGCAGCTTCCCGGAAGTCGCCTCATCGAGGTAATCGCGAATGCGGCTCGTGCAGTTGTCGTCGAAGTGGTTGTAGATGTATTCGCTCTCGCCGGGCACCAGGTCTTGCGCGATCCGGCCGAGAAGCGCGTCGCGCGCTTCCGGAGAGAGGGCGAGATCCTGCCGGAAAACGCTCCGGTCGTCCCGGGAGTAGACGCTCACCATGTCTTCGTACCCGGATACGGCCATCCAGAAGATCGCTTCGCCCCGGAGGACCTCCTGTACGAGTCCGACCGGCCGCGAGAAGTCCGTGACTCCGTAGTTCAGGCAGCGGTCCCCGACGCAGAGCGCGGCGTGCCCCCACTTGCGGAAGACCACCGACTGGTCGGGGCCCATCGTCAGCAGGAAGATGGGCGGGGTGTCCGGCGTCTCGGGCGCGGGCTCCGAATCCTGGCCCTGGGCCACGGCGCCCGGTAGCGGAATCGCGAGCCCGGCCAGCAACAGCAGAGAGAAACGGGCCAAGGCGAAGGGGAATTCTAGTGACGGAGTTGGCCGTCTCTATACTCAAAACCGTGCGCATCCAGCCCGGACGGAGAAAGCCCGGCGTTCCCCTGCCCTCCGCCCCGACGGATGACCCGGGCTCGCGCTCCGCGGCTCCGGTGACCGGGCAGGCGCTCATTTTCTGGGACGCGAAGCGTCCGCGCCGGAAGCGGGACGCGATCGACACCGACCAGATCACCCCGTCCGCCGACTGCGTTTCCGAGAGCCTCGACGCGCTCGACGCACGGTGGAAAGCGGGGGCGTTCCGCCACCTGATGCCGGACTTCGCGGCCCGCGTGAAAGCCGGGCAGAACTTCGTGATCGCCGGTGATCGCTTCGGGATCGGCTCCTCGCGGGAAATGAGCCCGGCGGGGCTGCTGGGGATCGCCCGGGACGCGGGGACCACCCTGGTGCTCGTGCTCGGAGCCGGCGTTGGCGACATCTTCCGCCGGAACGCGCTCAACCTCGGGCTCGAGGTGCTCGAATGCCCCGCCGCGGCCGAGGACGCCCGGGACGGGCACCGGTTCACCTTCGATCCGGCGACGCGACGGCTCGTGAACGACTCCCTCGGCCGCTCTTACGACCCGAAGCCCCTCACCGCGCGGGAAGCGGAGCTCCGGCGGTCCGGCGGCATCCTGGCGGCCGGGCGTCGCGAGTTCCTCGCTTCCGTCGAATCCGAACCGGTGGTCGAGTGGCCCGGCCCGGGGGAGCGCGACCGCCTCACCGTCACCGAGCAGATCCTCTGGGCCCACCGGGTGGACCGCCGGGCCGCCGTCTCGGTGGGAGAGAGCATCCTGGTGTTGGCCGACCTGCTGCCCGCTTCCGACGGCACCGCGCCCTTCGCGATCCACACCTTCCGGGAGATCGCCGGGGGCGCCATCCATCCCCGGCAGGCCGCGATCGCCAACGATCACTTCGTCTTCACCGGGCGCGCCGCGGACGACCGGCAGACGGAAATCAGCCGGAGGTTCGCCGAGGCCGAGGGGCTGCGGGCGCCCTGGTTCGCGACCCCGGGAGACGGGATCTTCCACTTCTACTTCCCCGAACAGGGACTCGTGTTCCCCGGCGCCGTGATCCCGGGGGCCGACAGCCACAGCCGGGCCTACGGCGCTTACGGAGCGCTCGGGGTCGGCATCGGATCGAGCGCACTCGGCTTCGGCTGGGCTACCGGCAGCGTCCTGCTGACCCCGCCGCCGGCCCGCCGCGTGGTGCTCACCGGCGACATCCCCCCCTGGTCCTCGGGCAAGGACGTCGTCCTGGCGCTCATCGCACAGTGGAACGGCGCCGCCGCGGGCGCCTCGGTGGAGTTCGTCGATGAGCGCGGCGCCCTGCCGATCACCTGGCGGAACACGATCTGCAACATGATGGCGGAGGCGGAGGCCTGGAACGGGATCTTTCCCTTCGACGAGGTCACGGCGGGCTTTTGCACGGACCGCGGGTCGGACGACCTCCCCTATCCGCCGCTCACGAGCGGCGCCGCCGCCGACTTCAGCGCCGAGGAGGTCTTCGACCTTGCCGGGGTGGAACCGCT
>VXNL01000102.1 GCA_009840635.1 Acidobacteriota bacterium | reverse complement strand
CTGGCCGCGGTCTCGGAGCTCGAACGGCGGGGGCTGGTACGCCGGTTCCCGGGGGGTTTCCTGAGAGCCGAGGATTGATCGTTACACTGATTGCACGTCATGGGAAACGCACTCGTCGTCGTCGAATCCGCCGCCAAGGCCAAGACCATCGAGCGGTTTCTGGGGGGCTCCTTCCGGGTCATGGCCTCGGGAGGACACGTCCGGGACCTGCCGCAGCGCGGCCTCTCGGTGGACATCGCGAACGGTTTTCGCCCGCAGTTCGAAGTGGTTCCCGACCGGGCCAAGATTCTCGAGAGCCTGAAGCGGGCGGCGAAGAAAGCCTCCCGCATCTACCTCGCGACCGACCCGGATCGGGAGGGGGAAGCGATCAGTCACGACCTCGCGGAGGAGTTCCTCGGCGCGCTGCCGCCGGGCCGCGCGGTTCCGATCCAGCGGATCACCTTCCACGAGATCACCCCGCCGGCGGTCCGGCGCGCGCTCGAGAGCGCGTCCGCGGTCGATGGGAACAAGGTCAAGGCCCAACAGACGCGGCGCGTACTGGACCGGATCGTCGGCTACAAGATCTCACCCCTCCTCTCCCGCAAGGTCGCTCCGCGCCTCTCCGCCGGGCGCGTGCAATCGGTGGCTCTCCGCCTGATCTGCGCGCGTGAACGCGAGATTCGGGCCTTCAACGTGGAGGAGTACTGGACGATCGACGCGCTCCTCCTGACCGGTGACGGCGCCTCGCTGCGGGCGACCGCCGAAGTCCCGAAGAGCCTCCCGCGGGAGCCGGCGGCGCGCGACGGGGCCACGGCGCGGGAGATCCAGCGCCTGCTCGAGACGTGCGCCTACCGCGTGGCGGAGGTCGAGTCGAAGGACCGCCAGGAGAAGGCTCCCCCGCCCTTCATCACCAGCACCATGCAGCGGCAGGCAGCCTCCCTGTTCCGCTTCCCGGCCGCGCGAACCATGCGCGCCGCGCAGGGGCTCTATGAGGGGGTGGACCTCGGCTCCGGAGACCGCGTCGGATTGATCACGTATCTGAGAACCGACTCCACCCGGGTCTCGAAGGAGGCGCTCGGGGAGGTGCGGAAGTTCATCGGCGAGCGGTTCGGAGACGACTTCCTCCCCGAGCGGCCCAACTATTTCCGCAAGCTGAAGGGGGCGCAGGACGCCCACGAGGCGATCCGGCCGACGTCCGTCGACCGGACTCCCGATCAGGTGGCGCCTTTCCTCAAGGAGGATCAGCGGAAGCTGTACCGCATGATCTGGGAGCGGTTCATCGCTTCCCAGATGACCCCGGCCGTCTGGCACGACACCAGGGCCACGATCCGCGCCGAACACCCCGGCGGGGACGCTCCCGGGATCCCCGGCTTCGGCAAGGCGCCCGAGCGGCTGGTCGCGAGCGGGTCGGTGCTGGCCGAACGCGGGTACCGGATTCTCTATCGGGAGGCGGCCGAAGACGCTGGGCCGTCCGCCGACTCGGAAAAAAAGACTGTCATCCCTCCACTCGAGGCTGGCCAGCCACTCGCCCTCAAAGCGGTCCTGCCGGTCCAGCACTTCACCGCTCCCCCGAAGCGGTACAGCGAAGCGAGCCTGATTCGCAAGCTGGAACAGAACGGAATCGGAAGGCCCAGCACCTACGTGCCCATCCTCCGGAAGATCAAGGACCGGGAATACGTGCGGACGAAAGCGCGGGTCTTCGTTCCCACCGAGGTGGGCATGCTGGTGAGCGACCTGCTGGCGGGCAGCTTCGACAACCTCTTCAACGTGCGCTACACGGCGGACATGGAGGAGAACCTCGACCGCATCGAACAGGGCGAGGCCGGTTTCGAGGGCACGCTGGAGGCGTTCTACGCGGATTTCTCGCTCGACCTGGACCGGGCCGTCGTCGAGATGCCGCGGATCAAGGGGCTGCCGACCGCCGAGCCCTGCGAGCGCTGCGGGCGTCCGCTCGTCCTCCGCTGGTCGGGGGGCGAGAAGTTCCTGGGTTGCGAGGGGTTTCCGGAGTGCCGGGGAAGCCGTTCCCTGGGTGAGGCCGGCGACGAGCCGAAAGAGGAAGAGGCTCCGGTCTGCCCGGAATGCGGCGCGCCGATGTCCGAAAAACGAGGTCGTTTCGGGGCCTTCCTCGGCTGTTCGCGGTACCCCGAGTGCACCAAGATCATCCAGGTCCAGGGTGGCCGTCCGGTCGCCCGGCCGGCTCCGGTACCGGTCGAGGGCAAATGTCCCGAATGCGGGAAAGGGCTCGTCCAGCGACAGGGCCGGCGCGGCCCGTTTGTCGGCTGCAGTGGTTTTCCGAAATGCCGCTACATTCAGCCGCGGCCGGCGCGGAAGGGCAAGAAAGCCACCACCCGGAAGGCCGCAGCGAAACGCGGCGCGCGTTCCTCGTTGTGAGCCCGGGCGAGGATCCCGCAAGCAGTTCGGAGACGCCGCTTCGCGCGTTGATCCGGGATTTCCTCGAAGACCTGGAGGAGCGCCGGGGGGCCTCGCCCAACACCGTGCGGAGCTACGACAGCGACCTGTCGCAGTTCGCCGGGTTTCTCGAGACGAAGCCCGCACCGGAGGAGGAGCCCGCCGGTTCGCGACCCGTCGATACGGCGGTTCTGCGCGCCTACCTCGGATCGCTGCACGAGCGCGGGCTCTCCAGCACCACGGTCGCACGGAAGCTGGCCGCGCTGCGTTCGCTCTACCGGTATCTCACCCGTTCCGGAGCGGTGGACCGGGATCCGGCGCGGGCTCTCCGGGCGCCCCGGACTCCGGCAAGGATCCCGACCCGCATGGAAATGGACGAGGTCGAGGCCCTGCTGCACGCGCCCGATCCGGCGACACCGCTCGGCTGCCGCGACCTCGCCATCCTCGAACTCCTCTACGGAACCGGACTTCGGGTTTCCGAGCTGGTCGGTCTCAACATCGCCGACGTCAACCGGAAGAGCCGGATCCTGAGGGTCCTCGGCAAGGGCGGCAAGGAGCGGGTGGTCCCCTTCGGCGAGTTCGCGTCCGACGCGCTCGGTCCGTGGCTTCGGGTGCGGGGAGACGTTCAGGGACCCGAAGGGGACGCGGAAGCGGTGTTCCTGAACGCGCGCGGCGGACGCCTCTCCGACCGCTCCGTGCGCACGGTGGTGCGGCGCTATCTGGGCGAAGCGGGTCTGGTCCGGCTTGCCGGCTCGGTGTCACCCCACACGCTGCGCCACGCATTCGCAACCCACCTGCTCGATCACGGGGCCGATCTGCGTTCCATCCAGGAACTGCTCGGGCACACGAGCCTCGCTACCACGCAGAAGTACACACACGTTTCGACGGCCAGGATCTTCGAGGTCTACTCGAAGACCCACCCGCGCCAGGCGGGCAGCTCGGGAAAAGGGGACTAGCTCACGGCTTCGGCGGTCAATACCGCGGGATGCGGGCCGGCGCGGCGGGAGCGTCGAAGATCCGGCGGTAACGGCGGATCTCTGCGGGACTTCCGGTGCTCTTCCCCGGGTTGTCGCTGAGCTTGACGAGCGGCCGGCCGTTCGCCGCCACCGGTTTCACGACCAGGGAATAGTTGGGGACTCCGCAGTCGTTCGTGAGGTTCGTTCCCCAGCCGTAGGACACCCCGATCCGTCCGGCGAACCGTGACTCAAGCTCGAGAATGTCGGCGAGTTCCAACCCGTCGCTGAAGACGAGGGACTTCCGCCGCGGGTCCACGCCGCAGTCCTGATACCAGCGGATCGCCCGCTCCCCGAAGGCGGCCGGATCGCCGGAGTCCTGCCGCACCCCGCGAAAGCGCCGGGCACGGGCTTCCCCGCCGTCGGCAAAGAAGAACTCCGAGCCCCAGGTGTCCGTGAGAAAGAGCGAGAACGGTTCGCCGTACATCTCCCACCACGCGTCCAGCATGCGGCGCTGCGATCCGCGGATGGACTCGTCCGATCCATCTCCGACCGCGGCGCCCACCATGAAGACCTCGTGGGCGATCGTCCCGACCGGCACCAGGCCGTGCTGGAAAGCCGAAGCCACGCAGGAGGTGCCGGTGAACTGATCCGGCAGCGCCCCGGCGAGACGCTCCTCCAGTGCAAACTGCCAGGAACGCGAGAACCGCCGGCGGGTGCCGAAGGAAGCGAAGCGGATCCCGGGATGTTCGCGGAGCGCGGCAATCTTCCCCTCGAGCCGCTCCCGGCCCGCGGCTTCGGCCTGTTCCCGAGCCCCGGCGCCCGCCCCGGCGAGCGCGGCGCGGGCGAGGAGTTCGCTCAGTACCGAGAGCATGAGCGTCTCCCAGAGGATCATCTCCGGCCAGGTCGCTTCAACCTCGAGGCGGAAGTCGCCCTCCCTGACTTTGAGTTCGACCGGCGGCAGCCGGAGACGCCGGAGGAAGTTCAGGTAGTCGTCGCCGAAGAGTCCTCGTGGCTCGAGCCCCTTCAGGTAGTCGAGTTCCGCCGGGGCGAACGCAAGCGACCTGACGGCGTCGAGAGCGTCCCGGAGAACCTCTTCCAGCACCAGATCCGCCAGCCGGACGTCCGGCGTCCGGCAGAGGAGCTGGTACCGAACCCGCACGCCCGAATGGAGCCGGAAGACAAACTGCCCCATCGTGAACTTGTAGAAGTCCACGTCGAGGAGGGAGGCGACCGGAGGTCCGGTCGTCAGGCCGGAAAGCCGGGCCACACCTCGAGCGGGTCGGTGCTTCGCACCCGGACCATCCCCGCGCGCCCGAAATCGGCGTAGGCCGCGTCGGCGGCGTCGGTGAAATCGGCACCGGGGACGACGACGGGCGAGGTGGCGTCCTCCAACAGGAAGACCCGGCGGGCGAGGCCCCGGGCGCCATCCGGATCCCGCCGCGCGATCTCGTCGCGCAGGTCGGACACCGTCCAGGCGACGCAGTGGCTCTTGGCCTGGCCCGCAACGATCAGGGCGTCGTACTCGAGCAGATGGTCGAGCAACTGCCGGTTCGGTTCCGCGATGGGCTTCCCGTCGGCGTCTTCGAGGACTTCGGGCCGCAGCACCGAGTAGTTCTCGGTCAGCGGATTCAGGCCCTTGGGCTCGAATCGGGGCTGAGCCGACCGCGCGATCGAGTGGAAGAAAACGGCTTCCTCGATGGCCGGCACCACTGCGTGCCCGGCGCCGCCCAGCATGGCGTGATAGGGCCAGACGACGAGCACGTACTTCCCCTGCGCCTCCAGCCGGCGGCAGTAGTGCAGCGCGTGGCGGGAGAGGGCCTTCTCGTCGAGACCGGCCCCTGCGGCCGCGTCAGGATTCACCCGGTAGCGGCCCGATTCGAGGTCGTCGGAGGTGATCTGGGTGTACGCCGCGGGCGGGTTTCCCTCCTGGTCGAGGAAGAAATGGGCGTGGAACACCTGGATCGCGGTGTGGGTGTCGAGCGTCAGGACGATCTCGCTGATGCGGTCCAGGTGGCCGTAGAGGAACTGGCAGAGCCGCCAGGAGTCCTTCACCGCACCAAGCCCGGATCTACCGGCAACAAAGAGTTCGCCCCCCGGCAGGCAGAAGGTGTTCTGGCAGTCCACCAGCAGGAGGCCGACGCGCGGCGCGTCGCCGGCCGCGGGAGTGAGCCTGTGCTGCCGGGCCCAGGCGCGAGCTTGGCTGGCGCGGGTCTCATAGGGGACCCGGTAGAGCTGACCGACACGCTCGGAATCGAAGAAATCGGGAATCGGAAGCGTTTTGGACATGGGAAGGAAATAGGGCGATTCACCCCCAGCCGATGTCGGTTTAGGCTAACACCCGATGCTCGACCCCGACCGGATACGGCGGGACCCCGAGGGGACCGCCGAGCGCCTCCGCGACCGCGGCCACAGCGGAGATCTCTCCGGAATCCTGGATCTGTTTGAAGAGCGACGCCGGCTCCAGGCAGCAATCAGCGAGTTGCGGGCGACGCTCAAGGCGCGGAACCGGGAGGTCGGCGCGCTCTATCGGGCCGGGGAGAGGGAGGCGGCCGACCGGCTGCGCGAGGAACTCGCGCGGGCGCCTGACGAGGTATCCGAGAAGGAAGAGCGGATGCGTTCCGCCGAACAGAAGCTCGAGGAGAGCCTGCTCGAGCTTCCCAATCTGGCTCACGAGAGCGTGCCGGTCGGGTTCGATGAGGAGGCCAACCAGGAGATCCGGCGCGCCGGGTCCCCGCCGTCCTTCGACTTCGAGCCCCGGCCGCATCACGAACTGGGCGCGGCGCTCGGAATGCTGGATCTGCCCCGCGCGGCGAAGCTCAGCGGATCCCGCTTCGCGGTCCTGACGGGAGCCGGGGCGCGCCTCGAGCGGGCGCTGATCCAGTTCATGCTCGACGTCCAGACGAAGGAACGCGGCTACGAGGAGATCTGGCTCCCCTTCCTTGTCGCCTCACGGTCACTGGTCGGTACCGGCCAACTCCCGAAGTTCGCGGACGACCTCTTCAAGGCGGAAGGTCGGGACCTCTATCTGATTCCGACGGCGGAGGTGCCGCTGACCAACCTGCACGCCGCCGAAACGCTGTCCGCCGAGGAACTCCCGAAGCGCTACGCCGCCTACACGCCGTGTTTCAGGGCCGAGGCCGGCGCTCACGGGAAGGACACGCAGGGACTGATCCGCCAGCACCAGTTCGACAAGGTGGAACTCGTCAAGGTCACCGACGAGGAGTCCTCGTTCGAGGAACTGGAGGGACTCACTCGGGACGCCGAGCGAATCCTGGAGCTCCTCGAACTGCCCTACCGGGTGGTCGTGCTTTCGACGGGGGACATGGGGGCGGCGGCCACCAAGACCTTTGACATCGAGGTCTGGCTACCGTCGCAGGGGACCTACCGGGAGATCAGCTCCTGCAGCAACTGCGGCGACTACCAGGCGCGCCGTGCCGGGATCCGCTACCGGCGCGCCCCGGGCGAAAGAGCCCGGTTCTGCCACACCCTGAACGGTTCGGGCCTCGCCGTCGGCCGCACCTGGCTGGCGATCCTCGAGAACTACCAGCAGCCCGACGGCAGCGTCACCGTTCCCGAGGTCCTCCGTCCCTACCTCGACGGCCTCGAAGCCTGGCGCCCCGCGTAGGCCTCGGAGCGCCGGCCTCCGGCCGGCATCGCGGCCGCGCAGCGCCGCGAAAGAACAACTCCCCCTCAGACCCGGCGCATCCTCGCAAATAAGTCGATGTTCGAGTTCACGATGTAATCACGCGCCGCGGCATTCGGCTCCAGCGACCACTCCCCCCGCTCGCCGGTCCCACCGAGGATGATCCCGGAGCTCCGCGGCTGCATGCTGAAACCGCCGACACCTGGCGGCGCCCCGGGGGCGTTCCCCGACACCGCGTAGTTGATCTCCGACTGCGGAACGAGCACGGTGAGCTGTCCCTTCAGCGGCATCAGTTCGGGATCGGGGAACAGCTCCCCGGATCCGAGTCCGGTGCAGTTGATCACGAGCGATCCATCGAGTGCGACGAGTTCCCGGGCGTCCGTGAACTTGCGGATCACGATCCGCCCGCCGACCTCCACGAAGTCGCGGACCAGCGCGTCCAGATAGGTCGCCGGCTCGATCCGCATGTAACTGCGCCGGGTCGCGTAGCGGGTGGGGAAAGGGTGCTCCCCGGGGCCGAGCCGCAGCCGGCCGCTGATCAGGTGGTCGGGGAGGAGCGGTTCGCGGCGCCGAGGCCTCCGGCTGGCTGACGGATCTCGCGGCTCGATGTCGGTGGCCGTGTAGCGGTCGAGCCAGTCGACTCCGTATCCCCTTCCGACAAGCCACTGGAACTCGCGAAAGGAGATCTCGGCGGCGTCCCGGAACCGGGCGTCGAACTCGGGCGTCCGCATGTTGTCGTCGACCAGCCAGGCGGCCGGAGTGAACCCTGCCCACGCCATATTGGAGGTCGTGTTCGGGGGCACGGACATGGCGTAGATCGTCACGTCGAAGCCGCGGCGCTGGAGCTGACGCGCCGTCGCGAGTCCCACCGCTCCGCAGCCGATCACGGCGGCCTGCCGGCTCCGGTGTTCGAGGGCCATTTCGGCCACCCGGCGTCCAGTACCCCAGGAGAGCGAGATCCCGGACCCGCCGTGGCCGTAGTTGTGGATCACCGTGGTGGCGTCGAGCTTGTCGGCGCGCAGCACGAACCCCGAGGGCCGGTACGGCCGGAGTCCCACGGTGGTGCGGATGATCCGGTTCCACGCCACGTTCACGATGGGCAGGCGGAACGCCGGCTCCCGCGGCAGGACGTCGGAGCGCGCCGCACAGGCGCCGAGACCGGCGCCCAGCAGACCACCGCCGCCGAGTCGTAGCAGGGTCCGTCGGTCCATCGTCGTCGCCGCCGGCAGCGGGCGGCAAACAGTAGCAGGCCGACTCCAGGCGGAACTCGGGTTTCCCGCCTGTCTGGACCGATTCAGTCGCTCGGATTGGTACTCTGGTGTAAGTGACACTTGTAGTGGACAACTGTCACCGGACATCTTTCGCGGCGGGCTCTCCCGCCGGCACGAGTTGCTCGTCGAGAGGAGAGCCCAACAATGAACCAGCTTGCGGGGGTAGCGGTGTGCCTCCTTGCACTATTGGGTTGCGGAGGCGATAACCCAGCCACCGCTTCATCGGCTCCGGCGGCGGCGTCGGCAACCCCGGCCCCGCCGACACCTCCTGGTCCGCCACCTCCCGCACCAGCGACGAGATGGCGGGGGTTGACGGTCGCGCCCGAAGAGCGTTGTGCGCCATACGACGCCGACGACTACCGCTATCCGCAGTCCGTCGAGAACGACATCGTTCGCGACCTGGGCGGCATTTACAGCCCATACACCTGCGAGGCCTTCGACTCGATCCGCGAAACCGACATCGAGCACATCGTGGCGCGGTCGGAAGCCCACGATTCAGGCCTGTGCCGGGCTGACGCCGAGACGCGGACCCGATTCGCGCGGGATCTGCTCAATCTGACGCTCGCGTCCCCAGGCCTGAACCGCCGGGAAAAAGTGGCCCGTGACGCCGCGGAATGGCTGCCGGACCAGAACCGGTGCTGGTTCGCCCAGAGAGTCGTGGACGTTCGTCTCGAGTATGGCTTGACGATCGATCAGGCCGAAGCCGATGCGCTCGACGAGATTCTGATGGGCTGCCGGTCAACGGAGGTTTTCTGCGACCTCACGAAGGGCCCTCCGGTGGCCGAGTCTCCGCCGGTTCAGGCCTTTCCCAATTGCAACGCCATGCGTGAGGCGGGCTGGACTCGCGGCGTCAATCGCGAAGGCGGGACTTACCAGGAGGCCTGGAACGACGCGGAGAAGCGGACGTACGCACTGAACACGGCGCGGGACCGTGACAACGACGGGCACGCCTGCGAATGATCGGGTTGCGGGCTTTCCCGCCTAACGGGCATGCTGTTGGCTTGGCTGCCTCACCATCGCCGCATCCCCGCTTGATGCTCGTCATCGCTGCTCTCGTGGCGATCACGTGCAGTGCTCACGAATCCGTCAGTCAAAGCACCTACATCCTCGCGACGGGGCGACGACTGCCGTACCTCTACGCGATTTCTCTTGATGAGGCCGTTACGCCGGCCAATAACCACACCCCGAACGCGATCGCCAGTCGCGCCAAGGTGGCGCTCGACCGGCTGGACGGTCAACTCCTCGGCGATCCAGCCAATCTGGTCGTGAGCGAGGACGGCGGCACCGTGTACGTGGTCAATCACCACGGCGCCATCGATAACGTGGAGTTCCGCCAACACGGTGGCCGCGGAATGATCGCGGTACTGGACGTGGACCACGTCCTCGATCCGGACAACGACAAGACCGCCAACGCGCTCCAGCGGCACCTCGACTCCGGCGGCTTCGGTGCGCTCGGCGTCGTGCTGCTGCCGGACATGCTGATCGTCGGCAACGCCGAGAACCACCTGACCGAGGACGGCGGCAACCGCATCACGTTCATCGATCGGCGGACGGGGAGTCTCCGCGCTACGGTGGAGTTGGCGCTCGGCTCGCCCGGGTTCGCCTGCGAGGAGTACCCGGTCCCCTACGCCGCCCCCTATGGGCCGCCCAGGAATCTGGCCGTACTTGCCCCCGGTCCCCACCTGGGGTGTTTCCCCAATCCGAACGGGTTGGCGCTCGGTCGCTCGAGCGACGGCGGCGAGTACGTGTTTTCGGCCAACGGTGGCACGAACGACGTGTCGGTGATCTCCCTCGGCCGCGCTCTCGAAGGGGACCGGCTCGCTGAGATTGGGCGGATCCCGATGCAGGTCGGCCCGTGGGGCATCACGGCGACACCTGACGGGCGCCACGTCATCGTCGCCAACGGAGGAAGCCAACGGGAGAGCCGGTCGGGGAACACGATTTCCATCGTCGATGTCGATCGGGCAAGCGCGGGTGCCGACGACGCCGAGGTTGCGCGGGTCCTCGTAGGGACCGATGATCCCGAGGAGCAGACGCATCCGCTCATCCTGTCCGTGACCCCAGACGGGAGGGAGGTGATCGTCCCGAATGTTCGGGCGAGCAACGTGTCGATCGTAGACCTGGAGCTGGCGCTGGCCGGTGAACACGCCGAAGTCGCGCGCATTCCGCTGAGCAGGGCGGATGGGCGGCCCGCGCGCCCGAAGGGTTCGGCAGTCACTTCCGATGGCCGTTACGCGGTGATCAGCGGGGGGCCGGGGTCACAGCCGTTCTCCGAGGAGACCGGGTACGTCTATGTGATCGATCTTGAATCGCATCGCGTGGTGGCCACGGTGACCGGAGTGGGGAACGATCCCTACAACCTGGCCCTCGTCCGAAGGTAGCGGAGGCACGCCAGCGCCGTCGCTTTTCGCTGCGAAGCGATGCCTGCCGGAGCCCGACCGCAGACCCCGAGGGCGCACTCCTCCTCACCCTGATTGGAAACAATGGTGGCTGGCGCCCCCCGGCCGCATCAGCCGTCTTCCGCGGCGCGGCTGCTCCGACTCCCCCTCGAGAGGGGGCGTAACGCGCCTATCCGGCAAAGCGCCGAGAGGCATCGTCCCGGGGGTCATAACCCAGCTCGGCGCGGGCATTGGAAAGATCCCAGAAAGCTCCCTTGTTGTTGGATACGCCGTAGTAGACGCCAAAGGTGACATTGGCGCTCAGACTGCACTCCACCAAGTGGACCAGGTCGCGGTGGCTCAGCCAGGTGCGCAGGAACCTGGGATCGGTGGTGGGATCGTCGTCCTCGCACACCGAGCCGATCCTGAGGCAGATCGATTCCATCCCCCAGCGGGCACAGTAGTAGCGGGCCAGAATCTCGCCAAAGGCCTTGCTCACGCCGTAGTCGCTGTCCGGACGGATGGGGTGGTTCACCGAGATGGGAACCGGTTCCGCCTCACGGTGGAGATGCAGGTGGGGCGCGAAACCCTCGTAGGCGCCGGTAACGTGGTTCGAGCTGGCGAAGACCACCCGCTTGACTCCCGACACGCGGGCAGCCTCGTAGAGGTTGCGCGTTCCCTGGATGTTCACCCGGAGCACGGGCTCCCAGGCGGTATCGACGGCGGCCTGGCCCGCCAGATGGATCACGCATTGGACTGGGGCCAGCCTGTCGAGGACCTGCGACACCTGCGGGGCATCGGCGATATCGGCCTGGAAGACCCGGTCGGAAAATGGCGGCGTGAGATCCAGCCCGTAGACCTCGAAGGACTTCCCCAAGGGGTCCCGCACGACCCTTCCAATGAGACCGTTGATGCCGGTGATAAGCAGTTTGGGCTTGATCATGGCGAGCCATACCCAGCCGCGGAGGGGGAGGGATTCGAACCCCCGGACCCTTTCGGGCCAGTGGTTTTCAAGACCACCGCCTTAAGCCGCTCGGCCACCCCTCCGGTACGGGACTGTGCCGCCGGGCAGGCGGCGTGCCGGCTACTCCGGCTTGGGCAGGGCGTCCAACATCGCCTGGGCCTGGGCCGCCGCGGCGCTCTCCGGCTCCACCTCGATCGCCATTTCGAACTGTTCGGCGGCGGCGGGGAAGTCGCCCATGTTCAGGTAGACGATGCCGATCTGCACGAACGGCTCGGCCCAGTCGGCGCGCCGGTCGGCGGCGATCAGGTAGTACTCGATGGCCTTTTCCGTCTCGCCGTTCTGGAAGGAGATCTGGGCCACGTTGTAGGGGATGACCTCATCCTCGGTGGAATCCACCGCCTGCTCCCAGAAGGCGAGCGCCCCATTCATGTCCGAGTCGGCCATGGCCATCTCGCCCAGTGACACGAGCGCCGCTGCGTTGCCGGGTTCCTGATCCAGCACGATCTGATACGCCGCCCTGGCTTCGTCCGGTCGCCCGAGCTCGCGGAGTACCGCGGCCCGGTTCAGGTTGATCTGGTAGACGGTCGGATCGGTGACGAGCACCTCGTCGTACATCGCGAGCGCTTCGTCGTAACGCCCCGCCTGGTGGAGTTCCTGGGCCTCCGCGAGGAGGCCGCCGCCCGTTCCCGCGGACCGGCCCATCTGCGCGCGCTCCAGAACAAGGTCCATGTCGGGGTTCTTCCCCGCCTGCCGCATCGGCGCCTGGTAGTTGTAGGGCATGAATCCCGACGCCTGCACCGAGAAGTCGTAGGCGCGCGACCGGAAACCCAGAATCGCCCAACGCCCTCGCTCATCGGTGGTGGCCTCGAGGACCCGCCCCGAGTCGCCGGCCTGTGCGGTGACGGTGGCCCCCTCGATCGGGTTGCCTTCCTGGTCCTTGACCGTCCCGGACACGCGGCCGGTGCCCATCTGGGCCATGGCTGTCTGCGCTACAAACAGCAGGCCGAGCGCGACAAGTCCGGCCTTGTGAATCGTGTTTTTGCTCATCGGAGATCTCCTTCGCCTCGAGCGTCGGGGCTCCCTTCGGGCGGACGCCCCTTCCGCCCACTCCCGGCTGGCTGGGAAGCAGGGACTCGAACCCCGATTCCACGGTCCAGAGCCGTGTGTCCTGCCATTGGACGACTTCCCAGTGGTCGCGGGAACATGTGAGGATAGCAGGATTTGGCCCCGTCCGCCGTTGCCGCGCCGACTCGCCATCGCCGGTGTACCATCCCGGTCCCGGCGGCGAAACCTTGGTCCGAAACGGGCGCTGGAGAGGTGCTGGAGTGGCTGAACAGGGCTGCCTGCTAAGCAGTTGCGCGGGATACCGCGCCGAGGGTTCGAATCCCTCCCTCTCCGCCGCCGGGGTGGTCTTGGCGTTCCTTGCTATTCCCAAGAAGCGGTAGTAATTCCCCGCATTGCAACGCCTTACACTCTTGCATCGTTCGACGGCTTCTCCTATAGTCCCGTGTAGTGCGTGGGGCAACACGTTGGGTAACTATGGGAACACTCACGGCCGCGAGGGCCAAATCGCTCGCTGAACCCGGCCTGTATCGCGCGGACCCGACGCTCTACCTCCGGATCGCACCCGGCGGATCGAAGTCGTGGATCCAACGGCTGGCGATCGATGGACGCCGCCACGACCTCGGGCTGGGCGGCTTTCCTCTGGTGACTCTCGCCGAGGCGCGCGCCCAGGCATACGAAAACCGGCGACTCGCGCGCTCCGGCGGCGATCCGCTCGCCGCGAAGCGCCGAGCCAAGACACCCACGTTCCGGCAGGCCGCATCCAGCACGTGCGACGCCCTCCGGCCACGCTGGCGGAACCGTAAGCACGCCGCCGACTGGATCGCGACCCTCGAACGCCACGCCCATCCGGTAATCGGCAACCTGACCGTGGACCGAATCCGCCGGGAGGACGTGCTCCGGGTACTGACGCCCATATGGACGACGCGTCCGGAGACGGCGCGGCGCGTGCGCCAGCGAATCCGGGCCGTGCTGCGCTGGTGCTGGGCCCACGGCTACGTGTCGGAGAACGTGGCCGGCGAAGGGATCGACGGCGCGCTACCCAAGATGCCCGCCGTCAAGCAGCACTTCCGGGCGCTTCCGTATTCCGAGGTCGCGAGAGCACTGGAAACGGTGGAGGCGTCCCAAGCGAGCCAGGCGGCGAAACTCTGCCTCCGGTTCCTGATCCTGACCGCGGCACGATCCGGCGAGGCTCGCGGTGCGACATGGCCGGAGATTGACACCGAAGCTCGCGAATGGCGCATTCCGGCGGATCGGATGAAGGGAGGCGCGACCCATCGCGTGCCGCTGAGTGAAGCCGCACTGGCCACTCTGGAGCGGGCGCGGCCGCTGGACGACGGGAGCGGGCTGGTTTTTCCGTCTCCGCTCCGGTCGGGCCGGCCGCTGTCGAACATGACCCTGACGAAGATCCTGCGGAACCAGGGTCTCGCTGCTCGGGCAACCGTTCACGGATTCCGCAGCACGTTCCGCGACTGGTGCGCGGAGACGGGGAAGCCGCGGGAGATCGCTGAGGCCGCATTGGCGCACACCGTCGGGGGGGTCGAGGGCGCTTACTTCCGAAGTGACCTGCTGGCCCGGCGCCGGGTGCTCATGGACCAGTGGGCGGCATTCCTCACGGCGGTCCAAGACAACGTGGTCCGGCTCTATGGATGAGGCGTCCCCAGGCCCTCAGTATGGACACCGAAGAGGAGGTCGCCCGCGCGCTCGACCTTCGGGATCTCGCGTGCCGACGAGCAAGGCGACCCCATCGAAACGGAGCCCTCGTCGGCCGAGGTCTTCGACTTGGCCGACGACCACCGGGCCTGACCGCCCGCATCCAGCCAGCTCTCTCAGCGCGCCAGCGCGCGGCGTGTGGCCCCCAAGGACGGCGCGACGGTTCCGTCAGGCGGCAAAGGGATGCATGACGAATGGTGTCGGTTTTCGGTGACGAATGAACGACACCCCCCGTGTGCTGGACTTTTCGTCACTCTGGGCAACGCCTCACATCCACGCAAGCGCCCCTTCCTCTTTGGGTTGGCCACTCTACGGCCCCCATCCTCGTGTCCGATACCCTGGGTCAGCGGCGGGGCTGGGAGCGACCCCCCCTTTTGCTACGCAAAATCGGCCCGGTGTGGTGGCCCCACCACACCGCGTCCGGGGTCGCTCCCGTCGCCGGCAATGCCGGCGAAATCATCCCTGCGGGAAGGCTGAATCCGTGTCTGCGGACCGGGTCCTGCGATGAGCGAGCGACCCACCGCCACGACTTCGCAGGGCGAAGGCGGGGTTCGCCCCGGCGCTTCACAAGCGACCCTCTCCCATCTCCGCGACCGCGACCAGGACCTCGTCGCCGTCGGCTGGAAAAAGGGCGCCGCCCGCTGGCTCGCGCTCGTCGCACTCCACAGCGGGCTCTTCCTCCGCTCGCAGTACGCCGCCTTCCACGGCTGCTCCGAAGCGACCGCACGCCGGTTCGTCGCCCGACTCATTGCCGGCAATTGGGCCAGACAATTCCCGATTGCGGACGAGCGCGGTGGCCGCTCGCCGCTCGTCTGCCATCTCACCGCACGAGCCATCTACCGCGAACTCGACATCGAGCACACCCGCTACCGCCGCCGCACTTCCGAGCACAACCGCTGGCGGCGGCTCCTCTGTTTCGACTACATCATCGAACACCCAACGCTCAACTGGCTTGCCACCCAACAGGACAAGGTCGAGTATTTCCAGGAAACACTCGGGGTCGACACCGTTTCACTCCCGCGTCAGGCATACACGGCCCGTGATGGAACCCGAACGGCGCGGTACTTCCCTGCCAGGCTGGCGATCCACACCGCGCGACACCTGGTCACCTTCCTCTACCCCTGCGCCACCGGGCGCGACCTCATTCGCTGGCCCTACTGGGTCTCCTCGATGGATCCACTCTGGGCAGGCATCCGCGCCAAGGGAAGGGCCATCCACGTCGTGGCACTCTGCCGGACCAACGGCCAAGTCAGGCACATGCGACGCACGCTCGACGGCCTCCGCGCCCCCGTGGAGCTCGCCGCCAACGACCGGGACCGCCGCCAACTGACCACGCTCGCCGCCATCCGAGACCCGGAGCATTGGCACGATTTCGGCGAGCACGGCCCCCTCGCCGAATACCTAGAGACCGTCAACCGGGTCCGGCGCGCCGCCTTTGCCCTCCACGGCACCGTGCCGCCGATCATCGAGGCCGGATCGACGTACCTCGCCAGACGCCTGGAACCCGAGTCCATCACGCTCTGACCAAGCCGCGAACCGGCCTTCGAACGCCGGGCGGCGTAGGGTTTATCTCCGCGGGCTTGAGGGGACCGGCGAAGTTCACGATGCGACGGGTCGCCCGGGCGCTCAGTTGGTCGTAGCGGTGCCGACGTTCGACTAGCCGGTGAGCACTAACCTCACCTGGCCGCTGGTGCCCCGGTCCCGGATGCCCGTCAATGGCAACTGAAGACTGCACACTTCAGAGAGCGGGAGCTGTAGCAAAGCAGGCGTTCTGCTAGTGCTTTGATCGGGGCGTTTCGGCCTTGGCGGAGGGAGCGGTGCGACCGGAGCGGCAGGGATCTATGGCGAGTAAGATGGGCGTGTGGGCTGGAAATGGTTCAGCGAACGCACGGTTCCGAAGTTCCTCGGTGCCGCAGTCGGGGCTGGAGTCACGACGGCTTTTCGGGACGAGGTGGACCGGGCTTTGATCGCGGAAGCGTGGAGGTTCATCGCTGGCGGGCTCGGTGCCGTTGCGCTGATCTTGGCCTTTTTCTGGTTCCAAGAGAGGCGACGACTCGCCAGACCCAGGGTCAATGATGAGAGGTTCGAGCGCGCAACGGTCCGCGCCCTTGCAGAACGAAGCCTCGGGATTGCCAACGCTACGGATATCCAACTCAGAGGGCAGCCGGTCGTGCTAATGGGGAGGGTTCTAGACGTGGATGACTACCTCGCCAAGATCAAGACTCGAGGGGGCGAGGAGATCGGTGTGAAGCACCGACCGGAAGATGCCGAGTTCGTGCGGACGCTACGACGCGGCGATGCCGTCAAAGTGGAAGGGAAGGTCCGATACATCATTCGGGACACCACCGATCACGTCATGGTCGAAGGAGCAATCGGCCCCCCCGGGGACGTTTGACATAGTGGGCACTATTTGGTCTGGAAGTGGCAGATCAAGGAGAGAGGCCATGACTCACAAGGCACCGGGCAGGGCGCTCAGAGACGGGATGAGCCTCGGTGAGATCGTCCAGATGTTCCCGACCGACGCGGCAACCGAGAGACGTGGTTTGCGGAGAGGCGCTGCCCGGATGGCCCGGTGTGCCCCTACTGCGAGTCGCCGAACGTCCAGACAGGCGCGAAGCACAAGACGATGGGCTACCGTTGCCGCACTTGCCGGAAGCGGTTCAGCGTCAAGGCCGGGACGGTGATGGAATCGAGCAAGAAACTCCACCGGGATCTGGACGTCAGCCAGAAAGCCGCCTGGCACCTGGCCCACCGGCTCCGGGCCGCACTCACGGTAGAGGCAAACCGACATAACGGGCCAGCCGAGATGGGCGAGTCCCACCTCATCGCAACGAACGGACTCCCGAGCGAGACGCGGGCGTAATGGTCGTCGACAAGCGGATCGTATTCCGGCCGAAGGACATCGGCGTGGTGCGATTCGTATGTCGGAAGTGCGGGAACGAAGCCGCGTGGAATCCCAAGAGCGAGCAGTCCCACCCGCCGCACGAGTGCCCATTCTGTGAAACCCGCTGGCAGCGGGAACACGGCGGCCTGTGGGAAACCGTGAGGACGTTGCGGCGAGTGCTTTCCTTTACCTCGCGGGAACCTGATGACGAGAGTTTCGAGGTGAGGTTCGAGATCGAAGACCGCGGGGGCTGCACATGACGACACCACCGGACGGCCTCGGGGGCTGTGACTTCAACTCGTTCCGCTCGTTATTCTGCTGGCCGGACTTCTACCACGATGTCCCCCAACACGAGTTGCCGGACTTCAGCTTTGAGTCCCTGGATTTCCTCGCTGAACTTCTATTCTGGGGCCTGAACAACCCGATGGCATCGATTCCCCTCGCCATCTTTGTTCTGCTGCTCTTCACGCAGCCGGCTGTGTTCTGGACGGCATTCCGGACCCTTCCAACCACTCGGTGCCCCGAGTGCGGGCGGAAGCAACTGATCCCGCCGCCGAAGGGCTGGCACTGCCGCGGCTGCGGCGTGTTCCTCTACCCCGCGGATAAGCACGGGAGGAGAATCAGGAACTGAGCGAGCCTGCCGAGAAGAAGCCCGATCCGAAATCCGTAGTTCGGATCGTACATCCGGGCTACCAGCCGGGGAAAGCGAGTTGGAGGAAGGGCTGTCACTGCCGGAGGGCACGACTCAGCAGCAGCTCGCCAACGCCGTGACCCGCTCCGTGAAGGTGCGCCACGTCATGCGCCCGCCCCGGAATTGACCGGGATTTGGGCCTAAATTCCTAAGGTCAATGCCCCCTCAGAACCTCACGAGGTGAACACGCGGATGGCGCGCCGCCGTCTTCGCTTCTTCTCGGTGGCGGCTGTAAGCGGCGTGCGTGTCCGCTCGTAGAGCGTGAAGAGGTGCTCGACCCGCTCCCGTTCAGATGAGAACTTGCGTGGCCGATATAGGCGATCCACCGCACGGTCGACCGCTTGGTGGGCGCGCCGCAGGTCGACCGGCATCAGGTCGGGGTCGTAAAGGTCGGCGAGCGTGGCGCCGAAATGCGCGGCGCGGGCGTCGAGCACCGCCTGGGCGAGCGGGTCCAGCGAAGAGAGATCCGCGTCCTTCCGCGGTAACGGGAAGGTGTTGTACACCAAGCCGATCGAGTAGCGGTAGTCGCTCTTTAGCCGCCCCCCGATGTTGCGGAGCCATGCCATATGCATAGCGGAGGTCAGGATCGCGAATTCCGATAGCGAGGCGTCTTCCAAGACAAAGACCAGATCGCTCGGGATCGTCGGAGGCTCCATCCAGCCGATCGGCACCCATTCGCGACGCTCCGAACTTACCTTGGGAATCACGAGGAACGGCTCATCCGGCACGACGTTGACGTGGTAACGAGTTGGCGTGTCCGCTAGGGCGCGGGTTGGCTCGCTCCGGCTGGCGTTCCGCATCGCCTTGACCGCAGCAACCCGGCGGCGGACCTCCGGCAACTGTCGCAGCGTTTGTGGCGGCGCGTCGTGAAGCGCCAGGATCCAGCGATCCCCTCCCCGCAGGAACTCCCGGCTGCCGACGTAGGGACGGAGAAACTGTCCGGCATCTGGTTCTCGGGCGAGAAGTGCCGCTCGCTCGTCCGCATCGAATACGTAGTTCCCGCCGTCAACAGGTTTGGATCCGATCACCAGCTTCGCCATCCCATTGATCGGGCGGCTCTCTCCCCGCACCACCAACTGCGGATTGGCAAGCCCCCCGGCGTCGAAAAGGTAAGGAGACAAGACCACGTGAGCGCTCTCGTGGGGATCTCCCTTCGGGTCGTCGTAGGAGAAAAGTCGCCGTGCGGTCGGGGCTCCCCCGCGGTCATCCAGCCCGATGATCACAACGTGCACGTGGGCCATGCCCCGTGCGTCAGAGCCCCAGGCGAACGTCCGGTGGGCAAAGGCAATCTCCAACCCGCACCGGCCGAACAGGACCGGCCACAACTGGGCCACCTGTTCCCCTTGGGTGATCGAGTTCGTCGCCACGAAGCCGATCCGGGCGCGCTCGCCGACTGGACCGCTCTTCTGGATGTACCCGCCCGCCGTGATGAACCAGGCCGTCACGTAGTCGAGCGTCCCGCCCGTGCCGCCGAGCGCGGCGATCCGCCGGACCTGCGCCCTCTGCTCCGGTGACTGGTACTTGGCGCCTCCGAACGGTGGATTCCCGAAGACGAACGAACAGTCCCTCGCCGGGAGTACGTCCTCCCAGTCCATCTCCAGCGCATCCCCGCAGTGAATGTGCGGTGAGCGCTTCAGCGGAATCCGGGCGCAGGACTCACCGAACTGGAGGCTGAGCGCGTTGTTCATCAGGTGGTCCGTCATCCAAAGGGCGACCTCCGCGATTCGCGCCGGGAACTCACCAAGCTCGATCCCGTAGAACTGGTCCACGTCGATGCGGGACAGCGAACTCACGTCGAACTGGAGAAACTGTCTCTCGTCGCTCCCCATCAGTTCCCGGAGCACCTCAAGCTCCAGCCGGCGTAGTTCGCGGTAGGCGATCACCAGGAAGTTGCCGCAGCCGCAGGCCGGGTCGAAGAACGTCAGCCTGCCGAGCCGCTCCTGAAACGCGCGGAGCCTCGGCAGCCGTCCGCGGCGGAGCGACTTGATCCGGTCGAACTCTGCCCGAAGGTCGTCGAGAAACAGCGGCTCGATGACCTTCAGGATGTTCTGCTCGGTGGTGTAGTGCGCCCCCTGCGCGCGGCGCTGCGCCGGGTCCATCACCGACTGGAAGAGCGACCCGAAGATCGCTGGCGAGATGTTCGACCAGTCGAAGCGACAGGCCACCAGCAGTTTCTCCCGCATCTCCGCATTGAACGGCGGAGTCCAGATCCGGTCCGCGAACAGCTCGCCGTCCACGTATGGAAACCGGGCCAAATCCTCGTCGAGCGTTGCAAAGCGCTCCCCTTCCGGTGTGTTCAGCACCTGGAAGAGCTGGTCCAGTAGTGGTCCGAGGTCCGTCCCGTCCTCGCGGGTTCGGTTCTCAAGATAGTCGAGCAGGATGTCCCGGGGCTCGAACACCCCCGTGTCGTCCGCAAACAGGCAGAAGACGATCCGGACGAGGAAGCGTTCGAGGTCGTGCGGTGGATAGCCGGCGTCCCGGAGCGAGTCGTGAAGCCTCCCGACCAGCTCGGCCGCTTGGATGTTCGCCGGGTCCTGGTCTCGGAACGTCCGTGGCGCCACCCCGAGGATGAATGACAACTTCTCGACATGGTCGGGCAACTCTTCGAGGCGGAAGGACACCTCGTCCCGCCGGTCAAGGTCGTGGAGTTCAAAGTGCTGGAAGTCGCTGACCAGGATGAACTGAGGCCGGTCTTCCTCGGTCAGCGCGTCGAAGTAACCCCCCGCCTGCTCGTAGGCAGCGGACAGATCGCGCCCTACGCTCTTCTGTTCGACGATCAAGACTCCCGGCCAGAAGAGATCGATGTAGCCGGTCGTGTCGTCCAGCCGCCGCACCTTCTCCTCGTAGCGGGCCACGGACTGCCGCCGAACGCCGAAGATGTGGAAGAAGTCGTTGTAAAAGCTCTGCGTCTCGCCCTTCTCGTACCCGGCCTCCGCCCATTTCCGAGCGAAATCCGCGGCACGGAGGCGGATTTCGTTCCAGGAGAGGCGCATGCGGCGGCGTATTGTCTCAGGCGGTTTCTGGTGCGTGCACCCTTCACTGTGAACTCCGTGTCTGTGGTTTCGGAGGCGCAGGGGCGGACCAGAATCCCGTTCCTAAGGGGGCGGCTCGCCCGCACTTTGCCCCAGGCGGAGCCGGACGCGAAACGGCGCGGCCGTGTTGTGGCTCCCGTCTAGGAGGCTGCCAACCGAATCACCTCTGCGGCCGAGTGGAATAGCCGGCGGAAACTACGGGAGCGGGACGAACTTCCGGTGGCTCGGGGACCTCCGAATCCGATTCGCCGCAGCCAGCTAAACTCTCTCACCGAAATGCCGGACATGGACTGGGCCTCCAGCGAAACGGTCAAGGTCCTCGCCTTTCTCCTCCCCGGATTTGTGGCCGCGGCGGTCTTCTACTCGCTCACCTCCCACCCCAAACCGAGCCAGTTCGAACGAGTGATTCAAGCTCTTGTGTTCACGGCAATCGTTCAAGGCGTGACCCTGCTGGCCTCGGAAAGCCCGAATCTAGGAGTTTCGCTTTCCGTAGCGGTCGGCGTCGGTTTGGTCTTCGCCCTTTTGTCAAACCACGACTGGATTCACTGGGTCCTTCGGAAGATCCGTCTCACGAAGGAGAATTCGCATCCCTCAGAGTGGTGTTCGACCTTCTCTCGGAACCGTGGCGAAATCGTGCTGATCTTGACAGATCGACGGCGTCTCTACGGTTGGCCCGCCGAATGGCCGAATCGTTCAGATGAAGGGCATTTCCGCATCTTGGACCCCAAATGGCTCCTGGACAACGGCCAGGAAGTGGCAGCAGGAACTGCTATTCTGATCGCGGCTACTGACGTCAAAATGGTCCATTTTGTGGATTCATCGGTGTCTGTTAGCTAGGGAGTTACGCCATGGCACGAGAACCAGTACTACCGCCGGGTCACCGCATCGCAAGAGTTCAGGACGGGCTCACCCAACGACCGTCTGGTAGAACGCCGCCGCCACCTCCACCCCCGCCGCCACCTCCACCGAGTGCGCCACCTCCTCCACAGCCGCCCAACAGGTGACAGCGGCTTCTCCTCTGAGATCATGACGAAAGAATCGCCACCACCACCTCCTCCACGACAGCAAGGCGGCGACATTCAAAAAGGACTGACGCCAGGAGCGCCATCACCCCGCCCCCCACCACCCC
>VXNL01000067.1 GCA_009840635.1 Acidobacteriota bacterium | reverse complement strand
TAGGCCAGCATACACAGTGTTAAACACTGTGCTCTGGCGAGGGGGTGCTGCGCCCCCCTTCGAACCCCCCGCCTCTCGCGCCGCTGCCGGGGCAGGACGCGGACGGGGGACACCGCCCCCAGCCGGCTAATCGCCCAGATTAGCCACTTCTGCCGTCGCCGAGTCACGCCTCCCTTTCCATAGCTTCGCGTCCTCTAACGCCCAGTGGATTTGGTCTCCCAGTTCCCTGAGCGCATCCTCCGTCAGATGGACGGATGCCTGGCTCTCCGTCGTCTTGTCGTCAAACCGGCTCCTCTGTGCGAACTTGATCGCGAAGCGGATAGCGCTCTCGCCCGGCTCGGCGCGGAACTCAATCTTGACTTGGTGCGGGGAGATGCCGAAGGTCTCCATGTCTGCCCTCCCGGTTGATTGGTCCCTCGCACTGGCAATCGCGCACGGCTTTGCAGACCGCCAGCACAGCGGCGAAAGGATAGCGCGGTCTTGGCCCAGCTACGGGCCTATCCCGCCAGGGTCCGCTGAATCGCTGCCGGGGACCAATCCGAACCACCCCTCGACGTGCTCTCGCTTCGGATCGGGCACAGATTTCATCGCTTCGCCCACTTCTTGTAGGGCCGACCGTCTACGCACACATCGACAGAGGCATCCGGAACGTCTGGGAAGTTGACCAAGACGCTCAGCGCGTTTGCGGCCTTCGCTTGCAAGGCCGCCTGGCGCATCTCCTTCTCCCCGAGTCCGGTTAGCCGCTTCAGCTCCACCGCTATGCCATCCAGGACGAACAGGTCAATCCTCTTGACGCCGATGCTGTATCTCTTCCGATACACCACCTCGACGTTTCGCTCTGTCACATATTGGATCCCGCGCAACTGAAGCTCAATCCCCATGGCCTTCTGATACACGGCCTCCGCATAGCCCGGCCCCAGTTCACGGTAAACGCGTCTCGCGCACTTGCGAATCTGCCGGACGACATCCCGGACCTCAGTGTCGGTCATGTCTTGTATCTCCTTCGTTGAATCCGCGCCGCACAGATACGGCGAGAATCAGCGTGGCGAAAAGGTCTCGATGCGTCGGCGAACCTTACCGTGCTCGCGTGCCCGTCGCGACGAACTCCTTTCGCCGCAGACGGGATTCGCTGATTTAGGTGTCGGGTCGAGGAGCAGGAACCCTCGTTGAGCAGGGCCCTATCAGCCTACAGAGGAAGATGATGGAGATAAGGGCGCTTCACGACCACCTGGTCGCGGAGAGGGAACAGCAACTACGCCTCGTGCAACGGCTAGTTGCGGTCAGTCAGGCTCAGTTCTCAAACTGAGTCCCCCGCCCCCTCCAGGCGCAGCGGAGGACTGACCAACGGGTGTATTTCAAGGTTTTCAGCGCGCCCTCGGAGTCCTCGATACTTCAAACTGAGACGCGACCGAGATCCAGGCGCAGTTGCATTCGTTGCCCGACCACTGGCTGGCAAGACCATGGCCAGGCACTCATCAGACCGGTCAACCGCCGTGCCGCCTCCGACGCTGTCCGCACACCGAGGCAATCATCACGGGCGCGCTCCGTTCCAGGACGGCGACCAGCAGGTCGGTGATCCCGATACAGAGCGCGAACCATCACACCTATCCAACCGGGTCAGGCGCCAACACACCACGTGACGCCATAAACCTCAAGACGCAATAGCGCACAAGTCGTTCGAGGCCTAGGAATGTGGGCGCCACCGAGAGAATTCTCCCAAGCGCTTTGTCTTCGACCACGGGACTTCCAATCTGCAAATCGCCGCTCCTGATACCCAACTCTGGCTCCACCCACTTTCCGAACGGTGCCCCGCTGTGAACATAGCGGCTTCGAAGGTCATGGGCCGCGCCGACACTTTCTTCGATACCGTTCGGGGCAAATCTGGCATGGACAGGTACCGAGTCTGGCGCACGATAGAAGCCTTCATCCAATAGCGAACACAAGACCCGCACGAACTTCTTCTTCACGCCTCTCGCGTCCGCGTACCGATAGTAGCCAGCCAGAATCTCACCTGCCGTTATCAGGTGGAGATAAGCGACCTCAGGATTGCTTTCCGCATTCTGAAGTGCTTGCATGTAGAACTTGCAGGCTGCGTTCAGTCTTGACAAATCCACCCTATCGGGAGGCGGCCCTACTAACGCCGCATCAATTCTTGCGAGTTGCGTGAGGTTCAGAGGCACAGGAAGACTCAGTCTCGGTGCATGCGAGTTGAACGGAAGCTCTGGGTTACTAGGTGTGTCGTAAGAACTGAGATCGGGAATCTGATAGAACCCGCTACCTTCGAGGACGCCGTGAGAGTCAAACCTCTTGCCGAATAGGACGGACGAGTAGGCAGCAAGAGCCTTACCGACCGGCGAATAATCTGGCAGGACAGCACCCAGTTTCCTCTCGACTGGAGGTGTCTCAAAGGCGATCACGTATGCGGACCGGGACATATGCGTTTCAGTGAATCGCATACCGGACGAGCCACTCCTGAGATCGGGCCAAGCGTGAGCGATCAGTATTCCGCGGCTCTCGTATTCGCCCACCATTCGGCTAGTCGTCGAGATGAGCATCTTTTGCACAGTTTCCTTCGGCCTCAATTGTTGGTCGGCCGCCGTTACTTTCTCGTTCATATCCCCCCCCAATACCCTGTTCCTGGAGTGTCCGCCAACTCAGGACGCGGGGCTCTTGGCAAGACGGGCGTTCTTACTTGGGGGCTGATCCAGCGACCGCGCTTGCGTTCGATTTCCTGATGTCAGTGGCAACCGGAGACTCTTCATTTTTCAGAGTGCGCCCCTTGCCGTGGACAGTTTCAGACCACGATTCTGACAGGAGAGCCATAATGATGAGCCTCGAACTTCGAACGGAAGTCCTTCGCCAACTACCGCGATCAGTTGGCCGCACACGGAGTCAGCTTCTCCGACTCCGAGCGACAGCGCGTTAGCGTCAACCCTTCAACCGACCCGGCGGATCGGGAGTAGTCCCTCGTGTCCGTCCCGCTTTGGCCGATCGGGGCGTCTCTCTCCGTCGCCGGCGCCACGGCCAGGCTGGGGAGACAGAATCCTCCGTGATCCTGGGTGTGCCCGTTTGGTCCGACAGGTTCTCGTGAGTTCTTCATAACACTATGGAATATCAATAGCTTATGGAGCTACAATGCTGTCCTCGTGCGTTGGATTCGACTGCGATACACGCTCGTCGGCTACCCCGCCGGTCTTGAAGTCGTCGCCGCCTCCGCGACGGGCGCCCACGACGCCGACACCCCCGTAAGGACCGGGGCTACCCGCCGGCTCGAATCCCGGTCCGCCGTCCGCGTCCCCATCGTCATTCCGCCTGCGGCGTGGACTGCTGCGCGGATCGCCGTCTGCGCGGACCGGCTCCGGCCTCTCCTAGCCGCCCCCGCCTGCCCATGACCGACGCAGCCGCCACCGCGCTCCCCACGTTCGCGGAGCGGACCGCGACCCTTCGCGGCCTGGGCTGGAAGGAGCGGCAGGCCGAGTGGCTCGCCCTCGTCTGCCTCCACTCCGGCGTGTTCACCCGTCGCCAGTACGCCGACTGCTACGGCGTCTGCCGACAGCGCGCGGACCAGGTCACCGTAGCGCTGATCGAAGCCGGGATTGCCCGCGAAGCCAGGTTCCCCGATCGCCGTCCCTATCGGCCGACCGGTGTCTGCCACATCCACGCCCGCCCCCTCTACCGCGCGCTCGGGATCGAGAACAACCGTCACCGCAGGCCCGCGTCCCCGGAAATCACCATGCGCCGGCTCCTCTCTCTCGACTACGTCCTCGAACACCAGGACCTCCACTGGCTCCCCACCGAACCCGAGAAGCTGGCCTATTTCGAGAGTCTCGGAATCTCCGTCACCGTCCTCCCCCAGCGCGTCTATCGCGGCTCCCGTGCCGATCGCTCCACCCACCGCTACTTCGCGCTGAAGCTCCCCATCGCCGGCAACGGGACGACCACGACGTTCGTCTATGCCGACACCGCCGACCGGCGTCCGCGCCGCTCCGCCGGCATCCGCTCTTGGGCCGCCGCCCACGCCGATCTCTGGGAAGCCCTCCGTCACCGAGGGGGCGCCGTTCACGTCGTCGCCGTCACCCGCACCGACGACGCTGCCGCCGTGAACGCGGCGATCCTGGAAACTTGGCGCGGGCCACCCGCGCCCGCCGTTGCTCGCTCGGAAGCCGACCAGCAAGTCCTCGACGACGTCGAGTTCGCCAACTCCACCGGCGATCTCTCTCTCCTCGACAAGCACGGCGGCTGGCTCGAAGCGGGCAGGCGCGCGCTGCGCATCGAGCAGCGCATGAAGGACGCCCGTGGGCCGGCGAAGTGCATCGACGCCTACTCCACTCACGTCGCTGAACGCCTCGCTCCCGACCTGCTCGCTCTCTAACCCAGCCGGAGGTCCCCCTGTGGTCGACACCCCCGCCAAACCCCACGACGAGAGAACTCCACGTCGGTTCCCGGAACGTCGCCCGCCGGGAAAACGAGTCCGATGGCAGACCCTTCCCCGTCGCCTTCTCGCGCCGACACCGCTCCGACGACGGCTGGCGAACCACCGGCGGGCTCGGCCTGAACAACCTGTCACGACTGGTGGTGGTCGCCGTTCGAACGCACCGGGCCGTTCAGGAACGGACGCCCGACTCCCGCGGGTAAGTCATCCCCCACGGGGCCACGCCGGGGGCCACGTCTGTACTAGCGGAAGTCAGCACCCCCTTCCGCTAGCACTTCCGCTATCCCCGTTCTCGCCACCGGACCTTGCAAAACCCCATGGCACCGCTGCGGTTCGCTCGCATACTCCCGAACCGCACTCTCCGCTCCGGGGCGGAGAGTTGGGCAGGGAGCGACCCCCCTCCGATCGACCGATCTACGGTCCCGAAACCCGCATTGAGGCTAGCCCTTCTGCTAGGTCTCGGAGGTCGCTCCCTGCCCGCGCCGACGGCGCGACTGATCCCTGCGGGAAGGCAACTTCGGGATGACGGCACAACCCGCGCTCCGGTCCTCGTGGAGTACCTCGAGAACCCGGCCCACGTGCCTCGTCATCCCCATCACGGCGGCCCTCGGCGCGCGCTGCATTGCGCTCCGCCACGGCGCGTTCCCCGCACCCGGCGACGTGCCGGTCCTCGACCTCATCGCCCTCGAAGATCCCCGCGCCTCCGGGGAGCTTGGGCGTGGCACGACGTGGCACCGGCCTCCGTCACTCTCTCCCTCGGCTGCGTCCTCGTCCGCCACGCCGCGCTCCTCCGCCACGCCGCCGGCCGGGCTGCCGCTCTTCCCGTGACCCGCTTCGCTGGCGCCGCCGAAGCGGCCAACCGCCTGCTCAGCTGGCGGGTCGTGATCGCCTTCTTTCTCGCGTGCATCGTGCTCGCGTGGTCCGCCGCGACGCGTCCCTTCCCCGCGCCCGGCGACGTTCCCATCCTCGACCTCATCGAGTTCGAAGACCCCGCCTTCTACGCGGTCATTCGCACCTGGCATCTCGTGATGCCGTCCGTCATGTCCTTCATCGGCATCATGTTCGTCACCAGCGCCTACCGCCTCTGGTTCGGCTCCCGCAGGCGCGACCGCCGCTTCGGCCGCGGCACCCTCCCGCGCTGGCCCACCTCACCGGACGACGACTCTCCGGCTCTCGTGGTCGGGGAGTTCCACCATCCCACCGAGCCGCGCGAGATCACCCGTCCCTCCTGGCTCACGCTCCCCGAGCGGGGCCTGTATACCGGGGTCGCCATCTTCGGCGCCGTCGGGACCGGCAAGACCTCCGCCTGCATGCGCCCCTTCGCCCAGCAGCTGCTCTCGTGGCAGTCGGCGGACCCGCAGAAGCGGGCCGCCGCTCTCGTCCTCGAAGTCAAGGGCGACTTCTGCCACGACATCCGAACGGACCTCCAAGACGCCGGCCGGAGCGACGACTACATCGAACTCGGCCTCGGGGGCCGCTGGCAGTGGAACCCCCTGGCGACCACGATGGACAGCTACTCGCTCGCCTACACCGTCGCGACCCTGCTCAACCAACTCTTCGGCAAGAGCAAGGAGCCCTTCTGGCAGCAGGCTTACACCAACCTCATTCGCTGGCTCATCGAACTCCACCGCGCGCTCCCCGACCAATGGGTGACGTTCCGCGACCTCTATCACTGCGCCATCGACCCCAAGCGCATCGGCCAGAAGATCGAGCAGGCCAAGGCGCTCGACGGCCCCCCTCCCTCCTACTACATCGTCGCTTCGCGGCACGACGTTCTCCGCAAACGCGACGACGGCCTGCTCGAATACCCGTGGCAACCCGCCAGCGATGACGGCGACCGCATTCGGGTCCCCTATGACGAGGAGCTGCTCGACTCCCTCAGGTCCGTCGGGGTCGAGGCCACCGTCGAGGCGGGTTACCGCCCGCCGAGTGAGCATGCCCAGCGCGTCGCCGCCATCGAGCGCTGGTACCACTACGACTGGCTCCAGCTCGATAGCAAGCTCCGGACCTCCATCGTGGAAGGCGTCAGCGTCTTCCTCTCCATGTTCGACCTCCCGGACGTGGCCCGCGTGTTCTGCCCGCCACCGCCGCGGCCGGCGGCACCCGTCCCGGCCGACCTCCCGTCGCCCCCACCGGGCAAGACGGCGACCGCCGCCACCGGCCTCCTCCAGCGCCTCCCGCCGCTCCAGCAACTCATCGAGTCCGGCAAGGTGATCGCCCTCAACATGCCCGCCGGCGCCAATCCGGCCCTCGCACGCACCGTGGGCGTCCTGCTGAAGAACACGTGGCTCCAGACGCTCCTCGCCCGCCCGGCGGCGATCAAACTCAACCCCAACCGCTACTTCCGGCCCGCCGTCTTCCTCTGTGACGAATACCAGAGCTTCGCGTCCGTGGGAGAGGACGACCCCTCGGGAGACGAAAAGGCCTTCGCCCTCACCCGCCAGTCCCGCGTCATCCCCATCGTCGCCACCCAGTCCATCAGCTCCCTCAAGAGCGTGCTGTCCGGCCAGGACGCCTGGCGCACCCTCCTCCAGACGCTCCGGACCAAGGTCTTCCTCTCCCTCAGCGACGACGCCAGCGCCGAACTCGCCTCCAACATGTGCGGCAAGGTCCTCCGGCTCTCCCCCTCCTACTCCTTCACCGAGTCCGCCAAGCCCGGCTTCTCGGTCATCACCGCCCGCGCCGGCGGCGCGAAAGGCACCCTCGGCACCTCGAAGTCCTACCGCGAGCAGCGGGAGCCGCTCTTCCACCCCCGCAGCTTCTCCCTCCTCGAGAACTGCCAGGCCATCATCCTCCCCTACGACGGGACCAACGCGCAGCCCGCCACCCGCGTCTATCTCAAGCCCCACTACCTCCCCCGGGACCGCCCGTACTGGCGCGCGCGGGAGGCCGGCCAGCTATGAGCATACGCACGCTCACCGCGGTCGGGGCGGGGGTATGGCTGGAGGATCTTGGAGACTGCGGCGCTATCATGGGTAACGGTCGTTTGGGATCCGCACCGACATCCCACGGGGACACCAGCAGCGTCTGATGGCGGAATACGACCTGCCCGCCGGCCCGGCCGAACTCTTCGAAGCCGTGCGCGACACCCTTGGCGAATACCTTGGTGGCCAACACCACATGCGGCTCGGCGGCGGGACGGCGCTTGCTGCCCGGTGGGCGCACCGTCACAGCACCGACGTGGATCTCTTCATTGGGTCCGCGCCCTACGAACGCCTCTTCACCGAACGGCTCTCGTTCCGCGACCATGTACAGCGCCATCTGGGCGCTCATGCCGTCGATATCGATGCTGGGCTCGCCACGATCCACTTCCGCCAGAACGATCAGCTTGGTGAAGTGACCCTCGCCACCAGCCCCCCTCTCACGCGGCTTCCGGCGTCCTCGGACACTGTCCGCAACACCCCTGTTCACCTGGAAGCAACCGCCGAGATCCTCGCCAAGAAGCTCCACTACCGCATGTTCCTGCAGGGGCGGCTCCTCCCGCGCGACCTCTACGACCTGGCGATCGCCAGCGAACAGGAGCCCGGCTCACTCCACTCAGCGCTAGGCGCTGTCGATACTCCCGATCTCCGAGCGATCCAGGCGCAGTTGCACTCGTTGCCCGACCGCTGGCTGGCAAACCATGGCCGGCCACTCATCAGACCGGTCAACCGCCATGCCGCCTCCAACGCCGTCCGCATCACTGGTGAGATCATCGCGGACGCACTCCGTTCCAGGGGGCCGTCCCGATCGTTCCGAACCGACACCCCCTGGGAACGCTGAGGGCACACAACCCATGCTCGATGTCGTGAAGATCCGTCACTTCTACTTCCATCCTCCGCCGGATGACCCGGAACACGAATCGACTCCTGAAGAGCTGTGGGCGGCGGCCGAACGCCAGGCGGTCGAGGAATGTCTCCGCCGGGCCGGCGATCCGAGAGCTGAGGGCCTCGGCGAACACGGTTCTCTCATCGGCGGGCCGGAAAAACCCGCCCGCTGCTTCGGCTTCAATCCTGAGAAACGGCTTCCCCGCAACCCTCTTCCCTTGAGCTGCTTCGATCATCCTCGCGCCCACGCCACACCGCCCGCCACACCCGAGAATCCGGACCTGTTCTTTGCCGGTCTTTCCGCCAGCTATCTCGCGGGCTATCCGAACCGCCCCCATGGCGCCGCGCTCAGCCGCATCTTCCGCGCGGCCGACCTCACCCCCGTGGAGCGGGACCAGCTCTGGCACATCTTCGCCTGCATCCACACGAAGAATCTCGTTCGTTTGCTCGCGGGGGGCGGCCTCTCCATCTACCAGGTTGCCCGGGCCATCCACCTCTCTCAAGCCCGGTTCGGCAACGTCGCTGCCTGGATCAACCAGTTCGCCGCGCGCCCCGAATCCACCGACCAATCGGTGCAATCACCTATATCCGTCTAGTGGCGGAATACGAGGTTCTGGTCGGCCCGACCGAACGCTCCGAGGTGGTCCGCGAGGCGTACCGCGTGGGCGTCGAACACCACATGCGCCGCGGCGCGGGCAGTGTCCTGGCCCTCCGCTAGGAACACCGCCACAGCACCGACGGGGACCTTCACTGATGGCGGGCCGTACCCACGGCTCTCCGACCGCCGTGACGCCTTTCGGCGCGCATTGACAGTTGTAACCGTTCGACGGAGCCGGTCAGTAGCGCCCCCTCTCCTCCCTGCTGATCCGCCGTCCTTCCCGTCTCTCTCTTGCCATGCCGTGTTCCTCCTGGAACTCCATGCTATGGCCTTTCACACACGCAAATCCTGACAGTCCTGTTGGAGTTGCAGCATTCCGTACGCAGCCTCGGCGCGGCGTCCACCGGCAAATGCGCTCCGAACCGCACATCAGATCGGTGACGGGAGCGGAAGGATCATCTGGCAATTTCTCGACCGATCCGCATCGCGCCTGCTCATCAGTATCCGATTTTGGGATATTCCAAATCCCCTTTTAGGTTCCGTCCCGCAAGTCGAACGTGACGCCTAGGTGCCCATCCAAACGCCCGAGTACGCCCTCCTCCTCAACCTCCTCATCTCTGCACGCAAGACGAAAGCAATCCGTCAGCAAGATCTTGCTTCCCGTCTAGGGAAACCGCAGTCCTTTGTTTCGAAGTACGAACGGGGCGAGCGAAGACTGGACGTCATCGAGTTTGTGGCCGTGTGCCGTGCCCTCCACGTCGATCCGCACAGCATCCTAGATTCACTCGACGACGCTGCCGCGCGCAGAGCATCCGATACGCCAGACTAGTGGACACTCGGCAAGTCCTCTCCTCCGGATCGACCCATCTTGGCGATCTAGTCGGGCATGTGTTTGACATCCTGACCATCGCACGGCCGGCCACGCCCTCGGCCGCACTCAATCTATCCCGAACGATCTCGAAGCTGTCTCCATTCTTGGGCAACATGATCGAGTTCAACACAGTTGAGTTTCTAAACGCTCGCCCCGAGTACGCACCGTACGGCAGGTGGATCCGACAAGACCCAGGCTTCCCCGATACCCTTTTTCAAGGGACAGTCCATCCGCAACCCGGGTTTGAGATTAAGGCCTGGTTCCCCTTAGCCACCGAAATAACCGCACGATTTCGGGACAGTCAGAGTCATTTCCGAGACGACCAGACCAGCGTCTGTCTACTCGCATGGCTCCCCGACAATCTCCTTTTCGGTAGGCCGAGAATCCTTGACGTGTGCGTGACCTCCGGCAAATCTGTTGCAGAGGCACGTGACGCGCACTATCACAATCCACCTGACTATTTGGTCCTAGAACCCGAGGATACGACACACCGAACCCCTAATCTCCAACAGACCAACACGAACGGGTTCAAATTCCAGGGTACAGATCAAGACCTAGTGCGAGCAAAGCAACTGGTTGCCGGCTGGGGTCCCGATGGTACTAGGTATCGTACGAGTCGAGACTACCAAGATCGCATCCGGCTGCTATTTGGTCAGTTCCCGTACCGACTCGATACCAACTTTGCCAAATTGGATCGAATCGTCCATCCGGACATCGAACATTTCAAGACGCGTGTAATGGCCTATCGGCTCCATGGTCGGACGATTGCCGAATGGAGTAACCTGCTGTACAAGGCGCCCGACACTCTTAAGGCATCTGCACTTACGTCGCTCCTCGAAACCCGATAGGTGACCCATCACTGCCTGCTCCCCTGACGGGGCTGACGAAGACACCGGCGCAAGCCCCGTCGCGGCGTCGACCCCCGATCCCTCGACGAGCCTCCTCCCTTACTTGTGCTCATCCGCCAATTCACGCGGAACGACCTATAGGCACTATGCCGTTACCTGGGTCCAAACAGAGCTCTGCGTCCTGCATGTTCGGCGAGTCTCTGCACCCCGTAGTGATAGTACGTTGGATCGATTTCTGCTCCGTATGCACGCCTTCCGCTCCGCTTCGCCGCGATACACCCGCTGAAAAGGCCGCCAAACGGTTCCCAGACGACATCGCCCTCGTCTGACGAGGCCGCGATGATCATTTCGACAAGATCCAAGGGCTTCTGATTCAAGTGCACGGCTCTGCCACTCGCGCCATGAATCTTGTACCGCTCAGAGCCACGCAGCGCCGGGCGGTCCCACACGTTGGTAAAGCCGTGAGGACACTTGAACTTCGATCGCATCGTCCGCCACTCATCGGCCGTTCCCGGTCGAACTCCGTCAAGGGAAAAGTACGGGCGTCCAGCCGCATCGCCATATGTGTTGGCGTATTCCTGAAGCAACAGGAACATCTCCGCTGGCGGGAAGTACCACAGGTGACCCTGATCGAGGTATTTCCGGACAGCCGCGTCGGCAACGCCACATGCTTCGTTTGCCTTGCGCAAGGGCAGACCCGAACGCTTCCATTCCTTTAGCAGCCATTCTTTGAGCACAAGGCCATCAATGCGAGCTTCGTACGTGTACTGCACACACACCTCCGAAACAACCGGGAAGCGGCGGATTCGGCGAGTATTGACGTTCCCTGCGATATGGCCCTTACCTTTGTTCCAAATGTTGGCGTTGACGTATCGCCATCCATGAGCTTCGAGCGTGGGATGAACGGCGGCCCATCCGATTTCGGAGTTCCAGAACCACAGCGTTGTTTCGGGCGTCGCATGTTTCGACCATGAAGCGATGTGCGGGCGATACCAGTTCGGCAGATCTAGGTGATCTGAAGTGTCGCCCTCGAATCCAAGAACACCGTACCCGCCGTCAGACATGATGACCGTCGGCGTATCCCAGACGTGATAGAAGTTGAGGCTATCGCCCAGGCGAACTTCTATGGTCTCATCGGACCAGACCGATGGAAAACTCGGGGAGGTAACGGGTGCAACTGCCCGACCACGCCCGACCGTGCTGGTGGGAAGCGATCGTTCCTGTGGTCGACTGGGATCAATGGTGCCGGGTGGACCAGGGGCCGCGCGAAGCATGGGCCGAATCATAACCCATAATGGGTTATCCAGCAGGCAAAGCAGAAACGGGGACCGGCCCCGAAACTGACACCTTGCGAGGGATGCCAAGTCTTAAGGGTGCTGCGACGGGCGATCCCCGCCCGCCGACGGCGCGCGCGGTAGCGAAATCTAGCAGCAGGACGGCTCGAGCGAAACCTATCGGCCGCCCTCCACGGGCCCGACGGAGCATTGACACATGACGAGGAGATGGAAGCCATCTACCGTGTGATGGCAGCAGAGCGGCCAGAATGTTCACCAAGATGCGTCAGCCGGGGATGTCGACCCGCTCGAGCACTGGCAAACGGGGCGCCCGCTGCTCGACGAACGGACCTCGTCGAAGGAACAGAGACCCGCCACTCCGGAAGTTGACCTATCCCACGACCCAGTGTCGTAATCCACAACATGGCGGGTATCCGCTGATCAAGACGGACCACTTCTTCAAGGCGGCAAGGCCAATTGCCTCCGATCGTGAGACCGTGTTGAAACCCAGGAACCGCCACGCTCGAAACAGAGTGAACGAGGTCGCGCAGCAGCGTAGCGATGAAGTTGAAGTCCAATCAGGACGCGGCCGCTACACCCAGACAGCGCTCAAGAACGGACTTCATCGCTGGCGGCTGGAAGCCATCGCGCGCCATCTCGTTCAGAATCGTATTGCGCAACGTCTCGTAATTCCCATTGGGCGTTGCGCTCAAAGCGATTCTTCTCAGCACGTCCCGCCCTGGCAGTGTGTCTGGCGTAGCCTCCTGCTCTTGCAGCATTTCGCTCTCCTGTCGTTGACTTTCGAGATTCCTCTCTAGCGTGTCTCCCTCCATAGCCGCGTCAAACTCAGCGTCGATCGCGCTCCTGGAGCTCTCGAGTTGCCGGCGAAGATCACGCGCCGTGAGATCCTCGCCCGTCTTACCGGGACTCAACTGCAAGTGCCTATTGAGGCGACTCTTTAGCGAACGGACCAGTCTACGTCGACCAATCTCCGAGGCCGCCTCCTTCTTGCTAGTCTGCAGGAGTTGACCAACATAATGCAGCGACGTAGTTCCCGGCCGTTTGGCCGTGATCGAGTCGATAGCAAGACCGATGTATTTGGGCTCAAGTAGGTAGTTCTCGATATGGTAGGCTGGCCATTGGTACTGACCGCGTCCCTCGTCACTAACTTCGTCTCCATCAGAGTCGGTGATGCTCAGGACCGTCTTCGTTTGCCCAGATTGCCGGGCTGACTTCTGTAGTGATTTCTGCCTTTGCTGTACTTGGCTCTTTCCACCGGCCTCCAGCACGTTCACCCCCTTTAGCGAATCTGCGAACAGCCGACGAAGTACCAAGATATCGAATTGCTGCTGTCCCTCCACGATTAGAACCGGCTGGTCGGGACGGTAGTTAGCTATGTCCCCGATTAGCTCGATGCACGCTCGGTCGAACTCCGACGTCTGGGATATTCTTGTTATCTGATTTCTGCCTGGCTCTCGCACCCCAACGGCCATGTGGAATAGCTCCATATCCGAGTCGTAGAATGCCGTGCGTAGGAAGACGTCGGAGTGCGTTACCAGCCAAATCTGGTTGTTCAGCGCGCTGCCGATGTGCGCCTGATAAAGTGCTGGCAGACCGCGGATCATCGCTGGGTTGAGGTGGAGCTCTGGTTCATCAACGATAATCACGCTGTTGCGGGCGGCTCGTGCTCGCGTACGAAGGTAGCCGAAGACGATCTCCTTCTCACCGGAAGAGAGTTCATTCAGATCGTGGCTTGTTCCGGCCGTCCGTACGGGGAACTCCAATTCTCCTGTGGGAGTAGGCGTCGGTCCGTCGAATTGCTTCCCCGGGATGAGTTCGTGGAATATGCTACGAAGCGTAGTCGTAAGTTCAGCTGCGGCGCCTTGCCGCCCTCCGGCCTTTTCCGCGATGATGTTTCTGATGTACTCTGTAGCTAGCGCGGACTTCACATTTCCATACTTCTGAGCGAGGTTGTACATCGCGGAGTTCTTCCAAATGTCGTCTTTCTGGGAGAATCTGATGTTGACGTTGCTGACCTGCTCGTACGTGTAGCTCCTATCTGCTGCGTGGAAGTCTATGACGCCTAGGTGATCGGGCTCGAAGGTGCTAAAGATATAGGTAAGTGCCCGATTCGGTCTGATCCTCAGAGTCCCATTTCGATGAATCGTGACCTCACCTTGAATCTCGTCGCGAGCCAGTTCACTACGAATGTCGGCGCGCATGGTAGTCGTGTATTCTTGAACCTGGCGTTCGTAGCGGACAAGCTCCGGGACACTCCGCCAATTCCAAAGACCTTCCGCGTAGTGTGGACGCAACGTAGGAAACATCTCCAGCAGAGCTAGGCGTTCGGTGAGTCGCTGCGTGTCCTTGAGAATGAATTCCTTCTCGGTATCCTCGAGTTTGATAGACGCAACTATCCGTCCATTGCGGTTCTTTTGTCGTAAGACTTGGATCGCACTCGCGCGATCATCCAGGCTGAGACTCTTTTCTTGCCACCAGAGCTTTTGTTCATTGGCGTAGTACGAGCCGTACTGACTCTTGAATAGCCGGACGCAATCCAATAAACAGCTCTTGCCACAGCCGTTCGCGCCTGCGATGGCAACAACATCGCCAAGTTGATCAAGTACGGCGAGATTAATTCCTCGGATGTTTTCGACAGTTAGTTGTGAGATTCGCATGGCCCTAGATTCAGTTGATTACTTGGGGGGGGATGTGCACATCGGCCGTCCGCCCGGTGGATCGTCCGCAATTGCGACGAGTGCGTGCGTTCGGGACGAGAAAATTGGGCGATGCTAGCGTAGCGATGGCTGGAATCGCAATCACCCCGGGGCAACAACGAATTACGGCCGGCGTCTGACCGTAGATCGCTGCTGGGCGGTCGGTAAGGAGATCGCGAACGGCTTACGAACGCGGCGAATGACCAGTCTCGGCCAGTGCGATGTACGCCAGACTTCGAAGCCGATGAGTTGACCGCCGGGTAGAGAGCCGGCGGGCGAATCGCCGACAGATCGAGGAGACGATGTCGAGCGAGTTGTGGGAGCTTGGCGTTAGCTTGCGCGCCGTCGTAACTGACGAGTTGAGGACCATCGAAGTCGATGCGACGGCGGTCGGCCGGGTACGCGTGATTCCGCTGAACGGGTGGCTGCGTCCCCTGCAGATCGGCCTGAGCCTCTTCCTCGCGTTCAGCGGCGGGAGCTGAAGGCTGATGCAGTGGTTGTCGACGAGCATCCAACGCCGGATCGAAACCTTGGCGACGGTGGAGGTTCAGATCGCGCAGGCCCGCGAGACCCTAACCAAGATCAAGAGAGGCGACGTGGGGGGGGGGGGTGACCCTGTTGGAGATTGACGGGGAGCGGTTCGTGGTGCTGCCGGACGGGACGCTGGCCAATCGGCCTTGGATCGTGTAGCGGCCTAAGACGAAGCGGCTTAGCATCGCCGGACCGTGACTCCCGCCGACGCCCGTAGCCGGACGAAGGGCGGGTTGAAGCCGCTCTCCGACGACCAGATTGCCCAGGTCCTCGCCGACGGCGTGCCTCCGCTCGCCCCCCACGTCGTGAAGGACCTGGACACCGCGCCCTGGACGCCGAGCACCAAGGAACTCCCCTACTCCGACGAGGATCTCCTCGGCTACACCACGCCGGCGGCTGGCAACCCGGGTGCTGGCGGAACTCGCACTCCGGTCGCGCCAGAACGCACGAGAGCGCTTTTCCGACGAGAACTGGGGGTTGAGGAAGATCTAATGCCGTCCGCCGACGTTTTGGGCAGGGGTCTGATCTCGCAGCATGTGGGCGGTGGCGCGCTGCTCCTGAAGGCCGCGCTGGTCAGCCTGCACCAGTCTTCGGCCGAAGCCGACGGCGCGTCCGGCTGGGCCAGCCCGGCGTCCATATCCCCACAACCGAACACTACGGCCGCTGGCCCGCAGTGAGCGTTCGGCTTTGCCGGTATCGGCATGGGGCGGCACCATCACAACGTCCCCAGCCTCAGCACCACTGCCGCGTTCTCTTGGTTGTATCTGCCAGGGTATGCGCTGGCGGTGGGGACCGTTTACCGTGGAGGAACTCAGAATGGCCACACTGAACGCCTTCGTAGCCCGATACCCGGAAGGGACTGAGAACAGAATTACCTGGGCCTTGATGACTCTCCTCAGGCTCGTTCCCATGGCCTGTGTCGCCTTTGTTGACCTCGTCAGGGCATGCCAAGAGCGCCAGGGCGGCGTACCCATCCCGGCGCTCACTGCGATGACTGGGTGCCGGACCCACATCGAAACCCAGGTCTCCCACTTGCAGGCCCGTGCGGGCCTGCTTGTGGCCGTCGGCATCACTCGTGAGGGCGGCGACGTAAGAGAGAAGATCGAGGCAGAGCCGAGGAAGGCGATCTATGACGGGCTGATCACTTTCGAGCCGGCCGACTGGGGGCACGGGGCGATTGACTCCCACGAGCCCGTGACCTTAACCGTCGAATCCAAACTGGACGCGTCAGTCGGCCCATGGCAGCTCATGCCCAGCGAACGCCACCTTCCCCCACCGGACGAGAGAGACGGCGAGTCGCCGCTTCGGGTGGATCCAAAGGCGGTCGTCCTCATGTGGCGCGATCTCTTCCGGGCTTTCACGGATCTGGAATCGAGGAATCTCCTGCACCCCTCCGAAGCGGCCCTCGTCAACGACTTCCTCCAATATGTCCGCTATCGGCATCCAGAACTGAACCCGTTCGACCGTTTCGCGCTGTGCCGCGGGGATATCGGACTGCTGAACCGGCGCTGCGAGGAGATCATGAGGGAGGTTGAACCGAAGGAAGCGTGGGCAGGGTCCAGCCCCATCATCAAAGTCGAATCTCCCGCCTTTCAGCGGATCTACCTCTGGGCGGAAAGTGAAGGCAATGGTGACATCAGGCTCGGCCTCTGGCCCGGAGACACGATGACGCAGGCCCGGAATCTATGGCCCAAAGTGAACGCGGCGAAACTCAAGGCGCTGGAGAGGTCGGAACAGTGGGAAGTGAAGCCGAACCTCCACTTCTCCAAGATTCAGCGGCACTTCCACTGGGCTGTGTCCCAACTGACCGTCGCTGAGTACGCCGCCTACTGGAAAGAGAATCATGAGCAGAAGATTCGGTCGTGCTATCGCGACCCGTCGTCCGGGAGCTTCCGCCACGAATGGGAAGGACTGTTCCGCCGAAGGCTCATCTCCGCTGACGACGTGGAGGAACTGGACCAACAGACCGCACCCACGAACCATGACCGGATCTCGATGTCACCTGGACTCTCTGTCCTATACACCTGGTCTCGATCAGAAGCGGAGAAACTGGACGCGCGCGGCGACTTCGCCGACGAGGTACGACAGCGCATCCGGGAAGCAACAGAAACGTGGGGCGAGGTTCTGCCGTTCTGCGAGCCGGGAGGGGACCGATCGAACGCCCCCGCGATCGTGTAACGCGCACCGCCGCGTTCAACTAGGACCCGGAGCGCGTGGGCGAAAAGCATCGGGGCGATGCGGATTCTGGCGATCCCTAGATACCGGCACGACCGAACGGTTACGGCCCGCAAGAGAATTCGACGGCCTGAGCCTCTGAGCCTTTTTTGGCTCAGGACAGGTAACGGAAGTGATAACAACAACCAGTACTTGGTGATTACTACCAATATAATCAATGAGTTAAGAGCCTGTGAAAACGGACCTCCGGACCGCGGTGCCGGTCTGAAGGCCCCCACCGGGAGAACTGGCGGCGCTCCCAGCCGTGTCCGCGGCTCTCCCGGAATGGCGGCGTGCAGGTTTCGCGGCCCTCCCGGGCCGCGATGGCGGCCGGAGGCCGGCGCTCCGAGCCCTCATCGCTCTTCCCTCCGCAGCTTCGACCACGCGAAGTCGAGCCAGCTCGGGCCGCTGCCCTCGGGGGGCTCGGCCCGGGCCGTCGCGATCACCCGGTTCGAAGGCACGAAGTAGGCCGCGGCGACCCGCTGCACGTCCTCGGCCGTCGCCGCGTCCCGCGCCGCGATCAACTCAGGCAGCACGCTCCAGTGGTTCATCGTGTGGTGGTGGCCGATCAGGAAGGCGAGTTCCTGGGTGTTGTCGAGGAACTCCGCCCACTCGACGCGGAGGCGCTTTTTCGCCCGCGCGAAGGCGCCGGCGTCGATCCGGCCCTCCCGGAGATCCGCGACCGAATCCAGCAGCGCGCTCTCGACCGCCGCGAGGTCACCGTCGCTTCCTGCGTGCGCCACCAGGTTGAACGCCCCCGGCGACCCGAAGCGGTAGGTGTGGATGACCCGGAAGTCGGCCGCGACCGAGGCGGAGACCCTCCGTCCCGCCAACTCCCGGCCGGCCACCCCGTGCGGCCCGCTCAGCAGCGCGGCGATGAGATCGAACACGGGCCGGTCGGGGTGGCCCATCCCCGGAACGCGGTAGCGCAGGTGGACCTGCGGCGAGAGCGGCTCGGTCCAGTCGAGCCGAATGGATCCGGTGGGCATCGGCTCGGCCTCGACGTCCAGATCGAGCGGGGGCTCGGGCCCGCGGGGCAGCACGCCGAAGTAGCGCTCCGCAAGCGGCAGAACCTCGTCCATCGTCACGTCGCCCACCAGCACCAGCGTCGCGTTGTTGGGGACGAAATAGTCGTCGTAGATGCGGTACGTCGCGTCCCGGGTGAAGTTCCCGAAGTCGCGGATGTGCCCGCCGTCGGGGACGAAGACCGGGTGGATCTGGGCGGTGACGCCGTCGATGGATTCGTTGAAGCGGGTCTGCGGCCGGCTCTTGCCCCCGAGGATCTGCTCCACGACGGTGAAGCGCTGCGACTCCCAGCCCCGCTGGATCGCGTTGACCAGCCGGTCCGCCTCGAGCCGGAAGAAGAGTTCCAGGTGCTCCTTCGGGAGCGCCATGTTCATCTCCATGTAGTCCTGCTCGGTGCTGGCGGGCACCGGGTCGGTGTGGCGCACGTAGCCGCCGCTCTGCATGTACCACTTGTAGGAGGTCCAGAAGTCCCGGTACTCGTCGTCCCGGTCCTCGAGCTCGTAAAGCCGCTGCCGGAGGGCCTCCATCTCGGGCGTCATCGGCCAGTCGAGCTCGTCGTAGAAGACGGCCCGCTCCCGAAGCCGGTTGCGCTCGCGGTTGCGGAGCGCGATGAGCTCCTGCTCGGTGTCGTGGATCTCCTGGAGGATGGGGAACTCCGCGGCCAGGTCGCGGGTGCCGACGGTGGTCGTCCCCTGATGGATGACGTGCTCGAGGAAGTGGACGATGCCGTGCTGCCCCACCGGTTCGATCATGGAGCCGACGCGCACCCACAGGTTGGCGGCCACCCGAGGCCGGCGGTGGTCCTCGGCGAGCAGGATGGTGAAGCCGTTGTCGAGCTGATGCTCCTGGATCTGGAGCGGGTTCGCGGGCTGGGCGGCGCCCGACGACGCCAGGGCCGCGACCGCGCCGGCGAAGACGAGGATTCTCATTGGATTGGCCCCTCCTCCCTCATGCCGAGGATACCCCCAGGAAGGAGCCCTGCCATGCGCGCGGCGCCCGGCTACCCTTGCGGGATGAGCACGATGACAGTCTCCCTGCCGGACTCCCTCAAGTCATTCGTCGACGAACAGGTCGTCAATGGGCGATTCGAAACTCGTAGCGCCTACATCTGCGACCTCATCCGTCACGATCAGGACCGGCACCGCCTCCGCAACCTGTTGCTCGAAGGTGCGGAATCCGCGCCTCCGACCACCGCCGATTCGATCTACTTCGACAACCTCCGCGCCGGAACCTCGCGAGACCCCCGAATCCCCAAATCCCTCTAGCTTCAGGTCGAAGACTGGCGGGCGTCCGAACCTATCGCCCGTCTTCCTCCGAGGTCCGCTCCGGCGGGCGGCATTCCGGCCACGCTTCGCCTTCCGGCATCGCCCGCTGGTCCCGCGGCATGGGCTCCGCGTCTTCGGACGCCAGGTAGGCGAACAGCGCGGTCATCAGCGCGTCGTCGCGGAGGTCTTCGAAGACGATCTTGTCGAAGCTGTCCCGGTTGGTGTGCCAGGTGTAGATGCTCGTGTCCCAGCGGTTCGTGCCCATCGGGAGGTGACCGCCCCGGCCGTCGCCCACATGGAAGCTGAACGCCGGTACCCCGGCGCACAGGAAGGATGCGTGGTCCGTCCCGCCAGCCTCGGGCATCCCCGGAATCTCCAGCGTCACCAGGTCCGACAGCTCGCTCGGGATCTTGGCGAGCCACTCGCCGAAACGCCCCACGGCCCCCGCGAACCCCTGCATCGGGATGAAGGTGACCGGCCCGGTTCCGTGATCGATGTTGAACACCGTGTGGGTGGCTTCGAGGATCTCGGGGTGGTCCTCCACGAAGGCCCGCGATCCGTTCAACCCCTGCTCTTCCCCGTTCCAGAGCGCGCCCAGGATCGTGCGGCGCGGGTTCGGGACCGCCGCCTTCAGGATGCGCATCGCCTCCATGATGGCGACCGCGCCGGTACCGTTGTCGAGCGCCCCGGACGAGCCGTCCCAGGAGTCGTAGTGACCTCCGAGGATCACGAACTCCTCGGGATCCGCACTCCCCGGGATCTTCCCGAAGGCGGTGAAAACCGGCACCTCGCCGAGGAACTCCGCCTGCGCGTCCACCCGCAGCACCGGCTCCTGGCCGTTCTCGGCCAGCCGGAAGACGAGCCCGTAGGCCTCGCAGCTCAGGTCCAGGACCGGAGTCCGCTCCAGATTGGTCCCGAAGACCTTGATGACGCCCCAGCCCTCGGACCACTCCGACCGGATGATCCCGGCGGCCCCGGCGGCGTCCAGCGCTTCCGGCAGGGTGCGCCGCTCGATACCCGCGCTCTCGTAGCGGTCGCCCCAGTCCTCGACGAGCCGCTCCTGTTCCTCCGCCATGCGGGCGAGCGTCTCGGGCCGGGCGAACCACTCCAGGTTGTCCTGCGGTCGGCAGCTCGCCACCGGCGGCGAGACCAGCACGAACTTCCCGCGCGCTTCGGGAAGCCACGCCTCGAACGCCTCGGGGGTTTCCGCGTCGGCGAGGATCACCACGCCCGCCTCGACGGGCCCGCCGGTGGCCGGGCTCCAGGCGGCCGCCATGCCCTCGAGCGTCCGCACCCGCGGCGACACGAGATCGATGTGGCTGATCCCCCGCTCCCATCCACGCCAGGTGCCGTACCGCTCCTGATACGCCTCGATACCCCACTCCTCGAACTTCCGGACCGCCCAGTCGTTGGCGGCCTCCATTCCCGGCGAGCCCGTCAGGCGCGGGCCGATCACGTCCATCATCACGTGGCCGAGTTCCATCACCTGGGAGCGCTCGACGCCCTCCTCCCAGATCGCGCGGATCACCGGGTCGTCGGAGGGGAAAACCGGCCCGGCGTCCTCCTCCTGGGCCGCCGCGTGGACGGAGAGGAAAGCGAGCGAGCCGGCGACGGCCGCGCGAACCAAGGGCCTCATGCCGCACGCCGCAAGAGGTCCGAACTCACCCGATGCCCTGAGCCTGTCCCGCATCGGCGGAGAGTATTCTGTGGCTGGTCATCGAGCAAAATGTGTCGGGCGCCCCTGCTGACGGCATGGGGGTTCGTGCTGGTCGCCGGGCTTGCAATCGGCCCGCAGTCGTCGGCCGGACAGCCGCTCACCGAGGCGCGTCGCGCGCTGGCCGCCGGAGAGGCCGCGGCGGCCGTCCCGCCGCTCGTCGAGAGCTTCGCCGCCGATCCGGAATCCACCGAGGGGCGGGACGTCCTGTGGAATCTGGCCCGCCGCGCCATGGCGTATCCCGACGTCGTCGAAGCCGTGTTCCAAAGCGCCGGCGAACTCGGTTCCGACGGCTGGATCGCGGCCGGCGTTCTGCTGCGGCGTGGTTTCCGGCCGCTCGACGCGCTGGAGGCCTTCGACCGCGGCGCGCGGACGAGGCCGCCGGGAGACTCCCTGGCGGACGTCGAGGCCGGCTGGCTGCTCATGGAACTCCACGCCGACAAGCGCGCCCTTGCCCGGTTCGAACGTCACCCCACGGACCCGAGGGCGGCCTACGCGCGGGCCGTGATCCTGGCCCGGTCCAGCCGGTTCGAGGAAGCCGCAGCGGTGACCGACGCGCTCCTGCGCCGCGATCCCGAGAATCCGGCGGCGCTTCTGCTCCGGGCCGAGCTCCTCGACAGTGGCGGCCGGGGGAGCGAGGCGCTCGCGATGCTTCGCGGGCTGGTGGATGCGACCGGCCCCAGCGGACCGGCGGCGCTGCGGCTGGCCCGGATACTGGTGAAGCTCGGACGGTCCGCGGAGGCGCTCCCGATCCTCGAAGGGGTCCTCGCGGCGACCCCGGAAGACGCGCTGGCCCGGCTCGCGCTGGCCCGGACCCACCAGGATGCCGGACGGCCGCAGGAAGCCGAGGAGGGGTTCCGACGGGCGCTGGCGGCGGATGACGCGCTCAACGAGGCGCGTTTCCGCCTGGCGCAGTTGCTCAGCCGGACCGGGAGGCCGGACGAAGCGAGGCCCCTGTTCGCGGAGTTCGAGCGCAGAAACGCGGTGGACGCCGAGTCCACGCGGCTGCTCGCCGACGCCGAGCTGCGACCCGAGGACTTCTCCGCGGTGACCGCGTTCGTGAACCACGCGCTCCGGAACCGGGACTTCGGGCTGGCGCTCAGGGCCGCCCAGCGGTTCCTGATCGAGGTCCCCGAAGACCCGGCGCGTCATCTGCTGGTGGCGCGCGTCTTCCGGGAGGGCGGCAACCCCGCCGAAGCACAGCGGCTGCTCCGGCGGGGGCTGCTCCGGTTCGCTGGCGACGCGGAGGCCGAACGGCGACTCGAGGCGGGGCTCGCGGCCATCGGGGCGCGGTAGGCCCCGCCGCGGAGGGGGGGGGGGGGGCGGGCGGGGCGGGCCGGCGGGGGCGGGGGCGGGGGC
>VXNL01000026.1 GCA_009840635.1 Acidobacteriota bacterium | reverse complement strand
GCCGGAGAGCTGGTTCACGAGGACGGCTTCGACGAGCGAGCCTTCGTGGATCCGTTCCCAGCCGGGCGGGTCGGGCGGGAGCGTGAAGCGCGGCGGGTCGTCGTAGTCGGGGAGTTGGCGGGAGTCGGGCAGCGGCACGTCGAGTTCGCCGGGCGCCGGGATGGCGCTCGGACCATCGCCGGCAGGCCCGCCCTGGTTGAGGGCGTCGAGCAGGGCGTCCGCCGATCGCGTGGCGCTGGATACGAGCGGGTGGAGCGACGGATCGGGGAGGCCCTGGTCGACCGCGAGGGACGGCGCGGGTTCGCGCGTCCGGCTTGGCGGCGGATCGTTCCGGTAGGTGTGCGCAACGGGCTGCGCCCGGAGCGAGCGGAGGCGGCGTTCGATCTCCTCGAGCCGGAGCCGGTCGCGTAGTTCTGCCTCCGCCGACGAGAGTGCTTCGCCCGTGTCCGGGTCGATGACGGGGTCCGGAGGCGGTGCGTCCGGATCGGCGGTGGTTCCGCGGATCGCGTCGCGGATGCGCTGCCGGGCCTGTTCCCGTTCGCCGGCGCGGCGCTGGGAGGCGTCGAGCCGCTGCTGCTGCTCGATCTCGGTCTGGAGCCGCCGGGTCATGCCGGCGTCGCTGACCGACTGATGGGCCGGGTCCGACCCGGGATCGGCCGCGTCGTCCCCGGGGTCGTCGCCGGTGAGGACGGCGCTGAGGACCAGGGCCACGACCAGGACTCCGAGCAGGACGACGGCGGCCTTGTTGGTCAGGTTCGCGGGCAGTGCGCCCGCGGGCCGGGTGGCGATGGACTTCCAGTCAGGCATGGGCTGGGCGTCTCTCGCGCCGCGCGTGTGGGTGCGTCCGGCTCACGGCAGGAGGTCCGGGGGCGTGAAGCGCCAGCGGGCGCGCTCCTTGCCGAGCTGGAGCCAGCCTTCGCCCACGATGCGGCGCACGATGTAGAGGCCGCGGTCGGTGAGGTCGTAGGGGACGAGCGAGGGTTCCCCGTCCTTGCGCTCGTAGAGCGCGGGGGACTCCTGGGCGCGGCTGCGGAGGTAGGTGAACTGGCCGTCGTGCCACATGGCCTCCACCAGGAACGGCCACTCGCGGGCCTTCCTGTCGAGGGTGTAGGGGAACTCGATCCGGAGCGGGTAGCGGGCGCGGAAGGCGTCGATCTCTTCCGCGGCGGCGTCGCGGGCGGCGGTGACCTGTTCCTCGGCCGTGGCCCGCGTCGCCTGGGCCTCGGCGCGGGCCTGGGTGGCCATCGTCTGGTAGGACTGGATGCGGGAGCGCGCGACGAAGGCGGGCTGGTGCGCGCCGCGGCGGGCGGGTGCGGAGACGCCGGTCGTTTCGTCACCGGCGGCCGGGTCGTGGAAGCGCACCACGAGGTGCGGGTCGAGGTCCTCGGACTCGGCGACGAGGAAGGTGTAGATGCGCCCGGACTCGCAGACGAGGGCGATGTTGGTCTCCACGTCGGCCGAGACCGGCTTCAGGAAGGCGACGTTGGCGCTGCCCGTGAGGTGCCAGTACTCGGCGTCGCCGACGACGTAGTCGAGGATCGTTTCCCGGGCCGGGAGCGTGATGACGGTGGTGTGCCGGACGCGGGCCTGGAGCCGCCAGACGGTGTCCTCCGGCGTGTCGTCCAGCCGGAGGATGTGGGAGTCCTGGGCGGCGGCGGGCGCGACCGGACACGCCAGGAGGGCGAGCAGGAGCGCCACGGCGAGGCGCGGCGGCAGGGTCGGAAAGGAGGGGATCATGGGGTCAGCTCCGTTGCTGGGCGAGGTGGGCGAGGCCGCGCCGGAGGCCGTGGGCCGCGATGGCCTCGGCCCGGCGCGCGGCGTCCACGGGAGAGGACGTGTAGAGCCAGTAGCTCTCGGGATCGACGTTCAGCCGGACGACGCCGGCGGACTGCGCGCGGCGCAGGTACAGCTCCTGCTTCGGGACGAGCTGGCGGATCGTCGCCATCTCCGTGGGGTTCAGCTGGAAGATGTCGGCGACCGCCGCGGGGAGGTCCGGGTTGGCGAGGAAGAGCTTGGTCGGGATGGACTCGAGGAGACCCTGCGCGGCCGTGGAGGCCGTCACGTCCACCGCGGACTGCGTGGCGAGGACGAGGGCGGCGTTGCGCTTCCGCCAGGTCTTCGCCGCCTCGGCGAGGTAGGCGAGCACCGACGGGTCGTTGAGGTAGCGCCAGGCCTCGTCGACCACCATGAGCTTGACGCGGGCGGCCTCGGCGGGGTTGTCGAGCGCGAGCCGCATCCGCTCGAGGAGGTAGAAGAGGGCCGCTTCGCAGAGGTCCTCGTGCTCCGCGGCGCCGGCGAGGTCGATCACCTGCCAGTCGGCGAGCTGGAGTTCCTCGGCCTGGGGGTTGTCGAAGTAGGCGGCCCAGGCGCCGTCGCCGTGCCAGCGGCTCATCGCGGGCCACATCCGCTTCGGGAGCGACCTGACGAAGGCGGAGAGCGAGCGGGCGTCCGGCTCGAAGGCGTAGAGGTCCTCGATCCGGGCGCGGATCTCGGAGGGGTCGGCCCCGGAGGGCTCGTGGCCGCCAATCCGGAGCAGGCGGGTGATCCAGCCGGTGAGGAACTGGTAGGTGCGCTCGCCCGGGGGCAGGGTGAACGGCTTGAGAGCGAGCGCGCCGTCGGCGTGGTCGGGGGCGAGCTGGAGGTAGCCGCCGCCGAGGAACTGGGTGAGCCAGCGGTAGGAGCCGCCGAGGTCCAGCACCAGCACCCGCGGGGCGTACTGGAGGCTCTGGACGAGCAGGTAGTTGAGCAGGAAGCTCTTGCCCGCGCCGGTGGCGCCGAGGATCAGGGTGTGGCCCACGTCGCCGGCGAAGAGGTCGTAGAAGAAGGGGGTCCGCCAGCGGGTCTCGAAGGTGGCGAGGACAGGCCGGGAAAGGTGGCGGCTGACGGGTTCGCCCTTCGGCGGGCCGAAGAGCGGCGCGAGGCAGGCGGCGACGCCGGCGCTGGCGAACACGCTCCGGATCTGGCGCCGGCGCGGCATGGCCGGCATCCGGGCGAACCAGGTGGGGAGCTGTCCGTAGCCTTCGCGGATCACCTTGGCGTCGCAGCCGGCGAAGATGCGGCGGAGTTCCGCGTCGAGCCGCTCGGTCTGGCTCAGTTCGCCGTGGAGAGCGACGGTGAGCGCGAGGTCGCCGTAGGCGATGCCGTCCGCTTCGAGTTCGACGAGCGCGGAGCCGAGGCGCGAGGACTCGGCCTCCGCGGCCGTGTCCACCATCGCGTTGGCGGAGCCTTCTGCCTCCTGGACGTGCGCCATCATGGAGTAGCGCTTCTGGAAGTAGTGGCGCTGGGCGCTGCGGATCCGGCGCCGCGCGGCTTCGAGCGACTGCGGCCGCCATTCCACGGTGATGGTGAGCCGGGCTTCGAGCCGGTTGAGCTCTTCGAGGAGGTTGGCCCGGGCGGTGACGGGGGGCGCGTTGAGCGAGTAGAGGATCACCGGCTCGCCGTCGAGCCGGAGGTGCTGGCGCTCGGCTTCGAGTTCGGAGAGGGCGAGCCGCCAGTTGAGACCGCTGGCGGCGCCGTCGCCGTGCCAGGGGAGTCCGGGGCGGTTCACCAGCTCGGAGAGGAACGCGGTGGCCTCGGTACCGGACAGGACGGTGAGCGGCGTCACGTCGTCGGCGAGCGCGGCGCTCGCGTCCACCAGTTGCCGGAAGCGGATGGCGGCCTGGCGGAGTTCGGCGGCGAGGTAGGCGCTCTCGTGGGGGTTGCGCCGCGCACGGAGCCAGTTGCGCGCGTAGTCCAGGGGCCACGGGCCGCCGCTCGGGCCGTGGGCGGCGGCCTGCTCGAGGCCGGGGTTGGTGCACCAGACGACGTACGTCCGGAGGTCCTGGACGCGCGGCAGGAGGAAGGCGCGGCGGTTCTCCTGGGAGAGCTGCGCGACGCCGTCGAGGCCCTCCGGCGCGAGGAGCGTGGCGGGCCGGCGGAGCAGGTAGAAGTAGAGCCGGGTGCGGGGGTCGAGTCCGGAGAGGACGCGCTGCCAGCGGCCGAGGATCTGGTCGAGCTGATCCGGGGTCCGCCCGTCGATGACGGCGGGCGCCATGCTCGCGACGGCGAAGAGTTCGCCGGCGCGGGTGAGACAGAACGGATGGCTCTTGAGCCAGCCCCAGTACGGCAGCTCGTCGGCCAGCGCCCCCGCCGCCTGGAAGTCCTGCCGTTCGGCCCGGAGGTTCATTCGAGGATGTCGACGTGCCAGGCGCTCGGCTTGCCGGGGTCGTAGCGGACCTTGCCGGCGGCGCTCGCGGCGACGATGGAGAGCATCCGGGGGTCCTTCCGCCAGGCCCACCAGCCCGCCGCGTAGAGGGTCGAGAAGATGACGGCGCCGGTGACGATGGAGTTCAGGGCGTTCCACATCGCCAGCCCGAGGGTGAGCGACAGCAGGAACCAGCGGCGCTCGACGCCGAGGATGGTGAGCGGCCGGCTAAGCGCCGGGTGGCCGTGCCAGGGTTTCGATCCGGTCAAGGCGCGTTCTCAGAAGAGCCAGGCCAGGAAGTTGGCCGCTCCCATCGCCATCCCGAGTCCGAAGATGATCCCGGCGAGCGCCTTCTTGGAGCCGCCCTCGCCGAAGGCGAACATGAGGCCGCCGATCACGATGGCGATGAGGGACAGGCCCCGGGCGATGGGGCCGGTGAAGGCGTCCTGCAGGACCTGGACGGCGTCGAGCCAGGGGCTGACGCCCTGGGCGAGCACGGTGGCCGGCAGGAGGAGGGCTACGGCTGCGGCGGCCGAGGCGACGGCAAGTCGGCGCGAGGTGGGGGTCATGGGAGTGCTCCTTGCGGGGGTGTGGGCCGGCTATTCGGCGAAGTCACCGTGCTCCTGGTCGTGGAGGCGGCGGGCGAGGTCGGGATCGCCGTCGCCGCGGCGGACGGACCGCTCCACGAGGTCCACCTTCCGGCCCACGTCGTAGAGACCGAGGCTCCGGAGGACTCCGGCGAGGGCGACGACGATGTTGAGGACCACCGAACTGGCGTGGAAGGAGACCGGCCACCAGTACTCGGTGAGGATGAGCCGGCGGTGGGGGGAGAGGTAGTCGAAGCGGGCGGCCGCCACGAACACGAGGGAGGCCGTGACGGCGACGGTGAGGCCGAGGCTCACTTTCCAGGGGTACATGGGCTGTTGGCCTGCGGCGGCGGCTTGGGTCGCTGGATGCGTTCAAGGACGAAAAGAGCGGCGCGAAGGAGGGCGAACCGAAGGCGCATGAAAGTGAGGCGCAAGCAGCAGAACGTGAGGTCGAGCCAGAGACGGGCCATCTCGACTGAAGGACTTGGCGCGCGGTGACGGCGCGGTTCAGGTTTCAAGCCTCGTTGCGGGGAGTTGGTGGGGCGTTCGAGCATCGTCAGATTTCGAAGAGGTCGGACGGCGGCCGGTTCGATCCGCCGCGGGCGTTCGTGTCCGGACCCGTGGCGGCCTTGCCCGCGCGAACGGCGTGGTTGAGGATGTTCCGGACGGCCCTGCCGCTGGAGCCGAAGAGGGCAAAGCCGGCCGCGGCCTTCGCGGCGATCCTGCCGGCGCTGTAGTGCGGAGAGGCGACTTCGATGTTGACGCGTCCGAAGGTGTCGCGGCCTTCCTCGTCGGTGAGGGTGTATTCCACCTGGGCGTCGGGGAAGGCGACCTTGCCGTCAGGGTCAATGGGGAGCTGGTATTCGGTGGCGGCGCGCCGGCGTTCGGCGTCAGCGGACGCCCTGCCGGCGCGTGCCCGGGCGGTTTCGCTGCGGCGCGCGACGATCCCGCGCAGTTCGCCGTCGAGGCGGATGCGCCGGGCTGTGGCCCCCAGCGCCGCGAGTTCCTCGCGGGCAGCGCGGACGGCGCGGTAGATCGCCACGTCGTGCGCGGCGTCCTGGGGCCTGCCCCATCCGGCGCGGAACCGTTGGGAGGCGTCGAACCCATGACGTTCGGCTGCCTTCTGCGCGTATTGCGCGCCCTTCCTGGTGGCGGCGAGGGTGCGGAAGGAGCCGCCTCCGGGCGCGGTTGCGATGCGTTCCCGAAGGAGACCCTGTGCAATGAGTCGGTCGATCGCGCGGCGGGCGGCGTACGGGTGGCCGTCGAAGTGGGCGGCCACCATGTCCCGGTAGGCGACGGTGCGGTGGACGCTCACGTCCACGAGCGCCGCTTCCTTGCGGGCGCGGGCGGAGCGGGGGTCGTCCGGCTCGCGGGCCTCCTGGCGATGGCCGGTGCGCCGCCGGGCGTCGGGCCGCACGGCGATCTCCCGAACCGGGTGGCGGGTGTCGGAGATTCGGACGCTCATTGCGAACGAGTCAGCGTCCGGGGGTCATGCTCGGCGCAGCGCGTTCCGGCGCCGGCCGGGGAGGCGCGGCCGGGGCGCGTTCCGGAGCGGTCCGGCTGCGGGAAGTGCGGGCCTCCCGTGCCAGGTCGCGGAGCTGATCGCGCGCGGGCCGGAGCAGGCCCCTGGAGATCCGGTCGGCCTCGGCCGCCGCCCGGTGGATCTCACGGGGGTCGGCCTTCAGCGCCTTCACCCACAGGTCCTTGTAGGCTTCGGAGTCGGCGGGCTGGTAGCCGACCCCGACGCGCTGCGCGGTGGTCATCGTGGCGATTTCGACGCGGAGCTGCTCGCGTCCGTGGGCTTCGCCGTCGAGTCCTTCCGAGTGCGCCTCCCTGAAGGTCTCCCGGTTCATCCGTTTCTCGTGGCCGGAGGCGTGCGCCATGTGGCGGAACGCCGTGTTGTAGTAGGTGTCCGCGCTCGAGAAGCGGCCGCGCTCGGGGATGACGATGCGGTCCTCGTTCCTGACGTAGTAGCCGAGGTCGCCGGGCGACTCGTCGATGGGGACCGCGGAGCTGGCGATCACGGCGTCCGCCGCGCGGTGCGCGTGCCATTCGGCACGCGGCGGCCGGCGCTCAAGCTTCAGGCCGCGGGTCTGCTCGACGTTGTAGACGGTGGTCGTGCGCCAGACGGGCGTCTTGCCGGAGTCGTCCCGGTAGAGGATCCGTTCGCCGGCGGCGCCGCGGGCGAGCTTGCCGCCGTTCTCGCGGAGCTGCTGTTTGGACACCCAACGGTTGTCGGTGAAGCCGCGCTCCTGGCCGCGGGAGGCAAGGTAGAGGGCGTTGCCGCCGGTGTACCGCCGGCCGGTGATGGCGTTCCGGGGGATGGTGGGTTCGCCGGCCTTCGCCTCGCGGAGCCACGGGGCGGTTCCGTCCTCGATCTGCTTGATCACAGTGGCCACGAACTTCTCGTGGTAGCGGGACGGGGCGGCGATGCCGGTGGCCACGGCGGCGCCGCGCCGCGGAGTGTCAGTCTGAGCTTCAGGCATGGTGATGTCTCCTGGGTTGAGGGACTGGGAGTCACCGGCCCGGCGCGAGAGCCGGTGCGTCGCGCGTCGGCGCGGCCGGGAGCCGGGAAGCGGGCGGCCGCTCGGGCGGCGCCATCGCGGCGACGGCCTGGGGTTCGTTGGCGATCGCGTCCAGGCGCTCGCGCGCGGGGCTGATGAGGTAGCGGGAGATGCGGTCGGCTTCGCCGGCCGCGCGGTGGATCTCGCGCGGATCGCGCTCGAGCGCCTCGATCCAGCTCTTGACGTAGGCGGCGCCGTTGCCGTGGCCGTCCTGGGGGGTGTGGCCGATCCCGATGCGTTCGCCGGTCATCATGGCGCTGATCTCGGCGCGCAGTTCCTCGCGGGCGTAGGCGGGACTCCCGAAGCCGCCCTTTATCCCCTTGTGGAACGTCTCGCGGTCGAGCCGGCTTTCATGGCCGGTCGCGTGGGACAGCTCGTGGAGGGCGGTCCCGTAGTAGCGCTCGGCGCTCGGGAACTGGCCCCGCTCCGGAAGCACGATCTGGTCAGGCTTCGGCGCGTAGTAGGCGCGGTCGCCGGGGGAGTGCTTGATCGTGACGTTCGCGACGCCGATCACGGCCTCGGCGGACTTGTGGGCCTGCCAGTCGGCAACCGGGGCCGCGCGGGCCGGGAGGTCGAGTCCGCGTGTCTGCTCCACGTTGAACACCGTGTAGGTGCGGACGAACGCCCGGCCCTTGTCGTGCCGCTCGTACACGGGCCGGCCGTCGCCGTCGAGGACCTGGCGGCCGCTCTCGTCCTTCTTCGGCGAGAGCTTCCTGGTGTCGAAGTAGAGGATCTTCTCGCCGTGCTCGCCCTTCCGGACGTGGCCGCCGGCCTGGGCGATCTGGCGGTAGGTGGCCCAGCGGTTGTCGGCGAACCCGCGCCCCTGGCCGGCCAGCGCGAGGTAGAGGGCGTTGCCGCCCGTGTAGCCCTTGCCGCTGAAGGCGTTCTCGGGCATGAAGCGCTCGCCCGGCTTCCAGGGCTTCTGCCACGGGGCGGTTCCGGCCTCGATCTGCCGGATGATCGCGTCGGCGAACTGGCGGTGGTACTCGCCGACGTGGTCCTTGCGGGGAGCGTCGGTCTTGTCTTGGGCCATGGCGGTGTCTCCCGACGGCTCAGGCCGCGGCGTAGGCGGAGTGGTCGTCGACTTCGGCGGCGAAGATCTCGTCGGACTCCTGCCCGTCTCCACTCATGGGGAAGCCGAAGGCGGCCGCGACCTCTTCGGGGGCGACGATGGCGAGGCCGCGGTCCAGGGCGCGCGCGAACTCCTCCTCGGTATCGACGGAGAGGGCGCGTTCGCCGTCTTCGAGGGTGATTTCGGTGATGGCCATGGAAGGTCCTCCAGTCAGCGCGCCGGGATGGCGCGGGCTTGGGTGAGGCCGAGGGCGGCGCGTGCCTTGCGGACGGTGCGCTCGGCGTAGTCGCGGGGGTTGTGCTTGTCCTGGCGCGTCTGCTCGAGGTGGGCGACGAGACGCTGGGGTTGCGCCCCGCCACGGAGCTGGTCTTTCACGTAGGCCCAGTCCCTGTCGGATTGGGAGAGTTCGCGCCGGGGAGTGTTCTTCGCGCGGTTGTCGCGGCGGGCGGGCGCGGCTTGCTCCGGCGGCGGCAGGTGGGAGAAGAGTTCGGGCCGGACGGGGCCGCCGTCGTGCGGGGTCCAGACGACCGGGGCGTCGTCGCGCTCGGGTTTCTTGTTGCGGAATCCCGGCAGCCGCATCACGCGGGTCACATCGGAGACCGAGGAATCGCCGCCATAGAGGCCGGCGAGCCGCCGCATGGTGTCCTCGGCGGCGTCCGGGGTCCAGGCGCTCGGGTCGGTGTGCCAGATGACTTGGTAGTTTTGGCGGGAGGAGCGGATGACGGCGGCCGGCCCCGGAAGGTGGCCGGCGTTCACGTCCGCGAGGACCTGCTTGAGGGAGTCGGGGCCTTTCTTGTCCAGGTCGAGTTGTAGGCGGCGCACTTCGAGCACGTCGCCCTTCTCGCGGGACCGGGTGTTCGGACGGATTGGGTTCATGGACACGAAGATGTCGTGCCCCGTGGCGTTGAGGTGGCGCAGGAACCGCTGGTAGCTGGGGCGTGTGGCAACGCGCGTTGTCACGACGCGCTGCTCCACCCTCGCGTCTGGCCCGTGCCGGCCGACCGCCACGATGGCCAGGCGGTCATCGGGCCGGTAGAGGGCGTTCAGGTATCCCACTGCGGCGTTGGTCTCACCGAGAGTTGCTGGCGGATCCTTGGGAGATGTTCCGGCGACGTGCGGTGGCATGGTTCGGGTGCGGCGGTGCGGACGAGACCCCAACGGAGGGCGGAGAAGTTCAGTCGCCGGACTGGCTCGCGGGCCGCTCGCCCGTTGCCCGGGGTTGGCGAGCCAGCCAGGCGGTGATTTCGTGCTCGGGCCAGCGGACCGCACGCGGCCCCACCCGGATCGGCAGGGGAAACAGCCCCTCGCGCATCAGCTTGTAGATCGTCGAGCGGCCGATCTGGCAGTACCGCTCCACGTCAACGCGACGGAGCAGGCGTTGGTGTGTGGTCATTTCGGGCACCTCCAGCGCTGGTGGGAGCCCGGACCATGCCGTGTGTTGCCGGGTGAGCGTTAACGGCCTATCCCCGGGATAGGCCGTCAATGGACGAGCACCCCCCCTGTTGCTGGCCAGCACTCCCACGGAGCCGGGAGCCTGCCGGACCCCGCTCTCGTTGAACGGATGGCATCCCTCACCGTGGTCCCGCCCTTGTCGAGTTCGTCGGCGACGATGTCGTAGCCCGCCATCCTCCCCAGTCCCATTTGAACCAGGACGCTGAACGCGTAGGCGAGCCACACGTTCCGGCGGTCCTTGGCGTAATGCGGTTGCCCTTGGTTGCCGCGCGACGGCATGGGCCTGGACCGCTGCCCCAGGCGAACCGCGACGTCCCAGTCGGCGAGGACGGCGGGCCACCAGCGCCGTTCCTTCTGGATCCGGATCACGATGTGGATTAGGGCTATCCAGTAGTCGAGGTCGTACTGGCTCGCGGCGATCATGTTGCGGAGCTTCTGGATCTGGCGTTCCGCGCCCCACTCCGCGCGCATCGCAAACCAGTTCTGTGCCTCCCGCGGACCACGCGGGCGGATGTCCGAAAGATCCTTCCCGGAGAGCAGGTAGCGCACGACGAAGCGCGCCTCTTCCTCGGCGGCAGCCCGGTCGATCCCGTGGAAAAGACCGGCGCGGAGCAGGGCGTGGTGCTCCTTCGGTGACACTGGCTCTCCTCGGCGCGACTTCCGAATCACGCTGATCCATTGAGCCCTTCGTTGCTCATTCATGGCACTGCCCGTCCTCGCCCTTGTGCGCCGTGAGGAACCGACGAGCGATTCACGCGCACCATGGGCCCGCTAAACAGATCGCTCCGGAATCCGAAGCGGGCCTGAATCTCCTTGGTCCGGCGTGTGTTGGGATGCGCAAGGCAAGCGCGCCTCGTGCGGCGGAAACCGCTATGCGTTATGTCGCAGGAAAGCAGCCCAGTCATCCACGAGCACGCCCCACGACTCGAACAGGTCCGTCCACCGGTAGGCCGCGTCGATGCTGTTCGTGTTCACATGGACCAGCGCCAGTTCGCATACCGCGCGCGGCGCTTCCGAGCAATCCGCCGCCCAGTTCCGCAGGCTCGACCGGAGGTCGTGTGGAACCGCCCGGGTTCCGAGATCCCAGACCATCTTGGCGATCCGCCCGCTCGGACAGAGGCCACCACACGCTGAGGGGAACACATCCCGGAGCTGTCCGTCAAACCACCGGCTGCGCCGAGCACTACCCAGTGCCCCGGCGGAAGGCGGAAGCCAGCGCTCCCGTCCCGTCTTTATCCGCTCCGGTGGGAAGCCGGATTCCCGACCATCGAGGTCGAATCGCAAGGCCAAGGAGCTTACGAATACACCGTTGATTTCAGGGCTTCCGTGGTAAGCGTTCGGTCGTGGGGGTGTAGGTCTCCGCCGTGCCGGAATAATGAGGTGCGTGGGCCGGATCCTAGAGGAATTTCACGAGGGCCGGGGCGCGGCTGGCAGCATCCTCCCGTAGTTGCGTTCCCGCAGGGATCACTCGCGCCGTAGGCGGGTGAGGAGCGATCCCCGTCCATCCTCCGGATGGATGGACGGCCGGCCAACCACTCCACCCGGCCAAGCCTTATGTGGGGGATTACAAAAACCGTTCTTTGTGATCGCCTTCAAGAACTACTTGACTTCTATCGGCCCCTGTGCAGCAGATTATGATGGAATTTAGGCCATTTTCGCGCTGTTCCAAGTGCCGTTTGACAAGCGCATTCAAACCTCCGTTGACTTTTGTGTTAGCCTGCCTACGCAGTCGCGCTAGGAGATCTATAGATGGCCATCAACGGAGATGATCCGAAGCCTGTGGAGTTGAAGGTTCACGACTTGGACTGGTCGGAGGTCCAAGCTGCTCCAATCGCTCCCTGCAACATCTTCATCGTTCAGGGACATCAGACCGGTCATGTCCTGAATTGCGGCCTAGCAGATGCACCAATCACGTCCAGAGAAAGTCTGGTGCCGAATGATGTCAAGATCCGGCTCGGAGCCCGGATTCACCTGACACGCCAAGATCTGCAATCCCTGATTGGGATTCTCCAGCAGCATCTGAGAATGACATCGGAGAAAGAGTGAGTGTAACGGTTTCAGACGACGCTATCGTGGCATCTCTCTTTTCCGGATCAATCCGTGCCAAGGACTACGACTATGGACGTGAGTTCATTGCTGACGCAAGCCCGAGTACCTACCATTTTGTGCCCGCCAGTTCGATTGAGTCGAAACAACGAATCTTCATAGAGAACGTTGGATTCCTTGGCCAAGGCGTCTACCCCCCACTGCTGGGCGAAGAAGCCACCGGGCAACAACTCCGGCTAGACGCTGCACTCCACTCTGCGCATGCATTAGAGGACTTTGCCACCCTCTTGGAGACCGAGAGTCACGACGCATCGGCGGCTAGGGTCCGCCGACTCCTGGAGATAGCCGTCGAAGAGGCGGACGATGGTGAGAAAGAACCCCAGGTCGAATCGCTGCGATCTCTTACCCGGTTCCTCCTGCTGGAAAGCGAAGGGCTCCCTCGTCCCACCTTAGTTCTCGGCTCCAGCGGTCTCTTCACTGCAACGTGGAATGTCCGCCCTAGCGGGGGAATGGTCCTGCAATTCGTATCGGACGATGAGGTCGTGTTCACAGGCGTGGCCAACATTCGTGAGGGCGATCCCCGTTATCGGGAGATAAACTCCAACTCCGACATTCGAACCGACGCGCTTGAAGCTCTCTCCCTCTTCGCAAAGGATCTCCGAATTGATCTCGCCGGGGCTGGCGATCCCTCACACCGACCACGTGGCTCGGCACTGCACACTGAGAACACTTGATGATGATGGCTGGCCCACCCCCGAGTCATTCTTGCGTGAGGAGGAGGATCAGGACTCTATTTCCGTCAACTGGCTGGAACAGACCAAGGCAGGCACGCTAGACGACTGCTTGGAAGCCGTTCGCGTCGATCTCGCGAACGTCAGGACAATCAAGCAGGTCCACCGCCTTGCAGTGCTGAATGTAGGGGAGGCGCTGGCGGCCCTTCGCAGGAAGAGGCACATGGCCATTGAGTTCAGGCACGATCCCAAGCCCGGTAATCCCTCCCACGCCGGTATCTACGGAGCAGGGGTTCAGGATCATGCCGTAGGGATCATCCTGCAAGAAGCAGTTATGCATGTTGCCGACGCCATGCCATCTGCCAAGCCGAGTCCGCCCTAGCGGACTCTCAGCGCAGCGGCCCGGAATCTTGGGTGGTCTCGGGCCGTTTAGTGTCCGGTGTCGTTCCCCCGGCGAGCGAAACCGCACTGTCTCCACCGCGCGCCGCAGACGCTCCTTCAGGCGATCCTTCCCGGCCTCCGACCGCCGCAGTTCATGCCGCAGCCGCTCGACATCGTCCGACAGCGACGCGATCCGGTCCTTCTGGTCGCACAGCCTTCGTGTGCCAGCGTAGAGCCGCACCGTATCGTGCAGCAGCCGGCGCAGCGACGCCGTGTCGTCGGGCTCCTTCAAGAGGGCTTTGGTGCAACTTCCGGATCTCCCGGGCCTGGACCTCCGCGCCCGGCACCGCCTCGCCTAGCCGCGCCACCTCGGCCGTCAGCGTCAGGGCCTCGCCCACCTCTTGGTAAGGGAGGCACCCGCTTGACTGGCAGGTCCTACTCAAGGGGCCCGAAGTCGGCCCGACCCACCCAATTCATTTCGACTGTGACCATGAGCTGGAGCTGCTTTGGGTCGAGTTGAATGTTCGCAGTCATTCCATCTGGACCGTAACTCTCACCGGCAGTAGGCGCAGGCACGACCTGGTAGAGACCTAGGAGATCCACCACCTGTTGGATCTTGGCGCGATACCCCGCAGGCGCTCTCAAGTGGAAGTTCAGCGTCCCTTCGTCCTTGATCTCAGGCAATCGGATCTGCTCGGGTTTTGTCAGCCGCAGATACCGAGTTCGGAAGCGGCTCCTTCTGGCTTTCTGCTGTCCCTGCACTGCGAGTTGCACGAAGCAAACAACCCGAACGAGTCCTAGACAACGCAACGCCCAGGCGAACGGCCGTTCGCGGGCGGACCACATTGCTCGAAACTTCGCTTGGATCTGATCCCCCCACTTCCCCACAGCCCAAGCGACCCACACCATGGCTGCTGCTCCGATGGCGGTCCAAAACAGCGGGTCCGGAATCTGCGCGATCCACGCCTTCCAAGTGGCAAGCGACTCGGGGAGTTCTGCCAACTCAACAACGCTCCTGAGAAGTGCGAGAACGGTAATCGCGCCCGCGGCCCAGTGCGCAAAGCGCTGGCGCCCAAGGCGCTTCCATGTTTCGTTCATTCGCCTGCCTGTCACTACTTCCCGGACCGCTGCGGCGCATCGTAGCAGTCCCGTGCGGCGGGGCGGGATCAGTCGCTGGAGGCGATTGAATCTGGAGCCTCCCGACCGCGTGGTGTGAGGCGACATCCAAAACTGGGCCACTTGGCGACAGACAAAACTGGACCACCCCCGCGGGTCGGCCTTTGGAGGTGAGGGGTGAATCGAAAGGTCTGTACTTCGGTTCTGACGCCGGAACGAGGCGTCGGGAGCGGACGTGATGCGGACACCGGAAGGTGTGCTGGAGATACGGCGGCTGCACGGACTGGGCTGGGGGACGCGACGGATCGCGGTCCGGTTGGGTTGTTCGCAGACGACAGTCCAGGTGTGGCTGCGGCGGGGTCGCTGGCGGAAGCCGGCTCGTCGTCGTCGGGGCGGCGTGCTCCGAAGCCCGGAGGAGTGGCTTCGTGCACGGCTGGTGCAGCACGAGGGGAACGCGGACGTGGTTCGGCAGGAGCTGGAGGCGTTGGGGGTGCGGGTGAGCTTGCGGACGGGCGCCGCCCCCCGAGCCCCCGGCCTGGTGCGCCCATGACGGAGCGCCGCACCGTGCAGATCAACGTCCGCCTGTCGGCGGCCGAGCGCACCGCGTCGCCGGCCGCGGCGCGACCGGGTGCACTCCATCCTGATCGTCGACGAAGTGGGCTTCCGGCCCCTCAGCCGGGAAGAGGCGAACCTGTTCTTCCGGCTGGTGAGCTGGCGCTACGAACGGGGCTCGATGATCGTGACCTCGAACAAGCACATGAGGAGCTGGCCGGAGGTGTTCGCTGGGGACGAGGTCTTGACCACGGCGATCCTGAACCGCCTACTGCACCATGTCCATGTCATTCAGATTAGCGGCCGGAGCTATCGGCTCAGGGAGCGCGGCGACCTTCTGCGACCGCCAGCGGCCGACTAGCGTCCAGGAGACGCGAGGTGAGAGGGATGCAGCTCCTGGAGCAAGATCCCGGACGTCACCCTGGCGCTCGTTTCGGGTCGGTGAAGTAGGCCCGCACGTCGTCGCGGAACGCCACCCAACCGCCCGTATCATTCGTCTAACCTTCGCGCCGGTCGTCGCTATTCGGTGGCTTGAAGGCGTCGAGAATCATGCCGGCAGGCTCTCGGTCGAGTGATAGTGCCGTCGTCAATCCCTCCGTAGCGGAGGAGGTGCGTCAGTGCCGATCAGTACTGCGGTGGGATTTCAGAGATTTCGAAGGAAGGTACGAAATCCCTCCAAGGCCGGGTGCTGTAGCGGCAAGTACTTCTTTAGCGCCGCAACCCCCACTGAAACCCCGGGCTGCGCTTGGGAGGCAATCCAAGCGTGTAACCGGGCTTTGTCGCGCCGCTTTGTCGTCCGTCCGGGAATGCGGTCCACGCAAGCGAGAAAGTCCTCCACACAATCAGCTTCCGGACTACATCGGATCGTCGCCCATAGGAGAGTCTCCAGCATTCCAGACTCTTTCCCATCCGGCAAGATGAAAACGGAAACTGCCGGACCCGTTCCCAAGCCCTGTGAATCAGAAAGTCCCACTTCCCGACAGGCAGACTGGACGCTCTGCCACGCCGAACGCGCCGATTCCTCGGCATCCCTAATGATCCCGATGCTGATCACGCTAAAGAAGCGAGGATGGGCAACAAAACCCGCTAGGAAATCAGCCAACTGATCTACGCCACCGAAGTCATGAACATCAACGTCGTGACGGCCCAAACTGTTGAGGTGCGCGATCGCAACATTCCAGAGATCCTTGCCCTCGACAAGCAACTGAGTGACGTGCCTTATCGGTACTTCGTCAGATATGTCGTTCGGAGCCTTAGTATTCACCGGACTTCCATATTGAATCCTAGGGCACCTGACAGAGCCTGCGGGGTGTACTCCGTCGCCCTGATCTTGCCTTCCGGTTGATCTATGCGAATCAGCTGAAAGCCGTCGTCGCCGAGTGTTCTGTGCGCCGCCTGAATGCACTCGCGGCTGTGTGTGGTAGCCACGACCTGCGTATTGAATTCGGCCGCAGCGGTCTGAATTGCCGCCCAAGCCGTTGACATCGCGGAATGGTGAAGACCAGTCTCGACCTCATCGATCAGGGCGACGCCGTTCGGTGCACTCGAAATCGCTAGCAAGAGACGCATAATCCGGAGCGTTCCGCCACCCAACGACGAAAGAGGAACAAGTTCCGACAGACCGAGATCACAAAAAATGATTGGTTGTCCTCCGGCTACACCTACCTCCACACCTCGAATCTTGGGTTCAATCTGTTGCAGAGCCTCGACTACAAGACTCACTTGCTTCGTACGCTGCAATCGAGCGAGATCTCCCGCCTCGTCCACCGGGTCGTGGCTATGCGGCGCGATTAGAGCTGACGGAATCCCTGGACGTACGGACGCGCCATCGATTCGGATGGCTCCCTCTCCGAGTATCATCCGCCTCTCGTTCTTGATGCTTGGGGCCGAAAAACGCAGGACCAGTTGTGCACCTTCGGCGTTCAAAAGAAAGGGATCTGGCCGACCATCAATGATCGGCACGTCGCGAACATCGACTTGTTTGATCCGCATGGTCACTTCAAGTTCCCGACCCGTGCCGTCGACCCCGGCAAACCTTGTGAGCGAGGACAAATCGAGGTTGAAGAACATCGGTGCCCAGTACAGATCACGTCCTGACTTCGGTGAATCGAGCGCAAGATCCAAGCCTCGCATTGCTGCCAAGCGCGGCACCAACTCCGGTTGTCCACCGGAGATAAGAAACACGAAAGACTCGAGGACCGTCGTCTTGCCCGCCCCGTTTGGGCCGACCAAGAGGTTCAACCGCTGAAGACCACTAAGTTCCAAGGATTCGATACCGCGGTAACGCCCAATCTGAAGTGTCTTTAGCATCACAACTGACTCAGCGGCAGATTCTATCCGTGACGGGCCAACGTCTGTGCTTCAGCGGCTCGGGTGGAATGGAACGATCGTTCGAACGGTTACCGTAAGCGTTCGGTCGTGCCGGTATGCGGGGCCGATGGCGGGGTTGGGCGGCTTGTGGATCCGCCGAGTGGAGAAGGGGGCGCGGAAGCGGTGATGTAGGCGGGGGTGGCCGACGACGCCGAAGCGGGGATGTTGGAGATCGCTGGAGACGTTGCGGCGCAATCGGTTTGCGGCGGTCGGGAGCCGGAGAAAGCATCGGACCGGGAGGCCGAGGTTCCCCGCCTCGACCAGCTTCTCGCGGAAGTCAGCACCGATTGCCATACCGGCTCCACCGAACGGTTGCCGGTTACCCGGTGTAACCGTTCGGTCGTGGGTGTATAGCGGATCGACAACGGAGCGGCCGACGCCTGAACCCCGCGCAGCGGAGCGAGGAAGCGCGGACGAACTGAAGTGGGCGGAGCCGGCCGTCCCAACGGGGCGGCCACCGTGGGATCGCTGTTCAAGTCGTTGCGGCGCAGGGTGTTGGTGACCGTCCGAGATGTGGAGGAAGCGACCCGTGCGGCGACGAGCGTGCTGGACCGGCCAGCCGAGTTGGTCACTTTGCGCCGGTTTCTCCGGATGTCGACGGCGCGTCCGGCCCGGCCAGCTTCACGTCCATACCCCCACGACCGAACGCTTACTACCCGGTACCCAGCTACCCCCTTCGGCTCAGGACTGCCGCGCCATCGCGGCTGTGATGCCAGACATGATGCTCAATATGGGTGATAACTTACAACATCCATATAAATCAATAACTTAGGATGCGAAGACAGCGGAGGTCTGCTGGGCGAACGCCGGGACCGCCGCAAGCAGCGCGAGCGCGACCAGAATTGCGGTCTTACGCATGAAGAACCTCCTCACGAGGCGTGGTTCGAAGGACCGAGTCCGGGCTGCCGTAGGGCCCCGGACAGAATGCGCGGTAGCCGGACGCCGCCGCCCCGTGAGGACGCGTCCGTGTGCGCAGTTCGGCCTGAAAAGAGAAAGAGTCAATTTGGCGCACCGTATCACGCAAGTCCCATTCCCGCCTAGCACCCTGGGAGGCGCCACCCATCACACAGAGTAAAAGTTTATTTTTCAACGACCTATGGATCGGCGAGCGAGCATTGGACGCTGGCTTCGATTCGGATTTCCGGTTTTCCGAAGCAGAACTCCAACGAGCCGTAGATTCGTGGCGCTCGGCCTCGTTCTGTCGGCAGGGGTGGTGGTCGCGCCGCGACCGGCGGCGGCGCAGCCACTGCCGGTTACGCGGCCGCTGCTTCGGGAAGGGCAACTGCGGGCGACCGTCGCCGCCCCCGTTTACGCGGTCGCGGCCAACCCGAACTGATCCGACGGGATCCGGCCCTGCGTTGGGACGCGGCACGCCGCACTGCTCCCCGTGGTGATCTCCCGCCGGTCAGCGTTGCGCCGTGCCGGCGCGGAGCGCCGCGCGTGCCGGCTGGAGCCGGCGTTCCGAGGCGGGAGCGCCCTTCGCGACGGTTGACGCGGCGCGAGTATGGGAGGTGTCCCGCTACCGGGACTTCGGGTTGGAAACCGCGCGTCCGGCTTCGCTGGCGCCGCCGATGTCGTCGGCGTCCGGCGGGCGGCCCATGAGGACGTTCTCGATACGGAGGAAGCGGTTGTCCATCTGGAGAAAGCGGTTGTCTATCTGACGGAAGCGTTCGTCTACCTGGGCGAAGCGCTGCTCCATGCGGTTTTCGAGCTGAACGAATCGGTTGTCAATCTCGGTTTCCAACCGGCGAAACCGGCTGTCCATGCCGGTCTGAAGGTCGTCAATCCGGGAGACCAACGCGTTCACGGTCCCCGTCAACTCCCCCACGTCGGCAACGCCCTTGGTCAATAGACCCAGCACGAAGACCAGCAGGGCCGCTCCGCCGATCCTTGTCCAGCACGTCAGCATCTTCATTCGTGTCCTCCAACTCGGATTGCCGGGACCATGATACTGCGCCAGCCTCCCCCGAGACGGCGGACAGACACGCGCTTGAGTTCCTGGGGCGATACTGCGACGACAGTGCGGGGAGCGCGGCCGGTGGCGCCGTCCATCTCAGCAGCGGTGCGCACCTCCGCTCCGTTTCGCGCATCGGGTGCCGGCTGAAGCCGGCGTTCCAAGCCGGCACGCCGCCTTCACGGTCTACAGCGTCCGCTTCGCGGCTTCGAGCTGGGACTTGATGTCCCCGGGGCCGCCGCGGACGCTGCGGCGCGCCACGGACGCCCGGTAGTCCCAGACGGCCTTCACGTCCTCGTCGAAGGCGGGAGAGAAACCGTGCAGCGCCCCGAGGTCCAGATCGGGCGGCTCGACGGACTCCCGCTCGCAGTGGGCGAAGACCTCTCCAGCCACGCGGTGGGCATCGCGGAACGGCAGCCCCCTGGCGACGAGGTATTCCGCGAGGTCCGTCGCCAGGAGGTCCCAGGAGAGCGCGGCGCGCATCCGGTCCCCGGAGATCTCCATCGTCCCGATGGTGCCCTCGGCGACCGGCAGCGCGAGTCTCAGGGTGTCCAAGGTGTCGAAGCAAGGCTCCTTGTCTTCCTGGAGATCCCGCTGGTAGCCCGACGCGAGTCCCTTCCCCACGGTGAGGAGCGCCACCAGGTTGCCGATGAGCCGGCCGGCCTTTCCGCGGATCAGCTCGCAACCGTCCGGGTTGCGCTTCTGGGGCATGAGACTCGACCCCGTGGACCAGGCGTCGCCGAGGCGCACGAAGCCGAACTCGGCGGACGACCAGAGCACCAGGTCCTCCGCGAGCCGCGAGAGGTGCACCCCGAGGATGGCGCCCGCGGCGAGGAACTCCATCGCGTAGTCACGGGTCCCCACCGCGTCCACGCTGTTTTCGAGGACCTCGGCGAGTCCGAGTTCGCCGGCGATGGCGGCGCGGTCCACCGGGTAGGGGTTGCCGGCGAGCGCGCCGGCGCCCATCGGCGAGGCGGACGCCCGCCGGCCAGCGGCCTCGAGACGTTCCCGGTCGCGCGTCAGGGCCCAGAAATGGGACAGCAACAGGTGTCCGAAGACCACCGGCTGGGCGCGCTGCAGATGCGTGTATCCCGGAACCAGGGCCTCCGCCGACTCCTCGGCCCGCGCGAGCAGGGCGGTCCGGAGCCGGTCGAGGCCCTCGACCAGCGACCCGGTCGCGCTCGTCAGGTACAGCCGGAACTCCGTCTGGGAGAGATCGTTCCGGCTCCGTCCGGTCGGGAGTTTCCGGGCCAGCTCGCCGATCTCGTCGAACAGCAACCGCTCGACCGCGGTGTGGATGTCCTCGTCGTCGAGGGGCGGCGGCGGATCGGCGCCGAGCACCGCGGCCACCCGGTCGAGTCCCGCGAGCATCCGATCGAGCTCGCCGGCATCCAGCACCCCCGCCTCGGCCAGGGCGCGGGCGTACGCCTGGTTGACGCGGATCTCCTCGGCGTGCAGCCGGCGGTCGAAGTGGACGGACTTCCCCAGCCGGTCGAGCGCGTCGGCCGGCGGCGCGGCGAACCGCCCGCCCCAGAGCTTCATGACTTCTCGCCCGGGGAGTCCGCGCCGGAAAGACGCCGGATGCGCTCGGGAAGACCGAAGAGGCGGATGAAACCCTCGGCGTCCGACTGCCGGTACACCTCGTCGGCGCCGAAAGTCGCGAAGTCTTCCCGGTAGAGGCTCTTCGGGCTCTTGCGCCCCACCGCCTGCGCGAGGCCGCGGTGGAGGCGGACCCGCACCGTGCCCGTCGTGTTGCGGTGCGCCTCGGCGAAGAAGGCGTCGAGGGCCTCCCGAAGCGCGGAGAACCACTTGCCGTCGTACACCAGCTCGGCGTAGCGAAGGGCCACGGAAGCGGCGAAGTGGTCGGTCGCCCGGTCGAGCGTGAGGCTCTGGAGGGCGGCCTTCGCCTCGTGGAGGATCGTGCCGCCGGGGGTCTCGTACACCCCGCGCGATTTCATCCCCACGAGCCGGTTCTCGACGATGTCCACCCGGCCGACCCCGTGCCGGGCCCCGGCCTCGTTCAGCCGGGTGAGCAGGGCGGCCGGAGCGAGTCGCTCGCCGTCCACCGCAACGGGGATGCCGCTCTCGAAACCGACGTCCACCGCCTCCGGGTCCGGCTCGGTCCGGTCCGGATTCCGGGTGATGCGATAGAGGCTTGCCGGCGGGGCGTTCCACGGATCCTCCAGGTCTTCGCCCTCGTGGCTCAGGTGCAGGAGGTTCTGGTCGCGGCTGTAGAGGTCGCCGGCCTTCTGTTCGACGGGCACGCCGTGATGCGCCGCGTAGGCGAGGGCGTCCTCCCGCGACCGGATGTCCCAGAGTCGCCAGGGAGCGATGACCTCGAGATCCGGGGCGAGCGCGTGAAAGGCAAGCTCGAAGCGGACCTGGTCGTTCCCCTTGCCGGTGCAACCGTGGGCCACCGCGTCGGCGCCCTCCCGGCGGGCGACGTCCACCTGGTACTTGGCGATCGTCGGCCGGGCGAGCGAGGTGCCGAGCAGGTAGCGTCCCTCGTACACGGCGCCGGCCCGCACCGCCGGAAAGACATAGTTGCCCACGAACTCGTCACGGAGATCCTCGACGAACACCGAGGAGGCCCCGGAGGCGGTCGCCTTCTCCGACGCGGCCTGAAGGTCCTCGTTCTGTCCTACGTCCGCGATTACCGCGAGGACTTCGGCGTCGTAGTTCTCCTTGAGCCAGGGGATGGCGCAGGAGGTGTCAAGTCCGCCGGAATAGGCGAGGGCAATACGTTTGGGCATGGCGATACGGGTCCGAATCCGGCGCGCCGGATGGGAGAAGCGGCAGCGGGCGGCGCGAAGGCCGGGCAGCCCGGAGGCCGAGCGGCAGGCCGGGGCGCGGAGAATACTGTCTCGTGACCTTCTGGCGGCGCAGGAAACCGAAATGGCCACCGGGGGGGTTCCGGTCCGATCCGCTCGGGGCGCAGCGGTTCCGCGAGGTCCCGGAGGCGGATGCGCCGCCGGACGAGGAGTGGGCCGATCCGGACCCGGAAGCCGGGACCTACGAACCCTGGGAGAGCGACGAGTTCACGCAAGCCGAGGGCTCCGATGCCGCGGACTACGATCTGGAACCGGAGGAAGAGGACCGGCCCGGCGTCGTCCGGGGCGTCTTCTTCGGCCGGCCGGCGCGGGGGGTGCCGGATACGGACGCCTCCCAGCCGCACGTCGTCTCCACCATCCTTTCGAAGAAGCCCGGAAAGGACGCCGCCCGGGCGGTCGCCTGGACGCTCGGGATCCTCGCGGTGGTCAGCACGCTCTACTGGTGGGGGCCGCCGGGCTTCGCGGCGGCGCTCCCGGCGAGCGGCGAGACGGTGTTCGAACAGGGGGAGACCTGGCGCCTCCTGACCGCGATCGCGGCGCACGCCGACGCCATCCATCTACTCTCGAACGCGGTCTTCCTCGCCTGGCTGATCTACCTCTCCTACGGGGCGTTCGGCTCCAGCCTCTATCCGTGGAGCGCCGTGCCACTCTCGGCGGTCGCGCTCGCGGTGACGCTCGAGGGGTATCCGCCGAACATCCGGGTGGTCGGGGCGTCCGGAATGCTCTACCTGCTCGCCGGCGCCTGGCTCACGCTCTACGTGCTGGTGGAGCGCCGCCTCTCGGTGGCCAAGCGGATCGTGAGGGTGGTCGGGTTCTTTCTCGTCGTCCTCGTCCCGACCTCGATCCGCCCCGAAGTGAGCTACCGGGCTCACGGGATCGGGCTGTTCTTCGGCATCTGTCTGGGACTCGCCTACTTCCTGGCCCGGCGGGACACCATCCGGGCCGGGGAGCGGTGGGAGTGGGATTAGCTGGAGCCTGCCGGGTTGGGACGTGCGCGGCGCGGAGCGCCGCGGTGCCGGTCTGGAGACCGGCGTTCCCCTACTGCCTCGGCCTCGCCTACTTCCTCGCCCGGCGGGACACCATCCGGGCGGGAGAGCGCTGGGAATGGGACTAGGGCAGTTTCG
>VXNL01000003.1 GCA_009840635.1 Acidobacteriota bacterium | reverse complement strand
CGGTGCCGGTCTGGAGACCGGCGTTCCCGGCCGGCGCGTCACCATGCCTGATCCGGTACGCTGGCCAACTTGGCTCAGGGACTGCGGCGGGAACTCCGTCTCGGCGACGCGCTCTTCGTCAACATCGGGACGATCCTGGCGTCGGCGATCTTCGTGGTCCCCGCCTACGTGATCGCCTCGACGGGTTCGGCGGGCGGCGCGGCGCTGATCTGGGTGGGGACGGGGGCGATGTCCCTCTGCGGCGCCTTCGCGATCGCAGAACTCGCAGCGCTCTACCCGCACGCCGGCGGGGAGTACGTCTACCTGGAGCGGGCCTATCACCCGCTCGTCGGCTTCCTCTACGGCTGGAGCCTCTTCGCGGTGATTCAGACCGCCTCGATCGCCGCGGTCGCGGTCGTCTTCGTCGAGTACGGCGCCGAGTTCGTGCCCCTCAGTCCGACCGCCGCCAGGGCGGCGGTGGTGATCCTCATCCTGGGGCTCTCGCTCTGGAACTGCCGCAGCGTGCGGTCCTCCGCCGACACGCAGAACCTGACCACCATCGCGAAGCTGGTGATGGCCGGCGCCATCGTGGTGCTCTGCGTGTCCCTCGGAGACCAGTCGGTCGAGACGATCGGCAGTTCCCGGCTGCCCCTCGAGGGCTCGGCCGCGGCCCGCTGGGGCGCCGCGATGGTGGCGGCGCTCTGGGCCTACGACGGCTGGATCAGCATCACCTTCGTCGGCGGCGAGGTCAAGAACCCCCAGCGCTTCCTGCCGCGCGCCATCTCGCTCAGCCTGCTGCTGCTGATCGGCATCTACCTGCTGCTCAACTTCGCCTACCTGAAGGCGCTGCCGTTCGCGGGTTTCGTCGGCACCGAGACGGTCGCCGCCGACGCCGCCAGGCTGGCCGGAGGCCCGCTCGGAGGCCAGCTCGTGACGCTCGCGGTCATGGTCTCCTGCTTCGCCGCCGCCAACGGTTTCATCTTCACCGGCGCCCGGGTCTACTACGCGATGGCGCGGGACGGGGCCTTCCTGCGCTCCTTCGCCCGGCTGAGCCCGGGCGCGGTCCCGAAGAACGCGACGCTGGTCCAGGGACTCTGGGCGGCCGGCATCGCACTGACCGGCACCTACGACCAGCTCTTCACCTACGTGGTGGTGGTGTCCTGGCTGTTCTACGGCCTCGGGAGCGCCGCTGTTTTCGTGCTGCGGTGGAAGCAGCCGGATCTCGACCGGCCCTACCGCGCTTTCGGCTATCCCCTGCTCCCCGCCATCTTCACGATCTTCTCGGCCGCGCTGCTGGTGAACACGCTGATCACCGATCCGCGCGACGCCCTGATCGGCCTCGGGATCACCGCCGCCGGCATTCCCGTATACCTTTATTTCAAGAAACAGAACGACGGACGTCCGGCAGCGGACGCCGCCGCGTAGCCCCTGGTCCCCTCGGGAGGACACCCCATGCGCCCTCGACTCAGCCTCTTCCTTGCCTTTCTTCTAGCACTTCCGGCCGCGGCGCTCGCCCAGCCGGCGCCCGACGAACTCGGCGGGCTCAAGTTCCGACACATCGGCCCGGTCGGGAACCGCACCCTCGCGGTCGTCGGCGTGCCGGGCGACCGGAACGTGTATTACGCCGGGGCCGCCACCGGCGGGATCTGGAAGACCGAAGACGCCGGCCTCAAGTGGCGGCCGGTCTTCGACGACCAGGACGTCCACGCCATCGGGGCGCTGGCGGTCTCGGAGTCCGACCCGAACATCGTCTGGGCGGGCACCGGCGAAACCTTCATCCGGGCCAACGTCTCGATCGGCATCGGGGTCTTCAAGTCCACCGACGCCGGGGAGACCTGGCAGCACATGGGCCTCGACGCGACGGCGCGTATCGGCCGGATCATCATCCACCCCACGAACCCGGACATCGTCTACGCGGCGTCGCTCGGCCACGCCTATTCGCCGCAACCGGAACGCGGCGTCTACCGCACGATGGACGGCGGCGAAACGTGGGAAAAGGTCCTCTTCGTGGACGAGGAGACCGGCGCCTCCGACATGGTCATGGACCCGAACAACCCCCGGATCCTCTTCGCGGGGATGTGGCAGCTCGCCCTCCGGACCTGGGGCCGGATGAGCGGCGGGCCGGGTAGCGGGCTCTACATGACCCGCGACGGCGGCGACACCTGGACCGAGCTCGAGGGCAACGGCCTGCCGATGTCCGATGTCGGGAAGATCGCGCTCTGCATGAGCAAGTCCGACTCCCGCCGGGTGTACGCGCTCATCGAGACCAGCGACGGAGTGCCCTACTTCGGCGTGGACTCGGCGGACTGGAGCACCGGCGAGGTCGAGAGCGGCGAACTCTGGGCGTCGAGCGACGGCGGCAAGACCTGGACGATCCAGACCCACAACCGGAACCTCTCCGGGCGGAACGCCTACTACGCGCGCTGCGCCGCGGCGCCGGACGACCGCGACGAGGCTTACTTCCTGACCGCGTCGTTCGCCTCGACGCTGGACGCCGGGGTAACGCACCGGGTGCACGGGTTCCAGGACGCCCCCGGCTGGGACCACCACGACATGTGGATCGACCACACGGACGCCGACCGGATGGCGGTCGCCCACGACGGCGGCGTGTCGATCTCGGAGAACCGGGGGAAGTCCTGGTTCAAGATCCAGCTCCCGCTCGCCCAGATGTACCACGTGACCGTGGACGACGCGATTCCTTACAACGTGCTCGGGAACCGGCAGGACGGCCCCTCGACGCGAGGCCCGAGCCGGGCGTTCACTGGCGGGTTCTTCGGAAGCGGCATTCCCCGCGGGATGTGGCACGGCGTCGGCGGCGGCGAGAGCGGCTTCGCCACCCCGGATCCCGTGGATCCGAACATCGTCTGGTCGAGCGCGTCCGGCTTCGGCGCGGCCGGCGGGATCGTGGTCCGCTACAACGAGACCAACCGGCAGTTCCGCCAGGTCGAGGTCTGGCCCGAGAGCACCGTGGGCTGGCCGGCGGAGACGCTCCGCTACCGGTTCCAGTGGGTGTTCCCGCTGACCATCTCGCCGCACGACCGGAACACGGTCTACGTCGGCAGCCAGCACGTCCACCGGACGACGAACGGCGGCCAGAGCTGGGAGGAGATCAGCCCCGACCTGACCTCGAACAACAAGGAGCGGCAGACAGTCTCTGGAGGGCTGACCCCGGACAACATCGGCGTCGAGTACTGCTGCGTGGTCTACGCGGTGGACGAGAGCCCGGTCGAGGCAGGGGTGATCTACGCCGGCACCAACGACGGCCTGATGCATGTGTCCCGGGACGGCGGCGCGAACTGGACCGAGGTCACCGCGAACATCCCGGGCATGCCCGAGGAGGGCGTGGTCCGGAACATCGACGCCTCGAAGTGGGAGGCCGGGAAGGCCTACATGACCGTCGAGGCGCACCAGGTGGGCAACTTCGCCCCCTACGTCTACAAGACCGATGACTACGGCGCATCGTGGGAGCTGATCGTGAACGGAGTCAAGGACAGCCCGCTCAGTTACACCCGAAACGTCCGCGAGGACCCGGCGCGGCCCGGGCTGCTCTATCTCGGCACCGAGAACTTCCTCTACGTGAGCTTCGACGACGGCGCCAACTGGCAGCGGCTCGCGAACGGGCTGCCGCCGAGCCCGATGTACTGGATCACGGTGCAGGAGCGCTTCAAGGACCTGGTGGTCGGCACCTACGGGCGCGGCTTCTGGATCATGGACGACATCTCGCCGCTCCAGCAGTGGACCGATGAGGTCGAGGCGGCGTCGGTGCACCTCTTCGAGCCGCGCTCGGTCTACCGGTTCCACGCGATCACCGCGCCCTTCTCCCAGTTCGACGACTGGTCGGCCGGGGAGAACCCGCCCTACGGCGCCCCGATCAGCTACTGGCTCGACGACGAGACCGAAGGGGTCAAGGTGGTCGTGCAGAACGCCGCCGGCGAGACCATCCGGACGATGGACGGCAGCGGGGACGCCGGGCTCAACCGGGTCTGGTGGAACCTTCGCGAGGACCAGTCCACGGAGATGCGGCTGCGCACGCCGCCCACCGGCGCGGACTGGGTCGAGCTGGACGAGGACCGGTCACGGTCGGCGCCTGGGGGCGCCCGGGTCGCGGTCCTCGCCCCGCCAGGGACCTACCAGGTCGAGCTGCAGGTCGGCGACGAGACGCAACAGGCGAGTCTCGAAGTCATGAAGGATCCCCACAGCGAGGGCACGCTGGAGGACATCGCCGCCCAGACGGCGCTGGTCCGGGAGCTTCGGACCGACATGGAAACCGTGGCCGGCATGGTGAACGAGATCGAGTGGCTGCGGCGGCAGCTGCTCGACGTGAAGTCGCTGGCCGAGGAGACGAACCAGGTCGAGGCGATCGCCTCGGCGGTGGACGGGCTCGAGGGCTCGCTGATCGCGGTCGAGGAGCGGCTCATCCCGATGGCCGTCACCGGCACCGGACAGGACCAGATCCGCTGGCCGAACATGCTCGCCGGCCGGATCGGCTACCTCGCGGGCGCGGTCCAGAGCGCCGACTTCCCGCCGACCGACCAGATGCGCGAGGTGCACGGCATCCTGCGGGAGCGCCTCGCGGTGCAGCAGGCGGAACTCCAGCGGATCCTCGAGACCGAACTGCCCGAAGCCAACCGTTCGCTCGAGGGCGAGGGGGTCCCGGGGGTGGTCCGCGTCCCGCCGGGGAGCACGGGGCCGCGGTAGCGCCAGTCATCTGACGGCGGCGGGAGGGACCGCCGGTCTTCAGACCGGCACCGCCGCCGTCAGGCGGCGAACGCGTGTCGCCATGCGCCTTCTGGGGGCCGGCCCGTCCCGGGAGGTTGGCGGCTGGTTGTGACCCGTCGGCTCAGGGCGGGCGACGCAGCCAATGCTCGGCGGGCCGTCGCAGAAATGTCTCGAGGGGGATTCCGTCGCCCCCCACGAGCAGACTGCGGGTGGGGGAGAACGCCTTCGAGAAGGCCGCCATCCCGCGTAGCGAGCCGGGGGCGCGGCCACTCTTTACTTCGATGGCGGTCAGCCGATCGGCCTCTCGCAGCACAAAGTCCACTTCGCGGTTCCGATCCCGCCAATAGGACAGCTCGCAGTCGCCGCTGAACGCGGCGTTCGCCAGATGCGCCCCGACCGCGGACTCGACGAGACGGCCCCACAGCGCGGGATCTTCCCGCGCCTGCCGCAGGGTGCGCCCGGACCGGGCGCCGATGAGCGCCGTGTTGAGGACCTGCAGCTTCGGGCTCGAAGCCCGGCGGCGCACGAGGCCGGCCGAGTACTTGGGTAGGCCGGTCACCAGACCCGCGCCGGAGAGCAGGTCGAGATAGTGGGCCAGCGTGGTGGTGTTGCCCGCGTCCTGAAGCTGGCCGATCATCTTCGTGTACGACAGAACCTGCCCCGAGTACTCGCACGACAGTTCCAGCAGCCGTCGCAGCAGCGCCGGCTTGTCCACCCGGGACAAGAGGAGCACGTCGCGGGAGATGATGGGCTCGATGAGCGCGTCGCGGACGTAGCGAGCCCAACGCCGCGGCTGACTGATCAACGGGGCTGCTCCGGGATAGCCGCCGTGGAAGACGTACTGCGGGAGCGACCAACCGAACGCCGCCTCCATCTCGGCGAAGCTCCAGTGCGGGAGTCGCAGGATCTCGAAGCGTCCGGCCAGGCTCTCGCCGACGCCCCGCTCCACGAGCAGCGGCGCCGATCCGAGCAGCACGACCCTCAGCGGCCGTCCCGCGCGGGTGTCCGCGTCCCACAACGCCTTGACCTCCTCCGACCACCCGATGACTTTCTGCACTTCGTCGAGGACAAGGAGCGCCCCGACCGGGCCACCATCATCGGCGAGCAAGCGGGCCGCTTCCCACTGCTGCTCGATCCAGATGGCGTCGCGCAGCGTCGGCTGGTCAGCGCTGGCGTAGTGCGTAGGTAGCGCGGACAGTTCCGCCGCCTGTCCGACCAGCGTTGTCTTTCCGACCTGTCGCGGTCCGGCGACGACCTGGAGAAAGCGGCGGGGTTCCTGGAGGCGCGCGACGAGGTCTCTGACCTGCGGCCTTCGAAAGGCTGCCTTTTTACTCATTACGTTGAGTATTTTTACTCAAACTGACGACTGCTCCGGGTTCGCCGCTCCAGACCCTGTGGACCCGTCAAGAAGCGGGTCATGTTCTCCGGGTGGGGTTGGGACATGCGCAGCGCGGAGCGCTGCGCGTGCCGGTCTGGAGACCGGCGTTCCAAGCCGTACGCGCCATCGGGGCGGGTCTGGACCTTCACTGCCGCGGGGATTCCCGGGTACCTTTGTTGCCGGAGGACAACCCCCATGCGTAACGCGATGCGCCATCACGGCGCGCTCTTGCTCAGCCTCGCCCTCGGGTTCCCTGCGGCCGCGCTCGCCCAGCCGGCGCCCGACGAGCTCGGCGGGCTCCGGTTCCGGCACATCGGGCCGGTCGGGAACCGCACCCTCGCGGTCGCCGGCATCCCGGGCAACCCGGACATCTACTACGCCGGGGCCGCGACCGGGGGGATCTGGAAGACCGAGGACGGGGGCATCAAGTGGCGGCCGGTCTTCGACGACCAGGACGTCCACGCCATCGGGGCGCTGGCGGTCTCGGAGTCGGACCCGAACATCGTCTGGGCGGGCACCGGCGAGACCTTCATCCGCGCGAACGTCTCCATCGGGATCGGGGTCTTCAAGTCCACCGACGCCGGGGAGACCTGGCGGCACATGGGCCTCGACGCGACCGCGCGCATCGGCCGGATCGTCATCCATCCGACGAATCCGGACATCGTCTACGCGGCCTCGCTGGGCCACGCCTACACCCCGCAGCCGGAGCGCGGCATCTACCGGACCACGGACGGGGGCGAGACCTGGGAACACGTCCTGTTTGTGGACGAGGACACCGGGGCCTCGGACCTGATCATGGACCCGAACAACCCCCGGGTCCTGTACGCCGGGATGTGGCACCTCGAGTTGAAGACCTGGGAGCGGGTGAGCGGCGGGCCGGGCAGCGGGCTCTACATGACCCGGGACGGCGGAGACACCTGGACGCGCCTCGAGGGCAACGGCCTTCCGGAGCTCGACGTGGGGAAGGTCGCGCTCTGCATGAGCAAGGCGGACTCCCGCCGGGTGTACGCGTTGATCGAGACCGCGGACGGAGTCTCCCTCGGCGGGGAAGCAGCCGAGAGCGGGGAGCTCTGGATGACGAGCGACGGCGCGAAGACCTGGACGCTCCAGACCGAAAACCGCAACCTCTCCGGGCGAAACGCGTACTACGCCCGCTGCGCGGCAGCGCCGGACGACCCGGACGAGACCTACTTCCTCACCGCGTCGTACGCCGTGTCGCTGGATGCCGGCAAGTCCCATGACCTGCGGCGCTTCGAGGACGCGCCCGGCTGGGACCACCACGACATGTGGATCGATCCCACGGACGGCGACCGGCAGGCGGTGGCGCACGACGGCGGGGTCTCGATCTCGCTGAACCGCGGAACGTCCTGGTACAAGATCCAGTTGCCGATCGCCCAGATGTACCACGTGACCGTGGACAACGACATTCCCTACAACGTGCTCGGGAACCGGCAGGACGGCCCCTCCACCCGCGGCCCCAGCCGGGCGTGGGTCAGCGGGTTCATCGGCGGCGGCCTCTCGCGGGGGATGTGGCACGGGGTCGGCGGGGGCGAGAGCGGCTTCGCGACCCCCGATCCCGAGGACCCGAACATCGTCTGGTCAACGGCATCGGGCGCCGGCGCCGCCGGCGGGATCGTGACCCGCTACGACGAGCGCGCCCGGCAGTTCCGCCAGCTCGAGGTCTGGCCGGAGAGCACCCGCGGCCGGCCGGCCGAGGACCTCCGCTACCGGTTCCAGTGGGTCTTCCCGCTGCTGATCTCGCCGCACGACCGGAACACGGTCTACGTGGGGAGCCAGCACGTGCACCGGACCACCAACGGGGGCCAGAGCTGGGAGGAGGTCAGCCCCGACCTGACCACCGACGACAAGTCCCGCCAGACCATCTCCGGCGGCCTCACCCCGGACAACATCGGGGTGGAGTACTGCTGCGTCGTCTACGCGATCGACGAGAGCCCGGTGACCGAGGGGGTGATCTGGGCGGGAACCAACGACGGCCTGATCCACCTGACCCGGGACGGCGGCGCGACCTGGACCGATGTGACCGCGAACGTGCCCGACATGCCGGTGGACGGCGTGGTCCGCAACATCGACGCCTCCAAGTGGGACGCCGGCAAGGCGTACATGACCGTCGAGGCCCACCAGGTCGGGAACTTCGAACCGTACGTGTACCGGACCGGGGACTTCGGAGCGTCCTGGACGAAGATCGTGAACGGCGTGGCCGACAGCCCGCTCAGCTACACCCGGAACGTGCGGGAGGACCCGGTGCGGCCCGGACTCCTCTACCTCGGGACCGAGAACTTCCTCTACGTGAGCTTCGACGACGGGGACAACTGGCAGCGCCTCGCGAACGGGTTGCCGCCGAGCCCGATGTACTGGATCGCGGTGCAGGAGCACTTCGGCGACCTGGTGGTGGGCACCTACGGGCGCGGTTTCTGGATCATGGACGACATCTCGCCGCTCCAGCAGTGGACCGAGGAGGTGGAGGCCGCCGACGTCCATCTGTTCCAGCCGCGGGGGGCCTACCGCTTCCATCCCATCACCCCGCCCTTCGCCCACTTCGACGACTGGTCGGAGGGCGAGAACCCGCCCTACGGCGCCCCGATCAATTTCTGGCTCGCCGAGGCGGGCGCGGATGTCTCCATCGAGATCCGGAACGCGGCGGGGGAAACCATCCGCACGCTGGAGGGGACGGGCGAGAAGGGCCTGAACCGGATCACCTGGGACCTCCGCGAAGAGGCCTCAACGCAGGCGGTGCTGCGGACAAAGCCCCTCTTCGCCGACTGGGTGACCCTCGACGAGGAGCGGACCCGCGCGGGGACGATCGGGCGGATCTCGATCCTCGCCCCGCCGGGCGAGTACACCGTGGCTCTACAGGTCGGAGACACCGAGCAGACCGCGCCCATCGAGGTGCGGAAGGACCCGAAGAGCGAGGGCAGTCTCGAAGACATCGCCGCCCAGACCGCGCTGCTCCGCCTGCTGCGTGCTGACCTCGAAACCGTGGTCGGGACGGTGAACGAGATCGAGTGGCTGCGGCGTCAGGTGCTCGATCTGAAGCTGCTGGCCGAAGAGACCGGGCGGGTCGAAGCCATCGCCTCGGCGGTGGACGGACTCGACGGCTCGCTGCTCGCGGTTGAAGAGCAGTTGATCCAGCTGCTCATCACGGGCACCGGCCAGGACCATCTGCGCTGGCCGACGCAGCTTGCGGGGCGGATCCTCTACCTCGCGGGCGTGGTGGCGACGAGCGATTTCCGACCGACCGACCAGATGCAGGAGGTCTACGACCAGCTCCACGAGCTGGTGGAAGCCCGCGTCGCGGAGTTCGCCGAGATCGTCGGGGCCGAGCTGACCGGCGTCAACAGCGCCCTCGATGGCGCCGGGATGCCCGGCGTGGTTCGGGTGGAGGGAAAGGAATCCGGCTCGCGCTAAGCCGCGTCGCCCGGGAGTTCCCTGGGGCGGGTCATTCGAGCTGCTCGTCGATCCACTGGACGAGCATTTCCCCGGGGACGCGGAGCACGTGTCCCTGTCCCGGGATCACGGCCAGTTCGACTTGCGCGCCGGCCGCCCGGAGGCGTTCGGCCGTGGACTCCGACCCGGTCACCCAACGCCCGTCGTGCGCCCCGACCATGAGCAGGACGGGCACCCCGGCCAGCGACTCCAGCGAAGCCTCGCCGGAGGTGCGCCCAGGCATCGCGAGGATCGCCGCCACCCGGCCTGGCATCGCGAGCGCCGCGTGGAAGACGCCGATGCCTCCCGCGGAGGCCCCGGTGAGGACGATGTTGGCGCCTGCCTCCGCCAGGTGTCGGTCGATCCACTCCAGCAGCGCGGGCACGACGACCGGGGCGCTCTCCGCGAGTCCCGGACCGTAGATCTCGACGCCGACGACCGCATAGCCGGCCGCGGGCGCCGCGTCGTCCCAGTAGGTCTCGACCAGCCCCGCGAGGAGGCCCGCATCGCCCGCGCCCCACGGGAAGGCCAGCACCACGCCCCTGGCGGGCCCCGGCGGCCGCACCACCAGCAGATTGACCTGGCCGCCGTCAGGAAGCGGGAGCGAGACCCATCCCTGGGTGCCCGTTGGCGGCAGCGCCTGGCCACCGCCCGTGGCGCAGGCGGGCAGCGGCGCGGCGAGGAGAGCCGCTGCGAGGACGGCGGGTCCCGTTCGCAAGGCGCGGGGAGTCCCGATCATGGCCGTCAATCTCAAGCCGTCTCCGTCGCCGTGCACACCCACAGGTAGGTCGCCGCGCCGTGCTCGCTGAAGGGGTAGTCGAGGCGCTCCGCCTCGAAGCCGGATCCCTGGAGCAGCCGTTCCCAGGTGCCGATCGGAAAGAGACCGGTGGTGTGGCGGTCCACCTCCACGCGCAGCGCGCCGTTCTCGCGGAAGAAGAAAACGTAGACGGTCTCGATCTCGGTGTCTGCCGGGTCAGGGTCCGTCGAGTACTCGACGTAGCTGAGTTCGGCGCCGTCCCGGCGCCGGGTCTCGTGCGCGATGTGGGGCGGCGTGAACGTCTCGACGTAATCGTCCGGAATGGCGAGGAGCAGGCCGCCGGGACGGAGGTGCGCCCGCGCCGTCGCGAACGCGGCGCGGAGGTCGTCTTCCGTCCGCATGTAGTCGATGGCGTCGTGGATCAGCACGGCGTCGAACGTATCGTCGAGGCGGACGCTCCGCATGTCGCCGAGGTGGTGGGTCACACCGGGATTCAGGCGGCGCGAATGGGCAAGCATGGGTTCAGAGAGATCCACGGCCGTCGCCTCGAATTCGTCGGCGAGATGGTGGAGGAGGTGCCCGCCGCCGGTGCCGAGTTCGAGGAGACGCAGCCTGCCGGGGCCGAGACGGGCGCGGAGTTCGCTGTGCAGGCGGGCGCCCTCGTCCGCGTAGTCCTCCGGGGGGCTCATGAGCGGCCAGAGATGCGCGAGATCGGAGTAGAGGCGGTGGCTGGACGGCATGGCGTTGCAGCCTACTGCGGAAGTGCGACCGGCGCTCCGAGCCGTCCCAGCGCTCCTTCCCCGACAGCGATACGCGACTCCGCCCGCCTGCGGCGGGCTGTGCCGGTCTGAAGACCGGCGGTCCCCACCCCTACGCGTCCCCCAAGCGCTCCAGAATCAGTTGGTCGATCTGCCAGAGATGATCCTCGCGGTTCGAGTAGGGACCGGGGCGGTACGCGCTGGAACCGATGCCCTTCTGGGAGAGTTCGGAGACATGCCAGTCCTGGCGGTTCGTCTCGTCCCAGAACTCGACCGCCCGCGAGGCGTCGAAACCGTCGCTCGAGAGCGCTTCCTCGCTGAACAGCCAGTCGCAGCGGATCGACGTGTGGCCGACCCCGAGCGGGCGCATCAGGTAGCGGATCACGAAGTCCGGGTGGAGACAGAAAAGCGCGTTCGGGAGCAGGATCTCGTAGCCGACCCGGCGCCGGAATTCGGCCGGTAGTCCGGGCAGGGGGGCACCTACCAGACGCCCGTCGGTCGACAGCGTCTCGATTCCTTCTTCGAGGTCCATCGCCGCGCCGATGGCGTTGGGGTCGGCCGGGTAGTTCTCGCCGCTCAGGTAGTGGGAGAGGCGCGCCAACTGGGGATGGATCACCGGACAGTGGAGGCACTCCGCGAAGTTCTGGATGATCAGCTTCCAATTCGCCTTCACGTCGTAGGAGACGGTGTGCCCGGACCGCAGGTCGGCGAGGCCCCAGATTCCCATGCGGGCGCCGGCCGGACCCAGTTGCCCCTCGAGGTCCGGTCCCTCCTCGGCAACCCGGACGAAGACGATCCCGCCCCACTCCTCGCACCGGGCCTCGGCGAGCCGGAAGTCGGAGACCGAAAACCCCTCCACCTCGTCCATGTGCGGCGCCCGCCGGAGCTGTCCGTCGAGCCCGTAGGTCCAGGCGTGGTAGGGACACTGGATCGAGCCGGCCAGGCAACCATCCTCCGCTTCCAGCAAACGCGTCCCCCGGTGGCGGCAGACGTTGTGGTGCGCGCGCACCACGCCGTCATCTCCGCGAACCACGATCACCGAATCCCCGGCGATCTCGACCAGTCGGTAGTCCCCCGGCTCGGCAAGTTCCTCCAGCGGGCAGGCGGCGTTCCACAGCGCCCGGTGGATCCGCTCTCCCTCGAGTTCGAAGACCGCCGGATCGCAGAAGTAACGGGCGGGGAGCGTCCAGGCGTTCGCGGGAACGCGCCGGCTGGGGGCCCCCGGCGAGGCGGTCGTCATGCCGCCGCCGGGGTGGCCCGCTTTCGCGGGGGATCGAAGAACGGCAGCGGCGCCACCCGGGACCGCGCCCGCCGCCGGGTGTATTCCACGGTGATCTCGATGTCCAGAGGTGTCCCCGGCGCCGCGTAGCCGCGGTTCACGGTGGCCAGCGCCAGTTGCCGCTTGAGGAGCGGCGACCAGGCGACGCTCGTGGCCCGGCCGACCTGTTCCCCGCCCGAATAGACCGGCACGCCGTCGCGGTTCACCTCGTCGCAGACCTCGGGGGCGAGATCGTCCAGTGCGAACAGCCGCTCGAGCTCCATGATCGAGGTCTCGATCCCGACGAAGAACCGCTCCGGACCCCGCGCCCGCTCGGCCATGAGCGCCGCCTGGCCGATGAACGGTCCCTTCTTCGCGCTCACCGCCCACCCGAGCCCCAGCTCGTAGGGCGTGGACTTCTGCGCGTCGGTCAGCGCGAAATCCGCGTTCCAGAAGTCCACGTCGATCAGCGGGAACCCGGCTTCCACCCGCGCCCGGTCGAGGGCGAGCATCCCGGCCGGAACGAGCCCGCGCGGGTCGCCCGCTTCGAGCAGCAGATCCCAGAGCGCGAGCGCCGCCTCGCGGTCCACCCAGAGCTCGTACCCCAGGTCGCCGGTGTACCCCGTTCGCGTCACCACCACCGGGATCCCCCCGAGGTTCACCTCACGCAGCCGGAAGAAGCCCAGGTCCGAGAGGTCGCGGCCGGCGAGGACATTCAGGATCTGGCAGGACGTCGGTCCCTGGAGCGCCAGCGCCCCGAGTTCCTCCGAGACGTCCTCGATCGCGACGTCCATCCCCGCCGCCACCCGCTCGAACCAGACGAGTGCGGGATCCACCGCGGTGGCCCGCACGAAGTCCTGGGCGAAGCGCTGGAAGCAGCCGTCCTGGAGGAGCTTGCCGCGCTCGTCGCACCAGCCGGAATAGAGCACCTGCCCCACCCGGGAGCGCTTCACGTTGCGGGTGATGAGCCGGTCGGTGAGCGCGGTGGCGTCGGGTCCGACGAAGTTGTACTTGTAGAGCGGCGAGACGTCGATGAGCGCCGCGCCCGAACGCACCGCGTGGTACTCGGGATCGTGGAACGGCTCGAACGCGTTCACGACGAAGTAACCGGCCCACTCCTTCCAGCGCATGCTGGTGCACAGCGCCTGGGTGCGGGGGTGGAAGGGAGTGCCGCGGGCCAAGATGCTGGAAGCCCCGAGAGGGGGAGCCGGCCAATGGTATTCCCGCCTCGTCTTGTTACAGTGCCCCATCCCGGAGGACGGACGAATCATGCGCAAAACGGGACCCGGCGGACTCGCACTGCTGGCCGGGCTGCTGCTCGCCGCGCCGGCGGCCGCCCAGCCACTCGCCGAAGCCAGCGCCGACGACGTGGCCCACGGCAAACGGATCTTCGACATCCACTGCTCCCGCTGCCACGGGCTCGACGGGGTCGGCGGCGAGGGCCCGAACCTGATGCGGGAGAACCTGCGCCGCTCCGTCGAGGACGACGCCCTCATCGAGATCGTGGACGACGGCATCGCCGGCACCGACATGCCCGGCCACGGGTCGCTGAACACCCGGGAGATCCGGAACGTCGCCGCCTACGTGCGCTCGCTGGGGGTGGCGCCGCGGGAGGAACTGCCGGGCGATCCGGTGGCGGGGAAGGAGCTCTACGACATGACGCTCTGTTCGACGTGCCACATCACGAACGGCGAGGGGATCGCGCTCGGGCCGGACCTCTCCGACGTCGGCCTGCTGCGCGGGAGCGCTTTCCTCCGGGAGTCCATCCAGGATCCGCCGAAGGTCGTGAACCGCCGCTACCGGACGGTGCTCGTCGAGACCGCGGACAGCCGCACGGTCATGGGGGTGCGCACCGGCGAAGACACGTTCACGCTGCAGATGATCGACGAGGCCGGCCGGCACCGTTCGTTCCGCAAGAGCGAACTGCGCGAGTTCCAGCTGCTCCCCGACGAGAGCATGATGATGAGCTACGCCGACTTCACGGACGCGGAACTCAACGATCTGGTCTCCTACCTGATGACCCTGCGCGGCCCCGAAGGAGGCTCCGAATGACAACCCGCAGACTGGTTGGCGCCACCGTCCTCATCGCCCTGACCGCCGCTCCGGCGTTTGGGCAGGTGTCCTACTCGCGGCTCCTGAACGCCGACGACGAGCCCGAGGCCTGGCTCATGTACTCCGGCAACTACAAGTCGGAGCGGTTCTCCCGGCTCGACCAGATCAACAAGGAGAACGTCTCCGGGCTGCGTCCGGCGTGGATCTACCAGACCGGCACCACCGGCAGGGTCGAGGTGACGCCGCTGGTCGCGGACGGCGTCATGTACATCGCCGAGCCACCGAGCACCATCGCCGCGCTCGATGCCCACACCGGCCGCCGCCTCTGGCGCTACGACCCGCTGGTCCCCGACGAGACGCTCAACATCGGCTTTCCGCGCACCAACCGCGGGATCGCCATCCTGGGCGACACCCTGTTCTTCGGGACGCTCGACGCCCGCCTGATCGCGCTCGACCGGACGCAGGGCGACGTGCGCTGGATCACGCAGATCGCCGACAACGCGGTCGGTTACGCCGTCACCGCGGCGCCGCTCGCCGTGGACGGAAAGGTGATCGTGGGGATCAGCGGCGGCGAGGCCGGGGTGCGCGGGTTCCTCGACGCCTATGACGCCGAGACCGGGGAACTCGCCTGGCGCTGGTGGTCCGTTCCCGCCGAGGGGGAACCGGGCAATGACACCTGGGGCGGCGACAGCTGGAAGACGGGAGGCGGCGCCACCTGGCTGACCGGCTCCTACGACCCCGACCTCGGGCTCCTCTACTGGCCCATCGGGAACCCCGCCCCGGACTGGAACGGCGATTCCCGCCCCGGCGACAACCTCTACACCGACTCGCTGGTCGCGCTCGACGTGAACACCGGCGAGATGAAGTGGTACTTCCAGTACACCCCGCACGACGTCCACGACTGGGACGCCAACCAGATCCCGGTGCTGGTGGACGCCGAGTGGGAAGGCTCGATGCGGAAGCTGGTCATCCACGCCAACAGGAATGCCTTCTACTACGTCCTCGACCGCGAGACGGGACAGTTCCTGCGCGCGACACAGTATGCGACCCAGACTTGGGCGGAGCGGATCGACGAGAACGGACGCCCGGTGCGCGTGCCCAACATGGAGCCGAGCGAGGAGGGCACGCTGGTGTGGCCGAGCCTCGCCGGCTCGACGAACTGGTACAGCCCCGCCTACGACCCGGACCGGATGTCGCTCTTCGTCCCGACCCGCGAGATGTCGTCCATCTACTTCAAGAGCGAGGCCGAGTACGAGCCCGGCACGCCCTTCCTGGGAGGCGGTGAACGGCGGCCGGACGCCGACGAGACCTACGGGGCGGTACGGGCGCTCGACGCTCTCACCGGGGAGCTCAAGTGGGAGTTCCGCCAGTTGACGCCCGCTGTGTCCGGGGTCATGGCCACCGCCGGCGGCGTGGTGTTCTCCGGAACGCAGGAGGGCAACCTCTTCGCGCTGGACGCCGACACGGGTGAGGCGCTCTGGGACTTCTACGTGGGCGGCGGCGTCCGGGCGGCCCCGATGAGCTTCTCGCTGAACGGACAGCAGTTCGTCTCGATCGCGGCGGGGCAGTCCATCTTCACGTTCGCGCTCTCGCCGGGCGCGGCGGCAGGCGGGAACGACGACTGATGCGGCGGGCCGCGCTCTCCTCCGCAGCGCTGCTGTGGATCGTCGCGGCTGGCTGCGGAGGTTCGGGGGAGCCGGAGCCGGCGGCGGACCCTGCCCCGGCAGCGGCTGACCCGGCCGCCGGCCCGCTGCTGCTCGTCAGCAACGAAGACGGCGGCACCCTGAGCGTCGTCGCGACCACCACCCACGAGGTCCTCGCCGAGATCGAGGTGGGCCGGCGGCCGCGCGGGGTGCGGGCGTCCCCGGACGGCGGGATGGCCTACGTGGCCGTCTCCGGATCGCCGAAGTGTCCGCCCTGGATGGAGGAAGAGGGCTGCGCCGAGCCCGACAAGCGCTTCGACGGCATCGCCGAGGTGGACCTCCGCCAGCAGGTCCGGACCCGGATGCTGCCCGGCGGCTCGGATCCCGAGAGCTTCGACATCACCCCCGACGGCGCCCGGATCGTGGTCTCGAACGAGGACACCGACGAGGCGAGCCTCGTGGATCTGGAATCCGGCGAGATTTTCCGGACCGTGCCGGTGGGCGCGGAACCGGAGGGCGTGCGCATCAGTCCCGACGGGACGCTCGCGTACGTGACCGGCGAAACCGACCACGACGTGACCGTGCTGGACACCTCGACGGGTGACGAGATCACCCGGATCACCGTCGGCCACCGGCCCCGGGACCTCGTGTTCACCCCGGACGGGACCTACGCCTATGTATCCGCCGAGATCGCCGGCAACATCTCCGAGATCGTGGTCGCCGAGAACCGGGTTAGCCGCACGATCGCCCTGCCCGAAGGCTCCCGCAGCATGGGGGTTGCGCTCTCGCCGGACGCCGGCACGCTGTACGTGGCGAACGGCCGGTCGAAGACGGTGTCGGTGATCGACCTGGCCTCCGGTGAGGTCACCGCGAACGTGGAGGTGGGCGAGCGGCCCTGGGGACTCGCGCTCTCCTTCGACGGCAGCCGGCTCTACACCGCGAACGGCCCGTCGAACGACGTCACCGTGCTGGACACGGCGACGCTCGAGATCGTGACCCGGATCGAGGTGGGCGCGGGGCCCTGGGGGTTGGCGCTGGTTCCGTAACGCCCACCCCGATGGCGCGTACGGCTTGGAACGCCGGCTTCAGCCGGCACGGCGGCCCGCAGGGCCGCGGAGCGCAACTGCCTGAGCCGCGTCGTGGCTCGCCGACTTGGAACCCCGACCTCCGGTCGGCACGAGGTGGGTGTCGGCGATTCCCCGCCGGCCCGCCGTCAGCGGGCGGAAACCGGGGACTTCCGCACTAGCAACTCCGACGCCAGTTCGCGGAGCCCGATCGCCTCGACTTCGGCGCTTACCGGATAGCGATCCGGGCCGGTCCCCACCAGGAAGCACCGGTCCGGCCTCAGGGCCTCCCGGGCGAGATGGAAGCCCTTCGTCGTTCGGGGGACGCGGCTCCACTTGATCTCGATAGCCCAGCGCTCGCCGCTCGGGAAGTCCAGCACCAGGTCCATCTCGGCGCCGGCGGCGGTGCGGAAAAAGCTTGCCTGCGTGCGGTCGGGCGCTGCCGCGAGCAGATTCTCGATCACGAATCCCTCCCAGGAAGCCCCGACCGCCGCGTGGCCGGCAACAGTGTCGAACGACGCCAGATCCAGGAGGGCGTGTACGAAGCCGCTGTCCCGGAGATAGATCTTGGGAGACTTGACCAGGCGCTTCCCGATGTTGGCGTGGACCGGCGGCAACCTGCGGACGAGCAGCAGGTCGCTGAGCACCGACAGATAGCGGTTCACCGTCCGGACGGCGATGTCGAGCGAGCCGGCGAACCGGGACGCGTTCAGGAGGGTGCCCTGCGCGTGGGCGAGCATCGTCCAGAGCCGGCCCAGTGTTTCAGCGGGGATCCGCGGGTTCATCCACGCCAGTTCCCGCTCCAGGTAGGTGCGGATGAAATCGCGCCGGTGGCCGAAACTCACCTTGTCCGTGGGCGCGAGAAAGGACTCCGGATACCCGCCGCGAAGGAACAGGGCGTCCCGTGACCGGGCGTCGTCGGGAATCTCCAACACATCCAGGGGAAGGAGGTCCCGATAGGCGATCCTCCCCGCCAACGTCTCGCCGGTCTCCCGTAAGACGTCGAGGGACGCCGAGCCGAGAATCAGGAATCGCCCCGTGCGTTGGCCACGGCTTCGTCCCCGATCAATGGCCCCCCGCAGGGATAGCAACAGTTCCGGAAGCCGGTGGATCTCATCGAGGATGACGAGACGATCCTCGTACCGGTCGAACAGGGCCCGAGCCTCCCGCAGCTTGTCGCGGTCATCCGGATCTTCGAGGTCGAAATACACCGCGTTCATTTCGCTGCCGATCGCCTGTGCGAGGGTCGTCTTGCCGACCTGGCGCGGGCCGAGCAGCGCAACCGCCGGCTGCCAGCGAAGCGCCTCCCGAACTTCCGTTGCGACACGTCTACGGATCATTCTCGTATTTTGTGCTTTACAGGCTCAATATACAAGGATAAACCGTGAAGATTATGCGGAGCAACATTATGTTGAGCCAGATAATTTGCTCTCGGCGTAGCAAACCTCCGTCCTTCGCGATACGGCGCTCCCGGCGCCACACGCCTTCGAGGAACGAACTCAGGCCGCTGAAACCGGGATAGGATCGCGCCGCCTTCGCGCCCGCCACGTCCCGAACCGCCAAGTAGCCCCAGCCGACCACCTTGAACCGCTACGACGACATCGTCATCGGGGGCGGCCACAACGGGCTGATCGCGGCGGCCTACCTCGCGCGGGGCGGCCGGAACGTCCTGCTCGTCGAGAAGAACGAGCGCGTGGGCGGCGCCACCTACAGCGAGGAGATCCTGCCGGGCTTCACGGCCACGGTCTTCTCCTACGTGGTCAGCCTGCTGCGGCCGCAGATCATCGACGATCTCGACCTCGCCCGGCACGGGCTGCAGCTCCAGGCGCTCGATGGGACGTTCACTCCGCTCCCGGACGGGCGGGCACTGACCCGATGGCACGACCCGGCGAAGACCCGCGAGTCGCTCCTGCAGTTCTCCCGCCGGGACGCGGACAACTACCCGCTCTTCGGGCTCCGGATGCACCAACTCGGCCGGGGCATCCGGAGGCTGCTCACGATGACGCCCCCGCGGGTGGGCTCGGTCCGCCCGAAGGAGGTTCGCGGCCTCGTCGAACTGGCCTCGCACTTCTCGAGCCTCGGAGACCGGCGTTTCCACGAGCTCGCGCGGCTCATGACGGCGAGCGCCGGCGACTACCTCGACCGCTGGTTCGAGACCGACGCCCTGAAGGCCACCATGGCGGCGAGCGGCATCGTCGGCACCTTCCTGAGCATTTCCTCGCCGGGGACCGCCTACGTGCTGCTCCACCACTACATGGGCGAGATCGACGGCGCCTCGCGGTCCTGGGGCTTCCAGCGCGGCGGGATGGGCGCCGTCGCGGAAACGCTCGCGAACGCCGCCCGGAGCTTCGGCGCCGAGATCCGCACGAACGCCGGCGTCGAACGCATCCTCACCAGCGGCGGACGGGCCGCCGGGGTGGTGCTGGAGGACGGCGAGGAGGTGTTCGCCGATCAGGTCGCCTCGAGCGTGGATCCCCGCCGCACCTTCCTCGGCATGCTCGACGAGGATGAGCTTCCCGACGAGTTCGTCGAGGCGATCCGCCGCTACCGGTTCCAGGGCTCCTCCGGCAAGGTGAACCTGGCGCTCGACGCCCTGCCCGACTTCACCGCCATGCCCGGTTCCGGGCCGCACCTCCGGGGCGCCATCTCGATCAGTCCCGACAGCGCGACGCTGGAACGCGCCTACGACGACGCCAAGTACGGGCGCTTCTCCCGGCGCCCCTTCCTCGACGTGATGATCCCGTCGCTGATCGACCCCGGCATGGCGCCCCCGGGGAAGCACGTCATGTCCATCTTCGTCCAGTACGCGCCCTACCACCTGAACCGCGAGGACGGGGACTGGGACGCGCAGCGCGACGCCTTCGGGGACGCCGTGATCCGGACGCTCGCCGAGTACGCCCCGAACCTGCCGAACATCATCCTGGAGCGGCAGGTGCTCACGCCGCTGGACATCGAGCGCCGGACCGGGCTGACCGAGGGCAACATCTTCCAGGGCGAGCTGGGGCTCGACCAGCTCTTCTTCCTGCGTCCGGCGGCCGGCTGGGCCCAGTTCCACACGCCCGTCCGCGGGCTGTTCCAGTGCGGCTCCGGCGTCCATCCGGGCGGCGGCGTGATGGGCGCGCCCGGAAAGCTGGGGGCGGAGGCCATGCTGCGCGCGGCGGGAGTTGCGTAGTGCGGGATTCCTACGACATCTGCGCCGTCGGCGGGGGGCCGGACGCGCTCGTCGCGGCGGCCTGTCTGGCCGACGCCGGGCACTCGGTGCTGGTGGTCGGCGAGCAGGGCCGGCCGGGTGGAGTCGCCGCAAACGTGCAGATCGCTCCCGGATTCCAGTTCCCGGTGTTCCCGGAGACCCTGCCGTCGCTCGATCCCGCGGTCGCGCTGGATCTCGACCTCGGACGTCACGGTCTCGAACTCGTGGTTTCCGATCCGGTGCTGACGGCCGTCGGGTCGGACGGCGCCGCCTTCACGCTGCCGCGCGACCTCGAACGGGCCCGCCTCGCCATCGCGGGACTCTCGGCGCGGGACGCCGCGCGTTTCCCGGAATTCGTCGCCGAGCTCGGTGCGTTCGGCGGCTTCCTGCGGCGACTCCTGGAGCAGCCGCCGCTGCAACTCGACGCCGGGCTGCCCGACGCCATTCCCGCAGCGTTCGCGGCGCTCGGGCTCGGAGCGAGGCGGGTGAACGCGCTCCTGCGGGCGCTGCCGATGCCCCTCACGGACTATCTGAACGACTGGTTCGAGAGCGACGCCCTGAAGGCGGCGCTCGCCGGCTCCGCGCTCACCGGAACGCGGCTCGGCCACCGCGCCCCCGGCACGGCGGGGCTCTTCCTCCACTTCCACGCCTTCGGGCATCCCGAACCGCTCGCCTGGATCCGCCCCGCACGCGGCGGTTCTTCGGCGGTCGGACGGGCGCTTCGGGAGGTGGCGAGCGCCGCCGGGGCCCACCTCGAGTCGGAGTCCGGAGGGGTCCGCCGGATCGCGACCGGCCGCGCCGGCGTGAGCGGCGTGGAGCTCCTGGACGGCCGGACGATCGCCTGCGACATGGTCGTCTCGGACGCCGCGCCCGGAACGACGCTCCTCGGCTGGACCGGAGCCGCGAAGCTGTCCCCCGACTTCGTCCACGAGGTCGAGCACATCCGCTACCGTGGGACGGCGGCGCGGGTGGGCCTCGCGCTTTCGGCGCTGCCCCGCATCGGGGGCGGCCCCGAGGACGACCCGCGGCTTGGCGGGGTGGTGCAGATCGGCGACAGGATGGACGACCTGGAGCGGGCTTCGGACGCCTGGAAGTACGGCCGGATCGCGCTGGAGCCGCTCGTGTTCGCGGCGCTGCCGTCCGTTCACGATCGCGAGCTGGCGCCCCCGGGTGGCGCAGTACTGGCGGCGACCGTCCAGTCGGTCCCGCAGGACGCCGATGAAGGAGCGGTGCTCGAAGCGACGCTCGGCGCCCTCGAACGGGCCTTCCCGGGGATCCGGGACCTGGTGACCGCGTCCCGGGTCCTGACGCCCCGGACGCTGGAACGGGGCTTCGGCCTGATCGAGGGGAGCTTCCACCAGGGCGAACCCACGATGGACCAGTTCTACTCCCTGCGCCCGGTCCCCGGCTTCGCGCGGCACCGGACGCCGGTCGCCGGGCTCTACCTCGCCGGGCCGGGGACATACCCTTATGGCGGACTCCACGGCGTCTCGGGGCGGAACGCGGCCCGCGCCGTTGCGGAAGACCTGTCCTAGCCAGGAGGTTTCGATGCCCCGCTTCAAAGCCGGACCGGGTTTCCTGGTCACCGCCGCCTTCATCGGGCCGGGCACCGTCGTGACCGCCAGCCGGGCGGGCGCGGGATACGGAACGACCCTCCTCTGGGCCGTCCTCTTTTCGGTCTTCGCCACCATCGTGCTCCAGGACATGGCGGCGCGCGTCGGCATCGCCGGCCGGCGCAGCCTCGCCGAGGCCATCCGCGACAGCCTCGCGAATCCCGTGGTCCGCATCGCCGCGCTGGGCCTCATCGCGTTCACCATCCTGATCGGCAACGCGGCGTTCCAGACCGGCAACCTGCTCGGCGCCTCGCTCGGGCTCAGTTTGCTCACCGGATTGCCGGCGGGGCTCCTCGTCCTGATCGTCGGCTCGCTCGCCGGCGCCCTGCTGATGACCGGGACGTACAAGATCATCCAGAACGCGCTGGTCTTCCTCGTGGGCCTGATGAGCGTCGTGTTCTTCATGGTCGCGATCCTCAGCGCCCCGAGCCTCGGCGACCTGCTCTCCGGGTTCTTCGTGCCGCGCATTCCGCCGGACCCGCAGGGCCTCATCACCGTGATGGCGCTGATCGGCACCACGGTGGTCTCCTACAACCTCTTCCTCCACACGAGCGCCACGCTGGAGCGCTGGCCGGACGCCGACCGCACCGAGGAGAGCATCCGCGAGAGCCGGCAGGACACCCTCTTCTCGGTCGTGCTCGGGGGCCTCATCACGGCGGCGGTCGTGGTGGCCGCCACCCCGCTCCTCGGGCAGGGCGCCGACGCCGCCGACGCCGCGGCGGTGGCGTCCCAACTGGAGCCACTGCTCGGACGCGCGGCCCCGATCTTCTTCGGGATCGGCCTCTTCGCCGCCGGCCTCACCTCCGCGATCACGGCCCCGCTCGCCGCGGCCTACGCCGCGGGCGGCGCGCTCGGCTGGGGTTCCGACCTGAAGAGCGGCCGGATCCGCCTGCTCTGGGGCTTCGTGCTGCTGACCGGAATGTCCTTCGGGATCTTCCTCGGCGCCTCGCCCTACCAGATCATCCTGCTGGCGCAAGCCGGGAACGGGATCTTCCTCCCGCTCGCCCTCATCCTGCTGCTCATCGTGGTGAACAAGACCGGGATCATGGGCAAGTACAAGAACTCGACCCTCGCCAACGTCCTCGGCGTGTTCGTGGTCCTCGTGATCTCCGGCCTCTCGCTGGTCCAACTGGCCCGCGTACTGGGCCTCAGCGGATAGCGGAACCCGAACCAGCCTGACGGCTCCGCCGGCTTGGAACGCCGGTCTCCAGACCGGCACCGCGGCGCGCCGCGCCGCGCACGTCGTAACTCCATCCATCCTCACGGCGTACCAACCGGAAACGCCCACTCCGATATCGCCCCAAGCTCAGGCTCGCCGACTCCCGGATCGCCCCAGGCTTGAACCCGCCGACTCCCATATCGCCCCAGGCT
>VXNL01000063.1 GCA_009840635.1 Acidobacteriota bacterium | reverse complement strand
CGTTGGCGCGCAACTGGACCTCTCCCATGCCGATGTAGACGATGTCGGGGTCGGATGGCGCCATCGCGACCGCGCCCACCGAGGCGCTGGCCACCTGGCCGTCGGTCACCGGGATCCAGGTAGTCCCTCCGTCGGTCGTCTTGAAGAGCCCTCCGCCGGTCGCGCCGAAGTAATACTCGAAGGGTCGCTCGGAATGACCCGCCACGGCGATCGAGCGGCCGCCCCGGTCCGGACCGATCGAGCGCCACTCCATGGGGGGGAGGAGGGGAATGAGGTCCTGCGCGGTGAGCGGCGCCGGGGACGTTGCGACGAGTGACATCGCGGCCAGCACGCGGAGCCCGCGCCGCGGCGCGCGAGGGGCGCCGTGGCCTGGCGCCCGGCAGACCGCGATTCCCGCCTTCGTCATCCCCCGGCTCCTGGCATCGCGACCACGAGAACGAATCCTATGAGACATCCGGGCTCGGGGACGCGGCTCGGAGCGCCGGCCTCCGGCCGGCATCGCCGACCGAAGGGAGGCGAAACTCCCGCGGCGGCTCATGCTCCGTTCACTCCCGGTCGTCCCCCGTTCCGCAGTCCTCGAGGAGGGAGTTGATGGCGGCGGCGCCCTCGTCGAGCACGCCACGGACCGCCTGTAAGCGGAACGCGAGCACGGCTGCCGCCCGGTCCGCCTCCGGAGTCGCGGCCCGCGGCGTGGAAACCCGAAGGGCCAGGCGCAACTCCCGGAGCAGTTCTCCGAGACCCGCGACGGCGGCGCCGCAGGCGACGAAGCTCACCGACGCCGCGGAAACGGCGTCCGTCAGCTGTCGCTGTGGACAGTCGTCCGGCCGACTCCGGCCTCCCTGGGCTGAGGTGGCAAGTGCTTGTTGATGGGGCATGGCGTCTCTCCCTGGATGACATCCGAGGAGGGCCGAAGCCCCGTGGGTCCGCTTGGTTGCCTTGCGGCCACATCCCCGTGAATGGGCGCCACCTTGCCCGGACCGGGCAGGTTGGCGGGGGTACGCAGGTGCGTTGCCCCCTCTGGATGCTGCCCGGCAGGTTAGCCCGGCACGCGCCCCACCGCCACCTCCGGCGGCCACAACATCAATCGTGCCGAACGGGTTCCCATTCTCGAGGTGCAGCGCAACTCGGCGGGATCGTAAGTGGTGCGCGGCCCATCTCCGCCCGGGCTCTTTTCAGTCGAATACTCCCTCGCAAACTTTGCAGGCATGGTGGACGGACCGTTTCTCCTCATCCCTGATGTTGAGAGTGCGGGGCAAGCGCACCAACTCATCCTTGTCTGGTGGTCGACCAACTGCCGTAAGGATGAGAGAGATAGCGGGCATTTGGATGTTGAAGTCGAGGGCCGGGACCGAGAGAGGATCGAAAGGTTTGTCGTGAATCTCGTCGTGGGCCAACTCATACACCACATAGAGGAAATCCAGTTCGGTTCCCTCCACCATCTTCCTAATGCGCTTTCCCCCATTCCATCCCATCGGAAACTTGCCGTACTGCTTCCCAAAGCGAGCGGTGAGACTCTTGACAAGCGTTTGCTTGGCTTCAATCTCTTCCGGTGTGAAGGGCGCGTGTCTTTCCGCTGTCTGCGTTTCCCGTTCCAGCAGCCTCTCCTTCCACTCTTCGCGGAGCTCATTGTGGAGCTGCATCTTTCGAAGCTGCTCAATGTGAATGTAGTCGAGGTACCGCTTAGCCAAACTCTCATTGTCCCCGATGTGCAGACGAACGGCCGCGATCTCGTACAACGTCCGCCAACGAGCCAACGCACCCCTTTTTCTTTGGTTGTCTAGAAGGACCTTGACGTCCCAGTACACCTGACAAGCTCTCGTCAAGAGTGCTTGGTCCGCGGCTTTCAGGTCGTCACTCGCGTTCGTTTCGATGCTTGATGGGTTCGCGGAGACAGCACTCCCATCCATCCGGGCCGGTGCTCTTCCACCCATTTCAGGACCTCATCGGTGCCGGTCTCCGGGCCGGCGGTCCCTGATCAGTCTCCGCGGCCCCGATCCGCGGCCAGCCGAACGACCTCGTCGAAGATGAGCTGGTCCAGGGTGTGGCCCATCCGCTCCGGGTGCCACTGCACCGCGAGGCACTGCCACCCCGCGCCCTCCGGCGACCCGTTGTACTCGACCGCCTCGACGATGCCGTCGGGCGCGTGAGCCACGGGGACGAGCCCCTCGCCGAGCCGGTCCACCGCCTGGTGGTGGATGCTGTTCACGCTGCGCTCGGTGGTCCCGAGGATGCGCCCCAGTCGGCTGTCGGCCTGGATTGCCACCGGATGCCGGAACGCCACGGCGTCGGCCGGTACGCCCGGGATGGGCGGATGGTGCGCGCGGTCGGTGATGTCCTGGTGGAGCGTCCCGCCGAGGGCGATGTTGAGCGCCTGCATGCCCCGGCAGATCCCGAAGAACGGAACCCCGGTGTCGCGGGCGGCGAGCGTCAGCGCCACGTCCCAGGCGTCCTCCTGCGGATCGATGTCCGAACTCACCCCCTCGTCCCGGTCGGAGTACGCCGAGGGGGCGAAATCCCCTCCGCCGGTGAGCACGAGCGCGTCCACCGAAGCGATGGCGTCGGCGGCCGCATTGAGCGGCGCCGGCGGCAGGACAATCGGGACCCCGCCGGCAAGCCGGACACAATCGACATATTCCTCGGCGAGGGTGAAGAGCTGTTCCGGGTCCCCGACGATGGTGTGGACCGGCCGCTTCCAGGGGGTCATCCCGATCCGGGGACGGCTGGGTTTTCGTTCACTCATCGCGCCGCCGCTCTGGGGGAACGGATCCCCCGGAACTCCCAGTCGCCGCCGAGCGCTGTGGACCGCACCTCCTCGGACTCGGTCGGCTGCGCCCCGTAGCCCTCGGGAATCCCCCACTCCGCGGCCACGATCGGGTTCTCGAGCCGCCCCAAGCCATCCACCTCGACCGCGACCTCGTCCCCCGGCTCGACCGGACGCGAACCGGCCGGGGTGCCGGTGAAGACCAGATCACCCGGGAGCAGCGTGTGGGTCCGCGCGATGTCCGCGATCAGGTAGTGCGGATCCCACTGCATCTCGTCCGTGTTTCCCGACTGCCGTACCTCGCCGTTCACCAGCGTGCGGATCCCGCGCCTGTGGAAATCCCACTCGGAAACCACGGGTTCCAGCACCGGGCAGAGCGTGTCGGCGCCCTTTACGCGGAGCATCGAACCGGCGTCGGTGTCCCGGAAATCGTGCAGCCCGAAGTCGTTGCCGACGGTGTAGCCGGCGACGAAGCGCCCGGCGTCTGCGGGCTCGATTCCCCGGCAGCGCGATCCGATCACCGCAACGATTTCTCCCTCGAAGTTCAGGTAACGGCAGCCCCGCGGGCGGACCACCGGTTCACCGCTCCGGATCAGGGCGGAGGGAGGCTTCAGGAAGTAGGTTGGCGCTTTCGGAAGCCGTGCTCCGAACTCCTCGACCCGGCTGCGATAGTTGAGATGAACACAAACGATCTTGCTCGGGTTCATCGGAACGGGAGAGCCTACCGTAGGTCAGGGAAGCGGCCCGCGTTGTCTTTTGCGGTTCCGTGCGCTGCCTGACTGGTTGGGGTCGGGCCGTGGGGGGGGGGGGGGGGGGGGGGGGGGGGGGGGGGGGGGGGGGGGGGGGGGGGGGGCCCCCCCCCCCGTGCCGGTCTGGAGCCCGGCGTTCCAAGCCGTCGTGCCACCGTTCCCGGTCCGACGTACCATCAGGGCGGTGACGGCGAACGGGCGGAACGGCGGTTTCGAGGCCATCGTTTCGCACGACACCTACACGAAGGGGGTGCCGTGGGACCTCTTCGCACGGATGCGCGAGCACGGGTCCCCCTGCTGGGTGAACGAGACCGACGGCGCCGGGTTCTGGGCGCTCACCCGCCACGCCCACGTATTCCACGCGAGTTCCACCCCGAGGGACTTCTCCTGCGCCCGCGGCATTCGCCTCGAAGAGCTGGGCGTCGACGAGCTCGAAGCCCGGCGGACGATGATGGAGTACGACGGGGCGGAGCACGCCCGCCTGCGGCGGCTGGTGGGGGCGGGTTTCTCCCGCAAATCCATCGCCACCTACGAGGCTTCGGTGCGCGATCTCGCCGCCCAGGTGCTCGACCGCGCCCTCGAACTCGGCGAGTTGGACTTCGTCGAGGACGTCTCCCGGGAACTTCCCATCCGGATGCTCTGCCGCATCCTCGGGGTGCCGGAGGAGGACGCCGGCGAACTCGTGGAGTGGGGCGACGCGCTGATCTCGAACGCGGACCCCGAGTTCTCGATGGCGGTTATCGACCAGGTGGACACCGAGGAGTTCCGCCTGCTGCCGTTCCGGAGCCCGGCGGCCCGCGCCGTCTTCGACTACGCGAGCCATATCCGGAAGGAGCGTCTCCGGCGGCCCGCCGACGACATCATCTCCGGGATGCTGGCCGAGGACGCCGGCGGCCGCCCACTCACCGAGCTGGAGTTCCAGAACTTCTTCCTGCTCCTGATCGTCGCCGGCAACGAGACCACCCGCCACACGATCTCGCACGGCCTGCTGGCGCTGCTCGATCACCCCGGCGCCTGGGCCGCGCTGGACGCCGCTGCCGGGGAGCGCGGCCTCTTCGAGTCGGCCACCGAGGAGATCCTCCGCTGGACCTCGGTGACCATGCATTTCCGGCGCACCCTCACGCGGGACCTCGACCTCGACGGCGCCCCGCTGCGCCGGGGGGACAAGGCGGTCCTCTGGTACATCGCCGCGAACCGCGATCCGGAGGCCTTCCCGGAACCCGAGCGGTTCGACATTCGCCGGAGCCCCAATCCGCACCTGGCCTTCGGGGCGGGGCGGCATGTCTGCCTCGGCGCCTGGCTCGCCCGCCTCGAGGTCCGGGTCACCTTCGAGGAACTCTTCCGCCGGGTGCGCGCCGTCGAACTCAACGGCCCGCCCGACCGCCTCCGTTCCAACTTCATCCACGGGGTCAAGCACCTGCCGGTGCGGCTCGTCCCCAGGTAAGGAGCGTTCCCATGCGACAGATCGCCGTCCTCCTTTGGATCACGGTCCTCGGCGCGTCCGGGGCCGAGGCCCAGTTCACCCTCGAGCAGGTCTTCTCGGCCCCGTTTCCGACGAGCCTGACCGCGTCTCCCGATGGTTCGCGCGTCGCCTGGGTGTTCGACGAGCGCGGTGCGCGGAACGTCTGGGTGGCCGACGCTCCCGGCTTCGAAGGACGCCGCCTGACCGCCTTCGAGGGCGACGACGGGACAACCATCCACAGCCTCGCGTTCAGCCGCGACGGGCGCCACATCGCCTTCGTCCGCGGGGACGGCCCCAACCGGGCCGGCGAGCTTCCGAACCCGACGAGCGATCCGGCGGGAGTGGAGCAGGCGCTTTGGGTCATCGACCAGGGCGGGGAACCCCGCCGCATCACGGAGCCGGCCGCCTCCCCCCTCTTCACCGCGGACGGCAACGCCGTGCTCTTCGTGCGGCGCGGCCGGGTCTGGAGGGTCGGTCTGGATGCGGATGCCGAACCCGAGCAGCTCATTCACGGCCGGGGTTCCTTTGGGAACCTGCGCCTCTCCCCGGGCGGCGAGCGGCTCGCGTTCGTGTCTTCGCGGGGGGCGCACTCCTTCGTCGGGGTGTACGACCTCGGGGCGAAGACCGTCCACTACCTGGATCCGGCGGTGGACCGCGACGGCTCGCCCGCCTTCTCGCCCGACGGTAGCGAAGTGGCGTTCCTGCGCACGCCGCCGGTGCTCGAGCGGTTCCTGTTCGTTCCGAGCCGGGAAGGACCTCCCTGGAGCATCCGGGTGGCTTCCGTGGAGAACCCGGGAACCAGCCGGGAGGTCTTCCGTGCGGAGCCCGGAAAGGGAAGCGTCTTCTCGGGCACCGCCTCCCCCGACCAGCTCCACTGGACGGATGACGGCCGCATCCTCTTTCCCTGGGAGCGCACCGGCTACCGGCACTACTACGCGGTATCGGCCGCGGGCGGGGAGCCGGAAGCACTGACCTCCGGGACCTTCGAGATCGAGTACGCGGTCCGCGACGGACAGGGGGGCCTCATCGCCGCCACCAACCAGGGGGACATCGACCGCCGCCACCTCTGGCGCCTCACCGCCGGATCGGCCGCCGAAGCCCTGACCTCCGGGACCGGCGTCGAAACGCTGCCGGTCGCCGTCCAGGGCGGCGTCGCTTTTCTCGGCGGCGACGGGCGCCGCCCGCTCCAGCCGATGGTTCAGACCGGCGGCGAGGCGCGCGCCCTGGCGCCGGAGGCCTTCCCGGCCGACTTCCCGCTCGAGCACATGGTGGACCCGGAACCGGTGGTCTTCGCCTCGGCCGACGGCATGAAGATCCACGGCCAGCTCTTCCGGCCCGCGGAAGGCTCGGCTTCACCGGGTCCCGGAGTGCTCTTCCTGCACGGCGGCTCGCGCCGCCAGATGCTGCTGGGCTGGCACTACATGGGCTACTACTCGAACTGCTACGCCTTCCACCAGTACCTCGCGAGCCGCGGTTTCACGGTGATCTCGGTGAACTACCGGAGCGGCACCGGTTACGGCATGGAGTTCCGCGAGGCGCTCAACTACGGGGCGAGCGGCGCCGCCGAGCACCAGGACGTGCTCGGGGCGGGCCGCACCCTGGCCGACATGGCGGCCGTGGACGGCGGCCGGATCGGCCTCTGGGGCGGCTCCTACGGCGGCTACCTGACCGCGATGGGACTCTCCCGGGCGTCGGACCTCTTCGCCGCCGGGGTGGACATCCACGGCGTCCACGACTGGAACCGCACCATCCAGGGTTTCAACCCGAGCTACGAGCCGACTCACCACCCGGAGGCGGCGCGGCTGGCGTTCGAGTCCTCACCGCTCGCCACCGTGGACGGCTGGCGTTCCCCGGTGTTGCTCGTGCACGGTGACGACGACCGGAACGTGCCCTTCAACGAGACCATCGAGCTGGTGGAGAAGCTGCGGGAACTGGGAGTGGAGCACGAACTCCTCATCTTCCCCGACGAGGTGCACGGCTTCCTCCGCCACGACAACTGGCTGGAGGTCTTCCGCCGGAGCGCCGACTTCTTCGAGCGCCACCTGGCGAAGTAGCGCCGGCTCTCCATCCCGGGAGCCGTTCGTGCCTATACGAACTGCGGGCAGTTGTATATTACAAGTAAGTTACCAAACTATGACGTTTTAGTGACATTCTCTGGTATCGTCCTGTTTTCAAGGACTTAAGACCGGGTGTCACGTTTGACGGCGGATGCGGCCGGGCGGTCTGATGGGTTTCGCTGGCACGTGCCTCAGGCAAGGGAGACGGCATGCCGATGCGGACGATTCGATCCGTCTGTACCGATGCCGGATTCCCCCTGCCCGCTAACCCCCGTTTAGCTGCTTCCCGCAGCTTTTCCCGGTGCAACGTGGGGCGGAGGTGCGTACGCGCCGCCCTACCGCGCCGGTAATCGTCCGTTCCACCACATCCCCACAGGAGGGCAAAAACAACATGACGCTGCAACGATTTACGGCCAGTCGGTCGTGTCCGGCGCTGGTCCTGGGCCTCGCGCTCCTGCTGGGGGCGGGAACCGCTTTCACGCAGGAACTGACCGGAACGATCTACGGCGAGGTCACCGACGACCAGGGGCTTGCGATCCCGGGCGCCACGGTGACCCTCACGAGCCCGTCGCACATCCAGACCGAGAGCCGGGTCACCGGGGCCCGGGGCGACTACCGCGTCCCGCTGCTCTCGCCCGGCACCTACACGGTGACGGTCGAACTCGCGGGATTCCAGACCGTGACCTTCGAGGGCGTGGTGGTCAACGCCGGAAACGACATCGGGCTCGATGCCACCCTGTCCCCCTCCGGGGTCGAGGAGATGGTGACCGTCATCGGTGAAGCGCCGCTCGTGGACGTCAGGAGCAACCAGGCGATGCGCACCCTCGACGTGGACCTGATCGAGAACATCCCGCTGGGGCGCACCTATTCGGACCTGCTGGTCTCGATGCCGGGCGTGCTCGACAGCGAGTACTCCTTCACCCCCACACAGACCGTCCACGGGAGTTCACCCCGCGACAACCTGTTCAACATCGACGGGGCGGGCATGAACGACACCACCGTCGGTTACATCTCCACCGAGATCCCGATCGACATGATCGAGGAGGTCCAGGTGACCACCGGGGGCATCTCGGCCGAGTTCGGCATGTCGCTCGGCGGCGTCTTCAACTTCGTCACCAAGTCCGGTGGCAACGAGTTCTCCGGGACGCTGAACGGCTATTACCAGGGCGAGCAGACGGAGGCCAGCAACCTGACGGCCGAACTCGAGGAAGCGCTTCCGGCGGCAACCAGCAACCTCAAGAACCAGGAGTACGGCGGCACGTTCGGCGGACCCATCATGCGCGACCGCGCCTGGTTCTTCGGGAACCTCCGCCGGCTCGAAGTGGAGCAGCAGGAGCCCTTCCTGCCCAACCAGGCCTTCGAGACGAACCAGACGCACTCCTTCCTGAAGCTCACCACCCAACTGAGCGGGAGCACCCGGTTCAGCGGCTCCTTCACGACCCGCGACCAGGACAAGTGGCCGGGCAACGTTTCCAGCTTCTCGAACGCCGACCATCCCGAGACCTGGGACATCCTCTACCGGAACCAGCGGATCGTGAACCTGCAGGCGACCCAGCTCCTCGGCCAGGACACCATCCTCGAGGCGCGGTACAACGGAGTGTGGAAGTCCTTCAACCGGGAATACCCGAACAACCCCGATTTCAAGATCGGCTACCGGGACATCGGGACCGGCGAGAACTTCGGGGGTCTCACCGGAGGCATCGGCGACACGCTGGCGCGGGACATCCGTCAGGCCCACCTGACGCTTTCCCATTTCCGGACCGGGCTGGGCGGTTCCCATGAGTTCAAGACCGGCCTCTACTGGGAGCACTCCCCGTTCAAGCGCGAGTTCTATTTCCCGGGCGGGGAAGACGTGATCCAGATCCTCAACAACGGGGTACCCCACCGGGTGCAGCTCCAGAACTACCCGATCAACCTGCAGCAGACGAACATCAACCGCGGCGCCTTCTTCGTCCAGGACCAGTGGACGATCGGCGACGCGCTCACCGTGAACCTGGGCGTCCGCTGGGAGCGCACCGAAGGCTGGTATCCGCGGCAGAGTTCGGGCGGCGGACGCTGGTTCCCCGAGGTCTTCCTCGATGAGACCCGCGACCTCATTACCTTCAACTCCGTTGCGCCGCGCGCCGGCATCGTGTGGGCGCTGGGCGAGGAGGGGCGGACCTCCATCAAGGCCAGCTACGGGCGGTACTACAAGCCGCTCCTGAACCAGGACACGCTCATCATCCTGCCGCGGTCCGGTGGTTTCCACGAGTACGAGTGGCTCGACCACAACGGCGACCTGGTGTTCCAGGACGGCGAGCAGGGAGAACTGACCCGGGACGGCATCCAGCCCAACACTTCGAGCGCCGATCCGGACCTCAAGAACGCCTACGTGAACTCGGTCCACTTCGGGATCGAGCACCAACTCGAGAACAACATCGTGCTCTCGGTGTCCGGGATCTTCAAGCGTGAGTTGGACATCATGGAGACGATCGACATCGGCCGCATCGGGCCCGACGGGACGCCCTTCGGCGCCTACAACGCGCTCTCGGTCACGAACCCCATCGACAACTCACCGATGACGATCTACGCGCTCCGGCCCGAGTTCCAGGGTTCCGGCAGGATCCGTTTCCTGACGAATCCCGGTCAGGACGGACCGCTCTTCCGGGACTACAACGGCGTCGAGTTCGTGGTCCGGCGCCGCTGGCAGGACGGCTGGCAGTTGATGGCCGCGCTGAACGTCGCCGAGGCCGTCGGCAACATCGGCAACAGCTACGGCTCGACGTGGGGCGGGCACGCCATCTACGACAACCCCAACTCGCTGATCAACGCCGAGGGGCCGCTGGATCTGGACGCCACGTACCAGTTCAAGCTCCAGGCGACCTACACGCTGCCCTGGGACATCCTGTTGAGCGGCTACTACCAGGCGGTCACCGGGTTCCCCCTGAAACCGCCCGAGAACTTCGCTCCGGACCCGGCGCTCGGCGCCTACACCGTTCGCTTCTTCCGCGACGACGTGCCGGGGATGGTGGTCGAGAGCTTCGTGGACGTGGCCGGCGTACCGCGCGGCACCTACCGGCACGACTTCCGGAACAAGGTCGACCTCCGGGTGGAAAAACAGTTCCCGTTCCGGGACAACATGCGCATCGGGATCATCGCGGATGTGTTCAACCTGACGAACATCAACCGGACCACCTCTGTGCAGTCGCTCCGGTACGGTCTGGCGGACCGATTCCTGACGGCCGCCACGATCGAGCCTCCGAGGATCGTGCGCATCGGGGTGCGCTTCCAGTTCTAGGAGACGCTCGGGGGGCGGCGCTTCGGCGCCGCCCTCCGCCAGCTATGTCAGTCCGTAAACTGGCGTCGCTGTCCGCGTGAACAAGACCAGGAAACGCCGCCCACCAACCGGAAGCGGCCCGGCGCGCGCGGTTGGTGAGCGAAAGTCCCGCCTCTGGCCGTGGGGCGCGGCCGGCGCCGCACTGCTCGGAGGCCTCCTGCTGGCGCGGGTGGCGTTTCCTCCCACGCTCGACCTCGCGGAGGTCCCCGGCTCTCCCGCCGGCGAGATGGACGAGCGGGCCCGGGCGAAGATCGACGAGGCCCGGCAGGCGGTCGCCGCGGATCCCCGCTCCGGAACGACCTGGAGCCGTCTCGGCTCGGTCCTCTACGCGCACGAACGGGAGACGGACGCGATTCCGGCGTTCCAGCGGGCCGCCGAACTGGACTCCGAGGAATCCCGTTGGCCCTATCTGCTGGCGCGGCTTCTCGAAACCCGCGACCCGGCGGCGGCCCTCGAGTCCTCCGAGCGCGCCGTCACGCTGTTTCCGGGCTATGCCCCCGCGCGGGTGCTCCACGCGCGGCTACTGGAGCAGGCGGGCGACACGGACGGGGCGCTGGCCCACTACCGGAAGGCGGCCGACCTCGACAGCCGCTGCGCTCCCTGTGCACTCGGGTTGGGGCGCATCGCGCTGGCCGCCGGAGACCTCGACGCCAGCCGGCGGCACCTGGAGCGCGCGGCGGCGCTCCAACCCCAAGCCCGTCCCCCCCATGCGTTCCTCGCCCGGGTCCACCGCGGCCTCGGCAACGCCGATGCCGCGCGAACCGCCGCGCAGCGGGCGGGACAGCGCGACGGCGAAGTGCTCCAGAACGACCCCTTCATGAACGAGGTTGTCGAGGAGAGCGTCTCGGCGATGGGCTACCAGCGGCGGGCCGCCCTCGCGGACGCGCTGGGGAACCCGACGAAGGCCGAATCGCTCTATCGGACGCTGCTCGCGGCGTACCCCGAGGATGCGGACGGCCACTACAACCTGGGGAACCTGCTCGCCCGCTTGGGGAAGGCGGACGAAGCCATCGTCCGCTACCGGCGGGCGCTCGAGATCGCGCCGGAGAAGGCCGAGGCCCGCTTCAACCTGGGCAACATGTTCCTGAACCAGGGCAGGCTCGACGAGGCCGAGCGGGAGTACCGCACCACCCTGGAGACCTGGCCGGACCACAGCGGGACGCTGACCAACCTGGCGATCGTCTTGGCGCGCCGGGACCGGATCGCCGAGGCGGCGCCGCTCTACCGGCGCGCCGTCGAGGCCGATCCGGAAAACCCCGTCGCGAACCACCAGCTCGGTCAGATCCTGGCCAGGCAGGGGAGCGTCCAGGACGCGATCGCGCACTTCCGCGCCTCGCTGGCGTCGCGCCCCGAGTCCGGTCCCGTTCATCTCGACCTGGCGATGGCGCTCGCGAGCGCGAACGACTACGAGGGGGCCTGGCGGCACCTAGTGGCGGCCCGTGAGACCGGAACCCGCCCACCCGGGGACTTCGTCGATTTCCTCCGCGAGCGCGTAACCGGGGCGGCCTCGCCATGAGCATTGGCAGGCTCCCGATGAGGCGGCGATCCGTTCTCGGCCTTCCGTTCGCGGCCATGGCCGCCGCCGCGTGCGGCGTGGCCGGAGGCGCCGGGGACTACGGGGCGCTGGTGGCCCTCCACGACGAGTTCCTCGAGTTCGACCGCCCGGCCATGGAGAACGGGCTTCCGGACTACCGTCGGGCAACCATCGAGCGCCAGCGGGCCGGCCTCGCCGACTTCGCGGACCGGCTGGGAGCGATCGACCCGGCCGGTTGGCCGGTTTCGCAGCAGGTGGACTACCTGCTCGTGCGGGCGCGGCTGAACCGCCTGGATTTCGACCTGCGGATCCGGCGTCCTTGGGCGCGGGACCCCGGGACCTACGTGGATGCGGTGCAACGGCTCGCATTCCGGGAGTTCCCGCTGGCAGGGGGAGCGCTGGCCACCCTGGAAACCCAGTTGGGCGGCGTTCCGGCCTTCCTGGCGCTCGCCCGCGACAACCTCACGGATGCCGGCGGCGAGTTGACCATGCTGGCGCTGAGGAACCTGGTGACCGCCGACGGGGTCGGCCACGGCCATCCCTACCGGGAAGTCCCCCCCGCCGGGACCATCGCCTGGTACGAGGACCTGGTCGGGCAACTCGAAACGCACCACCCTGAACTCCTGCCGCCGGCGCGGGAGGCGCAGGTGGCGGTCGGGGAGTTCCACGCCTGGCTCACCGCGAACCGGGACCGGATGGACGCGCCGTCGGGGCTCGGACGCGAGAACTACGACTGGTATCTCAAGCACGTCGCGCTGATGCCCTTCGACTGGGCCGACGTGAACCGGATCGGCGACCGCGAGCTCCACCTGTCCTGGGGTTTCCTCGAACTCGAGCGCAACAAGAACCGGGGTCTCCCGACAGTGGATCCCTCGCCGAGCGCCGAGGACTACGCCCGCCGGATCGAGGAGGCCGACGAGCACGTCCGGTTGTTCCTGGTGGACCAGGACATCCTCACCATCCCGGACTACGTCGGGGAGTTCGGCACGAACGTGCCCTGGATCGTCCGCGAGGGCGGCCGGCGGAACTTCTGGGAGGAGGTCCAGTACCGCGACCCGCGGCCCGACCACGTGCACGCGGTGATCCCGGGCCACCGCTTCGACGGCCTGCTGCGGACCCGGGAACCGGGGCCGAACCGCTCCGCCATCCGGGGCGCCTACCGCGACCGCGGCCGCATCGAGGGGTGGGCCTTCTATCTCGAGGAGATGATGCTCCAGGCCGGGTTCCTCGACGAGTTGCCGCGGACCCGCGAGCTCTACTACATCTTCCAGATCGCGCGGGCGGTGCGGAACCGCGCGGAGGCGCTGATGCACACGAACGAGTTCACCGTCCAGCAAGCGGTGGATTACATGGTGACGGGCACGCCCTTCATGGACCAGGACGTGGCCCGGGTCGACGCCGAGATCTACCTGAAGACCCCCGGTTCCGGGATCGCCTACCAGATGGGCAAGCTCCAGATCGAGGAACTTCTCATGGACCGTGCACTGCAACGCGGCGATGCGTTCGACCTCAAGGAGTTCCACGACGAATTCCTCGCGGCCGGCTGGATTCCGATCTCGCTCATCCGCTGGGAGATGACCGGCCACGACGACGAGGTCCGGGACCTGTTTGCGAGACCGGCGAACTGAGACAGGAGAACCGAATGAAACACGCGCTCCCCGGCGGCCTCGCGCTCGCCGCGCTGCTGGCCGCGTCGCCGGCGCTCGCCCAGCCGACCGGTTCCCGCGATCCGCTGCTGAACCAGGGGCCCAAGGCGGTGGCGACCTCCGACGGCGGGATGGTCGCGACCCAGCTCCCGAACGTGACCCGGGCGGCGGTCCGGGTGCTGGAGGACGGCGGAAACGCGGTGGACGCCTTCGTCACCGCCGTCTTCCTCCAGCACGTCGAGGACTACCACCAGGTCTCGCACTTCGGGGCGATGTCCGGCCTCTACTACGAGGCGGCCACCGGGACCACGTACGCCTTCAACGCGTTCTCGGCGCGGCCGCGGGCCGACCGCTGCGGGGACGGCAAGCGGGTGGGCCGGCTGGCCATCGGCGGCACCGTGCGCGGGCTCGAATCGCTCGCCGACCGCTTCGGGACCCAACTCTGGGCGAGCTACCTGGCACCTGCGATCGCTGCCGCGGAAGACGGCGTCCTGGTCACGAACTTCCAGTACGCGAACAACTACAGCCTCTGGGAGAACGGTGACCTGATCCAGCAAAACGAGGAAGCGCGTGCCTTCTACCTGCCCGACGGCCACCTGGTCCCGGTCGGCGGGACGTGGAAGATGCCGGCACTGGCTGGAACCCTGCGGGCGGTCGCCGAGCACGGCGCCGACCACCTCTACAAGGGTGCCTGGGCGAAGAAGTTCGTGGAACAGGCAACGAACCGCGGCTTCTGCGTCACGCTCGAAGACCTCGCCGAGTACGAGACGCGCTGGTTCGAGCCTGCCCGCTTCACCTACCGGGGCCACGAGATCCTGGTCGAGCCGCCTCCCAACAAGGGCGGGCTTCTGGTCGGGCAGAACCTGAACGTGCTGGAGCAGTTTGATCTCACGGAGACGGGCCATTTCGCCGAGTCGCCGGAGACCCTCGAGATCATGGTCCGAAGCTTCGGCAAGGTGGAGTCGGACATGAAGTGGTCCATCCAGGACCCCGCCGCCTATCGAAACCCCTACGAGCTGTGGAACTCGAAGGAGTACGCGCGGCTCAGCGCCGAGTTCGTCCGGCAGACGATGCCGCAGCCGGAGGTGGACCTGACCGCGATGATGGGGAGGGAGGCGGGCGGGACGAACGTCGCCGCCTCGATGACCCTCGGCAGCAACCACAACGTGATCGTGGACGCCGAGGGGAACTGGATCAGCTCGCTCCACACGGGGCACGGTGGGGCCCCGGGGATCTTCATCGACGGGGTCCGGGCGACCGGCAGCGGCGTGAAAGCCGAGACGATGGGGCCGGGGCGCCGCATCCTCGCCGAGGTCACCGGGGTCTTCGTGATGAAGGACGGCAGGCCCTGGCTCTCGCTCGGGACGCCGGGGTTTCCGCCGCAGCCCGTGACCGAGGTGCTCGTGAACATCCTCGACTTCGGGATGCATCCGAAGGACGCGGCGGACGCGCCCCGCTTCTGGGCCTTTCTCTACGGCCAGACCGAGCGGCGGGTGCTGCGGATCGAGTCCCGGATCTCCGACGAGGTGCGGCGGGGAATGGCGAAGAGCGGCATCCCGATGGAGGAACTCGGCGACTACAACTGGCACACCGGCTCGATGCAGATCATCTGGCGCGGTGACGACGGAAAGCTTTTCGGGGTCAGCGACCCGAGACGGCTCGGACATGCCGCTGGACACTGAACCAAACAGGGGAGGAGCACGATGAGAAGCTCTACATTCATTCGATTCCTGATCGTCGCGGGGGTGCTGGCTCTCGCGGCCACCGGGATGGCGCAGGACGGACCCGATCCGCAGCTCAACCAGGGACCGAAGCCGACGGTGACCGGCGACTCGGTCATGGTGGCCACCCAGCTTCCGGTGGTCAGCGAGGCAGCGCTCCAGGTGCTGAAAGACGGCGGCAACGCGGTGGACGCCATGGTGACGTCCGTCTTCATGCAGCATGTGAACGACTTCCACCAGGTCTCGCACTTCGGCTCGATGTCGGTGATCGGCTACGACGCCGCGAGCGACACCTACTGGTCGCTGAACGCGGTCTCGGAGCGCCCGCGCGCCGACCGCCATGACCACGGCGACGTCTCCAAGGTCGCCATCGGCGGCGTCGTGCGCGGCCTCGAAGCGATTGCGGATCGCTACGGCAGCGGCACCATGGAGTGGTCGCAGTACCTGCAGCCCGCCATCGCCTCCGCCACGGAAGGCGCGCTCGTCACCTCGTTCATGTACGGCATCAACTACAACCTGATGGAACAGGGAGACCTCGTCAAGAACCCCGAGGCCCGCGAGGCCTACATGGCGAACGGCCACCTGGTGCCGGTGGGCGAGCGCTGGAAGCGGCCGGCGCTTGCCGAGCACCTGAAGATGGTCGCCTCCGAGGGCGCCGACTACATGTACACCGGGGCCTGGGCCGAGAAGTTCGTGAAGGCCGCGAACGCGAAGGGCTACGCGGTCAGCATGCAGGACATGGCGGAGTACAAGCCCCACTGGGACGACCCGACCAAGTTCAGCTACCGCGGGCTCGACTTCTACGGCTCGCCGCCGCCCGACACCGGCGGGGTCATCGTGGGGAGCAACCTCAAGATCCTCGAGAACTTCGACCTGAAGGGCATGGGCCACTACAGCGAGTCACCCGAGGCGCTCGAGATCATGATCCGGGCCTTCGGCCGCGTCTCGGACGAGACCCGCTGGGTCATCAAGGACCCGCTCAACTTCAAGATGCCCACGGATCTCTGGCTGTCCGACGAGTACGGGAAGCTGGGGGCCACCTTCGTCGAGAACACGATGCTGCTCGACGGCGTGGACCTCTCGAACAGCGAGACCCCCGACATGACGGCGTCGCTCTTCCCGCCGGGCGCCGGCGGGGCGGACACCGCCGATCTCGGGAGCAACCACAACGTCATCGTGGACTCGCACGGCAACTGGGTCTCCATGCTCCACACCGGGCACGGCGGAGCGCCGGGCATCTTCATCGACGGGGTGCGGGCGACGGGGAGCACCGCGCGCGCGGCCACCGCGGGGCCGGGCCGCCGCCTGGTGCTGCCGATTACAGGGATCATCGTGGCCAAGGACGGCAAGCCCTGGCTCGCGATGGGGACCCCGGGTTCGCCGCCGCAGCCGGTGACCGAGGTGCTCGTGAACATCATCGACTACGGCATGCATCCGAAGGACGCCGCCGCGGCGCCGCGTTTCTGGGCGTTCCGGGGAGGCGAGCGGGGAGTTCAGATCGAGTCCCGCATCTCCGACGCGGTCCGCAAGGGCATGAAGAAGAGCGGGATCAGCATCACCGATCTCGGCGCCTACAACTGGCACACCGGCTCCATGCAGATCATCTGGATGGGGGACGACGGCAAGCTCCATGGGGCTACGGACCCGCGGCGCCTCGGCGTCGTCGTCGGCTACTGACGATGTAAACAAGTTCACCGGGAGGCGGGCCCCGACCCCCGGGCGCCCGCCTCCGGAGGAGGGGGCATGAAGCGCTCACCAGTCATCTTTGCGGCAGGCGTCTGCCTGCTGGCCGCCGCCTTCGCAGCCGGCCAGAACGGGCCGGATGCGCGGGATCCGCTCTACAACCAGGGGCCGAAGCAGGAAGCCGTCGGCGACTCGGTGATGGTGAGCACCCAGCTCCCCATCGTCACCGAGACCGCGCTCGAAGTGCTCCGGAACGGCGGGAACGCGATCGACGCCTTCGTCACCGCGGTCCTCCTCCAAAACGTCGTGGACTACCACCAGGTGAGCCTCTTCGGCGCCATGGGCGGCCTCTACTACGAGGCGTCGAGCGGCAACTACTACGTCTTCGAGTCCTACTCGGAGCGGCCGCTTGCGGGCCGCTGCGGTGAGGGCGATCCGTCCCAGGTCGCCATCGGGGGCAAGGTCGCGGGCCTCGGCGCCCTGGCCGACCGCTTCGGAACGATGGAGTGGGAGAAGTATCTGGAGCCGGCCATCACGGCGGCCGACGAAGGGGTGCTGGTCACCTCCTTCATGTACGCGAACAACTACAACAGTTGGGAGACGGGCGACCTCATCCAGCAGAACGACGAGGCGAGGGCGCACTACATGCCGGACGGCCACCTGGTCCCGGTGGGCCACCTCTGGAAGATGCCGGCGATGGCGAAGACGCTGCGCGGGATCGCCTCCGAGGGTGCGGACTACCTCTATACCGGCGCCTGGGGGCAGAAGTTCGTCGAGAAGTCCCGCGAGAAGGGCTACTGCGTGAGCCTCGAGGACATGGGCGCCTTCGAGGTGCGCTGGTCCGAGCCGGTGCGCTCCACCTACCGTGGCTACGAGGTCCTCAGCGAGTCGCCCCCGAAGAAGGGCGGCATCCAGATCGGCTACAACCTGAACATCCTCGAGAACTTCGACCTGGCGGGCATGGGCCACTTCGCGGAGTCGGTGGACACGCTCGAGATCCTCACCCGCACGCTCGGCCGGGTGGAGACCGACATGCGCTACGGGGTCACGGACCCGATGGCGTTCCAGATTCCGACCGAGGTCTGGCTTTCCAAGGACTACGCGAAGTTCGGCGCGGAGTTCGTTCGGACCACGATGGTGGTGCCGGGCGTGGACCTGACGCCGCCCACCGCCACCGCGGCGCTCCGCCGGCCGGAGCCGGTGCGGATCGCCCGCTCCGCCGACGCGCCGGCCATGGTGGACGAGAGCAACCACAACGTGATCGTGGACGCCGAGGGCAACTGGATCACCTCGCTGCACACCGGGCACGGCGGGGCGCCGGGGATCTTCCTCGACGGGGTGCGCGCGACCGGCAGCGGCTTCCCCGGCCGGACGGTCGGGCCCGGCCGCCGGGTGAGCCCCAACAGCACCGGCACCATCGTGGCGAAGGACGGGGTGCCCTGGCTCTCGCTCGGCTCACCGGGGGTGCCGCCCCAGCCCGTCACCCAGGTGCTGGTGAACATCATCGACTTCGGGATGACCCCGGGGGACGCGGCCGACGCGCCGCGCTTCTTCGCCTTCCGGGGCGGCGAGCAGGTGCTGGCGATCGAGTCCCGGATTACCGACGAGGTGCGGAAGGGCCTCAAGGCCCGCGGCATCCGGATCCAGGACCTCGGGCCCTACAACTGGCACACCGGATCGATGCAGATCGTCTGGCGCGACCCGGACACCGGCAAGCTCCACGGAGTCACCGACCCCCGCCGCCTCGGCCTCGCCAAGGGGTACTAGGCTCGGAGCGCCGGCCTCCGGCCGGCCCAGTTCTCCCGGTGGGGGCCGCGCGCGAGCGCGAAACCTGCGCTGACGGCGCTGTCCCCTTCCGGTGCAGGTGCATTCTCGCGGCCCTTCCGGGCCGCGATGCCGGCCGGAGGCCGGCGCTCCGATCTAGCCGATCGGCTCGCCCTCCGCATACGCCCGCTCGCGGTGCAACTCCTGAAGCCTCAAGGTGAGCGGGCCGCGTGACCCGGCGCGGATCCGCCGCCCGTCCACCTCCAGCACCGGCGTCAGCGCGCCCGCGGTGCCGGTCGTGAACATCTCGTCGGCGGTGTAGACCTCAGTCAGCGAGAGGTTCTTCTCCGCTATCCGAAGGCCGTCCTCCCGCGCCGCCTCGATCACCGTCGCCCGGGTGACGCCGGGGAGGCACGCGTGCGTGTGCGGGGTCTCCAGCGCGCCCTTCCGGACAAGGAAGACGTTCGTAGCGTTCGTTTCGGCGACGAAACCGTCCAGATCCAGCATGAGCGCGTCGTCCACCCCGGCGTGGTTGGCCTCGATCTTGGCCAGGATGTTGTTGATGAGGTTGGCGTGGTGGATCTTCGAGTCGATGCACTGCGGGCTGTTCCGGCGGATCGAGGAGGTGATCAAGCGGATGCCCTCGGGGGCATAGACCAGCGGTTTCCATTCCGCCAATACGATGAGCGTGCAACCCGACCGGTTCCATTCGGGACTCATCCCCGAGGTCACCTTTTCCCCGCGGGACAGTGTCAGGCGGACATGGACGCCATCCGTCATGCCGTTGGCGCGGAGCGTCTCGAAGAGCGCGGCCCGCACCGCTTCCCGCGTCGGCACCTGCCCGAAGTCCATCGCGTGCGCCGACCCGAACAGCCGGTCCAGGTGCCGGTCGAGGTCTGCCACGCGCCCCCGATAGACGCGCAGCCCCTCCCAGACCGCGTCGCCACCCTGCACCGAGCTGTCGAAGACGGAAACCTTCGCTTCCGAGCGAGGCTTCAGCTCGCCGTTGATCGAGACGAGGATGCCGGCGTTTCGCGGATCGGGAAGCTCCATGTTCGTCCTCAGCGGAACGAGAGGCGTGCTGCCTACTGCGCGCCCCCGATCAACAGCAGCTCCGTCTGCCGCGGCGCGAAGTACTCCACGTCGCCCTCCGGGAGCACGCGCGCGTTCTCCTCGATGCGGATCGGGAGTACCAGTCCGTCCCACTCCGGGATCGGGGTGCTGATGTGCAGCTCGACCGAGTACCACGCGTCTGCCCGCAGGGGATACCGCACGCGGTCACCGTACGCGAAGGGCCAGTCCACCGCGACCCGCGCCCCGATGTCGTGGGTGGAGTTCCCGACCGAGTGGGAGTAGACGCCCACTTCGGGCTGCCTGGGGTCAACCTCCTCGTTGCCCCCCGTCTTCGGCTGACCGGATTGGTACCCCAACTCCCCGACGTCTTCCATCGTCTGCTCCCAGACTTCGTGGGCGATCGCTCCCGGCTTCCAGTGGCTGGTCAGGATGTCGGTGACTTCGAGCGCCTTCTCCCAGGCGTTCCGGATGCTCTCCGGGGCCTCGGTCTCCCCGGGCCGCAGCACGTAGGCGGTCCGCTTGATGTCGGTGCGGTAGTCGAGGTAACCCACTCCGGCGTCCACCGACAGAATGTCCCCGGGCATCACGACGTGGTCCGCGCTGTTGATCGGGAGGCCCTCCCCGTTTCGGGTGATGCGAACCCCGGGAAGGAACTCGTTGATGAGCCCGAGCTCCATGGTCCGCTGCCGCATCCACCAGTGGATGTCGGCGATGGTCGTCTCCCCCACCGTGATCACCGCGTCGGAGAAGGCCTCCTCCTCCCAGGCGACCGTCCACGCGCAGAGATCGGCAAACACCGGAATCTCCTCCGGGATGTGCATCTCCCGGAAGTCACGGATCACCAGCTCCGCCGACACCATGCGCGAGGCATACGTCTCGCCGAGCGTCTCCTCGAGGAAGTTCCGGAGCGTCCAGGTGAGGCCGTCCGCCATCGGCAGGGTGGGAGAGACGTTGATTCCGATCCGCTGCGGGTCGCGTTCCTCGATGACCTGCCGGAGATGCGGGCGGACGCCCTCCTCGGTGTAGCCGTAGAAGATGTGAAGGTCGTAGGCGTCGCTGATCGTCGGGTCGCGGAGCGAGTGGGATCCGATGAAGATCTTCTCCGGGGTGTCCCCGCCGCGGTCGAAGAAGATGTAGGCGTTCCGCACGCCTCCCCAGCCGCCGCCGATCTCCGAGAGGATCGGGTCCACGTGGTGCTCGCGGCTGAAGGTCAGCCACATGTCGATGTCGTGCGCCCGCATCGCCGGGAGCACGACCGCGTCCAGCCGCTTGGTGATGAGGTCCTTCCGGATCTGGGCGCGTTCCCTCGCGTCCGGGATGTCGAGGACCTCGGTGGGACGAGCGTCGCCATCGCCGGTCGGGTCGGCGCCCATCGGGCTGCAGCCGGCGGCCAGCGCCAGCACCGTGGTCAGTAGCAGGCTTCTTCGAATCATCGCGTCACCTCCGTCGTGGTGTTCGCAGGTCGATCCGGGAGAGCAGTTCCCGCGCCTCCCGGTGATCGGGCTCAAGTTCCAGTAGCTGTTCGAGCGCCAGCGCTGCCTCGTCGGCCTTCCCCTGGCGGGCCAGCACCGCCGCCCGGTTGAAGCGGGGGGGCACGAAATCCGGCTCGGCAGCGATGGCGGCGTCATAGTGGCGGACCGCGGCGTCGCCGTCGTCCGATCGCGCCAGCAGATTGCCCAATCGGAAGTGGGCCAGCGCGAAGTCCGGCTTCGCGGAAACGGCGCGCCGGTAGTGCTCGAAGGCCTCGTCGGGCTGGCTCTCGGCCTCCAGCGCCTCCCCGAGCCCATAGTGCGCCTCGGCGAACTCGGGCCATTCCTCCAGCGCCCGGCGGAAATGCGCTTCCGCCTCCTCCGGGTTCCGCTGCGCCAGACGAACCGTCCCGAGGTTGTGATGCGCCTGCGGAAGTTCCGGGCTCGCCGCGATGGCCCTGCTGAAGAGCGCCACGGCCCGGTCCACGTCGCCGTTCAGGAAGTGGAGGCGCCCGAGGTCGCTGAGCGCCAGCGCGAAGTCGGGTCGGACGCGCACGGCTTCGTCGAGGTGACGGATCGCCCCGTCCCGTTCGCCGAGCGCGGCGAGCATCCCCGCCAGGCCGAAGTGGGCCTTCTCGTCCTCCGGGTTCTGGTCAAGCTTGAACCGGTAGCCGGCGAGCCGCGCCGCCGTCTCCTTGCGCGCGAAGTCCAGCTTCAGCTCCGCGAGGTCCGCTTCCCGCCTCGGGACGACCTGGATCCAGAGGTCCCCCATCTCGTCGGAGGACTCGGGTCCGTAGAGAACCCGGCGGGGCGGATGGTGCGGGTTCTGGGGGTTTTCCGCCGAGTTGTCGTAGCTGAACTCCATGGCGAGGGTGGCGCCCGCGGGCAGGGACACCGGCCGGGCGAAGCGGTACTCGGCCTGCCAGTTGAAGTCCCAGTCGGGGATGTGAAGGAGCGGACGGCGGCGTCCGTCCTCGAACTCGGCCCAGGCTCGCATCTCCTTGCCGAGGTAGTGGGCATGTGGATAGAGGCCCACCAGCTCCACGTCCACCGGCACCCGGTAGGCGTCCCGGATGCGGTAGCGCTCGTCCCCGGCGGGAATGTCCATCGCCTTCGTGCCGAGTCGCAGCCGCGTGGAGGTCCGGGTAGGAGCATCGCCGAAGTGGAAGCCCACCTGGACCCGGACCGGGGCCGCGTCCGGACGGGGGAGCAGGTGCAGTTGCAGCACCAGGTCGCTGCCGCGGGGTAGCCGCCAGGTCATTCCTTCGGGAACCTTGAGGGAGGTCTTGCCGGGGGTCCAGCCGAGGAAGTGCCCGGCCGGGCTCTCGGCGAGGCCGGTCTGCATGCCGGCCCACCCGGGTTCGGGGTCGAGGGCGTCGAGATGGCGGGTGGAACGCGCCGCGTCCACCAGCACCACGGCGTGATGGACGACCTCGTGGTTTCCGGGCCGGAACTCCATCGCCTCGACGAACCGGTCGCGCTCGGTCGGAACCGGCACCACGAAGCTCCGGAAGACGTCCCGGCCGGATTCCGGGACGACGTAGGGCTCGGGCATGGTCACCACCAGATCGGGTTCGCCCAACTGCCAACCGTGCGCGAACCGCGGGACCGCGGGCAGTGCCGCCCGGTCGCCTTCGGGCGCGCCGCCCTCGGCCCAACGCCGCAGCGTCTCGATCGCCTCGGCCGGGAGCCGGCGTTCGCCGACGAAGGGCTCGGGCCCCGGCTCGGGGAGCCAGGGCGGCATTTGCCGGGCCGCCGTCATTGCCGCGATCCGTTCGGCCCGCTCCCGGGCCCCACCGTGGGTCTCGAGGCTGAAGGGACCGATGCCGCCCTCACGGTGACAGGCGACGCAGTGTTCGAAGAGGACCGGGGCGACGTCCCGGCTGAACGTCGAGGGTTCCTGCGTTACCGGCGCGACTGCGGTAACCCCAAGCGCTACGAGGAGTATCACGACCGCAAATGCCCGTTTCGGAACGTACCCGCTCCCCGGCTACTGCCGCAAACGCAGCCGGGGCTACTGAGTCACACCTTCCGGTAGATCCGATTCCGGTCAGCGAGGTTCTTTCGCAAGAGCCTGCACGGTCGTCCGCCCATACAAGAAGCGGAGGGATTCAAGCATGACGTGTTCGTGAATAAATTGTGAATAATCCGTGACTACGCTAGATAGGCATCATTGTTCAATGACTTACGCGCCCTCCTCACGTTTGACGAACACCCGGCCACGGCGGTCTGATGGGCGCGTAGCGTTGTGCATTTATACAAATCAAGATCGATTGTCAATACCCCCAGTTCGGGGATCGCGGAGGCTAGGGGCCCCGGGCGCGCGGTCGGCCTGAGTGCGGCCACGCGTTGTCGACATTTTCTATTCCCAACGAATCTGCTCTCAGGAAGGAGGCTAGTTCGTACCATGCATCCAAGCCGACAGCGACTTAGCACGCCGTCGCTCGCAGCGTTCCTCTGCGCCGGGGCCCTTGTCCTGCTCCCCGGTGTGGCCGCGGCTCAGGTCGTCGGCGGGAACATCGCGGGCACGGTCACCGACGGCCAGGCGGGAGCCCTTCCCGGCGCGACAGTAACGGTCCTGAATACCGGGACGGGGTTCGCCCAGACGCTGACCACCGGCCCGACAGGCAGCTTCCGGGCGGTTGCCCTCCAGCCTGGCCTCTATGAGGTCACGGCCGAGCTCTCCGGGTTCGCAACTCAGCGGCAGGAGATCGAATTGCTCATGGGGTATGAGATCGAGACCGAGTTCGTTCTCGATCTGGCCGGTGTCGAAGAAACGGTGACCATCACGGCGGAAGCGCCGCTCGTGGAGCTCACCAAGGCGCAGCCGTGTTCGGTGGTCACGAACGAGCAGGTGGAGGACCTTCCGGTGCTGAACCGGAACTTCCTGGCGCTTGCGACAATCATGCCCGGCGCCACGCCGCACTACCAGAAGTTCGCCGCCGTGAAGTTCGGCGGTGCGGCCGACCAGCGAAACGCTTACTCGACGTTGATCGATGGCGGCGACATTGACGACGCAATCTGGGGCAACCCCTCGATCAACATCGCGCAGGACGCGGTGCAGGAGTTCAAGGTCTATCGCAACCAGTTCGATGCGCAGTACGGCGCCGCCCTCACTGCGGTCGTGACGACGTTGACCAAGTCGGGGACCAACGACCTGAGCGGCACCGGATATGTCTTCGCCCGGGACGAGCGCTTCAGCTCCAAGAACGAGTTCGCCGACGAGAAGCCGCCTTTTGACGAACGGCGCCTCGGCGCCACGCTGGGCGGCCCGGTCGTACGTGACCGGACGCACTTCTTCGGCAGTGTGGAATACCACAGCGTGGCAAACAGCCGGATCATTTCACTCCCGCCGAGCAATCCCTTTGCGGCGCGGGAGAACGGGGTTTTCGAGGCAGGGACGACGAAGCAACTCGCCCTCGCGAAGATCGACCATCGCTTCAACCCCGACAACGCTCTCTTCATCCGCTATTCGCTCGACAACTACAACGGGGAGCGGACGAACACGCCAACCTCGGCGACCCAGTTCGTGGATGACCACACCAGGGCCCACAGCGTGGTGGTGGAGGACAACTGGATCCTTTCGGCGGACACTGTCAACACGGTGCGGTTCCACTACCTGAGTCACAACGTCGAAACGACGCCCCACAGCTTCGACCCGGGAATCAATCGTCCGTCGGTCACCACCGGACAGAACTTCACGCTCCCGCAGTTCTTCCCCCGCGAGCGTTTCTCCTTCTACGAGACCCTGTACATCAACAAGGCGGACCACAACATCAAGATCGGCGGAGATTTCACGACGGCGACGCACGAGTTCGAGGCCCACTTCAACGAGAGCGGACAGTGGCACTTTGCGACGGACGACCCCTTCGATCCCAACGACCCCGCGACCCATCCGTTCGCCTTCGTCAAGCAGACGCCCGGTTTCTACGACTACAAGTCGAACCAGATCGGACTCTACCTGCAGGACGACTGGCAGGTGGCGGACAACGTGCAGATGAACCTCGGTGTTCGCTACGACCTCGATACGAACATTCGCCTCAACGATGTGTACGACGAGATACGCGCCAACCCCGCATACACCGGCATCGACAATTTCACCAGCGCCAACCGCGGAACCGACACGAACAACCTGCAACCGCGAGTGGGGTTGACGTGGGATGTTGGTGGCCGCGGGAATCTGGTCGTGCGCGGTGGCGTGGGACAGTACGTCACTCGGAACCGCCCCTGGTTCCAGCTCACGACCCAGGACCGGCTGGTCGGGAGCGCGGTTCGCATCAGCGATCCGGCATTGCTCGCGAATTTCCCGGACCAGAACGCCACCCTGGGCGGAAAGAGCCTCGAGGAATTCGTCTTGAGCGGCGCGCGGTCGGTGTTCCTCATCGACGACGACTACCAGCTTCCCCAGTCCATTACCGCAACGGTCGGCGTCGGCTGGCAGATCAACGCGCAGACCTCGCTCGACGTGGACCTAGTCCACAGCTACGCCGACAAGCAGCTCGGCGCGCTCGACTACAACCTGCCGGCCGCGGGCCGCATCAGCGCCGAAAACCCGCGTCCGATTGCCGGGTTCAGTGAGGTCAAGGTGATGACCAACTTCACCGAGACGTGGTACAACGCGATCGAGATCCAGCTCCGTCGCCGGGTGCGCGGTGGCGACAGCCTCCAGGCTTCCTACACCCTGTCACGGAGTTACCGGAACGGCGTGGGGCACTACCAGTGGTACCCCGGGACAATGCGGGACTTCATGAGCGGAGCGCGCGAGGAGGAGGGTTACAGCGATCTCGACAACCGCCACAACTTCACGCTCGCCGGTTCAACCATCCTTCCCTGGGATGTCCAGTTGAGCGGCATCTTCCGCGTCTTGAGCGGCAATCCAGTGCGCGCCGAAGCGGGTTTCGATATCGACGGCGACAACCAGCGCCAGCATGACAAGCCGCCCGGCCTCGCCCATACCGTGGGGCGTACTGATGTGGATGAGTCACTCCGGATCATCAACGAACTTCGGACCAGCCTCGGCCGGGATCCCATTGACCGTTCGCTGCTCGATCTCGACACCTTCTTCAACGTGGACGTGCGGGTGACGAAGATCTTCCCGTTCGGTGCGGCTCAGCAAATCGAGCTGTTCCTCGAGGGCTACAACCTGACGAACCACGTGAACTACTTCGGGTCGAATCGCAACATCAACTCGGCATCGTTCCTGGTCCGCAGGCGAGCTCGCGACGCCCGGCAGTTCCAGGGCGGAATCCGCTACCGGTTCTGACAAGCTGATCTACTTCTAGGAAAACGCCGCCGCCGCTGTCTCTGGCAGCGGCGGCGGTCGCCGGAGTTTCTTCGCGCCGCTCGTGCCCTGGCCCGGCGGCAGAATGGAAGGGAGACGCCAAAGTGAATCCAAGCGCCCGAGTCCTCTCGGTCCGGAAAAGCGTGGCGATGGTGCTGCTTGCGGCTTCGTTGGCGCTCGTGGCCGGCAGCGCCCCGGCACAGACGAACAAGCTCGCCCTCGTGGGCGGGATGCTGCTCGACGGCTACGAGGTCCCGCCGCTCCATCACGCGGCGGTGCTCATCGAGGGAGAGCGCATCGTCCGGGTGGGACGGGCGGCGGAGATCGAGATCCCCGCCGACTACGAGGTGGTGGACACGAGCGGCAGGACGATGCTGCCCGGCCTGATCGACCTCCATGCCCATCTGGTGATCCTGGGGCACGGGTCCTACGGCGAGTGGTTCCCGTGGATGGAGGAGCGCGGACGGGAAGAAACCATCGACGAGGTGATGGCCATATCGGCGAAGCAGTTGCTCATGGCCGGGGTGACCACCGCGATGGACCTTGGCGGACCGCTCCGCGGCAGCCTGAACGTCCGCGACCGGATCAACGCCGGTGAGATTCCGGGACCGCGGTTGTGGATGAGCGGGCCGTGGCTCGCGCGCCGGGTGGGCGTCTTTCCGGAGGACTACCAGATCGAGGTCACGAGCCCCGAAGGAGCGGCGCAATCCACCGAGGAACTCGCCCGCGCCGGCGTGGACGTGATCAAGGCCCACTCCGGGCTGGTCCTTGAGGACTACCGGGCCATCGTCGAAGTGGCGCACCGTCACGGCCTGAAGGTGCATGCTCACGTCTACGCGCCGGAGGACGTGCGCAACGCGTTCGAAGGCGGAGTGGACGTCCTGACCCACGCCGGTTCGGCGGGGACGCCGCCCTATCCCCCGGAACTGCTCCGCGACATCGTGGTGCGCGGGATTCCCGTCGTGATCACCGGCGCGCACCGGGTGTGGGTCTTTCCCGCGACGGTGGCGTTCCCCGAAAGACTCCAGGATCCCCGGCTGAAGGAGGACTTCCCACCGGACATGTACGCGGAGGTCCAGCGTTCCCTCGAGAACTTTCACACGCTGCGGTACTTCCGGACCACGCCGCGCCAGATGTTCTTCGGCGACGCGTCGCTTGGCCAGTTCATCGACGGCGGGGCGGTCATGGGCATGGGCACCGATTCGGGAACCCCCATGAACTTCCACACCGAGGCGATGTGGAGGGAGATCAAGTCCCACGTGGACCTCGGGATGTCTCCCCAGCGGGCCATTTCCGCCAGCACCCGGATCAACGCGCGGATTCTCGGACGGTCCGCTGACCTCGGCACCGTCGAGGCCGGCAAGCTGGCCGACATCATCGTGGTGAAGGGGGATCCCCTCTTCAACATCATGGCGCTTGCCGATGTGGAAACCGTGGTCAAGGGCGGGAAGGTCTTCAAGGGAGGCTCGGCCGGCGGCCGCTGATCCCCGGGATCCGATCCGAGGCGCGGAGGCAGAACCATGACGCGACGTTTCCTGGTCCGGTGGGCCCTGTCGCTGCTGGCGGTAGCGCCCTTTGCGCGGGTCCGGCTCTTCGCGCAGGTGCGGAGTCTCGATGAGGTGGACCGGGCGACGCTCGGCGCCGTGGCGAAGGTGGCGCTGCCGAGCCCCCTGGGCGACGAAGGGGTCGAGACCGTGGTGCAGGGTTTCCTGCGGTGGATCGGGGGTTACCGCGCGGGCGCGGAGATGAGCCCGGGCTACGGCGTGCCCCGCCTGCGCCGGACCCCGGATCTGGACATCTCGAGCTACCGGCCCCAGCTCCAGGCCCTTCGCGAGGGGACGGATCGCGGAGATTCCGCCGCCGTTAATGCCCGGATCCAGGACTCGCTCGAGGCGGCCGGCATCGAGGCGCTTCCTTCCCGGCCCGACGGACGGCATGTGGTGGCCGATCTGCTGAGCTACTACCTGGGGAGCAGCGAGGCCCGGGACCTCTGCTACCAGGCCGCGATCCGTCGGCACACCTGTCCCGGACTCGCCGGAATGGACGAGAGGCCGGCGCCACTCGGATCCGCCTAGGGAGCCATGCAGACGCACGAGAGCGACCTGTGCATCGTCGGCGGCGGCATCTCCGCGGCGCTGATCAGCCAGAAACTCTCCGAACTAGCGCCGGACGCTACGGTCACGGTGATCGAAGCCGGGGACCGCTTCTTCGACCTCCGGGCCCGTAGCCGAAACCGCCGACGCTGGCTCGACTACCGGGAAAACGCCTGGCCGGGCGACTTCATCGAAGACCAGGAAGCCGACGGCATCATCTCGCGCACGATGGCGGTCGGCGGATCCGCCCTGCACTGGGGCGGCGTCTGCAACCGGTTCTCCCGGGAGGACCTCGAGCTTCACTCCCGCTACGGTCTCGCGGTGGACTGGCCCATCGAGTGGGCCGAGTTCGAGCGCTACACCTGCGAGGCGGAACGGCGCCTGGGTGTGCAGGGCGAGGAAGCGCCGTATCCGGAGGACCGGCCTTCGACGCCCTATCCGATGCCAGCGATGCCGCTCTCCTACAACCTCCAGCAACTGAAGGGCTGGGCGGAGAAGAGCGGCATTCGCTTCCAGGGCACGCCCGAGGCGAAGAACACGGTCCCCTACGACGGCCGCAGCGTGTGCATGCGCTGCAACACCTGCACCGTGTGCCCCACCGGCGCGCGCTACTCGCCGGACTTCACGTTCCGGAAGCTGCTGGACGAGGGCCGGCTGACCCTGCACGACCGCACCCTCATCCGGAAGCTGATACCGGACGAATCGGGTTCTCGTATCGTCGCCGCCCGGGGTCTCCACCGCGACCGGCCCGACGAGGAGGTGGAATACCGCGCACCGATCTTCGCGATCGCCTCCGGCTACGTCTGGAGTTCCCACCTGCTGCTGCTGTCGGCAAGTGCACGGTTCCCCGACGGCCTGGCGAACCGCTCCGGTCTGGTCGGGCGTTACCTCACCGGTCATTCGTTCGTCAGCGCCATCATGGAAACCGATACCCGGCTCTACCCGGGCATGATGTCCCACAGCCTGGTCTCCCGGGAGTTCTTCCGCTGCCCCTCGGACCGGCCCTTCGTTCGGCACGATCTGCGGGTGTGGGAGAACGAGTACGGGCAGGGGCCGCGGCTCCGCGACGACTCGGGATCGGTGCTGCTGGGCGACGACCTGCTCGAGGACTGGAGGTCCAGAACCCGGCGCGGGATTGCGCGGGTGCGCGCCTACTACGACGTGCACCCCGCCCGCGACAGCGCGCTAACGCTCGATCCGAACCGGCGGAACCGCTACGGCGATCCGCTGCCCCGGGTTGAGCACCACCTGGACGAGCCCACCCGGGCGCGCGAGGCCGCCACCAGGGAGCACATCCTGGGAGTTTTCGGCCGGCTCGCCGACGACCGCGCCATCCTGGACACGCAGTACAGCACCTATCTCGACCACCCCTGTGGCGGCTGCCGTATGGGAACGGACCCGTCCGAGAGCGTCTGCGACAGCTTCGGGCGGACCCACGACCACGAGAACCTGTTCGTGGTGGGCGCCTCGACGCTGCCGACCGGTGGATGCACCAACGGCACCTTGACTTTCTCCGCGCTCACGCTGCGTTCCGCGGAAGAGATCGGTCGTGACCTCGGCTGGAAGCCGGCGGAGACGGAGCTCCCCCTTTCAAGATCGGAGGGGCCGTGAATCCGGTCGGGGGGGCGGCGTCGAGCCCGTCCGCCCGCCGAAACGGCAACCCATTCTCTGCCCGCGGGCCCGCGGCATCCGGGGATGCCCGCACTCAGGAGGTAGACCCATGGCGGTCCCTGTAACGAGAGTCCACCACCGCGCCCGGTGGCTCGTGATGTTCGTGGTCCTCGCGCTGGTGCTCGCGTTGCCGGCGGGCGCGCAGCAGCGACGTGCCCTCGTCGGGGGGATGCTCCTCGACGGCTACGAAGTACCCCCGGTGCACCACGCTGCGGTCGTGATCGAGGGGGACCGGATCGTTGCCGTCGGCCGGGCCGCCGAGATCGAGATTCCGGAAGACGCGGAAGTCATCGACACGAGCGGGCGGGTCATGCTCCCGGGCCTGATCGACCTGCACGCCCATCTCGCGATCCTCGGACACGGCTCCTACGGCCGCTGGTTCTCCTGGCTCGAGGAGGAGGGGATTTCCATCGAACAGGTCATGGAAATCTCCGCGAAGCAGCTCCTGCTCGCCGGAGTGACCACCGCCGTCGATCTGGCGGCGCCCCTGGAGGCCAGCCTCTCGGTGCGGGACCGGATCGCGCGCGGGGAGATCCCCGGTTCCCGGCTGCTGATGAGCGGCCCCTGGATCACCAGCGCGGTCCGGTTCTGGCCGGAGGAGTTTCAGATCGGCGTCTCGTCTCCCGAGGAGGCGTCCGCGGCCGTGGAACGGCTCGCCGCGGCGGGCGTGGACGTGATCAAGGCCTGGGCCGGCCTCACCCGGGAGGACTACCGGGCAATCGCGGACACCGCGCACGAACACGGTCTGCGCGTGCACGCTCATGTATACGGGCCGGAAGAGGTCAGGAACGCCCTCGAGACCGGAATTGACGTGCTTACTCACGCCGGCTCGGCGGGAACCCCACCTTACGAGCCGGAGCTCCTCCGCGACATCGTGGTGGCCGGCCGGCCGGTGGTGATCACCGGCGCCCATCGCGTCTGGGTGTTCCCGGCGACGGTGCAGTTCCCCGAGCGGCTCCAGGATCCGCGGCTCCGCCAAGACCTGCCCTCGGCCATGTACGCGGAATTCCAGAGAAGCTTCGAGAACTTCCACACCCTCGGCTACTTCCAGACCACCCCCCGGCAGATGTTCTTCGGCGACGCGTCGCTCGGGCAGTGGATCGAGGGGGGCGCCGTCATGGGGATGGGCACCGACTCGGGGACTCCCCTGAACTTCCACACCGAGGCGCTCTGGCGCGAGATCAAGGCCCACGTGGACCTTGGGATGGCGCCCCTTGACGCGATCGCCGCCGCGACCCGCATCAACGCCCGGATTCTGGGAATGGGTAACGAACTGGGCACCATCGAGGTGGGCAAGCTCGCGGACATAATCGTTATCGACGGCGACCCGCGGTTCGACATCATGGCCCTCGACGACCCCGTACTGGTGGTCAAGGACGGCCGGCCGTACCGCCGCTGACCCGTGGGGGAGCAAGGACGATGAGGACTGCGAGAACCGGATTCGCCGTCGCGCTGGCGGCGCTGGTGCTCCCGCTTTCCGGCGCCTACGCGCAAAGAGCCGACTGGGAGACCCACGGCGGAGATCCGGGCGGGATGAAGTACTCCTGGCTCGACGAGATCAACCGGGACAACGTGGACCGGCTCGAAGTCGCGTGGAGCTGGGAAACCGGGGAGGAACCCCTCTCAATGGCCAGTTCCCCGATCCGGGGCGAACAGGTCGCGCCCGGCAAGTTCCAGGGGACGCCGGTTGTCCTCGACGGGGTCATGTACGTGAGCACCTCCTACAGCCGGGTGGCGGCGATCGACGCTGCCACCGGGGAGGAACTCTGGGCCTACGACCCCCGCGCCTACGAGTGGGGGAACCTTCCGCGGGGCTGCCGTTTCTGCCACCGCGGCGTTGCCGTCTGGACCGACGGCGAGGAGCGGCGCGTCTTCATCAACAGCCGCTGGATGCTGGTCGCACTCGACGCGCTGACCGGGGAGCCGATCCAGTCGTTCGGCAAGGACGGGGTCGCGGACCTCACCGAGAACCTCATGTGGGAAACGAACCGGCTCCTGTACACGAACACCTCGCCGCCGGTCATCTACAAGGACCTGGTCATCGTCGGCAGCGGCGTTCCCGACAACCGGATCTTCCCGCGGAACCCTCCCGGCGACGTGCAGGCGTTCAACGCCCGCACCGGCGAGTTCGTGTGGAGCTTCCACACGATCCCGCAGGAGGGCGAGTACGGCAACGACACCTGGGAGGACGGCTCCGCGTCCTATACGGGATCGGCCAATGTCTGGGCGCCGTTCACCGTGGACGCCGAGCGCGGACTCGTGTATCTGCCCATCAGTACGCCGAACAACGACTACTACGGCGGCCACCGCAAGGGGGACAATCTCTTCGCGGAATCCATCGTGTGCCTCGACGCCAACACCGGCAGGCGGGTCTGGCACTTCCAGACCGTGCGTCACGGGATCTGGGACTACGACCTTCCCGCCCCGCCCAACCTGATCACCATCGAGGTGGACGGCGAGACCATCGATGCGGTCGCCGTGGTGGGGAAGACCGGGTTCGTCTATGTCTTCGACCGGGTCACCGGCGAGCCGGTGTGGCCGATCGAGGACCGCCCGGTGCCGGCCAGCGACGTGCCCGGCGAGCGCGCCGCCGCAACCCAGCCCTACCCCACGAAGCCGCCGCCGTTCGGCCGGCAGGGGTTCACCGAGGACGATCTGATGGACTTCACCCCGGAACTGAAGGCCAGGGCGCTCGAGATCGTCGAGGATTACCGGCTGGGCTCGCTGTTCGACCCGCCCTCCCTGGAGGGGACGGTCATCATGCCGGGAATCTGGGGCGCCGGGAACTGGGGCGGAGCGGCCTTCGACCCGGGTACCGGGATGTTCTACGTCAAGGCGACCAACTGGCCCTCGGTGTTCCGGGTGTCGGAACCCGATTCGCCCCTGGTGGAAGCCGACTACCGCGGCTCGGGCTTCGGAGCCCGGCTGGAACTCGTCCGCGGCGTACCGGTGCACAAGCCGCCCTACGCCACCCTTACCGCGTTCGACCTGAACGCCGGCGAACTGCTCTGGCAGATTCCCCTGGGCGATTCGCCCCAGATCCGCAACCACCGCCTGCTGAGGAACCTGGATCTTCCGCAGCTCGGGGTGGGGCCGCCGCAGCACGGACAGTCCGCGGCGCTCGTCACCGAGGGTGGGCTCCTTTTCATCAGCGCGGCGAGCGACCATCTCTACATCTTCGACAAGGCGGACGGCGCGTTGCTCCGGGAGATCCCGCTGGGCGGCGGCGGCTTCGGCAATCCGGTCACTTATCTCGCCGGAGGACGCCAACTGGTGTCGATCGCGACCTCGCAGTCGGACGGATCGGAGGCGAAGATCCTGACGTTCCAGCTGCCCCGCTAGGGCGCCCGTGGTGAGCGCTTCGAGTCTCCCGGTGCTGGCGCTGCTGCTCGCGCCGGCGGTATCGCAGGAGGCGCCGTTCGACATCCTCATCCGGGGCGGGACCGTTGTCGACGGGTCCGGATCGCCCCGGTTCCGCGCCGATGTCGGCATCCGCGACGGACGGATCGCCGAGGTCGCTCGAGACGGCATCGCCCCCGAGGAAGCGCGGGAAGTGCTCAACGCCGAGGGCCTCATCGTCAGCCCGGGGTTCATCGACAACCACGCCCACGTACAGCTCAGCATCCGCGAATATCCGCTCGCGGAGAACTTCCTCCGCCAGGGGATCACCACGCTGCTGGCGAGTCTCCACAGCGGCGACCAGCCGTGGCCGCTCGACCGGTACATCGCCAGTCTGGAGGTGGCCCCGAACGTCGGGTTCTTCGCGGGCCACACCTGGGTTCGCAAACAGGTGCTCGGACTTGAGGATCGGGAGCCGACTGCCGCCGAACTCGAGGAGATGAAGCGCCTCGTGGAGGAGACCATGCGGCACGGGGCCCTGGGTCTCTCGACCGGGCTCCTCTACGTGCCCGCCAACTACGCGAGGACGGAAGAGGTCGTGGAACTCGCGAAGATCGCTGCACGCTACGGCGGCATCTACGTGTCCCACATGCGGGACGAGGGTCGGGGGCTCGTGGAGTCAACGGACGAACTCATCCGGATCGCCCGCGAGGCGGCCATCCCGGCGCAGATCCAGCACCACAAGGCGATGGGGGTCGCGCAGTGGGGGCAGAGCGCGCGCACCCTGGCCATGATCGACGAGGCCCGGGCGAGCGGGCTCGATGTCAAGCACGATCTCTACCCCTATACGGCGGCCAGCACGGGTTCGAGTGTCCTGTTCCCCCCGTGGGCGCTCGCGGGCGGCGCCGGGGAGCTGGCGGCGCGCCTCGAGGATCCCGGGATCCGAAGGCGCATCGAGGCCGGGATCGCAGATCGGATGCGGCAGGAGTGGACGGGAGACGACCTGTCGAGAATCCAGTTTCGGGTGATCCGGTCGATGCCGGACTTGGGCGGCAGGACGCTCGCCGATCTGGCGGCGGACCGCGGTCTCCCGAACTCCGTCGAGGCCGGTGTGCAGCTCGTCATCGAACTCCAGCTCGCCGGAGGGTTCAGCGCCATCTACCACGTGATGGCCGAAGCCGACCTCGAACGCATCATGCGGCATCCGCAGGCGATGTTCGAGACCGACGGTGATTCGGTGGGCCTCGGGCGTGGCTATCCGCACCCGAGAAGCTACGGGACCTTTCCCCGCATCCTGTCCCGCTACGTGCGCGAGAAGGGCGTGCTCACCCTGGAGGAGGCCATTCACAAGATGACCTCCATGCCGGCGATGCAGTTCGGCCAGGACGATCGGGGTCTGGTTCAGGCCGGAAAGTTCGCCGACCTCACGGTCTTCGACGAGGACACCGTGCAGGATCGCGCCACCTACACCGATCCCCATCACTATTCGGTCGGGATCGTTCACGTGTTGGTGAACGGGATTCCGGTCATTCGAAACGGTTCCCTGACCGGTGCGAAGCCGGGGACCGTGCTGCGGGGACCGGCTCGACGCTAGAGGCCATGGACAACTCGGTCCGCGTCCTGCTCTGGTCGCTGCTGGCGGCGTGGCTCGCGGCGCCGGTGGCGGCACAGACCGAGGAGGAACGGCTCGCGCGTCTGACCCCGGAGCACCGAGCCTGGGTGGAAGAGGAAGTCGTTTACGTCATCACCGACGCGGAGCGGGAGTTCTTCCTGACCCTGGAGACGCTCGAAGAGCGGCAGCGCTTCATCGAAGCGTTCTGGCGGAAGCGGGACCCGGACCCGGCGAGTCCGGCCAACGAGGCCGAAGAGGAGCACTACCGGCGTCTCGCGTTTGCGAACCTCTCGTTGGCGGACGACACCACCCGCCCCGGCTGGATGACGGATCGCGGCCGGATGTTCATCCTCCTGGGCGAACCCCGGGAACGGCAGCGTTTTGACGGCCTCAACGAGATCGTTTCGACCGAGCTGTGGTTCTACCAGAGCGAGCCCGGGGTGGGTTTGCCGTCGTTCTTCTACCTGGTCTTCTTCCGGCCGCGGGACATCGGCGAATACCGGCTCTACCACCCGGCGCTGGACGGCCCGAGAAGCCTGCTGCGAGGCCGCTACGCCTCGCTCGACACCACCGACCCGGCCCACATCGTCGTGACGCTGGGGGACATCTCCCCCGAACTCGGCCGGGCGTCGTTGTCCCTGGATCCGAGCGATCCGGGTGACCTCATCAGCGGCCGGGCGTCGCTCGGGACCGACATCCTGCTCGACCGCATCTGGGAGGCGCCGCGACGGCGAATTCGCACCGACTATCTCGATGCCGCCCGCCGGTATGGCGACCTGGTCAGCGCGGACTATTCCTTCAACTTCGTCCTGAACCGCAGTGTCTTTCGAATGCTGCTCGCGCCGGACGCCAGCGCGCTCGTCCACTACTCGGTCGAGCTGGATCCCCAGGACATGGCGCTCCAGAGCGACGAGGCGACATCCCGCTTCTACACGATCCTGGACCTGAGCGTCGAGGTGCGCGACCGGGAGGGCACCCTCGTGCACACCGAGGATCGCGAACTTGTGGTGGACCTCTCCGCCGCGCAGATGGAAGCCGTGCAGGCCTCGCCCTTCGCCTTCCAGGGCAGTTTTCCCCTCGTGCCCGGCGACTTCGAAACGAGCGTGATCCTCCGGAACCGGGTGATGACCCGGTTCACGGTCGCCGAGACGACGGTTTCCGTTCCGGAGTCGGCCCCGGGTGTTCCGGTGATGAGCGATCCGGTGCTCGCTTTCGGGGTGGAACCGGTGGTGAATGGACAACCGGCGGCGTTCACGGGCGGGCGCCACCACTTCCGGCCGGCCGCCGACCATCTCTTCGCTCTCGGCGATTCCCTGACGGCCGGGGTGCAGTTGACGCGGGCGGGGAGTGGCTCGACGGTCCGGTTCACCCTTGGCGCGGGCGACGAGGCGCTTCGCGAACGTGTGCTGCCGGCCGGGGATTTCGGGGACGGCGGGGGCTATGCGGAGTTCGATCTCACGGGTCTGGGAACCGGCACGCACTGGCTTCGCGTCGAACTGCGGGATTCCCAGGGGGCGGTGACCGCGGACCGCGACGGTGAGTTCCAGCTCATCCCGCGGACGGTGCCGCGGGCGAGTTATGTCCACCGCAGCGGCGCGGACGTCGCTGAGCCGGGCGCGCTCGCGCTGACGCGGGGGAACCAGTTCCTTGCGTTGGGACGGGTCGAGGCGGCGCGGGCGGAACTCGAGCGGGCGGTCGCCGCCAATCCCGAACTCCCCGCGGCGCGCTGGAGGCTCGCGAGCGTGTACCTGAGGACGGAGAATGCGGACCGCGTCCTGGAGCTTCTGACACCGCTCGAGGCCGACCACGGAAGCCAGTACGAAGTCGTCGCCGGCCTGGGTTTCGCCCACTACTTCAAGCAGCAGTTCGCCGATGCCGCGCGTTACCTCGAACGGGCCGCGTCGATCCGCCCGGCCGGCGCCGTGCTGTTGAACGCGCTGGGCGAGGCGCACGAACAGTCCGGTGACCTCGAAGGGGCCGAGTCGGCCTTCGAGCGTTCCCTCGCGCTGGAGCCGGATCAGCAGGTCATCGAGGAACGCCTGGCCCGTATCCGGTCGAAGCTGCCGTAGAACGCCGGGGGGTCACCGCTCGCGGTTGAGCCGGTCGAGCGCCTGCGCGGCCGGCGCGAACCCGGGCTGGACGCGCAGGCTCGCTTCGAAGGCCCTGCGAGCGGCGGTTCGGTCGCCGCCGGCCGCGAAGAAGACGCCGAGACGGTAGTGCGCTTCCGCATCCAGGGGCCGCGCAGCCACGACCTGGGTCTGGATCTCGATTGCCGTGCCGTGTTCCCCGGCGAGATGCCGGGTGTGGGCGAGTTCGGCGAGCAGGTCGGTGTTTCGCGGAAACCTGCTCCGAGCCGCTTCGAGGCTTTCCAACGCCTCGGTCAGGTTTCCGGCTTCCCGCAGCAGCATTCCCAGGGTGTACCGGGCGGTCCCGAGCAAATCGGCGTCCCCGGCGGCTTCCGCGAGCGCGACCGCGCGCCGTTCCTGCTCCAGCGCTGCCACGGTGTCGCCGAGGCGGAGAAGCGCCACCGACAGGTAGTGGTGGGCCTCTCCCGACTCCGGCTCCAACGCGCTGGCTTCGCGGAGGTGAAAAAGGGCGTCTTCCAGTTGGCCGGCTTCGCCCAGTAGCACTCCGAGGCGAAGGTGGGCCCGCCCCAGGGCCGGGTCGCGCGCCAGGGCATTCCGGAACGCCGCAACCGCGTCGGCGGTGCGGCCGCTCGCTTCCAGTGCGGCGCCGAGAGCTATATGCGCGTCAGCCCGTCCCGAATCGAGCCGAACCGCCGCTTCGAGATGTTGCAGCGCCCCGTCCAGGTCTCCGAGGCGGCCGAGCAGGACACCGAGATTCCCCCTCGCCGCTGCGAGGTCCGGTTCCAGCTCCACCGCCCGCTCGTAGCGAAGCCGGGCGTCCTCGGGTCTTCCGGCTTGTTCGAACGCCGCACCGAGGGCGTTGTGGGCGTCGGCGGATTCGGGGTCCGTTTCCGCTGCTGCCGTCAGAGCCAGGATGGCCTCTTCGTAGCGGCCCTGATCCAGGAGTTCCGTCCCGGCAGCAAGAGCTGCACGCGCACCCCCGCCGCGCAGCGCGCGGATCTCCGGCGGCGGTTCGATCGCCGGGCGCCGCGCGGGGCCACGCCGCGAAGCGGCCAGATGTTCCCGGGCTCGGGCGCTCTCGCCCAGCCGTTCGAAGGCGAGCGCCGCCGTGTAGTGCAGGTTCGGGTCGTCGGGGGCCACTGCCAGGCCCCGCTCCGCGAAGTGCGCGGCTTCCCCGTGGTCACCGCTACGAAAGGCAAGCGTCGCCATGCCCCGGAGCGCCGTGACGTTTCCCGGTTCTCCTTCGAGCGCCGCGTGGAAGTGGTTCCGGGACTCCTCCAAGCGGCCTCGCCGCAATTCGAGTTCCGCGAGCGTGGTCCGTGCCGCGACGGATTCCGCGTCGGCCTCGACCGCCCGCCGGGCCTTCGCGAGCGCTTCCGTTTCCTTTCCCGCCTCGGCCGCGCGGTGTGCGTCGAGCCGGTACCAACGGGCGTCGTCCGGGGCGAGGGCCTGGGCACTCCCGTAGGACGCCGCGGCCGCTTCCAGGAAGCCGTGGGCGTGGAGCAGCACAGCGAGCCGACCGTGCGTTTCCGGGTCCTGACTCAGCGTCCGGAGCGCCTCCCGGGCGGACTCGAGGGCGGTCCGGGCCGATGGCTCGAGCGATGCCATTTGCTCATCCGTCACGACGGGACCGGATGGCCCGGTCGGCTCCGCCCGGCACCCGTGCCAGGCGAGGACGGCCACGAACGCCACCAGCATCCGGGCCGTCATCGCGGCTTCACCCACTGGAGCCGGCGCCTTCGACGAGTTCGTTCTCCCGATTGACCTCGACATCGCCAAAGAACTCCGTGGCGCCGCCCGGCCAGGTCACCTCCACCCCGGATACCTCCGTGTCGGCGCCGAGTCCGAAGTGGATGCGGGGATCGCTGGCGCTGCCGTAGCTCCCGTCGCTGCCCACCAGCTTGCGCACCCGCTCTCCCCGCTGTCGGACGAGCGTCACCTGGGCGCCGAACCCGAAACGCTCACCCCGGGTTCGCTTCAGCTTCAGCGTAATCCAGTGGCGCCCCGCTCCTGACGCGTTCAGGAGCAGGCGGGCCGGCCCCTCGTTGTTGGAGACCAGCACGTCCACATCGCCGTCACCGTCCACGTCCCCGAAGGCGGCGCCGCGGCTCACTTCGACGAGCTCCGGCGCCGGACCGGGATCCAGCAAAACGGGTTCGAAACGGCTGCCGTCGCCGCGGAAGAGCTGGTTCGGCTCGGCGTAGCGGGAAACCCCGCTCCGCTCCGGCGGTCCCAGCGCCACCGCCCCGTTCGCTACGAACAGGTCCGAGAACCCGTCGTTGTCGAAGTCGAGCCACTGCACGCCGAACCCCGTCGCGGCCAGGCTCGGATACCCGAGCCCCCGGGGAAAGGTCGCGTCCTCGAACAGGCCGTTCCCGTCATTCTCGTAGAGAGTGTTGGTCTCGTCCCGAAGATGGGTCACGAAGATGTCAGGATCGCCGTCCCGGTCGAAGTCGTCCACCGCGACACCCATTCCGGCTTCGGCCGCCCCGTCGCCGTTGAGCGCCACCCCGGCGAAGAGCGCCACGTCTTCGAACGCGCCGTTCCCGAGGTTCCGCCAGAGCTGGTTCTCGTTTCCGTCGTTGGCCACGTAGACGTCGAGCCGGCCGTCTCCGTCGAAGTCCATCGTTGCGACTCCCAGTCCGCTTCCGTAGACCCGGTCAATGCCCGCCGCGGCCGTGACGTCGACGAAGGTTCCGTCGCCGCGGTTGCGGTACAGGATGTCCACCTGCGGTTCGAAGTTGCTGGGGTGGCAGTAGTCCCGCTCCCCGGTGGGACGGCATACCGGGTTCTGGCTGACCCGGAACTCCACGTAGTTGACGACAAAGAGGTCGAGATAGCCGTCGAGGTCGAAATCGAAGAAAGCCGCGCTCGTTCCCCAGCGGCCGTCAGCCACCCCCGCGGCGCTGCCCACCTCGCTGAAGGTCCCGTCGCCCTCGTTCCGGTAGAGGGCGTTCCGGCCGAAGTTCGTCACGAAGAGGTCGAGGAAGCCGTCGTTGTCGTAGTCGCCGGTGGCGACTCCCATGCCGTAGCCCCGGTCGCCGACTCCAGTCCCCGCGGTTACGTCCTCGAATCTCGGCGCCCGCCCCGTCGGGTCCGCCGCCATGCGGTTCCGGTACAGACGGTTTTCCGCTCCTTCGTCCGACGCAAGGGAGCCGCTCTGCACCAGGTAGATGTCCAGGTCGCCGTCGTTGTCGTAGTCCAGCAGGGCGCCCCCGCTGCCCATGATCTCGGGGAGGTAGAAGTCTCCCGCGGCGCCGCTCCGGTGCGTGAAGTCGAGTCCCGCTTCGGCGGAGGCATCGCGAAAAACAGACGCGCCGACCCCGTCGGGAGCAGGGTTTTCCGGAAGCGGCGCCGGATTGTCCCCGCACGCCACCGTCGCCAGCCACCCGAGGAGCGCGAGGCGATGCGCCGGCATGGAAGGAAACGCCCGGATCAGACCTTCAGGTAGATCCGCTTGCGGTCGAGGAACACGGCAATCGCCGTCCAGACCGCCACGTTCGCGAGCGCGAAACCGAGCGACCCGTTCAGGGGCCCGAGCCAGGAGGCGAAGAAGACCTCGTAGGTCCGAGTGTAGGCCGAGCCGTCGCCCCGCTCGGGGAAGAGGAGCATGGTCTTGATCACCAGTCCGGACCCGACGAACACAAGGATGGCGTTCTTCCCGAGCGATTCCAGCGGTGCGGTCCAGCGCGGCGGCGCCCGCAGGTCCATGATCAGGACGCAGCACGCCAGCATCGAGAGCGCGATGCCCGCGGTGAAGAGCACGTAGGAGCTGGTCCAGAGGTTCTTGTTGAGGGGCAGCCAGAAGTTCCAGAGCCAGCCCACGGTCAGGAACGCGAATCCCGCGGTGAGCAGGCCGGTCGTCTTCTGCGACGGGAGGTTCGCCGACCGCAGCCACTGCCCGCAGAAGATCCCGAGGAGGGCGGTCGCGACCGCCGGGACCGTGGAGAGCACTCCCTCGGGATCCCAGGTGCCCTGGTAGAGGGTTCCGGGGAGGAGGACGCGGTCCAGGAAGGCTGCGATGTTCGTCCCGGGTTCCAGGTCGCCGGCCGCTCCGCCCGGCGCCGGCACGAACCGCATCACGGCGGCGAAGCCGACGAGGCAGACGGCCGTCAGGGCCGCGAGCCCTCGCCGGCCCAGCCACAGGAACGCCGCTCCGGCGGCCAGATAGACCACCCCGATGCGCTGCAGCACACCGGGCAGCCGGAGCGAGCCGAGATCCAGGAACGGCCAGGCCGCCAGGAAAAGCCCGAGCGCGATCAGGATGGCGCTTCGGCGCAGAACCCGGAGGAACAGCTTCCCGCGCTCGGCGCCGGCTTCGACCCGCCGGCCGAGGGAGAAGGGGATGGCCACCCCGACGATGAACAGGAAGAACGGGAAGATGAGGTCGGTCGGCGTCCAGCCGTGCCAGGGCGCGTGGAGGAGCGGCGGATAGACGTGGGCCCAGCTTCCGGGGTTGTTCACCAGGATCATCCCGGCGATCGTCGCCCCGCGGAACGCGTCGAGGGAGCGGAGCCGGTTCGGCAAGGTCGTCACGGCTGCCTGAGGGCGTCCATCGCCCGTTCCACGAGTTCCCGGTCGTAGGTGCGGAAGTTCTCCCGGGTCAGGGGCACGTGGACGTCCGGCAACACCGGGTTGCCTTCGAGGATCTCGGTGTTCGGGCGCAGGGTGTGCCCGATGTTCCACATGAACTCCGCCACCGGCCGGTCCGTCCCGGGGAAGGTGAGCACCTCCTCGTGCTCCCAGGTATTGCTGTAGCCCCCGGTCGGCATCCCGATGACGGTGGCGAGTTCGTTGTCGGCGAACATCGAGAGGAACTGGTCGAGGTGCGAGCCTCCGTGCGGCCCGCCGATGATCGCGGTGCGGCCACGGAAGTGGATCGGAGCGGGCTCCAGCGTGCCGCCGGCGTCCCGGGGCAGGTGGGCCAGCTTGAACGGGGTGGGCGGCGTGTATGCGTCGCCCCGGCGGATCGCCTCCGCGGCGTCGGTCCGCGCCCAGTCGATCAGCCAGCTCCGGCTGAGGTTGAGCCCGAAGACGTCGGGCGCGTCCTCATCCACCTCGAGGTTTTGGAAGCGCTCGATGAGTGCCTCGCCGGCGTCGCTGATGCGGACGTTTCCGAACGTCGTCCGGAAGGGACGGCTCACGAGCCGCTGGATCGCGTAGGCGCCGAAGGAGCCGCCGCTGCTTCCCCGCACGTCGATGATCAGGTCGTGGTCGAGCAGTTCGTCGCCCTCCGCGAGTTCCATGAGGTCCATGACGTCCTGGATCAGCGAGCGCTCGAAGTCGAGCCACTGGAGCAGGACGATCCGCTCCGCCGCGTTCACGTGGACGTGGAAGTTCTCGCGTTCCATCACCGGGTCGAATCCCCCGTACTCCGGCTCCGGCGCGACGGCGTGCGTGTCGCGGTCCCCGTAGGGCAGGGACACGTCGTAGCGGTCGCCGGCGGCGTCCTGCAGCGTCAGGTTCAGGCTCTCGGCGTAGAGCCGCGGCGGGACGTTCCGCACCATCAGGGGCAGCTCGCGCGCCATGTGCCAATAGAGGCCGTAGCGCGTCGAGTGCCGGATCCACTGGGTGAACTCGGCGACGTATTCCGGGATGGGCCGGCCGTTCACGGCCACGATGAGATCGCCGGGCTCGGGGGAAGGCAGGTCCATCCCGACCCGGGCGACGAAGAACTGCGGGTTGTCGAGGTCCGAGAAGTCGGGAAGGACGAGGACCGGCGCCGCGAGGCCGGGGGTCTCAGGGACCGTCAGGCCGCCCTCGACGGGGTTCACGCTCAGGTGGCGGTCCCGGCGCGCGTTCGAGAGCTTCACCAACGCGTAGAAGAGGTCCTCCTCGGTCTCTGCGGCCACGAATTCAGAACGGAGCGCCCGCATCTCGTCGAGCGCGGAAAACGAGCCGGTCTCCTCCTTGACTTCGGAGAACGCCTCGCGCCGCTCGGTCTTGTCGACGATCTCGTCGAAGAGGGTCTCGAGCTGCGCCACCGAAACCGCGAGCGGCGTGCCGGGTGGCTCTTCGGGCGCTCCGCAACCCGCGGCTGCGCCAATGGCCGCCAGACACAGCGTCGCGACGGCGAAACGCGTTCCCACAGGCTCCTAGCCTAAAGGACCGTGGGCCGCATAGTCTTGGGCCCCTGATGCCGCCGTTCACCGTCGTCGCCGGGTGGGTGGCCGGCGTGCTGTCGCTGGTGGCGTTCGTCCCCTACATCATCGCGATCCTGCGCGGCGAGACCCGCCCGAACCGGGCCACCTGGTGGATCTGGACCACGACCGGCGCGGTGCTCCTGGCCAGCTACTACTTCTCCGGGGCCGACACCACGATCTGGGTCGCGGTGAGCTATTTCGTCGCTTCCCTGGTGACGGCGCTGCTGAGCATCCGCTACGGCGAGGGCGGTTCGACTCCCCTCGACCGCGGCTGCCTCATGGGCGCCGGCGCCGGTCTCCTGCTCTGGTGGCTGTTCGACAATCCGGTCGTGGCCCTGGTCACGACGCTCGGCGTGGATTTCGCGGGCGCCGTCCCGACCATCAGGAAGGCCTGGGTCGCGCCGCATACCGAAGACCGCCTGGCCTGGGCGCTCTTCATCGCCGGGAACACGTTCAACCTGCTGGCGGTGGACCGCTGGGAGTTCGCCATCGCGATCTATCCCATCTACTTCTTCCTCGCGAGCGGCACCATCGCGGCGCTGGTCCTGCGTCCGAGGCCGAAGTGATACAACCCCCCGCGCCGTGACCGACCACCCCTACCGCCGTGTCCGGGCGCTCTGGCCCGACCACCTCGGGCTCGCCCGCGGCAAGCTCCTCCTTCCCGGATCCGCCGAAACGGGGCACTGCCTCGCGACCTTCGCGCTCGGCTTCGACCGGGAGATGGACGCCTATCCCAACTCGGGCCTCCTCGATGGGTTGCCCGACATGCGCGCGGTCTTCGACCCCGCCGCGATCCGGCCCGGCTGGAGCGACGGGACCGGCGTCGTGGTCGCCGACCTCGAGCAGCACGGCAAGCCGCTCGAACGCTCCTCCCGCCGCATCCTGAAGCGCGCGATCGCCGAGCACGCGTCCGATGGCCGGACTCCCGTGGTCGGCATCGAGCTGGAGGCGTTCCTGCTGCAACCGGACGGCGAGGGCGGCTTCCGGCCGGTCCACACGCCGGGTTCGCACGTGTACGGTTCCGGACCGCTGATGGATCCCGGCGGGGTCATGGAGGCGGTGCTCGACGCCGCCGACCGCTGCGGCATCGTGCTCGAGTCCTTCCACAGCGAGTACGACGACGGGCAGTTCGAGCTGACCCTCGGGAAGAACGACGCCCTCGCTGCCGCCGACGAGGCGTTCCTCTTCAAGCTGCTCGCCCGCGAGGTGGCCGCCGAGCGCGGCTACCACCTCACCTTCATCGGGAAGCCCTTCAGCGACCGGGGCGGGTCCGGCCTGCACGTGAACCTCAGCCTCGAAGAGGACGGCAAGAACGTCTTCGGCGATCCCGGAGGCGAGGGCGGGCTCTCGAAGCTCGCCTGGTCCACGGTGGCCGGCCTGCTGCATCACCACCGGGGTCTCGCCGGCGCGGTGGCGCCCACCGTGAACGCCTACCGGCGGCTCCGCCCGGGTCAGATGAGCGGCTACTGGGCCAACTGGGGCCACGACCACCGCGGCTGTGCGGTGCGGATCCCGCTGGAGCGGGGGGCGGGGTCGCGGGTCGAGCACCGCCTTGCGGACGGGTCCTGCGGCCCGCACCTCGGGGTGGCGGCCACCCTGCTGGCGGCGCTGCTGGGCATCCGCGTCGGGATGACGCCGCCCCCCGAGGAGAAGGGCGACTGCCTGGAGGCGTCGGAGTGCCAGGTCACGGTCGCCGACGACCTGGGACGGGCCCTCGACGATCTGGAGGGGGACAAGGACCTGGTGGCAGCCTTCGGGGAGGAGTTCGTCCGAATGCACGTCACGGTGAAGCGCCGCGAGTGGGAGCGGTTCCGCGCCCACACCACCGACTGGGAGAAGCGGGAATACATCCCTTACCTCTGAGGCCCCTCGGGACGGTCGCCCGCCCATGAGCTTCGCCGCCACCGTCACCGCCGAGGATCTCGACCGCGACCCCGATCCCATCCTCGCCCGGCTGCGCGAGGAGGAACCCGTGGCCTGGATCCCGTCGCTCGAGATGTGGTTCGTGACCCGTTGGGACGATGTCCAGGCCATGGAGGACCACCCGGAGGTCTTCAGCGCCTGTACCGAGCCGAGCTTCCTGGCCCGGACGCTCGGCGAGAACATGCTGACGCTCGATCCGCCGGCCTGCACGCGTCTCCAGAAGGCCTGCAAGCCGCCCTTCCTGCGCGCCGGACGCAGCGGCTCCTTCGCCGAGAACGAACTCCCCGCGATGTGCGACCGCCTCATCGAGTCCATGCGCGACGACGGCGAGGCGGACATCATCGGCGGCTACGCGGCGCTCGTGAGCGCGGGTTCGCTCGCCACCGTCCTCGGGCTCGACGCCTACGACTTCCGCGAGGTCTGGGACTGGTGCGAGGGGCTCTGCATCGGGGTCGCCAACTTCGAGCAGGAACCGGAGGCGTTCGCCGTCGGCCGGCGCGCCGCGGATGCCGTCGAAACAGCGGTGCTCGCGAAGCTCGACGCGTTGCGCGAGCGCCCTGAGGCCTGCGGCCTGCTTCATATCCTCCAGGCTGAGCAGGACCTCACCGCCGCCGAGATCGTCAACAACGTCCGCCTGATGATCTCGGGCGGAATCAACGAACCGCGGGACGGCATCGGGCTCGTGGTCTGGACGATGCTCAGCGACGGCGGCCTCCGCGAGCAGGCGCTCGCGAGCCCCGCGGGGATGCGACGGCTGGTGGACGAGGTGCTCCGCCGCTACACCCCGGTCGGCACCATCACCCGCACGACCACCCGGGAGACGGAACTCGCGGGAGTGCGCCTCCCGGAGGGCGTCCTCGTCTCCGGCATCCTCCGTGCCGCGAACCTCGACCCGGCCCGTTTCCGCGATCCGGAACGCCTCGACCCGACCCGGACCGAGGGCGGCAATGCGGCCTTCGCCCTCGGCGTCCACCGCTGCATCGGCGAGTGGCTCGGGCGGCAGGAGATCCGGATCGGCGCCGAGCGGCTGTTCCGGAACCTTCCGGGTCTGCGGCTGCACCCGGACGAGGAGGTGACGCTCCGCGGCTTCGAGTTCCGCGGCCCGAAGAGCGTGCGGGTAGTCTGGGACGCCTGACGATGACCAGCGGCTTCCTCTTTCCCCGCACGCCCTCCGGGCAGGCGTCGCTGCTCCCGCCGCCGCCATGGCACTACTCGGGGGAGATGCTCACTGTCGAGTATCTCGCCGAGCCCGGCGCGGTGGCGGCGCTGCTTCCGCCGCCGCTCGAGCCGGTGGCCGACCGCCCGGACGCGGTGGCCGCCGTCTGGGCCGAGTGGCAGTGGAAGAGCGAATCCGGAAACGAGGAGCTCGATCCGGTGCGCTCCCAGTACAAGGAGTGCCTGCTGGTCGTCCGCTGCCGCTACCGGGACCGCGACTGGTCGCGCTGCGTCTTCATCTGGGTGGACCAGGACGCCTCGCTGCTGCGCGGCCACATCCAGGGCTATCCCAAGAAACTCGGCGAGATCTGGATGACCCGGCCGGCGCTCATCGGCCGCGCCGGACCGCGGCTGGCCCCCGGCGGACGCTTCGGAGCGACCGTGGCGGCGGGTTACCGCCGACTCATGGAAGCGGAGTTGACCATCACCGGGGAAGCGGAGAGCGCGGGCTTCGTGAACGCCCATCCCATGCTCCACCACCGGCTCCTGCCGGCCGTGGAAGCCGACGGCGGCGACTCCCTCCACGAGATCGTCAAGGTGAGCTCGGAGGTGGAACTCGGGACCGCGTATGTCGGCGAAGCCTCGCTCCACGTCTTTCCTTCGCCCACCGAGGAACTCCTGTCGCTCGCGCCCCGCGAGATGCTCGGCGGCTGCTGGCGGCGGGTCGGCCTTACCTTCCGCGGGGGCGAGACTCTCTCTCGCGGTCAGGAGTAGTTCATGGCGGTTGTCGGCTTCGGCCTCCTCTCCCACGTCCCGACCATCATGCTGCCCGAGGAGGTGCGCCGGGAGCTGAACGAGGGCAAGGAGATCAGCCTGGTTCCCGGTCTCCGCCGGCTCCGGAACGAGGTGTTCGACGAGCTGGAACCCGAGACCTTCGTCATCCTGGACACCCACTGGGCGAGCACGGTGGAGCACCTGCTGGCCGCGCAGGCGCGCCGCTCCGGCCGCTACACCTCGGACGAGCTGCCCCGCGGAATGCACGGCGTTCCCTACGACTATCCGGGCGATCCGGAACTGGCCCACGCCGCCGAGACGGCGGCGCAGCGGCTCGGGCAGCCCGCGCACGCTTCGGAGGACCCCTACCTCCCCGTCCACTACCCGACGATCAACCTGCTCCACTACCTCTGGCGCGGCGAGCGGGTGGTCTCGGTGAGTTGCTGCCAGACGGGGACCACGCCGGACTTCCTGGCGATGGGGCAGGCGCTCGGCGAGGCGGTGGAAGAGACCGGGCGGCGCACCGTCCTGCTCGCTTCCGGGGGGATGAGCCACCGGTTCTGGCCGCTGCCCGAACTCCCGCTCCACGAGGCGTCCGATCCGGTGCACGTGCGGACGCCGGAAGCCCGCGCCGCCGACGAGGAGCGGCTCGAGTGGCTGCAGGCGGGCGACCACCGGCGTGTCATCGGGACGATGGACGACTACGCGCGCTTCGCCCCGGAGGGCCGCTTCGGCCACTACCTGATGGCGGTCGCCGCCGCCGGCGGCGCCGACTGCAAGGCGCCGGGGCGGATGTACTCCGACTACGAGAACGCGGTGGGAACCGGACAGGTCCACGTCTGGTTCGACCGCCCGCCGGCCGGCTGGACCGCGACTTCCTAGCGACGGCAGATTCCGCGGCCGGTAGAGCCGGCCGCGGGTGTTGCTCGGTGTGGTATAAATACTTTCTGTATATACATCGTGGAGTTCGAATGGGACGAAACGAAGAATCGCGCCAACATCCGGAAGCACGGCGTGAGCTTCATCACCGCCACCAGAATCTTCGAAAAGCCCTTCCTTATCCGCCGCGACGACCGCAAGCAGTACGGCGAGGATCGCTACATCAGCGTGGGAGATGTGGATGGGGTCGCAGTACTCGTGGTTGCGCACACCGACCGTGGCGGCCGAACGAGGTTGATTTCCGCCCGTCCAGCGTCCAGGAGGGAAAGGCAGGCCTGGTATGAGCACATACGACAAACCGCTTGAACCCGAGCAGATCCCAGCGGTGAAGGACGAGTCTCTCGACTTCAGCGACATTCCCGAACTCGACGAGAACTTCTGGCGAGAGGCCAGGCTTGTCGAGCCCGACCGTACCGAACAGATCTCCCTCCGGATTCGACGGTCGGTGCTCCAATGGTTCAAGCGTCCGGGCAAGGGCTACCAGACCCGCATCAACCGGGTGCTCGAGACCTACGTGCAGGCCCAGCGAGAGGCGGAACAGCGGCGCGTGGACTGATCCGACACGCGGGGCGCTCGCACTCGCCGACGCGCTGCGCAAAAAATATGCTGTTCCGAACGGGAGACCATCCATGAACCGAAGAGCATTCCTGAAGACGACTGCGGCCGGCGGCGCCGGCCTGACCGCGAACCTCGCCTGTTCTCCGACCGCGTCCGAGTCACCCTCGGACAGCGGCGCGCAGGGCGAGATCCCGGCGTTCGAGTTCGACGATATCACCGCCGACGACCTCCAGCGCATGATGGAGTCGGGCTAACACACGGCCCGGTCCATCACCGAGGCCTACCTCGGGCGGCTCGATGCCCTGGACCGGCAGGGGCCCGAGCTGCGCTCGATGATCGAGATCAACCCGGATGCGCTCGAAATCGCGGACGAACTCGACGCCGAGCGCGCCGCCGGCGGAGTCCGCGGACCACTGCACGGGATCCCGGTCGCGCTGAAGGACAACCTCGACACCCACGACCGCATGACGACCACGGCGGGATCGCTTGCCCTCGAGGGCTCCATCCCGCCGCGGGACTCCTTCGTGGCCGAGCGCCTGCGCGCCGCCGGCGCGATCATCCTGGGCAAGCTCAACATGAGCGAATGGGCCTACTTCCGCGGCGAGCGCGCGACCAGCGGCTGGAGCGCCAGGGGTGGCCAGTGCAAGAACCCCTATGCCCTCGACCGCAACCCGTGCGGGTCCAGTTCCGGCTCGGGAACCGCGGCCTCGGCGAACCTCTGCGCGCTCACCGTGGGCACCGAGACGGGCGGCTCCATCATGTGCCCCTCATCCAGCAACGGCATCGTGGGCATCAAGCCCACCGTGGGGCTCTGGAGCCGCTCCGGCATCATCCCCATCTCCCACTCCCAGGACACCGCCGGGCCCATGACCCGCACGGTGCGCGACGCGGCCATCCTGCTGGGCGGCGCCGTGGGCGTGGACCCCCGCGACGAGGCAACCTCCGGTAGCGAGGGGAATTTCCACACCGACTACGCGCAGTTCTGCGATCCGGCGGGGCTCGAGGGAGCGCGCATCGGAGTAGCCCGCAGCTTCACCGGCTTCGATCCGCGGGTCACCGCGCTCTTCAACGACGCCATCCAGGCGATGGCGGACGCGGGAGCGGTGATCGTGGATCCCGCGAACCTGCCCGAGGCGGCCTGGAACGACGAGCTTCCGCTGCTCCTCCTCGAGTACGAGTTCAAGGCCGACCTGAACGCCTACCTCGCGACGCTGGGCCCCGACGCCCCGGTACGCACGCTCGCGGACATCATCGAGTTCAACGAGGCGAACGCCGAGCTGGAGATGCCCCACTTCGGCCAGGAGCGCATGATCGCGTCCGAGAACCGCGGCCCGCTGACCGACGAGGCCTACCTGAACGCGAAGCGAACGATCCAGCGCGCCAACCGGGAGGACGGCATCGACGCCCTCATGGACGAGCACGAGCTCGACGCCATCGTCGCGCCCACCCGCGACCTGCCCTGGGTCACGGACCACATCAAGGGCGACCGGCTGGACGGCGGCAGTAGCGCGGGACCGGCCGCGATCGCGGGCTACCCGGACATCAGCGTGCCCATGGGGTTCGTCTCCGGGCTGCCGGCGGGCGTGTCCTTCTTTGGGCGCGCGTGGAGCGAGCCGGTGCTGATCCGGATCGCCTACGCCTACGAGCAGGCGACGCAGCAGCGCCGAGCCCCGACCTTCGCGCCGACGCTGGGCTAGCCGGGTCCTGATCAGCGCTGACGCGCGGCCGGGTAGGCGTTTCGCCCGCCTGCGGCGGACGATGCCGGCCGGAGGCCGGCGCTCCGAGTTGCGCCTCTAGGAGTCCGGCTCCTCCTCGCCGTAGGTCATGCCGAGTTGCATCATGAGGAACGCCGTGTCCATGGCGCGGTCGGGGACGCGGCTGCGTCCGCCGGCGTGCCCCGCCCGCGGCCGGTAGCGGAGGATCACCGGCAGGCCTGACGTGGAGGCGGCCTGCACCCGGGCCGCCATCTTCCGGCCCTGGAGGGGCGGCACCCGGGTGTCGAGGTCGCCCTGGGTGAACATCACCGCCGGATAGTCGGTCCCGTCCTCGACCGCCTGGTAGGGCGAGTACTGCCGCAGGAACTCGAACTGTTCGGGGATGCCCCCGTTTCCGTACTCGAGCAGCGCCGGCATGTTGTTCGTCTCGGTGAACGTGTAGAACCGGATCATGTCGAGGTCGGGGAAACCGCAATAGACCGCGCGGTAGAGCTCGGGACGCTGGGTGAAGGAGCTGGCCACCAGGAGGCCGCCGTTGCTTCCTCCCATGATGGCGAGCCGGTCCGGGTTCGTGTAGCCGTTCGCGATGAGCCATTCGGCCGAGGAGATGAAGTCATCGAAGACGTTCTGCTTGTTCTCCAGCATGCCGTCGCGGTGCCAGTCCTCGCCGAACTCGCTCCCGCCGCGCAGCGTCGCCACCGCGAAGACGCCCCCCGCTTCGACCCAGACCGCCGCCTGCGCCCGGAAGGACGGGGTGACGCTCACGTTGAAGCCGCCGTAGCCGTGGAGCAGGGTCGGGAGGTTCCCGTCCAGTTCCACCCCGCGCGGCCGCATGATGTACATCGGCGCCTCGGTCCCGTCCTTCGACGTGTACCAGACCTGCTCCACCAGGACGCCGCTGCCGTCGTACTCGGGGCGGGGCGGCTCGATGGGCTCCCGCTCCCAGGTCTCGAGATCGAGCCGGTAGCGGGTCGGCGGGACGGTGAACGAGGACAGGGTGAGCATTGCCCCGTCCTCCCCCAGCCGGCTCAGGCTGGCGGTGTGGTGCTCGGGCAGGGGGATCTCATCCACCAACTCGAGAGCCGCTCCGTCGCCCGGCTCGAAGACCAAAATGCGGGAGGCGACGTTCGCGAGCAATTCCACGTAGGTCCGCTCCCCGATCGTCGTGTAGCCGCGAAGCAGGTGCTCCTGCTCGGGGATCCAGTCGGTCCAGCGGGAGCGGTCCGACCAGCGCGAGGGGTCCACGCCCACGGTGGGGATCGCCACCACCCGGTAGTTGGACGCATCGAGGTCGGTGGTGAGGAGCAACCGGCCCTCCTCGTAGCGGGCATTGACGTGGGCGCGCTCGCCCTCGATGACCGGGTGGACCTCGCCGCTTTGCCGGTCCATCACGAGGATGTCGTTCCGCATCCAGCCGTGGGAGATGCTGAGGAGCAGCAGGCGGCCGTCCTCGATCTCCTCGAGCCGGAGGAAGGTCTCGGGCCCGTAGCCCTCGCCGAAGATCTCCCGGTCGTCGCTCATCTCGGTGCCGATCCGGTGGTAGCGGGCGCGCGGCCCGTCCCGGCGTGACCGATGCACGTAGAAGAAGCCCTCGCCCTTCCCGTCAAAGGCGATGCTCCCGTAGAGCGCCTCGGGCAGCCGTTCGGGCCGGTCCTCCAGCGTCTCGAGGTCGAAGAGGCGCACCATGATCTCGTCGAGCCCGCCGTCCCGGATCCGGTAGAGGAGGAGCTTCCCGTCGGGAGAGATGTCCACGATGTCGACGCTCGCCCAGTCGTCGAACCCGAGCGCCTGGGCGTCGAGGAGGAGTTCGTATTCCCCGTCGGGGTCGGGCCGCTCTCCAGTCGGTTCCCCCTCCGGCTTCGGGCGCCGGTAGATGCGGGCCTGGAGTTCCCCGGCGCGCCGCAGGGTGAAGAGCTCGGAGTCTCCGGCTTCCCGCGGCGCCGAGACCTGCGCCACCTGCATCAACTCGCTCAGCCGGGCGGCAATCCGGCCTTCGAGTACGGTGTCCGAGACGATCTGGCGGGCGTACTCGTTCTGGGCGTCGATCCATGCCCGGGTCTCCGGACTGTCCTGGTCCTCGAGCCAGCGGTAGGGATCGGGGATCTCGACCCCGTGGATGGTGTCGGTGACCACCTCGACCCGGGTGTCCGGCGGCGGCGGCCAGTCGGGCGCGCACGCGGAGGCGAGCAGCGCTGCGATGGACAGCGCGGGCGTGGAACAGCGAGCGGCAAACGGCATGACGAGCCCTCCTCGGAGCGCCGGCCTCCGGCCGGCATCGCCCGCCCCAGACGGGCGAAAACGCAGAACCTCAGGTCTCATTATGGGGCCCCGCCTGGAACCGTCAGCCCGCCGTTCACGTAATCTACCGGGTCGCCGTGCCCTTTCGCCTGCCTCCCGACCTGGTCCTCGACCCCGAACGAGGGTTCCGCATCTACGAGGGCGTCGTCGCGCCCGACTGGACCGACCGGAACGGCCACATGAACGTCGTGTACTATCGGCGGGCTTTCGATCTGGCTACCCAACATATGTTGAGCCGCATTGGACTCTGGGACAACGACAACGACTACGGATCCACCTTTGCGCTGGAAGACCACGTCACCTATCAGCACGAACTGCATCCCGGGCGCGCGTTCTTCGTCACCTATCAGCTCCTCGACTTCAGCGAGAAGCTGGTCCACGCCTTCCTCCGCCTCTTCGGTGAGCCGGAGTCGCCGGACGGAAAGCTGGTCCTCGCCGCCACCTGCGAGCACATCGGCGTCTACGTCGATATGAGAACCCGCCGCTCGGCGCCGATGCCGGCCGAGTACCACGCGCTGCTCGAGGAGATCGCCGGGCGCCTGGAAGGGATGCCGGAGCCTCCCGAAAAGGGCCGGGTCATCGGCATCCGCAGTCGCGCCCCCGCCAAATCCATTCCCCGACGTGTCCCCGTGACCGTCTGAACGTTCGTCATGCAACCAAACCTCGGAAACGGAGCCAACATGAAAACCCGATTCATCGCCGGCGTTCTCGCCGGCCTTCTTCTCGCTGTCCCGGCCGCTTTCGCGCAGAGTCCGCGAGGCAGCGTCGAGGCCACCGTGGGCGGCGCCCAGGTCTCGATCGAGTACGGCCGCCCCAGCCTGAAAGGCCGCGACATGCTCGGCCAGGCCACCGACGGCATGGTGTGGCGGCTCGGCGCCGACGCCTCCACCACCCTGACCACCAGCGGCGACCTGGACTTCGCGGGGACGAAGATCGCGGCCGGTTCCTACAGCCTCTTCGCGAAGAAGATGGGAGATGGCTGGACGCTGCTGGTGAACTCCCAGACCGGGCAGTGGGGCACCGAGCATGACGCCTCGATGGACATCGCCGAGATTCCGCTCATGGTGCATCCGGGCGAGGCGCGCGAGCAGTTCACCGTTGTTCTCCACGGTATGGGGAATGACGGCATGCTCCACTTCGAGTGGGGCGAGACCGTCCTCATGGCCATGTTCAAGGCCGACTAGGAGGCATGACCAGCGAGAACCTGACACTTTCCAAACCGGCCCGGTCCTCGGACCGGGCCGCATTCCGTCGTTTCATTCCACTGAGGAGGAGCGCCAAGATGGCCACCACGACGAGATACAGCAGCCCAGCGCGTCGCAGGAGGTGCTGGAGAGCCTGTATCTGTTCGGGGGCGGCCGTCATGGTGGCCGCCCTCCTCCTCGCAACGCCGGCGCTTGCCCAGTACGGGCAGATCGAGGGTCAGGTCATTGACTCCACCGGGGCGGTCCTTCCGGGCGCCACCGTCACCGCGGTGAACCAGGACACCGGGGTCTCCCGGAGTTCCACCTCCGACGCGACCGGCGATTACCGCCTTCCTGCGCTCCTGCCGGGGACCTACACGGTGAGAGCCGAACTCTCCGGCTTCCAGACAGTGGAGACCACCGGAGTCATCCTGACCATTCAGCAGACGATCGTCATGAACCAGGAGCTGGCGCTCGCCCAGGTCGAGGAGACGGTCACCGTGACCGGAACGGCGCCGCTGCTGGACACCCGGCGTTCCGACATCTCCACATCGGTGTCGGATCTGCAGATCCAGGATCTCCCGGTGGCCTCCCGCCGCTGGGTGGACCTCGCGCTGCTCACCCCCGGCACCAGCCAGGACGCGATCCGCGGCTACTACTACCGCGGCAACGTGAACATGGGCGCCGGCGGCCGCTACTACGCGAATGCCTTCATCGTGGACGGGGTGAACAACACCTGGGCCGAGATGGGCGAGGCGCGCCAGAACTTCCCGATGGACGCCATCGGCGAGTTCCAGGTGACCACCAGCAACTTCAAGGCGGAGTACGGGCTCGCGACCGGCGGGCTCATGACGGTGGCGACGAAGTCGGGCACGAACAACTTCGCGGGCAGCGCCTTCTGGTTCTTCCGCGACAAGGGGCTCACCGAGCTGACCCACCAGCAGAAGGAGTTCGCGGAGAAGGACCCAACCTTCGAGAAGCCGGACTACCGCCGGCACCAGTTTGGGGGCTCCTTCGGCGGCCCCATCGTGGAGGACCGCACCCACTTCTTCTTCGCCTACGAGCGAACGAACGAGGAGCTGTTCTACGACATTGATACCCGGGGCGTTCACCCGCAATACGACGGAACCTTCCCCAAGGACGAGTGGCGCTACATGTGGCTCGCCCGCATCAACCACCAGCTCAACGAGGACCACCAGGTCTGGCTCCGGATCGCCTGGGAGAACGAGTACCGCCCGAACCTCACCGCGGGTGGATCCCGGATCCACGGCTTCGACTTTGCGGTGCCCCGGAACGCCGAGGTCTTCGGGGTCACGTCGGTGACCGGCGCCAACTCCCTGAACGAGTTCCGCTTCCAGCGGGCATTCTCCAAGTACGAGGTCAGTCCGGCCTGGAGCAACGGGTCTTTCGACCCGGGCGATTTCAGCGCCGAGCGGCTGGCCCTCTGTGAGCCGAACATCCGGCGGCCCAGCCTCAACCTGGGGTCCTGTAACGACCAGATGGGCCCCGAGACCCGCTGGCAGTTCAAGGACGACTTCACCTGGTTCACGCGGGGCATGGGCGGCGACCACCAGGTCAAGTTCGGGGTGGATTACAACTACATCGAATTCGCGGCGGACAGCATCGGCGGACTGGCTGGCCGCTTCACCTTCGACACCGACGAACCCTTCGACCCCAACAACCCGGAGACGCACCCGATCCAGTACACCCAGAGCCAACCGCGGTTCGATGACGTGCCGGTGCACCACTTCTCGATTTACGCCCAGGACGACTGGACCAGCGACCGCCTGACCCTAAACCTCGGCCTCCGCTACGACCTCCAGGTCGGCACCTTCAACGAGGACATCCGGGACATCCAGTTCCCGCTGGCCATCCCGTGGCACGACGGCGCCGACGCCCGGGGCGACGGCAACAACTGGGGACCGCGGATCGGCTTTGTCTATGACCTCTCGGGTGACGGTACCGGACGCACCACCGTGAAGGGCGGCTACGGGAAGTTCTTCGAGAACATCCGGACCCTGACGAACTTCGGGGAACGCTGGTGGCACCAGGGACAGTCGATCGTCATCAACAACCCGGATTTCCTCGATCCGCTCGGCGGACGTTCCCGCGAGGAGTACCTCTCCGGCGCGCCGCCGAACATCACGATCCTGGACAACGACTACGAGCAGCCCTACGCGCACCACTTCAACCTGGGTTTGGCGCACCAGCTCCGGGACGACATGGCGCTCTCGCTCGACCTGACCCGGGTGGCGACGCGCGCAGACGCGCTGCGGCGCATCGACCTCAACTACCCGGTGAACGGCATGCGTCCCTGGCCCCAGTTCCGGCGAGTGGATGCGTCCTTTTCGCTTCTCGACCACGACTACCAGGCGTTCTACGCCAAGTTCGAGAAGCGCTACGCCGACGGCTGGCAGTTCCTGGTCAGCTACACGCTCGCCAAGAGCGACACGACGGAACTCTGGACCCGCAACATTGAAGAGTCCGGTTGGGAGCCTGGCTTCCCCGGCTATACGAACATCACCCGTCCGGGAGATACCGATCGCCGCCACCGGCTGGTCAGCAGCGCCATCGTGCTTCTGCCGTTCGACATTCGGCTCTCAACCATTGTGGACTACCGGTCGCCGCTTGCCCAGCGGGTTGATTCCGGAACGCGACTGAACGACGACGACTATTCGGGCGATCTGGCTCCCGGTTTCAGCGCCTCGAACACGTTCGGATGCCGCAATCTGGATCTGGGTCTCGCGAACGCCTATCGCCAGTCCATTGGCCAGGATGCGGTGAACAGCTTCGCCTGCGCGAACTTCCTGAACGTGGACTTCCGCGCCTCTCGGAACTTCTATCTGAGCGGAACCCATGGCATCGAGCTGGTCTTCCAGGTGTTGAACGCCTTCGACCGGGCCAACTTCGGCAGTACGAACGGCAACCTGCGTTCCGGCGCGTTCGGCGACAACGAGGGCGGCTTGGCGGCGAACATCAACGCTCCCTCGCGTCAGATCGAACTGGCCCTCCGCTACTCCTTCTAGTTAAGCAACTTCCCTTCCGGGCGGGCGCTTTGCGCCCGCCCCGTCGGGGCATCGGCCTCCGGCCGGCACCGCATGCGAGAGGCGTGCGAAACGCGCACGTTCGACCTCCGTGCAGCACGGCGAGGCCGTCCTCCAGGCCGGCGCTGCCCGCCCGAGCGACCGGAATCGCGTACCGCCGCCTGCGATCGCGACCCGCGACTGTCAGGATAAGAGGCCCCTGACTGTCTCTACTCGTGGGTCCGGGCATTGCTTACCTTTCGGGCATGGATCGAAGGGCACTGCGGTGGGCACCGGCGCGGGTCCGGTAACGGCACGGGCGTTCGCACTCGCCGCGGCCGCGCGGAGCCGCGGGGACCGGATACGTCGACGACAGCGTCAGTCCCCGCACTGCTGCCTGGAGCGTCCGTCGGCCGCGGGACTGTTCGCCGGTGTATGAAAACATGATCGCGGTTGACCGCGAGTCCCCGGAGACCCTGCAAAAGCAGATCCGGCGCCAGATCGCGATCGGTATCGTCAATCGCCTCTACGCGCTCAACCGGCCGCTGCCGTCGATCCGCCAGCTCTCCCGCGAACTGGGGGTCAGCGTGACCACGGTCTCGCTCGCCTATGACTGGCTGCGGCTCGACGGGTTCGTCGAGGTGAAGAAGGGTGCGGGCTTCTTCGTGAACCCGGCGGTCCTGCCGGCCGCGGGCGAGGCGCTCGATCCCGAGCTGACCGGCGGGTTCGATGCGCCGAGGGACGAACTGGACTACACGGCGTTCTTCCGGGGGCGCAGCTTCAATCTCCCGCGGGTGGTGAAGCCCGCGGACTGCCTGGCGCGCTACCGCTATCCCTTCGTCTGCGGAGTGATTGACCCGTCGCTGTTTCCGATCGACCAATGGCGCGACTGCGTGCGCGACTCCATGAACCGGTTCGAGCTGGAGAACTGGGCGACGGACTACTCCTCGATCGATGACGAGATGCTGGTCGAGCAGCTCATCCAGCGCGTGCTGGCGAAGCGGGGGATCGTGGCGCGTCCCGACCAGGTGCTGGTGACGGTGGGCGGCCAGCAGGCGCGCCATCTGGCGCTGCGGCTCCTGGTGTCGGCGGGCGAGACCCTGGGCGTCGAGGACCCGGGTTATACGGACGTCATCAACATGGCCCGCATCGAGGGGATCGCGGTGGAGCGGCTTCCCATCGACGGCGCGGGGCTGATGCTGTCGGAACACATCGACCGCTGTCGGTGCCTGTTCGTGACGCCTTGCCACCAGTTTCCGACGACGGTAACGATGCCGCCGGAGCGCAAGCTCGCGCTGCTGGAGCGGACGCACCGCAACCGGCAGTTCGTGATCGAGGACGACTACGAGGCGGACATCAGCTTCAACCGGACACCGCCGGCGGCGCTGAAGAGCCTTGATGGCTGGGGCAACGTCGTCTACACGGGCTCGCTCTCGCAGTCGCTGCTGCCGGGGCTGCGCATCGGCTATCTGGTGGCGCACTCCGAGTTCATTCGCGAGGCGCGGGCGTTGCGTCACCACTTCGTGCGCCATCCGGCGGTGAACAACCAGAAGAGCGTGGCGCTGTTCATGCAGCGCGGCTACTTCGACCGGTTCGTCGCCAGGATCACCACCGTCTACCAGGAACGCTGCGCGGCGATGCACCGGGCGCTGGAGCGGCATTTCCCGGGTGCCTCGACGCCTCCGGAATACGGCGGGGGCAGCATTTGGCTACGGTTGCCTGAGGGGGCGGACGCGGGAGTCCTGGCCGGACGGGTGGCGGCCGAAGGCGTCTACTTCGAGACCGGCGGCTTCACCTTCTCGGACGAGCGCAGGAACCGGAACCACATCCGGCTGGGCTACTCGGCAATCGACGAGTCGCTGATCGCGGAAGGCATCGACAAGATCGCCGCGGCGCTGGCGGCCTGTGGTGAAACTCACGTGAGCCCCGAGCCCGCCGGCGGTGGGGGCGAGGCGCTCGGCTGACCCAGCGCTCCCGGCGGCTGCCAGCCGGGATGCGTCGCCGCTCGATCGCCGTGCGACTTCTGGCACAACACCATGTAACGCCGGCGCGGCGTGAAGGAGAGCGGGGCCAGCGCCGGCGCGTACAGGCCCGAAGTGTGTGTAAAGAAAAACACGAGGTGTGTCTACCCCAGCACTTCACCGGTTCGTAGAGTCCTGATTCCCCCGGCCCGCTCTGGTGAGGGTGCGTCCTGATCGGGCGCGGTTCATCGGGCGGAGCGATGGCGACTGCGTTCCCGGCGGGGCGCTCCACGGCGTTCCCGGGCGGGCAACGTGACCGCGGCGCCGGGAGGCGAACCGAACCAATGCACAACCCAGCGCGAGTCAGCGGCCCTCAGTGCGTATCGGTGAACCCGGGTCGCAGGGGATCCGGGATCAACGGGCCCGCGTCGCCTCGCCTCTTGCTGTCCCGGCCGCACCGTCGCGGCCATTTCCGACTCTGAGTAACGCTCCAAAGGAGTACCAGAACCCATGAGAAAACTGATCTTGTTTACGCTGCTGGTGGCATGGCCGAGTGCGGCCCTGTCCCAGCAGATCTACGGACGCCTCGAGGGCGCCGCGAACGACGCCCAGGGACTCGTCCTCCCCGGAGTGACGGTCACCCTGGAGTCCGCGGAGCTCGTTGCGCCCCGGTCGGCGACCACTGACGTGGACGGTTCGTACCGGTTCGCGCAGCTCGTCGCGGGCAGCTACAACATGACCTTCGAACTCGGCGGCTTCCAGACCGTCGTCTTCGAAGACATCACCGTCGTCGGCGGTTCGACCTTCGAGATCAACGCCACGATGGACATCGCGACCGTCGCCGAGACCGTCACCGTCACCGGCGAGTCTCCGGTGGTGGACGTGAAGACGACCGGCGTGTCGGCGACCTTCGACACCACCCAGCTCGAAGATGTCCCGTCGGCCACCGACATGTGGGCGGTCCTCCAACAGAGCCCGGGCGTCCGGATGCGGGGTTATGACGTGGGCGGGTCCCACAAGAGTCAGCAGTCCGGCTACGAGACCTTCGGGGTCCGGGGACAGAACCGGATCATCAACGACGGCGTCAACACGACCGAGGGCACCGGCGGCGCTGGCGGTTACTACGACTTCTACGCGATCGGCGAGTTCCAGGTATCGGCGCAGGGCGCCGACGTGGAGTCGAACACCCCGGGCGCGACGGTGAACGCGGTGTGGAAGAGCGGCGGCAACGACTTCTCCGGGACCGAGCACTTCGCCTACGAGCCTCCGGACATGATCGCCAACAACCTGCCGTCCGAGCTGCGGTCCCGCGGCGGGACGGAGGCACCCGTGATCGAGTTCTACGAGGCGCACATCGACCTCGGCGGCCCGATCGTGCGGGACAAGGCGTGGTTCTATGGCGCCTACAACCGGTTCGTCATTGACCGGATCATCTCCGGGCAGCCCGAATCGGAAGGGACCGACTTGGGCGATTTCGACATGTTCACCGTGAAGGCGAACTGGCAGATCACCGACCGGGACCAGTTCATCACCTTCCACCACTGGTCGCTCAAGCAGAAGCCCTTCCGTGAACTGTCGGCGACCCGTCCGGCAACGTCCATCCTGGCGCAGGACTCGTGGAGCTGGCTGCACAAGGCGGAGTGGCAGCGCGTCTGGAGCGACCGGCTCTACAGCAACATCCAGGTGAACCACTTCGGGTTCGGTTGGCCGATGACGCCGGCGGTGGATCCTGCGACCGACCCGCCGCGCTACGACACCGGGACCCAGCAGTGGGCGGGCGCCGGCTGGCGGCCGTTCACCTTCAACCGCTGGAAGCCGCACACCACCGGTCAGTTCAACTACTACCTGCCGACGGAGAGCGGGAGCCACGATCTGAAGTTCGGCTGGGACTGGCAGATTGACGAGCGCCAGTTCGGCTGGAACGCGAACTCGGGCGCGGTGCGTTACCTCGACAACAGCACGCTGGACCCACCGAGGCCGCACAACGTCAACGACATTCATTTCCAGAGCTTCCCGAACTTCAACTACGACCGGAACACGCACATGGACTTCTACGCCCAGGATGTCTGGACCATCAGCGACCGGCTGACGATCAACGCCGGTGTCCGATACGGGAGCCAGCGGATGGGCTACCTGGGGTCCAACAACGTTCCCGGCGGACCCTGTGACGCGGCCCTTGGCTGCCTTCGCGAGATCGCCGACGTGGACCCGAACGTTCATGCGGCTCTGCCGCTGCTTTTCGGCCAGGGAGGAGAGGTTCCCGCCGAGGACAACCTCATCAGCTGGTGGAACATCGCCCCCCGGGTCGGCTTCACCTATGACCTCACCGGCGAGGGCCGTTCCGTCGTCAAGGGCTACTTCGGCCGCTACTACCACAACATGAACACGGGGATTCCGGCAGCAAATCCCGGCGGCAACAAGAGTGTGACCTACGAGTTCCTCGACCAGAACATGAACGGTCTGTTCGACGGCGTCACTGAACTCGGCGTTCGGCGAGGTGGTGACGACGGCGCCGGACTCGGCCTCGAGCGCGGCGCTCCGGTCGCCGGCGCACAGATTGACCCGGGTCTGACGCAGCCGTGGGTGGATGAGATCAGCATCTCAGCCGAGCACCAGATCGGTTCCGACATCGGCGTCCGCGCCTCGTTCGTCCACAAGCGCCAGACCGGCGCGTGGGGCAACCTGAACACCGCACGCATCGGAACGCTGACGAACGCCAAGCAGGTTGCGTGCCCGGCGGCGTGCGGGGCAGGAGCATCCGACTATGGGGCTGACCCGGGCTTCGGCGGCACCACGCTGACGGTTTATGACCTGCCGGATGGAGCTCAGGTGAGTTCGAACCTGTACACGAATGCTCCCGAAGGCGAGACGAAGTTCAACTGGAACACGCTGTCGTTGGGCGTCAACCGCCGGTTCCGTAACAACTTCTTCTGGAACGCCTACTTCGACTACCAGTGGCGCCACGAAGGCCGCACGCCGGGGCAGTCAACAAGTCCTCTCAGCACCGATCCCACGGGTGTGGGCTGGGCCATCGTCTATGGCGGGACCCCGTTGATTCAGGATACGACGAACTGGCAGTTCAAGGGCGCTGCGCGCTACGTCATGCCCTATGACATCGGCGTGGCCGGAACGCTGCGCTACGTCAGCGGCTTCAACTGGGCGCCCTGGGTGAGCGTTCCGGTAGGCAACGTCGGGAGTCAGAACATCTATCTGGCCAACATCGATCTGAACCGCTCCGATACCGTGAGCATTCTCGATTTCCGTGTGGACAAGGCAATCAACCTTGGGGACAGCGCGGAGATCCAGTTCATGCTGGACCTCTTCAACGCCCTCAACGGCGCTGCCGAGACGAACTTCATCATGAGTTCCGGTCGCAACTACCTGAAGACCATCGAGTGGATCCAGGGCCGCACGATCGGCCTCAGCGCCCGCTTGACGTTCTGATGATGGACACGGACAACTAGCGCGCTCACGAAACGGCTCGCCGCCCCGCGGGGCGGCGAGCCCACTCTGGGGCCGATGCAGAGCATCCCGGACACCTCCGCCAGCCAGATTGACGGGTCGCGCCAGCCCGGCTCCGGAGACTGGGTCGGCAACTCCGCTGCCGCCGTTCGGATCCGCGGCGAAATCGCGACTGCCGCGCTCTCCGACGATCCCGTTCTCGTGGAAGCGGAAGACGGAACCGGCCGCCGGCTGGCCGCCGAGCTGATCCACCGGCTGAGCCGCGGTTCGACCCCGGGTTCGGCCGAGGACTTTCTCGCCATCGAGGGTGGCGGCAGGCCGCCGGAAGAGCTTGGTCCACACGTTGAAGCGGTGCTCGACGGCCCGCCTGGGAACGGAAACGGGTCAGGCGTGCGGACCCTCTACCTGAGTGGGGTGAAACCGAACGCGATCGGACGATTCGCCCGCGGGGCGGCGAACAACGGAGCGCCGCGCCGGTTCCGCCTCATCGCATCAACCGCGCCACCCTCGGCCGCCGGGAACAACGGACGAACCGGGCTGCCGCCGATCGTCATCCGGATCCCGCCCCTGCGGGAGCGAAAGATGGACATCTCCGCGTTGGCGCTGAGGTTCTTCGCCGATGCCTGCGGCCACGCGGGAGTGGGGCCCTACGGAATCTCCAGCCGCATGATCGCGGCCTACCACGACTACGACTGGCCGGGGAATGTGGTCGAACTCCGGGCGGTCATCGAAAGCGCCGTCTCGACCGCTGCTCTTGCTTGTTTCCGGGGCCGGGTCCTGCCCGACTCGTTCTGTGCGATCGCCTTCGATGGAGACCGGAGCGGCAGATCGTTGAAGGAGATGATCAGGGACATGGAAAAGAGCATCCTGGAAAGCACGCTGCACCGGGTCGGCGGCAACCAGGCGCACGCGGCCCGGATACTCCAGCTCAAGACGACCACCCTTCACGAAAAACTCAAGCGCTACGGGATGTTGCGCGTGTTTCGGCAGCGGGATGCCGCGTCCGTTGGCCAGGGAGACGTCGGTCATGCTCCCCGCTGACCGCCTGCCGCTGGCGCGTACCGGTCGCGGAACGTCGGTTCAGGCCGCCTGACGACGGAGCGCCCACCAGGTGACGATCGTCGAGGTCGCGAAGCTCAGCAGACCGCCGGTCAGGATGTCGATGGGAATGAGCGCCGCCGGCCAGTTGGCGATGGCGGCGAAGATGGGCACGCTGTAGGTGGCGTAGGCCGCGCAGCCCAGCACGAACGCGTTCTTCATCGCCCGCTGGAGGTTTCGCTCCCGGACTGCCGGTGCGATCGCCAGCTGGCTGTTCGCGAGCGCGATCAGCGCGAAGAACACCAGGAGGGCGACGATCTCGATGGCGCCCCAGGTGTCCATCGGTTTCCCGAAGCTCCAGTCGTTCCCGCTCGCCTCATGCAGACGCGCGTGCATCGCCACCGCCGGGGGCGACAGGCTCCAGGCCATGTCGATGACCGTGTAGACGACGAACGCCGCAAGGAATCTCGTGAATCTGCTCATGTCAGGCCCCTCTACCAAATCGCAAGGTGGACGAACGAACCGTCGTCCCGCCAGCGAAGGTTTCAGATCGCGAACCCGTCCTCCCACAGCTTGTCGAGAAAGCGCCGGACCGGGAGGATCTCGATGCCATCGTCGGTCTCGAGGGCGCGTGGCTCCAAGCAGACGACAGCGCGCCGTTGAACTTCCGGATGGTCCTGGGCGAGCGTCCGAAGCCCCTTCAGATGCCGCGACCCGATGCGCGCCGCTCCCTTGGCTTCGATGGCGATCCGCATGTCGCCGATGATGAAGTCCACTTCGGCGCCCCCTGCGAGGCGCCAGTAGGAAAGACGCTCCTCCGACCGCGTATAGGCGAGGTACGCGCTGATCTCGTGGAAGAGCCAGCTTTCGAAGGCCTTCCCGAAGAGTTCGGAGCCAGCGAAGAGTTCGCCGCGCCGGCCGAGCCGGTTCACCACGCCCACATCCGAGAAATAGAACTTGGGCGTTCGGGTTACCCGGCGCTTCGGCCGCTTCCGCCAGGCGGGGAGCCAGCGGCCGAGGAGGGTGTCCTCCAGGATCCCGTAGTAGGCCCTTACGGTCTGGCTGCTGACCCCGCAGTCCTGCGCCACGTTCGAGAAGCGGACCATCTCGGTGTCCGCGAGCGCCGCTGCCTCCAGGAAGTCCGCGAAAACCGGAAGATTACGCACTAGCCCTTCCGCCGCGATCTCTTCCTTCAGGTAGTCGGCGATGTAGGACTCGAGCAGCTGACCGGGTTCCGGATCCTGGTAGGGCCGGGGAAGAAAACCGTAGTTGAGGATGCGGTGGAGGTCGAAGTCCGCTTGGAGTTCGGCGGAGGTGAGGCCGCGCAGCTCAAAGCGGAGAGCGCGACCGCCCAGCAGGCTTGCGGCTCCGCGTCGCACCTTGCGCGCGCTCGACGCACAGAGCGCGAACCGGACATTCAGGTTCTCGATCATCCAGTGCACCTCGTCGAGAAGCGCCGGGACCTTCATGACTTCGTCCACCACGACCTGGCGGGACGGGCCGGCGCCCTCCGCCTGGATGGACAGCCGCAGCGTCTCCGGCCTGGTGGCGTACCGGCGGAACTCGTCCGCCTTCAGGAGGTCGATCCACAGGGCGTCGGGATAGGTCTGCCGCAGCAGGGTCGTCTTGCCCACCTGGCGTGGTCCCCAGAGGAAGAAGCTGCGGGCGCCGGGGGGCGGCAGGGTCAGACGCCTGGGGAACATGTGTTTCAAATTATCATGTTTTTTTCAAGCGCCGCTTTGATCATGCACGAAGTCGACCCGGGAATCACCGCCCGCCCCGGACCGGCGACTACCGCCGTGGCTGCCGGACCACCACCACCGTGGCGTTGTCCTGATTCCAGGATCCGATCTCCTCGATCCGGCGAATGATCGCCGTCGCGACTTCCTCCGCGCCGGCTCCCCTCTGTTCGCCGCACACGGACGCGATCCCGTCCTCGCCCAGGGTCTCCACGCCATCGGTGGCCAGGATGACGAGATCGTCCGGTTCGAGCCGCATGCTGCCCGCGGCCACTTCCTCGAGAGACAACCCCATGACCACGCTGGTGATGAGCGGGCGTTCCGGATCCGCAGCTGCTTCGGCCTCGGTGATCTCGCCGCGCCGCGCCCGTTCGTCCAGCTCGGCCCCGACGGTGTGGAGCGGGTTTACACGCCGGATTCGGCCGCTCCGGTAGTGGAACAGGAAGGAATCCCCAACGCTGATCCAATCGCAACCGCCGGCGTGGAAGCAGGCGGCCACCAGGGTGGTGCCCATGCCCCATAGCTCCGGCGAAGCCTCGATCGCCGCCCGAAGCTGTGCGTTCGCGGACTGGAGGGCCTCACGGAGCCGTTCGCGGGGAGAACCGGAAGCGTCGGGGAACGCCGCCAGGAAACCATCACAAGCAGTCCGGCTCGCCTGGTCGCCACCTGGGTGCCCGCCCAGACCGTCCGCGACCACCGCCACGAGCCGGACGCCGTTTTCGTCCCGGGGGAGTGCCCGCGTCTCCCAGGCGTCCTCCTGACGCCGTCGCGCGCCGACGCTCGCCCCGCCGCCGAACTGGAGGTCCGGAGACATCGGACTCGGCCTCCAAACGAACAGTCGTCCCGCGGCGTCGGACGGCCGGAAAAACGGCCTCTACCCGGCGCGCTTGATGACTACCCCCGCCAGCGCCCCGGTGGACCGGCCGTCCTCGATCGCGATATGACCGTTGACCAGCACCCAGGGCATCCCGACCACCGGACCGTCGGGGTCCATGATGGTCGCGTTGTCCTCCACCCGGTCGTAGTCAAAGGCGACGATGTCGGCCTTGCAGCCGACCCGCAGGCAGCCGCGGTCCGTCATGCCCACGATGGCGGCCGGCAGACTCGTCGAAGAGCGGACCATGAAGGGCAGGGTGATGAGCCCGCGGTCCCGCGTGTAGTGGGCGATCTTGCGGGTGTAGCTCCCCCAGAAGCGGGGATGCCGCCCAGGGGTCGCTTCAAGCGCGATGCCGGCATCCGTCGAGGTCGCCGTGTAGTCCTGCGCCATGTACATCTCCACATCGAACCGGTCCCCGGCGATCGGCCGGATCAGCACCCCGTGGAGCAGTTCGTCGTTCCCGGTGCGGGCGAAGTCGATCAGCGTCTCGGCGACGCTCCGGCCGCTGTCCGCCGCGACCGTGGCCACGGTCTTCCCGACGAGCGAGGGATCCTCCGGGAAGAGCACGACGATCAGGCGGTCGGGGCCTCCGAACAGGTCGATCTGCTGCTCGAGGTCCATCATCAACTCGGCGCGGATGGCTTCGTCGGCGAGGTTCGCCTCCAGGTTCGCGAGGCTCAGGAGCCCGGGTGTCCGCCGCCACTTCGGGTCGTCGAGTCCTCCGGAACGGTCGGTCCCCGGCGGCGCGAAGCCCCACACGGGGATCACCCCGATCGGTCCGCCGCCGAAGGTCTCGAAGGGGTACTGGTCCAGGAAGACCTGGACCCCCTGCGCCCGCGCGAGGTTGATCGCCTGCACGTCCTTCGCCGAGTGACCCCAGCTCGACGGCCCCTTCGCCTTGATGTGGGTTCCGACCACGCGGATTCCGGTCTCGCGTCCGATCCGGATGGTCTCGGCCATGCCGTCGGTGCCGGTCAGGGTCGGCCCGTCCACGATGCTCGGCACCTGCCAGCGCGGCATCGGCGACTGACTGCGCTGGTGCGAGTAGTAGAAACCGTCGTACTCCGCGACCACGTGGGCGAGCGCGATGATCTCCTCGGTCTCCGAGAAGCGCGCCGGGCGGTACTCCGGGCCCGCCCCGAGACCCCAGGCGCCGTCCTCCATCCCCTCGCGGACCAGCTCCGTCATCCGGGCCACCTCTTCGTCGGTGGCGGGCCGCTCGTGGTCCGCGCCCATGACCTGCAGGCGCACGGTCGAGTGCCCTACCACCGGCACCACGTTGAGTCCCGTTCCGCGGCCCTCGTAGGCGGAGATCTCGTCGCGGATCGGCCAGATCGGGTTCCGGCCGTCGGCGCCCATCACGACGGTGGTGATTCCCTGGGCGACCAGGTTCAGCGCCTTCCGCTCCTCCATGTCGTCGCCGACGAGCGACCGGTCGGCGTGGGAGTGGAGGTCCACCCAGCCGGGGGACACATGGAGTCCGCTCACGTCGATCGTACGGGCCGCCTCGTGTCCCTCCTTTCCCGCGAGCCTGCCCACCGCGACCACCTCGTCGCCGCGAATGCCGATGTCCGCCCGGATGGCGGGGTTGCCGCTCCCGTCGAACACCATCCCTCCGACGAGCAGCAGGTCGTAGGCGGGCTGCGGGGCCGCGAGCGCGGGAACGAGGCCGGCCACGGCCGCAAGGAGCGCAATTCCGGAGACTCTCTTCATGGCTTTCCTCCGCCAGCGTGGGTTGTCCATCGTAGCGGAGGGAATGTGCCCGCCTCGACAGGCTGTGCTGAAACCCCGTGTGCGCCGGGAACGGGCCGCGGGGGTTTGCCGCAGGCTGCTAGCAGCCTGTGGTGAAACCCACGTGAGCGCCGAGAGGGGTGAGGCGCCCGGCTGACAAGGCGCGTGAGGGAGGAATACCGGGTGTATTCCGACCGAAACGCAACGCAGAGCGCCTCGGAGAGGCGCGGTTCAGCCGGGATGCATCGCCCGTCGAGCCCCCACCGGGAGAACTGGGCCGCGTGGGGTTTGCCGCAGGCTGCTAGGGCCGGGCCCGCCGCGCCCCCACCCCCAGGGCCAACCCGGAACCCAGGATCAGGACGATCGCGGCCGGGAACCCGGCGCGGGCCGCGCTATCCGCAGGGGCCGCAGGCTCGAAGGTGGGTACGTCGTCCCAGACCACCGCGTCGATCGGCGTGGTGGCAAAGAAGTGCGGGAAGAAGTGGTCCTTGAGGCGTTCGTGGAATCGGCGCACGGCGTCCTGGTAGTCGAGCTGGGCCATCAGGTCGGTCCGGGCGAGGCGGTCGAGCGCGAGCTGGGTTGCGAGGGGTGGCGCGAACACGGACCACCGGCGAGCCCACGCGTCCCGCTGGCGCAGCACCTCGCGGTAGGCCCGGGAGGCGTCGCGGGCGGCCTGGTCGCCCCGGTGGTTCATGGCGTAGTACCAGCCCCACGTGAACACGTCTTCGGGAACCTCCTGGTCGCTCCACTCCGGGTAATCCCGGTAGAAAGACGCCATCGTCGCGCTGGGCGGCAGGTCCCAGGCCTCGTGGTAACCCTGGCGTTGCTGCACCGTCAGTTCCAGCGCTTCCGGAACGGGGTGCAGAACCGAGTTGGCGAGACTCAGGGCCGCCGGGGCCAGAATCGTCAGGACGACCCAGATTCCCGCGAGGATCATGGCATTGGCGGTCGATGACCGATTTCCCATCGCGACGCCGAGGCAGAGGGCGAACCAGAAGACCGTGTGCAGCGCGACGAGCGCGAACATCCAGCCGGCCCGGCCATCCAGCCCGACGCCCGCCATCAGCGCCCCGGCCGCCATCACCACCGCCGCGACCGCGCCGACGAGAACTGCGCGCGAGGCAAGCTTTGCGACCAGCAGTCGCCGAGGCGGTGCGAACAGGCGGACCAGGTTCCAGGTGCCGCCCTCCCGTTCGCCGGAGACCAGGTCGTAGCTGACCGCGATGATGAAGAGCGGAAGGAGCGCGATGAGCAGGAAGGCAAGGTCCAGATAGCCCGCTGCGGCAAGTCGCGGATTCACGGTCTCGTGCTCGTAGAGCTGTCCTTCGAGCGCCAGGAGGCGGATCCGGAGGCTCTCGGTCTCCACCGCGGCCCGGCCCCGAGCCAGCGAGGAAACTGCGAGCGGGGGCTGCGGAGCGGGAAAGGCCAGGTAGTAGAGCACCTCCCCCGCGTCGGTGGCCGGCGGATAGACCGAGAGCAGAAAGTCCAACTGGTCGTCGTAGGCGGTTTCCGCCGCGGTCGACGAAGTCTGGGCGGCTTCCACGTTCCGCCCGGCGCGCCACGCCACGTAAACGCCCAGCACGAGCAGGAGGATGATCGCGGCCGCGGTTCCGGCCGACCGGGTCAGCCGCCGCAGGTCGAGCGCCAGCAGCCGCGCCCAGGCCCTCACGAGGACCGCTCCGTTCCGATCAGCGCCAGCCGTCTCCGCGCCAACCCGAGTCCGGTCAGCGGCAGGCCAATCCACAGCCCGAGCGCGGCCAGCGAGAGCGGGCGATTCGCCAGCATTCCATCGAGGGGTGGCGGCTCGGTCCCGAAGACGGGGAACTGCCCCCAGTGTTCGCGCGCCAGCCGTTGTGCCCGGTCGTTCTCGTTCCGGATCTCGTGGATGTGCAGTTCGTTGAGACGCTGAATGATCGTGTAGCGGTGCGCCTCGGCCTGAGCCAGGAATGCTTCCATCGCCTCCGGGCCGCTACCGGCGATGCCCATCGACAGGTCCCGCGCCGCCAGGTAAGGGGAGAGGAGTCCGGCCCATGCCATGACCCCGTTCTGGCGAAGGTGGCCCTCGACCAACTCCTGCCGGTGGTCCTCGAAGACCCGGCTGGTGAGTGATTCCGATTCCCGGCTGAGCACTCCCCTCCAGTTCACTGGAAGGTCCTCGACGGCGTCGACCTGGTAGCGCTCCAGGTACTCCTCCCGGAGCGAGCGGAAGAAGGGATCGTCGGGGCGGTGGCTGTCTCCGACCTCGTTCAGCGCCGCCTCGACCTGGGCGGTGAGCTCGGCGCGCGAGGGGAGCGGGTAGAGCGCCCCGGCGACGGAGGCCGCCACGCGGGGGGCGGCGACGCAGATCACCACCCACAGCGCGAGCAGTTGCGCCAGAGCGCTCCGCGAAGAGGTCCGGACGGCCGAGACCAGCACCGTCACGAGCACCCAGCCCGCGAGATAGATGCCGTAGATGGCGGCCAGGGTGCCCAGTCGCATGGCGGAAGCGGCGCTGTCCAGCCCCGGCCCGGCCGTGACGGCGACAGCCAGTGCGACCGGAAGGGTGGCCAGCGCCCCCACTGCTCCCGTGGCGAGGACCTTGCCCGCGAGGATCTGGGCGGGGGTCGCCCCCTGCGTCAGCAGAACGCCGAGGGTTCCGCCTTCTCGCTCGGCGCTCACCGCCGCGAAACCGGCCACCACCACCAGGAGCGGCAGCAGCAGCGCGAGCACGCTCGCCGGGGTGAGGCGTCCGAAGCGCGACGTGCCCGTGGAATGACGGGCCTCGCCGAAGTTGGCCGTGTTCTGGCGATGGCCCTCCAGGAAGATCGAGGTTCCCGTGTAGTCGCTGATCCCGGGATCGACAAACTCGAGCGGCGCCTGGTCGCGAAAGACGAGGAATCCGTAGTGGATGACCCGGTGCGGATGGCGTTCGGGCTGGTCCACCCACTGCTGATCGACGATCCCCTGGTAACGGGCGCGCTGCCCGGCCTCGTTCGTTTCGTGATGCCGGGCGCCCAGCACCGCGACCAGACCCAGGGCGACCACGAGCCCCAACAGGAAGAGGACGGTCCCGTCCTGGCGAATCGCTCCGAACTGCCGTCGTGCGATGAGCAGGGTGTTGCGGAGGCTTTCCGGCAAGTTACGCATCGGTCTTCTCTTTCGGTCCGACGAGGGCGGAACCGTCGTGTTGGTTACCGCCAGCCAGGGTGGCGCGGAGTATTACTCGCGTGGCCGAGGAGACAAAGGCGGTAGCGTCGTTCCAACAGCCGTGCTGGCGCCGGCGGCGTTCCAGGTGCTCCGTCACCGTCCTGCGTCGGCGAGCCCTAGTGGAACCGCACCGCGTAGCTCAGCCGGAACCCGCGACCCATCTCGGGAGCCCGGTCCTTGATGTACGACGTGTGGTTGCGATACAGCTCGTTCGTGAGGTTGTAGCCCGAGAACGACAGGATGTGGGACAGGTGCTGCCGCGGCCAGACGTACGAGCCGCGCACGTTGACGACGGCATAGCCGTCGGTTTCGGTCTCGCCCCGGAACACGTCGGTCTGCCGTCCCGCAAACTCCACCTGCGGGCTCAGCGTGAACCCGCCGTAGGGGATGTCGAGTTTCACCGAGCCTCTGAGGGGCGGAATCCGCGGCAGCGCTTCATCGTTCGCTGTCAGCCGCGCGTCCACGTACCCGATGCCGAGGGTCAACCAGGTCCGTCCGGCGAGTCGGGCGCCGGCCTCGGCGTCGAATCCGGCGAAGCGGCTGTCGCCCTGCAGGATGTCGAACACCGGCAGGTTGTCGATGACCGCATCCCTGCGGCTGCCGAAGATGAAGTTGTCGATCTCGTACGTGAAGAAGTTCAGGTCGCCACGGGTGCGGACTCCCCGGTGCCGCAGGCTCACGTCCAGTCCGATGGTGGACTCGGCGTCGAGGTCCGGGTTGCCGATGTCGAAGGAGAACGTGCCGGCGTGGGCGCCGAAGTTGTACAGCTCCTCGATGGCCGGGGCGCGGTGGGAGCGCGTCAGGTTGGCCACCAGCGCGTTCCCGGCGCCGAGATCCGCGTGGACTCCGACCGACGCCGAGAGACCCGCGAAGCTGCGGTCGCGCACGTCGGGCGCCTCGGGCCGAGGCGCTTCCTCCTCGTGCCCGTGCTCCTCGTGTCCATGCTCCTCGTGCCCGTGTTCCTCGTGCCCGTGCTCCTCTTCGTGCCCGTGCTCCTCTTCGTGCCCGGCTCCACCGCTGCGCGCCGCCACGGCGTAGTCATCGCGGTCGATCCGGGCGCCGAACTGCACTCGAAACCGCCCGAAGGTCAGTTCTTCGTAGGCGAAGGCCGCGAAGGAACTCAGGTCGGTCCGCGGCGCCAGCGCCTCGGCCCCGGCCGCCTCGAAGTCCCGCACCTGCGCCCAGGCGCCGAATCTCCCCGACAGACGATCCGTCTGCCGCTGGTCCACGTCGGCCCGGAGGATGTAGACCCGGTTGTCGTAGCGCGTACCGACGCGCTCCTGCCCGGCTTCGGTCTCCAGCTCGTCATGTCCCCAGTCCACGAGGCTCAGGCTGAGCCGTCCTCCCTCGATGACGCTGTTGTCGAGGTCCCTGAGTCCGAAGTCGAAGCGCCCGGCGCGACGCTGCCAGTCGAGAGCGATATCGGTATCGCCATGGGCTTCCTCCTCGTGCTCGCCCTCGTGCTCGCCGTCATGTTCGTCTTCGTGTGCGCCGTGTTCGTCTCCGTGGTCATCGTGGTGCACGTGGAACTCGCCGACGATCGGGACTCCGTAGCGGCCGTCGTTCACCGTGACGCCGGCGCTGGTGAAGAACCGGTCGCCGGTCCAGCCCAGCCCGGCCTGCGCGTGGGTCGCCTCGGTCGCGGAGTTCTCGACGACCCCCGCGGGCGTGTCGTAGTCCTCCGTCCGCCGCGTGCTGCCGGAGGCCCAGTAGTGGACTCCGTTCTGCTGCGCGTGCTGCACGCTGATGTTCCCGCCCGCCTGCGCGTTCGGGCTCCCCAGGTCGGCGCTCAGCAGCGCCCGCGTGCCTTCCGGCGGCGATGCGCGGTAGCTCTCCTGGGGCGTGATCACGTTGACGAGCCCGCCGACCGCGTTCGAGCCGTACAGCAATGTCGCCGGCCCGCGGACGATCTCGACGCGTTCCACGCCGTTGGGGTCGATGGCGACGCCATGGTCGCCGGACTCGCTCGATAGGTCTCCGGTGCGGACGCCGTCCTCCAGGATCATGACCCGGTCGCCGTCGAAGCCGCGGATGATCGGCCGGTTCGCTCCGGGACCGAAGCCGCGCACCGCGATGCCGGGCTCGTTCCGCAGGGCGTCGGCGAGATTCGTGGCCGACTCCTTGGCGATATCGAACGAGTCCATGGTGGTGACCGCGTTGAATGCCTCGAGCGCGGTTTCGGTGCCGTCCACCGAGGCGGTCACCGTCACGTCCTCGCGAACGGGTGAGAGACTGAGTTCGAAGTCCACCGTCGCCGTCCCGCCCGGAAGGACGGTGACCGTCTGCCGTCCCGCGGTGAGGAGCTCGCGCTGCGCGAGGACGTCGTAGGAGCCGGCCGGCACGCCGGCGATCGCGAACCTTCCCTGTCCGTCGGTCAACGCGAATTTGCCCGTGCCCACGAAGAGGACGACCGCGCCGTGAACGGGGCCGTACTCCTCAAGAGTCACGGTGCCGCGAACCGCGCCGGTCTCCTGCGCCGCCACCGGCGCAGTCGCGAAGGCCGCCAGCAGGCCGGCTGCCAGGAAACAAGTCAGAAAAGAAGTGAATTTGGATCGGTACATGGTTTGTCCTCCCGATTGCCTGCCCTCGGCAAGGCGGTTCCGGCAGATGCCGTGCGTACCGCGGCGAACCTCGTTCTGAGGGCGTCCCGAATGGGGTCGGGGAACGCGGTGGCCGCGGGGGGACGCGCCCGGTCAGGCGACCGCTGGCGCGCGCCGGCCCGACGCCCGCCGCTTGGCGGCGGACGAGCACGGCGTTTTCTCGGAACTACGCGGGAGGAGCGCGGGCGGGCTGACGAAGGTAGAGCCGGGACGGGACCCGAACGACTTCGCGCGCCTGTTCCATTGGATCCGCAGCATCGGCGGATCCGATCTGCAACGAGCCGGAGAGCTCGGTGGCAGGCTGGTGTGGAGTCTGGCAGACCGCGCAGTGCTCATCGACGGAGTGCTCTTCGTGACAGAAGACCTCCGCGGCGGCGGCGCTGGCCACCACCAACACCAGGAGAGCGATCCAGGCGCTCCAGCCAAGGCTGCGCCGGGCGAGCCTCGGGTGTGCGCGTTCTGGTCGCATTGCTGCCGAATCGAACCGGCTAGTGTACCGGTCAGGAGTGTTTACTGTAAAGCTCGTTTCGCTCTGGCGGACACGACGTTTCCGGACCTCGTTCGCCGAAGGCGGACAACGGCACGTCATCCACGGGCCCGGCCCGCCGTGCCGACCGAAACGCAGCGCAGAACGCCTGTCACCGGCGCAGTTCAACCGGGAAGCGTGGGCCCGTCGAAGGCCGCGTGGGTTTCGCCACCGGCTGCTAACGTCCCCCCAACATGCTGGACCGACTCTCCGCCTGTTTCACATTCCATCTGGTTTCCGGATTCCTGCTGATCCTCTCGGGAGCCGCGGTCGCACAGACGCTCACGATCGATCCCTCGCAGCTTGGCGGTCTCCAGTGGCGCACCATCGGGCCCGACGGGAACCGGCTGAGCGCCGCCGTTGGCGAGTGGGGCAACCCCGACGTCATCTACTTCGGCGCCGCGTCCGGAGGGATCTGGAAGACCAGCGACCGGGGCGTCACCTGGGAGCCGGTCTTCGACGACCAGGAGGCGGCTTCGATCAGCGCGCTCGCCGTTTCACCGTCCCATCCCGGCCAGGTGTGGGCCGGGACCGGCGAGACCTTCATCATCCGGCCGGCGCTCGCGATGGGGAACGGCATCTACCGCTCCACCGACGGCGGGCGGTCGTTCCACCACCGGGGCCTCGAGGCGACCGGCCGCATCGCCCGGATCCTTGTCCACCCGGAGGATCCGAACCTCGTCTACGCCTGCGCGCTCGGCCATTCCTACGCGCCGCAGCCGGAGCGCGGTGTCTATCGGACGCGGGACGGCGGCGCCAACTGGGAGCTCGTCCTCCACGTGGACGAGAACACCGGATGCTCCGACCTCGCCATGGATCTCCGCCATCCCGAGCTTCTCCTCGCCGGGATGTGGCAGCTCCGGATCGACACCGGCGGCCTGCGGAGCGGCGGGCCGGGCAGCGGGCTCTACCGCTCGGGTGACGGAGGCGACTCGTGGGAACGGATTTCGGGTGAGAAAACCGACGATGGCGGCGGCCGGGGGCTCCCCGGCGGGGAGGGGCATCCCATCGGCAAGGTGGCGGTCGCCATCGCCCCCAGCGATCCCGACCGCTGGTACGCCCTGATCGAGGACGTGAGCCCGGGCTTCTATCGCTCGGACGACGGCGGCGATTCCTGGCGGCTCATGATGACCCACCACGATCTCGCCGAACGGGCGCCCTACTACGTCAGGATCGCCGTGGATTCCGAGGACGCCAACCGCGTCTATTTCGCCTCGGTTCTCTTCAGCACCACCGTGGACGGCGGCCGCACCCTCATCGAGACCTCCTACCGCGCCGGCGGCGACAACCACGACGTCTGGGTCGACCCCTGGATGCCGGAGCGCATCCTGGTCGGACACGACGGGGGCGGCAGCATCTCCGAGAACCGCGGCGAGAGCTGGCGCCGGGTGGTGCCCCCGGTCGCCCAGATGTATCACGTCACGGTGGACGACCGGATCCCTTACCGGGTCTACGGAAACCGCCAGGACGGCTACTCCTACCGGGGACCGAGCCGCACGCCCGGCGGGGGGATCCCGCTCGGCCTCTGGCACGGGGTCGGGGGCTGCGAGAGCGGCTGGGCGACCCCGGAGCCCCACGACGACAACGTGGTCTGGTCGGGCTGCTACGACGGCGGGCTGGAGATCTACGACGATCGCACCGGGCACGTCCGCGACGTCCGGGTCTGGCCGGAAGCGGGTTACGGCTGGGCGCCCGCCGACCTGAAGGTGCGCTGGCACTGGAACTTCCCGATGGTCCTGTCGCGCCACGAACCGGGGACCACCTGGGTGGGAAGCCAGTTCGTCCACCGGACCACGAACCGGGGCCAGTCCTGGGAGACCATCAGCCCCGACCTCACCACGAACGACAAGTCGCGCCAGCAGGACTCCGGCGGCATCACGATCGACAACCTCTACACCTTCGACGGTTCGGTGCTCTTCGCGCTGGCCGAGTCGCCGCTTCGGGCCGGCCAGCTCTGGGCCGGCAGCGTGGACGGGAAGGTCCACGTCACGACCGACGGCGGGGAGAACTGGCTCGACCGCAGCGGGAACGTGCCGGGGCTCGACCAGGACGCCTGGATCAAGTTCATCGAGCCCTCGCACCACGATCCCGAGACCGCTTATCTGGCGGTGAGCTGGCACCAATCAGGGGATTTCCGGCCGCACATCTACCGCACCCGGGACCTCGGGGAGAGCTGGGAGCGGATCGGCGGCGGAATTCCCGAGTCCCCGTTCTCGTTCGTCCACGTGGTGCGGGAGGACCCGGAGCGGGCCGGGCTGCTCTTCGCCGGCACCGACAACAAGGTTTGGGCGAGCCTCAACGACGGCGAGTCCTGGTTCTCGCTCCAGCTCGACATGCCGCCCGCCCCGATCTACGGAATCGTGATTCAGGAGCGCTTCCAGGACCTGGTGGTCGCGACCTACGGCCGCGGGTTCTACATTCTGGACGGCATCGGTCCGCTGCGGGCGCTCGCCGACGCTTCGGACGATCCGCTGCGGGTCTTCGATTCGCCGACCGTCTGGAGGTTCCTGCCGCGACAGAGCATCAAGTCGGAGCCGGGCAGCCTGGTGACCGGGCAGAACGCCCCCTACGGCGCTCCCGTCTCCTGGTGGCTCGACGAGGACGCGGCTTCCGGCCGGGTTGAGATCGCGATCGTGAACGCCGCGGGGGAGACGGTGCGAACGCTTCGCGGACCCGCCGCCGCCGGCCTGTCGCGCTCGTACTGGGACCTCCGTGGCGAGACTCCCGACCGGGCGACCCTCCGCACCCGGCCCCCCGACCGGGACTGGGTGGAAATGGGCGAGGACGGCCAGCGCCGGATCCGCACCTGGGACCTCGACATCTTCCCCGGCTACCGCGGGCTGCTCCAACCCCCGGGGACCTACACCGCGCGGGTTACGGTGGGGGAACACACCGCGGAAACCACCCTGCGCGTGGAAGTCGACCCCTCATCCGCCGCCACCGCCGACGACATCCGGGAGAAGTACGCATTCCTGAACGCCATCCACGCGCAGCTCAACGAGTTGGCGGAGATGGTGGATGAGCTCGAATGGGTGCGCCGCGAGATCGAGGGGCTCCGGGAGCGACACGCCGGGGACAAGCGGTTCACCGCGCTGCTCGAGAGCGCCGGCGAGATCGCGGGGACGGCGATCGCCATCGAGGGGCGTTTCTTCGATGTCGGGCTCACCGGCGCCCGCGAGGACGCCTTCCGTGCGCCGATGCGGCTCTACGGCCGACTCGGCGCCCTCGCGAACGACGCCGGCTGGGACGGCGCCGACTTCGCGCCCACCGACCAGCAGCGCGAGATTCACGGCATTCTCACGGAGCGCTTCGAGACGGCCCGCGGGGAATACCGGCGGTTGATGGACGAGCAGCTCCCGCCCTTCTGGAGGGCGCTCGCCGACGCGCGCGGGGGGGACGGCGGTCCGGATTGATGAGCGAAGAGCGCTCCCGGATCGGGTCCCGGAATCTCCTGGCGGCCGTCGCTCTTCTGGCTTACGGCTGGTTCGCCGCCGCCTACGGGCCCGACGGTTCGTTCCCCGGATCAGACTTCGGCTCGCTCGCTTACGGGCTCTCCCGGCAGGGCCTCTGGTTCCTTCCCATCGGGATCCTCATCCCATTGGTGCTCCCCCGGGTGCGAGGCGTCCTCACCGGTTTCTTCCTGGTTCTGCTCCCCTCGCTCCTGATCGGAACGGTCCTGACCGCGCTCGTCGTCGCGGCTCCGGACGCCGCTCCCTGGTTGGTGTTCGAAACCTTTGTCTTTCCCGAAGTGGCCACGCTGCTCGCGCCGCTGACCGGGATGTTCGTCGGCGCGCTGTTCGGCGCCGTCATCGCGCGGGGACCGGGCTCGGCGCTGGTCCTCATTCCGGTGCTGGTCGCCATCGCCGCGGTCCTCCTCGCGAGCGTCGCCGTGTTGCTCCTGCTGATCACCGACCGGGTTGCGGTAACGGATCCCATCGGCGCGCCCGGATCGCCGGACGGCCAGTATCGCGACGCCTTCGCCGACTTCTATCGGGACGGAGCGCCCGGTTCGCGGGCGACGCTGAACGCGGCCACCTTCGCCGCCGGCTTTCGCCTGGCGCTCGCCGCCGTGGGCGTGGACCCGGGCGTCCGGCTCCACGCGGCCCCGGCGGGCGAGGCGATGGAAATCGCCGGCTCCATGCCGGTTGCGGTTCCCGTGCTGGGCACGCGCTTCCTGAACGTCGCGGCGACCGCGCAGCCGGCCGTCGAGGACGGCGAGTTCCGGGCGGCGTTCCGGTCCGTCCGGGTTGGAGGCATCGAGGCGCCGCCCGTGCTCGTTCGGTCCTCGTCCCGGGTCCTCTCGCGCTGGCTGCGCCGGAACACCGCGGTGTCCGCGCTGTTGGCGCCGTTCGATGAGGTCCGGGTCGCGGATTCGACGATCGTGGTGCGCTGGCGGGAGCGGGAGGACACGGGCGCCGGCATCCACTCGCGGGTGGGCGGTTACCTGACGCTGCTGGCCCGGGACGCCGACCTCCTCCGGGAGCAGCCGGACCGGACCTCGGCCGTGCTGCGGCGCACGTTCGCGCTCGCCGCCGTCCGTTCGGTGGGAGGCGACGCGTTGGCCGAGAACCGCGCTGCCCTGCTGGCCCTCGGGGGCGCGTTCGGGCATTCGTCGCTGCTCGACCTGGCACGTGTGCCGGGCGGCGGGGAGGAAGCGCGAGGACTCCTGGACCGCCTTCCGCTCAGCCTGCACGGGCGGCGCGACTGGGCGCGCCATTTCTTCCTGAGCGCCGGCATCGTGCAGGTGGCGCCCGACGGCGTCTCGGGCGGGGCCGGACTCCTGAAGGAGCAACTCGATGCGGCGGAGGGCGGGACCGGTTTTTCGTTCGCCGACCTGTTGATGGACGAGGCGGGGACCCGCTTCGGCCTCGCCGCGACCGGCGACGTGGCGCGGGCTCGCTGGATGCAGGTGCGGCTCGCCAACGGCGTCCGGGAAGACGACCTCGCGCCGACCGGCGCCGGGCTTCCCGAAGGGCTCAGCGCCGCCCGGCTGGAAGCCGAATTCGGTGGAGTGGGGGGCACCGGCTTCCGCGACGTCGAGGCGGAGATCGTGCGCCTGGTGGACGCCCTGCCGCTCTACCGGATGCGGATTCCGGGAGCGCCGGCCGGCGTCGCTCCTCCTTCGGGTACCCTGCCCGGACTGCCATGAGGCCGATGTATCGAGCGCACCTCCCGGGAGACCGGGACCACTGATGGCCGACACGGCCTCTCTGCTCGACAGTTGGGAGAGCGAGGTCCAGGCGGCCTGGCTGTACCTGGTGCTCGCCGAGGTCGAGAGCGGAGAGAACAAGCGCCTTTTCGAAGCGCTCTCCGCGGACGCGCTGGAACAGAGCAAGGCGTGGGTCAAGGCAATCGAGGAGGCGGGCGGCGCGCCTCCGGGCCCCTACGAGGCGCCCTTTCGGGTGCGGCTCGTGGGAACGCTTATCCGGCGCATCGGCCCGCGCTCCCTGCTGCCCGCGCTCGCCGCGCTGAAGGTGCGCGGCCTATCCGTTTACCGGGCGGCGCCCTCCAGCCTTGAGGTGCTCATTGCGCAGGAGGCCGGTTCGAGCGTCCGCGCGGAGTCCCGCGACCACCTCCTCGGCGAGGAGCAGCGCCACCTTTACACGCGCGGTGCGGTCGCGCTCCATGCCGCGATCTTCGGGGCGAACGACGGGCTGGTGTCGAACACCGCCCTCATCCTGGCGGCGAGCGGCGCCGGCGCGTCGCCGGGCACGGCGCTCCTCATCGGCGCCGCCGGAATGGTGGCGGGCGCGGTTTCGATGGCCACCGGGGAGTACCTCGGCGTGCGGTCGCGGATCGAACTCTACGAGCGGCAGATCGCTCTCGAGGAAGAGGAACTGCGGCTCTACCCGGACGACGAGGCCGAGGAGCTGGCCATGATCTTCGAGGCGCGCGGCCTCGAGCGCGAAGCCGCCCGCGACCTCGGCAAGCGCTTGATCAGCGAGCCCGCCCGGGCGCTCGACGTGCTGACACGCGAGGAACTCGGCCTGAACCCGGACGATCTCGGTTCGCCCTGGGCGTCGGCGCTGGCGTCGCTGCTCTGTTTCGGCGGCGGAGCGCTGGTTCCATTGCTTCCTCTTGCACTCCTCCCGGCGCTTGGTCTGGGCAGCGGCCCCGCACTGCTGGGAGCGGTCGCCCTGAGCGGCGTGGCGCTCTTCGTGTCGGGGGCCGCGACGAGCCTGTTCACGGGACGTTCCGGCGTTCGCAGCGGTCTCCGGCTGGCGTCGGTGGGGCTCGCGCTCTCGGGTGTCCTCTACGGTCTCGGACTCGCCGTCCGGGCAAGCCTCGGCGGCTGATCTTCCGGCGGCGGTGATGTTGAGAAGACTGGCCCCGACCGCAACGCTCGCCAGTCTCACGGTCGCGCTGACGCTCGGTGCGGGATGCGGAACGGACGACGCTCCCGCCCCCACGGCCCCGCCGCCTCCGGAGCCGCCCCCGGTCGGTCCGCCGCCGGAAACGCTCGATCTTCCCGACGATCCCGAACACGTCTTTCTGGAGGTCTGGGAGGGACCGGGTTTCGTTCCCATCGAGTACTCGCTGGGACGGCCGCCCCGCTACGCGGTGACCGTCGGAGGCGAGCTCTACCACGAGGGGCCGACCATCCAGATCTTTCCCGGCCCGCTGCTGCCGAACATCCAGGTGGGACAGCTCTTGGCGGAGGACCTGGCGGCGATCATCGAGGCGACCGCGGCGACCGGAATCTCCCAGCTCGGCGAGGTGAACATTCCCCAGCCCACCACGGGCCCCGTGATCGCGGACGCGCCGACCTACGAGGTGGTGCTTCGCGACCGGCAGGGCTCGCATCTGCTCCGCATCGAGGCCCTGGGCTCGATATCGCACACCGATCCCCGGGTGATCGCGGTCCGCGAACTGATGCAGCGCCTCGACGAGGCCACCGCCGACACCGAGGCCGAGGTCTACCTCGGCGAACGCGTGCAGGTGTATGTCAGCGAGGGTCCCATGCCTCCCGAGCCGTCGGTGCTGAACGAGCGGCCCTGGCCGCTTCCGGACCCGCCGCCCGGGGACGAGGATGCGGAGGGCTTCGAGTGCCGGGTGTACGGGGGACAGGTTGCCGCGGGTCTCCTCGAGATTTTCGCGGACGCCGACCATGGAACGCGGTGGGACTACCACGGCGCCCTTCACCAGATCCTCGCCCGTTCCCTGCTGCCTCACGAGGAGGGGTGCAGCACTTCGTGAACGGCGGCGCAAGCTTCCGGCGTGCGGCGGCCCTGCTGCTCGCGGCGGTGCTGTGGTCGGCTCCCGTTTCGGCGTTCCAGGAGTTCGACGCCGGGGAGTTCCACGCCTACGTCGAGCAGGCGGTCGCCGACTGGGACGCCACCGGTCTCGCGGTCGCCGTCGTCCGGGGGCAGGAACTGTTGTTCGCTCGCGGTTACGGCGTCCTCGAACTCGGCAAGCCCGACGCGGTAGACCCCGACACCCTGTTCTCGGTCGGCTCGACCACAAAGGCGATGACCGCGGCGACGCTCGGCATCCTCGTGGATGAGGGGAAGCTGGCCTGGGACGATCCGGTGCGCCGGCACATCCCCGAGTTCGAGGTTGACGATCCCTGGGTCAGCGAGGCGATGACCGTGCGCGACCTCCTGACCCACCGCGGCGGGCTGCCGAACACCGATCTCTTCTGGTACGGCCAGGACACCGACATGGACGAGATGCTGTCGCGGCTCCGCCACGTCGAGCCCGCCTACTCGATGCGGGCCGGGTTCATCTACCAGAACGTGATGTACGCGACCGCCGGCGAGGTCGTGAAGCGCGTCTCCGGGATGCCGTGGCATGACTTCGTGGACTCGCGCATCTTCGACCGGCTGGGGATGGAGCGAACGGTGCCCCTGCTCGCCCTCACCCGGGGCCGCGGCAACGTCGCCTCGCCCCACCACGTGGTGGACGGCGAGACGGTGGTGATCGAGAACGCGCCGGTGGATTCGGTCGCCGCGGCGGGATCGGTCTGGAGTTCCGTCCGCGAGATGTCGCTCTGGCTGCGCATGCTCCTCGCGTCCGGAGTGGCGGCCGACGGCACGCGGATTCTCAGCGAAGCGGTGGTCGAGGAGATGTTCCGCCCCCAGGCGCTGGTGGACCGGGCCGGTTTCTACCCGACCCAGCAACTGACGAAGCCCAAGTGGGTGACCTACGGCCTCGGCTGGTTCCAGCAGGACTACGACGGAGAGGCTCTCGACTTCCACACCGGGAGCATCGACGGGATGGTGGCCATCGCCGGCCTGATCCGGGACGAGGGGATCGGCGTCTATGTCCTCGGCAACCGCGATCACGTGGAGGTGCGGCACGCGCTGATGCTGCGGGGCCTCGACGCCCTGCTCGGACAGCCGTTCCGGGACTGGAGCGCGGAGCTGAAGGAGCTCTACGTCGGCCTGGCCGAAGCGCAGGAGAAGGCGCTCGCCGCGCTGCAGGCGGCGCGGGTGGAGGGCTCCCGGTCCCACGTCGAGCCGTCCGCGTACGCCGGGACCTACCGCCACGAGGTGGGAGGCGAGATGGTGGTCCGCGCCGGGGAGGAAGGCATCCGCCTCGAGTACGGCCCGGGTCTTCAGGGGCCGCTCACCCACTGGAGCCACGAGACCTTCCGGGTAGCCTGGGACGCCCGCTGGCGCGGCGAGTTGCTGGTGACCTTTGACCTCGATTCCGCGGGGAATCCCGCCGGCCTTTCGCTCGGCGAAACGAGGTTCCGGCGCGTCCCGGAGTAGCCTTGACGGCACTTTCGTTCCTTCCTATCCTGCTCGCACGAAGATGAGGTCCAATACCAGTTTCTGGCAACGTCTTCCCGGCGCGAATCGCCCCGTCGTCAAGAAGATCGCCGGCGCGGCGTTCCTCTTCTTCCTGATCAAGGGCCTCGTCTGGCTCGGCGTGATTGCGGCCGGGGCGTGGGCCCTGACGCGGTAGCCACGAGTTGTCGGCCATGACCGGAGGACTCGCGGATCGCCTCAAGGCGGGGACCGCCGACCAGCACGCCGCGGCGGAGAACCACGTCTTCCAGCGCGGCCTGGTCCGGGGCGAGGTTTCGCGCACGGCGCTCGTCGCGCACCAGTCCGCGATGCTCGATCTCGTCCGCCTGATCCACGCGCGCCTCCTCGCCCGGGGGCCGGACTGGCGGGACTTCGCCCAGGCCATGGGTGGCCACGCCGGGAGGCTGGCCCACGATCTGGAGGAACTCGGCGGCGAATCTCAGGAACGGCCCTCCCGGGCGGTCATGGAGTTCGCCGGTGCGTTGGGCGGCGCGCGCTGGACTCCGGAAGCGACTCTCGCGGCCTTCTACGTGATCGAGGGCTCGATGAACGGCAACCGTTTCATCCGGCGCGCACTTGTGGAAAACCGTCCGGAGCTGGCCGGTTGCCTGCGTTACTTCGATCCCTACGGTCAGGGTCAGCGGGCCCGCTGGAAGGAGTTCCGGAGCGCTATCGACAGGATCGGTGCGACGCTTTCCGACCCCGAGGCGGCGGTCCGCGCCGCGCGGGAGACGTTCACGCTGGCGGGAACGCTGGCGAGCGAGGCCCAGGCCGCGGACGCGGTAGCCGCCTGAGGCGCCAGGAGACCAAACCCGGATCTGATGGCCGACTGCTGGATCGCGCTGACGACCCTGTCGAGCCGGGAGCAGGCCGAGCAACTGGCTGGGGCGCTGGTGGCGGAACGCCTTGCCGCCTGCGTCAACGTGCTCGGACCGGTGGCGTCCATCTACCGGTGGGAGGGCAAGGTCGCGCGCGACGAAGAAGTTCTTCTCCTCATCAAGACCACGAAGACGGGCGTCGCACCGCTGCAGACGCGGGTGCTCGAACTCCACCCCTACGACACCCCTGAATTCCTCGCCTTCGAGGTCGGCTCCGGCTCGGCCGGGTACCTGGACTGGGTGGTGGATTCGGTCGCATCGGCCAGGCCGGACGAAGCGGAACCCTGACCTTGGGCCGCGCGGCGGCGCGCGCTGCCGCGCCCGGCGGCAACGCATTTGCGCCGGCCCCACGCCGCGACCCATATTCAGTCTGCGGGAGGCGACGGATATGAGGCATGGTCGGACGGGGGCTCTTTCGGTATGGCCGCTTGCCGCGGCACTCGGTTGCGCGCTGCTGCCGGCGCTTGCCTGCACTCCGGACCAGGCCCCGCGAACGAGGCTGCTCATGGACGACGGGTGGCGCTTCTTTCGGGGCCGGGCGGAGGGATTCGTGCCGCTGCCCCGGGGGAATTCCGTCGAGACCTGGCGATTCCGGATGAGCGAGGCGGGGGAAGCGGAAGCGGAAACCCTGGCGGCGCCGGGGCTCGATGTCTCCGGTTGGCCGGAAGCGGCCCCGGGCGACGATGTGTTCGCGGGACAGCCGGGATTCGCCTGGTTCCGGGCGGAACTCGGTGCGCTGCCGCCGGGGCCCACCGGCAGGCCGCGGATCTACTTCCAGTCCGTGGACGACCGCGCGACCGTCTACCTCAACGGCAACCGGCTCGTCTATCACGAGGGCGCCAACGCGCCGTTCGAGGTCACTCTGGACTCCGGTCAGGCCTGGCACCCGGGCGGGCCCAACGCGTTGGCGGTGCTGGTGGAGAACACCGGCGGCTCCGGCGGCATCGCGGGCGCCTCGTACTACAACCGGCCGGCCCATTGGCAAGACGACCCGGCAATGCGGTCGGCCCCCACGGCGGCGCCGGACTTCGACGACAGCGGCTGGGAGGAGGTCCGCGTTCCCCACGATTTCGTGGTGGGCGGCGGATTCGATCCCAGGGGGGCCGACAAGCCCGGCGGAAAGCGTCCCGGCTTCAACGAGCTCTGGTACGACCGGGACCATGGTTACAAGCCGAAGGGCGTCGGCTGGTACCGCCGGTCTTTCGACCTTCCGGCGGCCGACCGGGGAAAACGGATCTGGCTCGAGTTCGACGGGGTGTACCGGAACAGCGATGTGTGGGTGAACGGGGAGTGGCTCGGCCACCACTGGAGCGGCTACACCGGGTTCCACTACGACATCACGGACGTGGCCGATTTCGGCGGCCGGAACGTCGTCGCGGTCCGCGCTGACGCGGACTGGGACGAGGGCTGGTGGTACGAGGGCGGGGGCATCTACCGTCATGTCTGGCTGACCAAGCTGGACCCGCTGCACGTCGGGCGCTGGGGCACCTTCGTGGCCACGCCGGAGGTGACGGACGAATCGGCCCTGGTGCAGGTCGAGACCACCCTCGTCAATGACGGGGCCGTGCCGGCGGACGGCGCGCTCCGGATCGCGCTGATCGACGCGGAGGGCACCACGGTCGCGACCACGGACACCACCGGCACGGTTCCCGCCCGGGGTGAGCTGGAGTTTCGCCAGGAGCTGGTGATCGAGGATCCGACGCTCTGGTCCCTGGACAACCCCTACCTCTACACCGTGCAGACCACCGTGGAGGCGGGCGGACGGGTCACCGACCAGACCCGGACGCCGTTCGGCGTGCGGACGTTCCGCTTCGGCGGAGACGGTTTCTTCCTGAACGGCGAACACGTGAAGATCAACGGCGCCAACCTCCACACCGACTTTGCCGGGGTGGGAGTGGCCCTCCCGGACCGGATCAACGTCTACCGGCTCGAGAAGCTCCGGGAGATGGGAGCGAACGCCATCCGCACCTCGCACAACCCGCCCGCGGCCGAGGTCCTGGACGCGGCGGACCGGCTCGGGATGCTGGTGCTCGTCGAAAACCGACACATGGGCACCTCGGACGACGTGATCGGTGACGTCGAGAGCATGGTGCGGCGCGACCGGAACCATCCGAGCGTCATCGGCTGGAGCATGAACAACGAGGGCCTGCGGCAGGGTCCCGAGGTCGCCGGCGAGCAGCTGCGGGCGATGCACGCCGCGATCAAGCGGCTGGACCCCACCCGGCCCACGACGGGGAGCGTGGGTCCGCTGACCGGCGCCACTTCTCCTGACGAGATCGGGACGGAGCGGAATCTCATCAGCCTGGCGGAGGTCATCGATGCCCGGGGGTTCGATCCGGCCAACTACGACGAGTACCACGCCGCCAACCCCGACCGGCCCATGCTGGCCCTCGAGACCGGCTACGACCTCACCACCCGCGGGGTCTACGTGGACGACGAAGCCAGGGGCCACCACAGCTCCTACGACACCTCGGCAGCGGAGACGTGGGGACGGATCGCCGGGACCGACTACGTTTCGGGAGGTTTCGTCTGGAACGGAATGGATTACCGGGGCGAGCCGTTCCCCTTCGACTGGCCGGTCGTCACCGCCCAGTACGGCTTCATGGACACCTGCGGCTTCCCGAAGGACAACTACTACTACTACCGGTCCGCCTGGAGTTCGGACCCGTTCGTCCACCTGTTCCCGCACTGGAATGCGCCGCCTACCGCAGATGACGGAACCGTGGAGGTCCGGTCGTTCAACAACTGCGAAGCCGTCGAACTGTTCCTCAACGGGCAGAGCCAGGGCCGGAAGGACCGCGAGCCCTACTCGGGCCTCTCGTGGGAGGTCCCGTGGGAGCCCGGGTCGCTCACGGCGACCTGTTACCGGGACGGGGAAGCCGTGGCGGAGACCCGGCGCGAGACCACCGGCGAGCCGGCCGGAATCGTGCTGGAGCCGGACCGGTCAACCATCCATGCGGATGGCGAAGACGTGTCGCTGGTCAAGGTCCTGATCGTGGATTCGGAGGGACGGAACGTCCCCACCGCCGGCAATGAGGTGCAGTTCCGGGTGGACGGGCCGGGAGAGATCATCGGGGTGGGCAACGGCGATCCCTCGAGCCACGAAGCGGATCTGGGAGCCGGCCGCCGGGCCTTCAACGGGTTGGCCCTCGTCATCGTTCAGGCATCCAGGGAGCCCGGCACGATCCGCCTGACCGCTGAGTCGCCGGGGCTCGAGACCACCGCCGTCGAGATCACCGCGGCAACGGCGCCGATCCGCCCCCGCGCGCCGTAGGGAACGCCGGTCTTCAGACCGGCGCCGCCCAGCGCAGCGGGGCGAAACTGCCGCCTACTCCGCGATCCGCACCGCCGCGAGTTGCGCCCGGAGCTCCTCGTTCCCCGGCGCGTCCACGAACGTGTCGAACTCCAGGAAGTAGTTCCCCGGGTCATAGCCCACGAAGACGGTCACCCGGTCGCTCTCGCTGGTGATCCCGGTGCGGGAGCGGTAGCCCTCGGCTCCTTCGAGGTGCTCATGCCAGGGCGTCACGTCCTCCACGAAGAAGCTCACGGTCACCGCCTTGTCCTCGGTGAAGGAGTGCATGCCGCGGGTCGAATCCACCAGGCCGATGAATCCGGCGTAGGAGGTGCGCAGCCCCTTCACCCAACCCTGGTCCAGGCTCTCTGGAAAGCCGAACGTCGTCTGGTACCAGTCGAGCATCTCCGGGATGTCCGGGTAGTAGAGCCAGACGATCATGGCCTCGAACCCCATCCCCGGTCCCGCGGCCGCGTCCTCCCCGCCGAGCGGCTCGGTCGTGTCCAGGATCGGCATCAGGTCCACGTTCTCCGCGTGGGGGAGGAACCGCTCGAACTCCAGGATGTAACCGCCGGGATCGAACACCGTGAAGCCGTGATGCGGCGCCTCCGGATCGGCGGCCTCCGGATCGAAGCGGCTCCGGAAGTTCGCGCCCGCCTCGTCGAGCCGCGCCTGCCAGTCCGCGAGCCGCTCGGTGATGAGGGCGAAGGCGACGGTCTTCGGCTCGTCGGCGCTGTGCATCCCCTCCGCTTCGTCCACGAGCGTCAGGTACGCCGACTCCGCGACCTGGAAGATCTTGGCGAAGCCGAAATCGGAAGCCAGGGGAAGTCCCAGCGTGTCGCGGTAGAACGCCTCGGCCTCGGCCAGGTCGCTGTAGTAGAGGAAGGCGTTCTGGGCGAGGACGGGGGGCAGCGGTTCCGTCGGGTCGGCCGGCGCGTCGGCCGTTTCGGGGGGCGCCGAGCAGGCGGCGGCGAGGATCAGGACGGGGAGGAGGCGGCGCATGCACCGGAAGGTAACACCGGTCTCCGGACGGCGCGCAACGGGAACCGTCAGGGGCTCTTTTCCCAGAGGACCCGGCCTCCGACGATCGTCATCTCCGCCTCGATCCCGAGGATGGCCTCCGGCGCGGAGGCGCGCGGGTCGTCCGAGAGCACCACCACGTCGGCAAGCATGCCCGGCGCCAGCGTCCCCTTGATGTCTTCCTCCCGGGTCACGAAGGCCCCGTTCCGGGTGTAGCCGACCAGCGCCTCTTCCATGGAGATCGCCTCGTCCGGTCCGTAGACCTCCCCGGACATGCCCTTTCGGGTGGTGGCGGCGTAGAGCCCCACCATCGGACCGATGGGAAGGATGTCGCTGGAGAGGACCATGAACACCCCCCGGTCCATCGCCGAACGGATCGGGTTGTTCCGTTCCACGCGGTAGCCGTCGAGATACTCGCGGTAACGCCCCTCCAGCGTGTAGGTGAAGTTGGGCTGCTGGATGATCAGGATCCCGAGGTCCGCCATGCGGTCCATCGTCTCGTCGGACGGCGGTACGGTGAAGTGGTTCAGGGCGTGCCGGTGATCCGCCCGCGGCTCCGCCGCCAGGACTTCGGCAAAGGCGTCCACCGTCAACTCGATCGCCGCGTCCCCGATGGCGTGGAACGCGAACTGCCAGCCCATCGCGTGGGCTTCGCGGACGATCCGGCGGAACTCCTCCTCCGGGCGTACGAGGCTGCCGCGGTAGGTCTCCTCGCCCCGGTACGGCTCCTTGGTGTACGCCGCCGGTCCGGTGAAGCCCCCGTCCACGAAGACCTTGAGCGGGCCCACCCGCAGACGCTCGTCGCCCTCGCCGCTGAGCCGTCCGAACGCCTCCATCGCCTCGGTCCCCGCCCAGCGGATCTGCACGGCGGCGCGGGGCAGTTCTTCTCCGAACTCGGCGTAGACCGACTCCCACTCCCCGAACCCCGAGGGCGCCACGCCCGCGTGCACGATGCTCGTGATTCCGAGGCGCAGCAGGTCGCGGAGCGCCGCCACGAAGCTCTCCCGCAGCTCCTCCGGCGTCGCGTCGGGGACGAGACGGGAGACGAGGTCCTGCCGTTCCCGGATGACGCCGTTCAGTTCGCCGTCCGGTCCGCGCTCGATGACCCCGCCGTCGGGCTGCGGCGTGCTCCGGTCCACGCCCGCGAGCGACAGCGCGAGGCTCGACGCCACCGCGCTGTGGCCGCCCGCCCGGGTCAGGATGACGGGGTTCTCGGGGGCGGCGGCGTCGAGATCGGCCCGGAGCGGCCGCCGCTGCTCCCGGACCTCGTCTTCCGACCACCCGTAGCCGGTGATCCACTCGCCCGGCCCGAGTTCGTCGGCCTTGGCAGCCACGAGGTCCTGGAGCTCCTCGATCGAGGAGAGGCCGCCGAGTGGGATGTGCCGCCGCGCGCGGCCGCGGATGTGGATGTGCGCGTCGTTGAACCCGGGCGTAGCGGTCCGTCCGCCAAGGTCCACTTCGCGCTCCGCCGCATACCGGTCGCGGAGCTCGTCGCCGCCCACCGCGAGCACCGTGCCGTCCCGCACCGCGAGCGCGGTCCCGGTCGTTCCCGCCTCGTCGAGCACCAGGACGGTCCCGGAGTGGAGCAACAGGTCGGCCGGTTCCGGGGTGGAACAGGCCACCGGGGCAGCGGCCACGCACCCGAGAGCGGCCAGCCGCAGCAGCGTGGAACCCGCTGCCGGTTTCGGCTTCACCGCTGGATTTCCACCTCGGCGGCTTCCCCGAGCGCGAGATAGATCCGGACGCGGATCAGTTCGCTGCCGCGGACCCGGAAGAACGCCGCCCCCGGGATGTACCAACGGGTCTCTTCGTTGCGGCGGGTGGCGGCGATCGTGAACTGGACCGCGATCAGCTGCCCTCCCCACGGCCCTTCCGCCTCGGCCCAGACGTTTTCGGAGACCTCGGCGGCGGTCGCCACCTCGGGCCGGATGGAGTGGTCCTTCCACTCTTCCAGCAGCCGGTCCACCAGCAGCCCGACCTTCTCGCGCCCCCAGTAGGTCGCGGATCCCCGCTGGTGGTCGCCGGCCGGACCCTGGATGTGGAGCGCGTCCTCGGCGTAGAGGGCGAGGAGTGCCGCCCGGCTCTCCTCGCTGCCGTCCAGGCCGTCCACCAGCCGGAACCAGCGTTCCGCGACCTCGCGCCCGGCGGGCTCGGCTACCCCATCCTGGGAGACTCCGGGCGCCGCGAGGTGCGCCCACCCCAGGGTCAGCAGAAGGACTCCCGCGGCCCATCTCGGGAAAACGCGGGGCCGGCGACTCACGAATCGGAGCATACCGCCGCGACCCGGCAACCACGCCCGCCTATCGGGCGCCCTCGCAGCGGGCGATGAAGTGCTCCTGTTCGTCGCTCAGCGGCGGGTCTTCCGCACATCGCGTGAGGGTGACCGCCGCCTCGTCGAAGCGGTCGAGCGCGGTGAGGGCCTTGGCGCGGAACCAGAGCGCCCGCGCCTCCTGAGCCCGGTGGGAACGGCCGACGCCGAGATTCTCGGGATAGGTGAGCGCCCGGTCGAAATGGGTGAGCGCCGCCTCGGCGTCTCCGGCGTCGAGCGCCCGGCGGCCGAGTTCGACCTCGGCCCGCGAGAAGAGCTGCCACACCGTGGCGTCGCCCTCCCGGAAGTTGACCCGGGTCGCGTCCAGCATGGCGATCGTTTCCTCGAAACGGCCGGTGGCGTTCAGTGACCGGGCCAGCTCGATGGTGATGTCGTGGCGCCGGCGAACGTCCGCCGGGACCATCTGCAGCGCCTCCACCGCTTCCGCCGGACGTCCCTCGGCGAGCAGCAGCCGCGCGAGATCCCGGTAGAGGGTCTGGTCCGCCGGCCGGGCCGCGATCGCCTGCCGGAGGCGGCTCTCGGCCTCCGCCGTCCGGCGCGCGATCTTCCAGTGAACCATCCCGAGCGCCCGGTGAGCGGTGGAGAGGCCCGGGTCGAGCGCCGTCGCCGCCTCCCAGGCCGCGGTCGCCTCCTCGAAGCGGCCAAGTCCGGCCAGCAGGTGGCCGAGTAGGAGGCGGGGGGTCGCCGACGCCGGAAGATGCTCGGCCGCGGACCGGAGCACCGGCAGCGACTCGGGGCGCGAGGGGAAGGCGTAGTCGAGCGGCGCGGCGAGCGCTTCGTCCCGGTAGCGGAGGGCCTCGTCACCGCTCGCCCACTCGGCTGCGTGGAGCAGGAGCACCGGTCCGGGCTGGAACCCGCCGTCCTCGCGGAGCCGGTCGAGCACCCCGAGCGCCACGTCCCGAAGCCCGAGTTCGGCGAGGGTCACGAGCAGTTCGGTGAAGGCGAACTCCGGCTCCCCCGCGAGCGCCGTCATGGCCCGTGCGGCTTCGGCCCGCTCGGAGCCGTCGGCGGTGTGAAGGCGCACCGCCCAGGGAACAAGCTCGACGGTGCCCCGTTCGATCATGCGTCCGGCGAGCCCGGTGGCCCGCTCTTCGTCGCCCCCGCGAAGGTGCGCGAGCGGCAGCAGGTCGCGGCCACCCCGCCGGAGCGCCGCGATTGCTTCGGAGGCATGGTCCTGGCGGACCTTCACCCGGCCGATCAGGCGCCAGGCCGGGGCTTCGACGCCGGCAAGCTTCGTGGCCAGATAGGCCGAGTCCAGAGCGCCTTCATCGTCACCGACCCCATAGCGGGCGACTGCGTGGAGGAAGCGCGCGAAACCGTGCTCGGGATCCGCGGCGGCAACCGCGGCAAGCCGGTCGGCCCCCCGCTCGTAGAGCCCGGCCTTCAGGTCCAGCGCGGCGAGTCCGACCGCGGCGTCCGCGTGGCCGGGCGCCAGGGCGAGCGCCCGCTCGTAGAGCCGGCGGGCCTCGGCGCGGTTCAGGTCCTTGTCGGCGCGTTCGGCGGCCTGAAACGCTTCCTCGGCGTTCGCCGGTTCGGTCGCCTCGAGGAGTGGAGGGGGATCCTCCACCGGAGTATCGAGCGGAGACCGGTAGGCGAGGACGCTCCCGCCGCCGGCGGTCACCGCGACCTCGACCGAAACCGCGGCCGGCCCCGGCCATTCGACGGTCGCCACCGCCTCCGGAACCAGATCAAGGGTCGCGGAGTGTTCCGTTTCGCGACCGCTCAGCCGGACGGTCGCGCCGGGCAGAGCTCTCGTGGCGAGGAACAGGAACCGCGTCCCCGCATCACTCTCGACGCGCTCGACGACCAGGTCGGGGGTCGCGTATTCGAAACCCTCGCCGAGTCCGAACACCGGCGTCCACTGTTCGCGCCAGAAGACCCGCTGGCCCGGATAGACCCAGGCGTAGTCCGACTGGGTGGGCAGGGGACCGCTCTGCACCTCGATGTAGGGGCCGTCCTCGTCCGTGAGGGCGCGCTGGTTCATCATGCCGTCGTCGCCCTGGCCCCAGGTCCAGCCCTTCTTGCCGGGCAGTTCCCGATGGTCCGCGGTCTGCACGATCCCCCGGTCATCCCCCGAGTCGTAGGCGCCGAAGAAGTCGTGGACCGCCCGGTAGGCGAAGATCGAGGTGGGCTCCGGATAGTTGGGGAGCCGGGTCATGTCCACCCCGTTGTCTTCGGGGAAGCGGTAGAAGGTCGTCCCGAAGTGGTCGGTGGCGAGCGACATCGGATAGATGAAGCGGGTGCCGTCGCGCTGGGGGAAGGCGGTGTTGTTCCAGAAGTAATAGGGATGGGGGAGATCGGTCGGGTTGAAGATGGTGATCTCCTGGTCGAGCCGGGCCACTCCCGGGCGGAGCGTGAGGCGCACCTCCCACCCGGTGCGGAAGCTCTGCTCGATCTCGCCGATCACCAGCGTCGCCGAGCCGTCCTCGTTCTGGACTCCGGTCACGTTCACCGGCGAATAGCTGGTCACCGTGTGGCCCTGGGGACCCCGGTTCCACTCGATGCCGCCCGAGATCCACGCGCCCCGGAGCGCGATCAGGCCGGGCCGGATGACCCGGTTGTTGTAGAACATCTGTTCGTTCTCGCGCTTGTCGAGGACCCACTGGATGCGGCCTCCGATCTCGGGAAGACAGGCCACCCGCAGGTACTCGTTCTCGAGAAAGAACGCCCTCCAGGTGTGGTCGGCCCGCTCCGTGCCGAGGTTGTCCTGCATCGTGTACGGATAGACGATGGAGTTGTCGGTCTCGCGAAACTGCGGGTTCGGATCGTCGGGAAGGAGCGCGTAGGTCGGGAGCGTGAGTTCGCCCTCCCAGACGCGGACCGGCTCCTGGGCCGCCGCGGAAGAAAGAACGGCGGTCGCCAGGAGCAGGACCGCCGCCGCAAGCGTCGCGGGTCGTGGAGAGAACATGCGGGCTACCTCGCGTGAGCGGAGAGGCTATACGGGCTGTTAGTCCAATGTCTCAACGAGCCCGGACGCGATGATGCGCTGGTCCTGGGTGAGGAGCGTTGCTCCCAGTACGCGCGCGGTCGCCACGAGGATCCGGTCCGCCGGGTCCCGGTGGAATGTGTCCGGCAGTGAGGCCAACTCCGCAGCGACCGCCGGGGAGATGTCCTGCCGTCGCACGAGAGGGGGCGCAACCGCCTTTTCCAGCCACTCTCGAAGCGGCGGCGCGATGTGGATTCGGCCGAGGTCGTACAGAGTCGCGAGTTCCCACAGCGAAACGTCGGACACGAGCATCGGCGCATCGGCGCTCGCACCGCCAACGGTCCGGCGTTGCGCCGGAGACAGCCGATCAGGCTCGGTCAGCCACCAGAAGAGAATGTGAGTATCCAGCAGCGCCCTCACCGCGCGAGGCTCTCCCAGTCTTCCTCCGGGACCGCCGGACTCACGATGTCCCCCACGGTCCTGCCCGTGCCCATCAGTTCCCTCTGCGGATACTCGGCGCCTGATCGCGTCACGGGGCCGAGTTCGGCGACGGGCTGGCCGCGCTTCAGGATTACCACTCGCTCGCCTGTGGCGCGCACCTGGTCGAGGATTGCCAGACAGCGAGCCTTGAAGTCCGATGCGTGGATGGTCTCCATGTGACTAGTATTGATGACCAGTCACCTGGTGTCAAGGCGTAAGGCGCAACGGACGGAAGGCCTCCGGTACATGAAAGCTGGGGCTGCCGGTCGGGGACCAGGCGGCGAAGACGGCGCCCGCGTCCGGGGTTTGGGGACCTCCGGGCCGCTTGATCCGAAAGACGTTGAAGGGGATTTCGGCGCCGGGGGCGGGTGGGCCGGCGAGATCGAGGCCGGCCCAGGGCAGGAACAGGGTTCCGACCCAGCGATCATCCGAGGTCGCCACCGCCGTCTGCATCCCGGTGACGTCAAACCCCCGATCCATCGGTCCGATCGGGTCGGTAGCCGTCTCTCCCGGTCCGAGCCTCCTCAGGTCGCAGACCACGTTCGCCGGATTCAGCTCCACTTCGACGTAGCGGCCGTCGCCGAGGGGATCCAGGAAGATCTCGACCACCTCCTCTTCCCAGAGCCGGTCGTCGCGCTCCGTCATGGTGAACCACGGCGCATCGTCCTCCGAGTCGAACCGCAGGTGGAGGCCGTGCTCGTTCCACAGCGCCCGGAACCGGGTCCGGTAGGGCTCGGGTCCCCACACGACTTCCCGGGCGCGCTCCCACTCCGGGGCGTCCGCGCCGAGGACGGCGGTGGCATCCGCCGCCGTCCTTCGGGCTTCGTAGACGGGTTGGGGCTGCAGCCCGACCATCAGCAGGATCAACGAGACCATCGGTGCCGGGAATCGTTACTTAGTCTGCGCCCCGGGGGCCGAAAGCCGTGCAACGAGTTGGAGTCGCCTGATCCAATGGTCCGAATCCTCAGGCGTCACTACCCGCAGGAGTGGGTTCCAGTGAATCATCATGGAGACGTTTTTTCAGTGACTTGAGATCGTAGCGAAGCCTGCTGAAACACCGAGAATAGGGCATAAAATGTGCATACTTGCATAAAGATCACGAGATCCGCGTGGCCTGAACGGGAGTTCCGGAAGTTCCCGGAACGCCGCGCGGCGGGCGGTGTTCCATGGGGTGTTGACGGGTTTCGGATTCGGCTGTCCGTGTACCTGGCTTCAGGAACGGACCCGCCTCCCGGAACAAAACCGCTCGTTGGGGAAGACGCCCATCTTCAGCGTCCCGAGTCCGGGAAAGCCTTGTCAGTTTCCAGCAGTTCTTCTGTTTCTCGAAGGGAGGAGGCGAACGATGCGTTTCAGGAATAGACCAGTTGCAGCAGCGGTGGCGGCGGTGTCAGTCGTCGTCCTTCTCTTCCTTTCCGCGGCGCCGGAAGCGGTGGCGCAGGGAGCCGCGGCGCTCATGACTGGCACCGTGCAGGATGAGACCGGAGCGGTGCTGCCCGGGGCCACGGTGACGGCGACGAACCAGGAGAGCGGTTTACAGCGGGTGACCGTCACGGACGAGTCCGGGCGCTACCGGCTCCCCGCGCTGATTCCTGGCATCTACCGGTTCACCGGTGAGATTTCCGGGTTCGAGACGCTCACCATGACGGACATCACCTTGCAGATCGGTCAGGAAGCGAGCCTCGACTTCACCCTCGGGGTCCGCTCGATCGAGGAGTCGGTCACCGTTACCGGAGCGTCGCCGCTGATCGAGACCACGAAGTCGGAGATCGCCCAAGCGGTCACCGATCTCCAGATCCAGACCCTCCCGGTGAACACCCGCGAGTGGATCAACCTGGCGATGCTCGCCGCCGGCGTGAGCCAGGACAACATCCGCGGCTACTACAACAACGCCAACATCGGCGGCGGCTCGCGCTGGTACTCCAACGCCTTCGTGGTGGATGGGGTGCGGAACACCTGGGCGGAACAGGGAGAGCCGCGCCAGAACTTTCCGATGGATTCGATTGCGGAGTTCAGAGTCACCCAGTCGCTCTACAAGGCCGAGGAGGGACTGGCCAGCGGCGGACTGCTCACCGCCGTGACGAAGTCGGGCACGAACACGCTGACCGGCAGCACCTTCCTCTACCTGCGCGACAAGGCGCTGAACGCGCTAGGCGAATTCGAGGACGAAAAGCCCGCCTTCAAGCGCTACCAGTTCGGAGGCAGCCTCGGCGGACCCATCGTCGAGGACCGGACCCATTTCTTCTTCTCGTACGAGCGCACCGAGCTGGACCACTTCTTCACCGTGAACACCGGTGGCGCGTTGCCGGCGGAAGAGGGCACCTTCCCGCGCGACGACTACCGGCAGATGTACGTCCTCCGGTTCGATCACCTCTTCAACCCGTACCACACCATGATGGTCCGCTACGCCCAGGAGGACGAGCGGCAGGAGGACATCGGGGCAGGCGGTACGCGTCTGAAAGGCTCCGGGTTCACCCAGCACATTCCACGGCGCGCGGTGGTCGGCACCTACTCGTGGATTCCGAACAACGATGCGCTGAACGAGTTCCGGGTCCAGTGGGCGTTCGCCGCCTACCAGATCTGGCCGGGCAGTTCCGCCGAGAACTTCACCGAGAACGGCATCTGGAGCGAGGCGCGCTTCAACGCGCTCGACCAGGTCATCATCCGGCCCAGCTCGCGTCGGGGCTTTTCCTGGGCCGACGTCGGGCCCGAGGTGCGTCTCCAGCTCCGCGACGATTTCTCCTACTTCGTGACCGGCCGGGGAGGCGAACACGCCATCAAGATGGGAGTGGACTACTCCTGGGTGGACTTCAGCGACGACTGGTCGGGGAACCCCCGCGGCACCTTCCGTTTCCCGACGGACGCGCCCTATGACCCCGGCAACCCGGAGACCCATCCCACCCTCTTCACCGCGTCCGGTCCCTTCGCGCTCCTCCGCGCGTTCCAGTACGGCGGCTTTCCGGCGGAGTGGAACACGAACGTCAAGTCCGCCTACTACTCCGCCTACATCCAGGACGACTGGAAGCCCAATGACCGGATGACGCTGAACCTCGGCCTCCGCTACGACCTCCAGACCGGCGTCTTCAACAAGGATCTGGACCGCTCCATCTCTCCCTTCATCGAGCCGGACGCGAGGGGCGACAACAACAACTTCGGTCCCCGCTTCGGCTTCGCCTACGACCTTACGGGGGACGGCCGCTCGGTGATGCGCGGGGGCTACGGGCTCTACTACGACAACATCCGTACGTTGCCGCAGTTCGGTGAACGACGGAACTTCCAGTACATCAACCTGCAGATCCGGAACCCGGGATATCCGGATCCGTTCAGCGGCCGGGACTTCCTCGAGTTCGCCTCCACCGCGGCCCCCGGGATCACCATTACCGACAACGGCTACGTGAACCCGTATTCCCACCAGGCGAACGTCAGCTTCACCCGGCAGATCAGTTCCGACCTCGCCATGTCGGTGGACTTCAACTACACAAAGGGAAATGCGTACCGCTCGGTGCGGGACATCAACATCTTCCCCGGGCCGGGCCTCCCGCGTCCCAACCCGGAGTACGCGCGCATCACGGAAGTCGGGAACCTCGGCGGGACGGAGTACAAGGCGATGTTCATCCGCCTCGACAAGCGGTTCGCCGACGACTGGCAGTTGATGGCCTCCTACACCCTCTCGAAGTCGGACGACTATCCGGACGGTTTCCCCCAGGACCACACCAACGTGGACAACGACTGGGGGCCGGACAGCACCGACCGGCGTCACCGGGCGGTGATCAGCGGCATCTGGATGCTTCCCTACGGCATCGAGTTGAGCGGTATTGCCGACATCCGGTCCGCACGCCCGGTGAACATCACCGCGGGCACCGACCTGAACGGAGATGCGATCAGCGGTGACCGGCCGCCGGGGGTGACCCGAAACCAGGGCTGCCGCGATCTCGATTTCGGCGCCGTCAACGCCTACCGGCAGTCCATCGGCCTCTCCGCGGTGAACGAAGGCGCCTTCGAATGCCCGAACTATTTCAACGTGGACTTTCGGCTGAGCAAGCGTTTCAACATCGGGGGACCCCGGGATCTGGAACTCTTCGTCCAGGCGTTCAACCTCTTCAACCGTGCGCATTTCGCGATCCCGGTCGGTAACGTGCGTTCCGGCGCCTTTGGAACGTCGGTCAGCGCCGGGTTCCCGCGCCAGGTCGAGCTGGCGGCAAGGATCCATTTCTGACGTTCTCGTCGATGCGGAGCGCTGGGGCCTGCCAGCCAGCGCTCCGCTCAACCGCCCCCGACCCATCGGGGCGCGTATGATGGAGATTCGGCCGGCCGCGAACCTGCGGATCGGCCTTCAGGCAAGGGAGACGGACGGATGAACAGAAAACGACTTTTTCTGACCATGGCGAGTGCGGGGTTGGGACTCGCGCTGCTGCTCGGACCGGTGCTCCGTGAGCCCGCCGAAGGCGGCGGGATGAGCGTCAACGGGATGGTGGTGACTTCTCATCCGCTCGCCGCCCAGGCCGGGCTCCGGATGCTCCAGGCCGGCGGGAACGCCTTTGACGCGGCGGTGGCGAGCGCGGCCGTCAAGGCGGTCGTGGAACCCCTCATGTCCGGCCTCGGTGGCGTGGGCGGCTACGCGCTGATCCATCACGCCGAAAAGGGGGAGATCCGGTCGGTGGACTTCATCGGCGCCGCGCCCGCAGCGGCCGAACCCGAGGCCTTCACTGCGGGCAGCCGTCTCTGGGACCGGACCCATCCCGCCCGCGACAGCTTCCTGGCGCCGCTCGTTCCCGGAAATCTCGCTGGCTGGGCGGCGCTGCTCGAGGAATACGGCTCCATGTCCTGGGCGGAAGTCCTGGCTCCGGCGATCGAGTACGCCGAGGGCGGCTTTGCGGTGTCCCCGGCGGTTCACGGTCCATTCGGAAGCAGCGGTTTCGGCGCCGATGTCGCGCGCTACCCCTACGGCGCCAGCATCTTCTTCAAGGACGGGAAGCCCTGGCCCGTGGGCGAGGTCCTGAAGCAACCCGATCTGGCCAAGACCTTCAAGGCCATCGCCGCCGACGGGCCGGGGGCCTTCTACGGCGGGTCGATCGCGGAAACGGTCGTGAACTTCTTCCAGCAGAACGGGGGCATCCTCACCGTTCAGGACTTCGCGAACTACCGGGCGCGGTGGAGCGAACCGCTCTCGACCACGTATCGGGGCTACACGGTGTACAGCAACCCCCCCGGCGGCTCGGGGATGACGATCCTGCAGACCCTGAACATCCTCGAGCAGTTCGACGTGCCGGCGCTGGAGCACAACTCCCAGGAGTTCGTCCATCTGGTTGCGGAAGCGATGAAGCTGGCCTTCGTGGACGAGGACACCTGGAACACCGGCAAGGACTACGCCGACATTCCGCTCGACCGGCTGCTCTCGAAGGAATATGCGGAGCAGCAGGCGGCTCGGATCGATCTCTCCCGGGCGCAGTTCCATGCGGCGGTCCGTCCCGAGAGCGACGCTCCCACCGCGGTGGAGCACACCACGCACCACACCGTGGTGGACAAGGACCACAACGTGGTGACGATCACCCAGACGCTGATGCTCCCCGCCGGGGTGGTGGTGCCCGAGACCGGGGTCATCTTCAACAACGGCATGTCCTACTTCAGCCTCGATCCGGAGAGCGTGAACCTGATCGAGGGCGGCCAGCGCCCACGCTTCGTGATGAGCCCGACGATCGTGACCCGCTACGACAAGCCCTATTTCGCGCTGGGTTCGGCAGGCGGCTGGACGATTCCCCAGACGATCCTGCAGGTGCTGGTGCGGGCGCTCGACTATGACATGGACGCGGCGGCGGCGGTGGATGCGCCGCGTTTCGTTGTCCGCTACCTGGCGAACTCGATTCCCTACATGGATGGGACCGACCTCGTGCTGGAGAAGGACTTCTCGGATGAGGTGCGGGAGGCGCTGAACGCCAAGGGGCACCGCCTCCGCGAGCCTCCCAACCGGATCGGGATGCTGAACGCGATCAGGATCTTCCCGGGCTCGGGAGTGCTGTCCGGGGGGCCGGACAAGCGTCGCGAGGGGGCCGCGGCCGGCTGGTAACCGCGCGGGACCGCCGGCCTCTCTCGTTTCCGGACCCGCTTTCTCTGAAATAAACTCGGCTCATGGGGCTCGGCAGAATGTCCCGGTGGGCTTGAGGAATCGCGTTCTCCTGGTGGCGATCCTTCTCGGCGGGGGACTTGTGTTCCTCGCGGCCGGTGGTTGTGCCCTGCGGTCGGGAAGTTCCCCCGACCTGTCGCAGGAGGCGGCTCCGGGGTTGCCCGCTGACTTCGCCGAGGGTCCGGCCGCCGGGGCCCGCCAGGCGCAGGAGTGGTGGCGGGCGTTCGCCGATCCCGCGCTCGACCACGTGGTCGCATCGGTACTGGACTCCAACTTCTCGGTAGCGGAAGCGGTGGCGCGGGTCGAGCAGGCCCGGACGCGAGCCCGGCTGGCCGACGCGGCGATCCTGCCCACGGTCGGAGCGAGCCTCACCGCGGAAACCTTCGACCTGCCGACGAATGCCGCGATCGGCGCCCAGCTCGAGGACCTGGGTCTTGATTTTCCCCTGCCGGACCGCTTGGGTTTTCCGACCTACACCCTGGGCGCCGACTTCGCCTACGAGGCGGACTTCTGGGGCCGCGTAAGGCACACCGCACTCGCGGCGGGATCCGAGTTGCTCGCCTCGGAGTTCGACCTGCGGGTCGCCCGCATCGGGATCCTCGCCGAGACGATCTCCGCCTACTTCGAAATCGGCCACCTGCGGCAACAACTCGCCATCGCTCGAGGGCAGGTGGAACTGCTCGAGGAACGCGAGCGGCTGGTGGAGAGCCGCTACGAACGCGGGCTTGCGGCTTCGCTCGAGTTGCACGGGGTCCGCCAGGCCCTCTCGGGGGCGCAGGCCGGCGTGCCGCAGATCGAAAACCAACTCGCCGAGACGGAGTCCCGGCTCGCCGTGCTGCTCGGAGGCTACCGGGAGGATGTCGCGGCGATCCTTCCCGAATCCCTGTCGCCGGAAACCCCGGCCGAACCCGTGCCGGCCGGCATTCCGGCCGACCTCCTGTCGCAGCGGCCGGACGTGCAGGCCGCCGGTCACCGGCTGGAAGCCGCCGGACACACGGTCGAAGCCCGGCGTGCCGCCCTGATGCCGCAACTCTCGCTCTCCGGGTCCATTGGACTCCGGAGCACGGACGCCGGAGGCCTCTTCGACGTCAAGCAGTGGTTCACGAACCTCGCCGGCAACCTGCTCCGTCCGGTGTTCGACGGGGGCCGGCTCGCGAGCGGCGTGGAACTGGCCGAAGCCCGTTTCGACGAGTTGGCGGCGGCCTACGGCCGGACCGTCGTGACGGCGGTCAACGAGGTGGAGTCGGCCCTGGCCACTCTGAGGAACGAAGGCCGCCGGCAGGAATCTCTCGCCGCCCAGCGCGAGGAGGCCCGGGCCTCGGTGGACGTCCACTCCAGGCGCTACGAGTCGGGGATCAGCGGCTATGAGGACCTGCTCGATGCGAACGCCAGACTCCTGGATGCGGAGTCGGCGCTCGCGAGTTCGGCGCGGAACCTGGCGCTCGCCCGTCTGGCCATCCATCGGGCCCTGGGGGGCGCCTGGACCGTCCCGGACGAGATGGCCAGCGCGCCGGCGAGCGCGCCGGACGCCCGGGCGCGGGGACCGGCGGAGCGATGAGCCGGGCCCGGGGGTTCATCCTGGCGGCGGTCATCCTGCTGGGGTCGCTCGGGATCGCCACCCTGCTGATCGCGCAGCGGCCCGAGCCCGAGCGGCGCGAGCCGCCCTCCCAGGTTCCGTTCGTGACGACGGCACCGGCGGTTGCCGGGTCCGGAGCGATCCCCGTCCACGGCGCGGGAACCGTGCGGCCGCGCGTTCAGGTGGACGTCGCCGCCAGCGTGAGCGGCCGGATCGTCTCCGTCGATCCCGCGTTCGAAAGCGGCGGCCGGGTCAGCGAGGGACAGTTGCTTTTCCGGCTCGACGACGCCGACTACCGCTTCCGGGTGGATCAGGCGCGCTCCGGCGTCGCCGTGCAGCAGGTGGAACTGCTGAAGGTCGAGGAGGAAGCGCGGATCGCCCGCGAGCAGTACGAAGCGTTCCGGGGCCGCCGCGGAGACGCCGAAAGAGGGGAGGCCAATCCGCTGGCGCAATGGGAGCCGCAACTCGAGGCTGCGCGGGCCGCGGTTGCACGGGCGCGGGCCGTTCTCGCGGAAGCCGAGCTCTTCCTCTCGCGGACGGAGGTCCGGGCGCCCTTTGACGCCGTGGTGCGTGCCGAGAACGTGGGGGTCGGCCAGTTCGTGACCGCCGGGGTGGGCGTGGGGCAGATCTACGCCTCCGATGCGGTCGAGATCGTCGTTCCCCTGTCCGATGCCGAGGCGGCGCTCGTGCCCGGTCTCTGGGACCTGAGGCCCGGAACCACAGACCGGAGGGTCGCCGCCCGGGTCACCGTCGACCACGCGACCGGCGGCTACGCCTGGGACGGCTACGTGGATCGCGTCGAGCCGGCGCTGGATGAGGCGACGCGCACTCTCGAGGTGATCGTGCGTGTTCCGCATCCCCTGCGAGGCGGGGAGCCGGTGGGAGACGGAGAGGACGCCGCGGCGCTCCCGGCCGCCGGCTCGCCGCCGCTCCTGGTCGGCCAGTTCGCCGACGTCGAGATCTCGGGGATCGCGCCGGAGGAGTACTTTCGGATAACGCGGCTGGGGCTGCGGCCGGGCAACGAAGTCTGGGCGGTGGACGGCGAGGCGGTGACGATCGTTCCGGTGCGCGTCCTGCAGCGCTTCGACGACACTGTGTATGTCACCGGCGGGCTACGGGCAGGCCAGGAGGTCGTGCTGAGTGGCATCCAGTTCGCGACCGAGGGACTCAGGGTGCGGACCGCGGAGTAGCGCTCGAACGCAGTTCGATCGCCAGCGAGTCAGATCCGTCGGGGTGGGACGGGAGCATTCACGAACCCTGGGCGAGAATGCGGGGGGAACGCATGAGTGAAAACACGCTCTCCCCGTTTCCGGAGGGTTGGTACTTCGTCACCAGTCGGGAATCCCTGCGGAAGACAAAGCTGATCCAGAAGACCTGGATGGGGAAGCAGATCGTCGCCTGGTGTGACGATGCCGGCCGGGTCTCGGTGGCCGAGTCGGTCTGTCCTCACCTCGGATCCGAACTGGGACCGGCCGCCGGCGGCCGGGTGCGGGACGGCCGTCTGGTCTGTCCGTTCCACGGCTACGAGTTCGACGCCAGCGGCCAGTGCGTCGCCACGCCGTTCGCCCCGCCGCCGAAGACCGCGAAGCTCAAGTCCTTCGAGACGCGGGAAGTCCTCGGCATCGTCTTCGCCTGGTGGGGAATCGATGGACGTCCCCCCCAGTGGAGCCTTCCCGAGGACCCGCCGGCCGGAGGCGACTGGTGCGAACCGGAGTTCCGGACTCTCCGGTTTCGGGGGCACCCCCAGGAAACGAGTGAGAACGCCGTGGACATGGCGCACCTCCGGTACGTGCACGGCTACGGCAACGTCGGCCGGGTCGGGAAGGTAACGGTGGACGGCGCGTATCTGCGGAGCTGCTTTGACTTCAGGCGCACGCAGCGCATCGCCGGAGTCATCAATCTCACGTTCGACGTCTCCGCCACCGCGCACGTCATCGGGCTGGGGTATTCGCTCGTGGAGTTCCACGAGCGCTCCATCGGAATGGACGGACGCCTCTGGGTCCTTGCGACGCCCGTCGACGGCACGCTCATCGACCTGGTGCTGGTCGGCCAGTTGCGAAGGATCCGGAAACCGAAGCGGCCGATCGTCGGACTGCGGTTCCTGCCGCCGGCTCTCCGCACCGAGACCATGAACAAGCTGATGCTGTTCTTTCAAAGGCACGACGTTATGCAGGACGTGGAGATCTGGAGCCGCAAGAGGTACCGGCCGCGCCCGAGCCTCAGCCGGGCCGACGGCGAGATCGGGTTGTACCGGCGCTACTGCAGACAGTTCTACTAGACCGCCGGCTGCCGGCCCGGTTCAGGCGCTCCTGAACCTCCAGCCGTACATCACGCGGCCGTAGAAGTTGAACCACTTCCTGGCCTCCGGGTCCTGGAACGGATAGTCCGCGCCGAGTTGTCTTGCCGTAACGAGGCCGGACACGAAGCAGGTCTCCTGGCTGTTGACCAGCGTGTGCGCGCCGCAGTGCCAGGTCCGCCTCTTCCCCTGGACGAAGCGGAACAACTGGGTCAGGAAGGCGACGTGAGGCACGTCGTGCACGATGTGCTGAAACCACCACTTCTTGACGATCCTGCTCTCGTCGATACGGCTGATCGGGTTGTAGGTGACGAGGCACGGCTTGTCCGACGTGTTCGCCCACGGCTGCTGGTTGTGCATGATGTAGGTGATTTCGTAGTTGTCGGGCCGCGCTCCGTACTGCTCGATGTGGTTGCTCCGGGTGGCGAGGGGCCTGGCTTCGTTGTCGGGTAGAACGGAGGCGTCGGAATGCACGACCGTGTGGTTGTGCAGTTCGCTTTCGTATCGGATCGAGGAGAGGAGCCAACCCTCCAGCCGGGTCGGCCTGTCGAGGAGCATCAGCGTCTGGTTCGCGTTGCACGCGAAGACGACGTCATCGAAGGTCTCGGTCTTTCCGTTCTCGTCCTCCACGACAACCTCGTTACGGCTCCGGTAGACCTTTCGCACCGGCCGGTTCAGGTAGATCCGGTCCCGAAAGCTGGCGGACAGCTCGCGATAGATCCGCCGGGTGCCCTGGTCCCAGGTTTGCATCGGCGTCGCGGTCTCGATGTCGAAGAAGTCCAGATACCGTGAAAAGAGCGACGCCGGCATGTCGAACACGTTCGTCGCCATCAGGAAGTTGACGAACATGGGCTTCAGGACCTTGTAGCGGAAGTCTCCCGAGTACCTGCCCAGGTTCAGCAGCGCGCCCATGCTGACGTAGTTGAACGGGTTGAGAGCGCCGATCAGCTTCGACCTAGTGAGGTTGAGCCGGCCGAACCAGTGAAGACGTCGCAGGAGGCGCTGGAACCTCTCGATTTCGGATTGCAACTCCTTCCGGATGTCCGAATCGAAATCGTGAGCGTAGATCCGGCCCCCGTACTTCACGCTGTAGTTGAACCGGGTTTCGAGCAGTTCGATGCCGTGCTGCTGCATGAGCAGGACAAAGTGGTGGTATGCCGACGGTATGCACGCGGTGACCGAGATATCGAACGGGATCGTGCTGCCGTCGTCCTGCGGCATGTCCGCCGTGATCGCATTGCCGCCGAGCTGCGCCTGCGCTTCGAAGAGTCGAAAGTCGAAACGATCCGGGTGGTGGTTGAGCGCCCACGCCGTCCCAAGTCCCGAGGCGCCCCCACCGACGATGGCAACCCTTCTCGGCGCCCCGCCCTTCGCTTCACCCACGTTCCTACTCTACCTTTGGGGAGCGGCCGCCCCGTGCGCTCACCGCCGCCGCAGCCGGCGGTCCGGGGACCCTGCCGACCCCGTCCCCACCCTCTCCATCGACTAGACTCTGACCCGGACCATCCAGTGGCGGCGGATCGGTGGGGCTGTCGAGCCGCCTCGGCTGGAGGTCGAGCAGCATGAGCGAGGGCACCCGGTTTCCGATCCGCATCGCCGAGGAGTTGATCCTCCTCATGCTGGACGAGCAGAGCGGCTACCTCGAAATGGTTCCGAACTGGAACTTCTCCTGTGTCATGGCCGGCGCCGTGCTCGCCGACCTCGCCCTGGAGCGTCGCATCGAGACCGACCTGGAGCGGTTGTACCTCGTCGATCCCACGCCGACCGGAGACGAGCTGCTCGACCCGACGCTCAAGGACATCGCCGAATCCGACGAAAAATCGGACGCCCAGTTCTGGATCGAACGGAACACCCGCCAGGCCGACGAGATCGTCGCGGCCGCCCTCGAGCGCCTGGTGGAGCGGAACATCCTGACCCACGAGAGCGGCGGATTCTGGGGGCTCTCGCGCTCCGTCGCCCGTTCCGGGACGTTTCCGACCCAGGCTGTCGCGACCCGCCGGGAATCCAAGGTGAGGATCCTGAGCGTCATCCTGAACGACGAGATTCCGGACCCGCGGGACGCCATCCTGGTCGCCCTGATGCACACCTGCGGCGGCTTCAAGCTGCTGCTGGAGGAAGAGGACTACCAGGAGCGGCTCGCCCGGATCGAACTCGTCGCGAAGCTGGACCTCATCGGACGGACCGTCGCAGCCGCCGTGAGGGACAGCACGGCGAGGCCCAAGACCCGTCGCGTCGTTCAGACCAAGCCCATTCCCAGGCCTGGGTATCTCGCCGTGCTGCTACAGCGCGACTTCCTCTCGGGCAACATCTCGAAGGCGATGAACGGCATTTATCGGAAACACGGGCCGGTCGTCAGAATGCCCTTCAAGATCCGCGGCAAGCCCCTGGTTTCGTTGATGGGCGCCGATGTCAATCACTGGGTCAACCGGCACGGGCGGTTCTATCTCCGCTCGAAGGACTACATCGAAGGGCTGGAACACGCGTTTGGCGCATCCCGGAGTCTGCCCGGAATGGATGGCGCGGAGCACTATCGAATGCGCAAGGAGCTCCAGACCGCATATTCCCGCGCCACGCTGGCGCGGCGGCTGCCGGAGCTGATCGACGACTGCCGGAAATCGCTGAGCCGTTGGAAGGAAGGGGATGTCTTCCGCGCCACCGAAAGCTTTCAGAACCACATCAGCAGTCAGATCTCCAATTTCGCGATGGGAGTGGATTGCAGCCACTATGTCGACGAACTGTTGGCCTTTGAACACCGTGCGCTCATAACGCGGGTCCAGGGCGCATTGCCGGATTTCATGCTGTCCACCCCAAGAATGAAACGGTACGGGAAGCGCGTCAGGGAACTCCAGGAGGCGATCACCGCGGGACATACGACGGCGCTGCGCAAGGGAAAGCCCCGGGATCTGGCCGACGCGATTCTCGATCTCCATAAGAGAGACCCACAGTTCCTTCCCGAAACGGACCTCACCTTTCCGTTCGTGGCTTCCATGGTCGCCAGCATCTATCTCGGCAGCGGACTGGCCTTCACCGTCTACAACATGGTTCGAAACCCCGACGTGTACGCGAAGGTCCGGAGCGAGGCCGAGTCGCTCTTCGGCAACGGTCGTGAACTGGGGGGAGATGACTTCAATCACCAGAGCATCGACGTCACGGTGCGTCTCTGCATGGAGTCTTCGCGGATGTACCCGGTGATTCCCTGGCAGTTGAGAACAGTCATGAACGAGTGCATCGTCAGCGGTTACGAGATACCGCCGAAGACGATGTTGCTGATTTGCCAGACGGCGCCGCACTACTCCGAGGACCTGTACCCGAACCCGTTGAAGTTCGATATCGATCGGTACCTGCCGGACCGGGCGGAACATCTGCAACCGGGGGCCTACGCGCCCTACGGCCTCGGGACGCACATGTGCCTCGGCCACCGGTGGGTGGAACTTCAGATGGCCGTCAACGTGCTGCTCATCGCGTACCACCTGAAGCTCGAAGTGGTACCCGGCAACTACAAGATGGGAATCAACCCGTTCCCGACCCTGGCCCCCAACAGGAAACTGAAGTTCCGCGTCGCTCAGATCCCGAAACCCGTGTGAGCGCGAAGGCGGGTAGCGGCACGGCCGGCAAGCGGGTACTTCTCCGGGGCCGCTCCGACCCTTCCCGATGAGTTCCAACCGAAGCAACCACGCCGAACCCGGAGGACCCATCGCCTACATGGCGGGCAACGGCGTGGCGTCCAATCTGCTGATGTTCGGGATCCTCGCGGTGGGCCTCGTGTCGCTGACCGGCCTCGAGCAGCAAGCGTGGCCCACGGTGCCCTTCAACCAGTTCGAGATCTCGGTGCCGTTCCCCGGCGCAACGCCCGAGGAGGTGGAGGAGGCCATCGTCGTCAAGATCGAGGACGAGGTCCGGGGGCTGGCCGACGTGAAGACGGTCCGGTCCGTAGCGGCCCCGGGGATGGCGTCCGTCAGGGTCGAGGTCAACTCGGGTACGGACATGGGCGCCAAGAAAGACGAGATCGAGTCGGCGGTGGGGCGAATCCAGACGTTCCCGGGTGGGGCCGAACGGCCCCAGGTCCGGGAAATGACCAACGCCCAGAGCATGATGCGGCTAGTGCTCTACGGCGACGTTCCCGAGCGCTCGCTGAAGGAGCTCGCCTACCGCCTCGAGGACGATCTCGCAGCGCTCCCGAACGTGTCCCTGGTCGAGACCAGCGGGGTGCGCAACTACGAGATCTCGATCGAAGTGCCGCTCGAGCGGCTGCGGGCTCTTGGGCTCACCCTGACCGACATCGCCAACACGATCCGCCGCGGTTCCCTTGACCTGTCCGCGGGCAGCATCGATACCGAGCGGTCCCAGGTGCGGATCCGGACCCTCGGCAAGAGCTACGACCAGCAGGATTTCGAGGACATCATCATCCTCGGCGGCGAGGACGGCACCGTGGTGCGCCTGGGTGACATTGCCGAGGTCCGCGACGGCTTCGAGGACTCGGGTTTGCTCGTGCGGCACCAGGGCCTTCCCGCCGTGTTCGTCGAGGTTTCGCAAGCCGACGGTGAGAGGGTGATGGACGTGGCGCGCGCCGTTCGCGACCACGTCGCGAACGAGGTAGTCCCCTCGCTCCCGGCTGGCGTGGGCATCAGCATCTGGAACGACGACTCTTCGGTCTTCACGGAACGCGCCCTCCTTCTTCTCAAGAACGGAGCCTTGGGGCTGTTGCTGGTCCTGATCGCGCTGGGTCTGTTTCTCCAACTTCGGCTGGCTTTCTGGGTCGCCGTCGGCCTCGGCGTGTCCGCGATCGGCGCCCTGGCCGCCATGATGCTGTTCGACATCCCGCTCCATGAGGTGTCGCTTTTCGCTTTCGTACTCGCCATCGGCATCGTCGTGGACGATGCGATCGTCGTGTCCGAGCACATCCACGAGGAACGAAAGCGCGGCACGCCGGGGGTCATCGCTGCGATCCGGGGGGCGCGACGCATCAGGGTGCCGCTGGTCTTCGCGGTGCTGACGACGATCGTGGCGTTCCTTCCCCTGCTCTTCATACCCGCGGGGTTCGGAGAGGTGTGGAAGGCACTGCCGATCGTCGCCATCGCCACGCTGCTCTTTTCGCTGATCGAATCGTTGCTGGTGCTGCCCAACCATCTGTCCCATCATCTGCATGGCCCGGACTGGGTGCCTGGTACGCGTCTGGAACGATCCGTCGCCCGGATCCAGAATCGTGTCGATTCCCTGCTGAACCGCTTCATCCAGGGGCCCCTGGACCGCGGGATCCAGTTCGCGACGGACCGGCCCGGGGTGACGGTCTCGGGGGCCGTTGCCCTGCTCATCCTGAGCGTTTCCCTCCTTCCGGCCGGCATCGTCCCGACCACCTTCGCAACGGAGGTCGAAGGCGACTTCGCCATCGCCACCCTCGAGATGCCGGACGGAACGACCGCGCCGCAGACGTACGCCGTGGCGCAACACCTGGAAGCGGCCGGCCGCCGGGCCGTGGAGCGGCTTTCCGACGGCCGGCCAGCCGACGCGCCACCGCTGCTGTCCGGCGTCACGGTCGTGGTCGGCCACCGGTCACGGCTCGAGACCGGGGGCCTCAACCCCTCGCCCACCCTGAACCCGGAAGCCAATGTCGCCACCATCGAGTTCAAGCTCCTGAGCGCGCAGCAGCGGCGCATCACTTCGGGAGACGTCGTGCAGGCATGGCGCGAGGAGGTGGGGGAGCTGCCTCAGGCGCGCGCGATCACCTACATCAGCCAGATCTATACGCTGGGCAACCCGGTCGAGGCGGCGCTGTCTCACCCGGATCCGGAACGCCTCAACGAGATCGCGAATTCCACCGTGGCCGGTCTCGGCGGAGTCGGAGGCGTCTTCGACATCCGCTCGGACCACACTCCCGGGGTTCCGGAAATCCAGGTGGGAATGCTCCCCGAAGCGCGCACGCTCGGCCTCACGCTGGACGATCTGGCCCGGCAGACGAGAGCCGCCTTCTTCGGCGCCGAAGCCGTCCGGGTACAGCGAGGACGTGACGAGGTTCGCGTTTACGTGCGGCTACCCGAGGGGCAGCGCGACTCGGTTACCGACATCGAGGGCTACCGGCTCCACACGCCCGCCGGCGCCGACGTGCCGGTCGGCCGGGTGGCCGCGCTGAGTTCGGGCACCTCGCCGCCGGCCATCCGGCGCCAGGACGGCCAGCGCGTGGTCACGGTGAGCGCTGACGTGGATCCCGTTGTGGTTTCCGCCGCAACCGCCAACGACATTCTGGAAAACACCATCCTGGCGGGCCTCATCGCCGAGAACCCGGAACTCACGTACAGGTTCGGAGGGGAACAACAGCAGCAACTCGACTCCCTGGGCGGTCTCTATCGCGGATTCGCGATCGCGCTGCTCCTGATCTTCGCGCTGCTGGCCATTCCCCTGCGTTCCTACACCAAACCGTTCATCGTCATGGCGATCATCCCGTTCGGGTTCGTCGGCGTGATCCTGGGTCACTGGATGCTGGGCGTCGCCGTGAGCGCGGAGTCCTTTGTCGGGATCTTCGGGTTGGCGGGCGTGGTCGTCAACGACTCCCTGGTGATGATCGATTTCACCGACCAGAAGCTCCGGGATGGAGTCCCGGTGCGAACCGCGATCATCGAGGGCGCGAAGGGACGCTTCCGCCCGATCATGCTGACTTCCCTGACGACCTTCCTGGGCTTCACCCCCCTGATTCTCGAGGACGCGATTCAGGCGCAGTTCTTCGTTCCCTTCTCTGCCTCGATCGGCTGCGGCATCCTCTTCACCACGGCGATGGTCATGTTTCTGGTGCCCGCGCTTTCCTCGATCCACCTGCGCCTCACCTCGGCCCGGCGAGAACTGGCCGCCGAGGCGAACGGTTGACGGGCGGGCGCAGGAAGAGCCCGCAGCGCGATCGGACTAATCCCGAAGAGGCCGGCGCGCCAGGAAGCAGTAGAGGGGCGTGAAAACCCCCGCCTTGCCCCCCGCGACATAGGCGTTCCCGGTCCGGTCCAGGAGCGCGACGACCTCCGCCGAGCCCCTCGGGAACGCGCCGAGGAACTCGGCCATCCGGACTCCCCACCGGATTGCCTTGCGTACCTGCGGAATCCGGCGAAGAGTCCCGCCGGGCAGCCCGCGCGGGGTTTCCATGGGCTGATACCACGGCGTCTCCCGACGGTGCTCGTGGGCGGCGAGGTCACCACCCTCCAGGACCTCGAATCCTGCGGTTGCGAGCGCCCGGTTGACCTCCCCGAACGTGGCGATTTCCTTGAGCGCGATGCCGCGCTTGAGCTCCTGCTTGATGGCGCGGTGCCGCTCGCTTTCGGGGTCGTAGAGGTCCGTCATGCACATTTCGTGGCCCCAGAAGAGGGCCCCAGGCTTCAGGACACGGTAGATCTCGGCGAACGCGGCCGCCTTGTCGTCCGCGTGGCAGGTTGATTCGATGGCGTAGCCGCGGTCGAACGTCTGGTCCGCGATCGCGCTCATGTCCATGAAACTGCACCGAAGGCAGTCGGTCACGTCAGCGAGCCCCGCCGCCGCGTTCAAGCGCATTGCGCGGTCGCGCTGCACTTCACTGGCGTTGATCCCGACAACCCGGACTCCGGCCTCTCGGGCGACGCGGCGCATCGGACCGCCGATCCCGCAGCCGACATCCACGACCGTCATACCCTGACGCAGTTCGAGCTTGGAGATCATGAGTCTCTGCAGCCGGATCTTGGAGTCCTCCAGACTCTCGCCGGGCGACAGCGGCGCGAAGTGCAGGGATTCTCCCCAACCCCAGACCATGAACCCGGTACAGAGGTCGTAGTACTCCTCGACGGTCCGCGTGTGGTCGTACCCCTGGTCGGCATCGTCCTCCCGGGATGCCCTGGCGGTCCATCCTTCGAAGTCCCGCACCCGGTTCGTGACGTCCGATCCTTCGAACGCGGCTTTCAGCCCATCGGACAGTTCACGGATTTCTCTCGTGAGCTTCATGGGGACGCCGGGGGCACACGAAGACGGGGGCCCGCCCGTCGCGGTTCCAAGAGTGGTCGCGGAGACGGAGGGCGTATAGCCACAACGTCAACCGGAACCCGGATTTCCCTCCCCCCCAAGGCAGTGGATAGTCTACTGGAGGCGTTGCAGACCGCGGCAGCATGCCGAAGGAGATGGACGGATGCGCATGAAACGCCAGGTCTCCCTGATTCCGGCAGTATCCGGGGTGCGCTCCGGAGGCTCGGATTACCGGCTTGAAGGAGCCGCCGGCAGTTGGTGACGCCTCGCCATCTCCTTGTTGCGGGCCTCCTCGGGTTCGCCGGCTGCGCGCCGGGGCCGGCGGAAACCCGCTTCGAGGTCTCCTTCCCGCCGGAGCTTCACGAGGGACCGATCACCGGCCGGGCCTACGTGGTCATCGGGACCGAGCCCGACATCGCGGCAATCCGGCAGCGGAGCCTCGGCCACCAGCCGGTTTCCAGCGCGCGAGGCGTTCCGTTCTTCGCGGTGGACGTCGAGGGGCTGGCGCCCGGCGAACCGGCAGTGATCGACGGTTCCACCCCGGGATATCCGGTTGAGCGTCTCGCCGAACTCCCCGCCGGGGACTACTACGCGCAGGCGCTCCTCGTCCGTTACACCGAGTTTCGCCGAGCCGACGGGCACGTGATCTGGGCTCACCGCGACGAGTGGGAAGGGCAGCACTTCAACTGGGCCCCCGGCACCCTGCTCAGCGACTCGGAAGTGGTCCGGCTCGATCCCGCCAGTGGATTCTCCGTGCGGTTGCGCCTCGTCGAGGAGCTTCCGGAGATCGAGGTGCCGCCCGACGACACGTGGGTGCGGCGGGTGAAATTCGAGAGCCCCATGCTCAGCGAGTTCTGGGGCCAACCGGTCTATCTCGGGGCCACGGTGCTGCTTCCGGAGGGATACGACTCGCATCCGGACATCCACTACCCAACGGTGTACCAGCAAGGTCATTTCAGTCTCGATCCGCCGTTCGGCTTTTCGGTCGAACCGGTGGAGGAATCGGAAGCCGCCCGTACCGCAAGGCTCAACCGCGGGGTGGAGAATGGGTTCGAGTTCTTCGAGTCCTGGCGGTCTCCAGGCTTCCCGCGGATGATCGCGGTCACGTTCCAGCACCCGACCCCTTACTTCGACGACTCCTACGCGGTGAATTCGGCCAACAACGGCCCCTACCAGGACGCCCTCATGACCGAGTTGATCCCTTACCTCGAGGAGCGGTTCCGGATGATCCCCGAGGGGTGGGCGCGCCTGCTCACCGGCGGGTCCACCGGCGGCTACGAAGCGCTCGCCCTCCAGGCGCACCGGCCGACCGACTTCGGGGGCGCCTGGGTCTTCTATCCGGATCCCATCGACTTCCGGCGGTTCTTCCTGATCGACATTTACGAGGACGAGAACGCGTTTCGCGCGCCCGGCTGGAGCGACGGACAACTCGCTCCCGAGCGCTATGCGTTCCGCGGCGACGATGGGCAGCCGCTGCAGAGCATCCGCGAGCTGAGCCGTCTGGCGTCCGTGCTTGGTAGCCGTGGCCGGTCAACCGACTATCTGGAAGCGTGGGAAGCGTCTTTCGGGCCGGTCGGCGACGACGGCTATCCCCGTCCGCTCTGGGACAAGCGGACCGGCGTCATCGACCGCGAGGTGGCGCGCTACTGGCGGGAAAACGGCTACGACCTGCGCCACTACCTCGAGACGAACTGGGGAGAGATCGGCCCCGACCTGGTGGGCAAACTCCACTTCATCTGCGGAGACATGGACAACTACTACTTCAACCACCCGGTCTATCTCGCGGAAGAGTTCCTGGAGGCCACCGAGAGCCCCCACTACGGAGGTTCGTTCCGGTACGGGCGGCCCAACAAGGGACACGGCTGGATGCCGATCACCAACGCGGAGCTGTTTCGGGAGATGGCGGCGCACGTGACGCGGAACGCGCCGCCGGGCGCCGATACCCGCGGGTGGAAGTACTGACCGCCGGTCGCGCGCCGTCCGGGCTGAGCATGCGGCTCGCGGGAGATTCGGACCGGAAGCGTGCCTGACGACGGACCGGGCCGGGTCTTCCGGCGGTTGCGGCTGCTGCTGACGGCGCTGCTCTTCGTCGGCTACGCGGGCTACTACCTCGGCCGGGTCACGGTTCCGGTGGCGCTGCCGCTCATCGGCGAAGCCTTCGACTACTCGAACACCCAGCTCGGCCTGGTCCTCTCCGTGTACTTTGCGGTCTACGCGGCCTCCAAGCTCGTGAACGGATTCCTGGGCGACCGGATCGGCGGCAAGGCGATGTTCTTCATCGGGCTGTTCGGGTCCGTGCTGATGAATGCGGCCTTCGGGTTCGGCCGGGAGCTGTTCGTCTTCGTTGCAATCTGGGCGGTCAACGCGTACTTCCAGACGATGGGCTGGCTCGCCGTCATGCCGATCATGGCGCGTTGGTACCCCAGCCGGGAGAGCGGCCGCGTGATGGGCTTCATGTCCATCAGCTATCAGCTCGGCGACTTCCTCGCCCGCGCCTCGGCAGCGGTGCTGATCGTGGCGCTCGGGTGGTCGGGACTCTTCTGGGCCCACGCCGTCCTGCTCGCCCTGTTCGGCCTGGCGCTCTACCGCCTCATCAAGCCCGAGCCGCCGCCGGCCATTCACCCGGCCGGCCCGCGGGAGGCGCAGCCGCAGCCGGCGCCTCAAGGGGCCGAACGGAGCCGGTCGCGCCGGCGGATGCTCGCGAGTCCGGCCTTCTGGATCCTGTGCGCGAGCTACGTCCTCCTTTCCGTCGTCCGCTACAGCTTCTGGGGCTGGTCCGTGGACTATCTGGTGCAGGCCGGCGCCGGCATCGGCGCCGCGGCTGCGACCTCCGCGCTCTTCCCGCTGCTCGGTTCGGCCGGCTCGATCACCGCGGGGTGGGTGTCGGATCGGCTGGGCGCGCGCCGGGGGCCGGTGCTCGCCGTCATGTGCGCGGTGCTGACCCTTTCCATCTACCTCTTCAGCCGCTTGCCGATCACCGAGGGCCCCTGGCTCGCAACCGCTCTCGGACTCGTGGGTTTTACGCTCTACGGCCCGTATTCGCTGATGTCGGGGGCCATGGTCATGGATTTCGGAGGGAAGGAGGCCTCGGCTTCCGCTTCGGGCATCGTGGACGGGATCGGGGCGGCGGGCGCCATCTTCGCCGGCGTGGGGATGGGGTTTCTGATCGATGCCTATGGCTGGGACGGCGCATTTGGCATCATCGTGGCGATGGCTTCGGTGGCGACCGTCCTGAACGCTCTGCTCTGGAGCCACAGGCCGCTGCGCGCGGAGCGCGGCTGATCCGGGGGAACGAAGATGCAGGCATCGCGCTGGCTGAACGCGGTGGACACCCACACCGAGGGAGAACCCACCCGGATCATCACCGGCGGGGTCGGCCATCTGGCCGGCGACTCGGTTTCCGCGAAGCGGGATACCTTCCGGCGCCAACTCGACCATCTGCGCACTGCGCTCGTCTCGGAGCCCCGCGGACACAAGGACATGTTCGGGTGCGTGCTCACCGAGCCTGCGGGCCCGGACGCCGAGTTCGGCATGTTCTTCATGGACAACGGGGGTTACCAGGACATGTGCGGCCACGCGACCATCGGGGTCTCGACCGCGCTTGTCGAGATGGGTATGGCCGCCGGTGAGGGCCCGTGCCGCCGCATCCGTTTCGAGACCCCGGCCGGACCGGTCGAGTCCGTCGTGGCGGTCGAAGACGGCCGGGCCGTCTCGGTCACCTTCCGCGGCGTCCCCTCGTTCGTGGCGTACCTGAACGCCTCCCTGCCGGTGCCCGGGATCGGCGACCTGAACGTGGACGTCGCCTACGGCGGCAACTGGTTCGTCTATGTGGACGGCGGCGAGCTGGGACTCGAGGTGTCACTCGGGAACCTCCGCGAGGTCGTGGATCTGGGGATGCGGGTGCGGGAAGCCGCGAACCGGACCCTGCCGGTCCGCCATCCGGAGATCCCGGGGAGCGACCACATCAACATCGCCACCGTGCTGGCGCGGCCCGAGGATCCCACGGCAACCTATCGGAACGTGCACGTCTTCGGACCGCGGCAGTTTGACCGCTCCCCCGGCGGCACCGGCAACTGCGCCCGCCTGGCGGTGCTGCACCAAGAAGGGGAGCTGGGCCCGGACCGGTCGGTGCGCATCGAGAGCGTGACCGGCGGGATGTTCGTGGCGCGGATGCTCGGGGAGACCCGGGTCGGTGACCAGCGTGGCATCGTGCCGGAAATCACGGGTTCCGCGCACGTCACCGGGTTCCACCAGTTCCCGCTGGATCCCCGCGACCGCCTGGGTCACGGGTTTTCGACGGAGTCGGCATAACCGCTTGGAACGCCGCCTTCAGCCGGCACGCGCGGTGCCCCCCCACCGGGAGAACTGGCGCTCCGCGCACGTCCCGCCCCTACCCGGACCAAGGGGCTATCCCGATTCTTCGCTGAGGGCCAGCACCAGCGTCGCGAACGGCACTTCCCGAACCGCCGCGGGAAGCTCCCGGATGAGGCCGATCGGCTCGTGGGGGGTCACGTCGGCGTCCCGCGCGGTGAACGTCGCCCCGCTGTCGGTTCCAGCGTCGTAGCCGACCAACTCCACCTCGATCCGTTCCTTCCAGCAACGGTCTTCCATCAGGGGCATCCCGCTCACCCCGACGAACCAGTCGGGGCTGGGCGCGATCATCGAGACCAGCGTCATGAGCGGCAGTTCTTCCGTCGCTTCGAAGGACAGCCTGGCCGATCCGGGCGACGGGAAAGAAGACTCCGAGCCTCTCACGCAGGTGGTGCTCCCACCGCGATCCGCCTCCGCGTCGATTTCCCGGCAGAGCGAGGACACGCTGCCGGTCTCAGCCATGTTCTCGATGCCCGGAGTGGCAATGCCGCCGGAACTCCAGAACGAAACCTCCGGCGCATGGGTTGCCCCGACCACGCGGGAAAAGTGCGCTCCCGACGGGAAGGGCGGCTGGTTGCCGTGCGAGGACGCATTCCAGACGGCCCGGAACGTCACCGCGTAGGTCGCTGAATCCGGGCACTCGGGCTCGGGTTCCGGCATCGGCGTCGGAGCCGGCGGAGGCGGAGCCGGGGGAGCAGGCGCCGGGGGAGGCGTCGGCGCCGGCGTGGAAGGTGTATCGGACCCGCACGCCAGCGCGATCAGAGCGAGGACGAGACAGGCGAACGTCCCACGGCGAGAAACGCCCGTCGCTGAAGGGAGCATTTGCCGCCACGTTAACGCAGCGCCGGCGGACTCGCCGAGCGGGGCCGGCCGGGCGCCGGTCAACGGATCAGGAAGGGAAGTTCCCCGACTGCGGAACGATTGCGGCGATCGTCGGTGACCCGGACCACCGCGGTGTATCTCCCGGCCCGGAGGGGCCCGGTCTGGAGCGGCAGCATGATCGGGGTTCCCTCCAGGCGCTGCGGATCGAGATCGAAGCGCCCTGGCCGTTCGGCCTCAACGGCGACTTCGCCAATGGCGTTCCGGATCTCGTAGGCCACCCGCACCTGGGAGACCGGATCCTCGTGCCCCGGAAAGATGAAGAAGGCCACCCGGGCGTCCTCGGCCTGCGCAAATGTGGCGACGGGCCTCACCGGTGGGCCGACCGCTTCCGGTGCGTGGGCCTCAGCGACGAAAGGAAAAACGCTCGAGAGCGAGAAGGTCTCTCCGAACCCGGAGGGGATGATCAACGCGGACGATCCCGCGTGCACCCTTTCTCCCCCCCGCTCCACTACCAGCTCGAGCCGGTGTTCTCCGGACGGCAACTCCGCGGGCGTTGAAACCCAGAAACGCCGGATGTCCACCGGCCCGGCCGCCTCGCTCAGGACCGCCCCGCCGGGCCCCACCACGCGGAGCCGCACCTCGGCCGGCTCTTCCAGGTACGACTCCGGCAGTGCGGCGGCGAGCACCCCGAAGGCGCCGTGTGGACTGGGGTTCAGCAGGTATGCGTAGGTGTTCAGGTCCTCCGGGAAGGCGTAGTCGTAGTCGCCGCGCGCGGCCGCTTCGACCACGTCGCCGCGGCGCCGCGCGAAATAGCCCGGCCGGGCGATGACCCGCAGGTCGGGCCGATCCCGTACCCGGACCTCGATCTGGCGATACTCGCCGTCCAGTTCCGTCTTCGTCGGTGAAAACGACAGGAGGTAATAGAGCTGGTTCTGGATGCCGATCCGGTTCAGGGCGACGGCGAAGTTGGTCTGGTTCGGGAAGTAGGTGCCCCCGGTCGCCACCGCGAGGGAGGCGGTGCCGCCCTCCATCGGGACGTTGGCCGCGGCATTCATGCGCGTCAGGGGGTGGTCGTCCGGCTCGACCGGCAGGGGATTCCCCATCACGTCGAAGGCGTTCAGCGCAGGATTCAGAATGTTGTTTTCGAAGCCGTACACCCCCGCGAGATTCACCGCGTAGAGCGTGGCGTTGGCGTGGTTCAACTGGAGGATCGCATCCCGGAGCGAGTTCGTCTCGTCGAGGGCGCGCCGTCCCGGGAACTCATCCACTTCCGTGCCGGCGATCTCGCCGACCACCTGGCGCGGGTCCGCGAAGGTCTGGAGGTCCATGGACAGGAACACGACGATCTTGCGTCCCTCCACTCGCTCGAGCGCCTCCGCGAGTGCGTAGAGCATCTGGAAGGAGTCGCGGGCGTCAATTTCAGGACCGACGGGGCTCTGGAAGGTCCCCGGGACGATCCTGCGAACGTTGGCCAGCGTCTCTTCCTTGCCGGAATAGAACTCCTGGAGAACCCGGACCGTGTGGGCGAACTCCAGAATCATGGTTTCGTCGCCGTCCACCATGTGCTGGGACACGAATTCCTCGAGGCCCCGCTTGGCGCGCCGCAGGTTCACGGGGTCGGCGCCGCGACGGTTGAAGACGATCACGAAACGGCGGGGCGACGCGTTGCCGGCGTCGGCCGCCTCGAGTTCCGGCGCCGCGGGCGGGACGTCGTCCGGGACGGCCTCCCCGAGTTCGTAGCGTTCCCAGTCCACGACGTCGAGGCTCGCTACCCGCTGCTCCTCTCCGTCCTCGAACAGTTCGAAATCCCCGGGGCTCAGACCGGGAACGGGGTTCCCGTCGCCGTCGAGCACCAGCACGTCCACGATGACCCGGGTGGCGGCGGCCCGGAACCTGAAGGTCTGGCCGGTCGCCGCGGCGGCGGCAAGGACGGCCCCGAGGAGGATCAGCCCGCAGGCGAGTTTCGTCCCTCCGAGGGTCTTCACCGGGTCGGGTTTCCGGAGCATGGGCAGTGTGCCCGCGGCCCTATTCCGGGGCGGAACTCGGCGCCGGCAGTACGGTGCAGTCGCCGCACCCCGGGACCCGGACCTGCGGGACTCCGGATTCTCTCTCGCCAGCTTCCGTTTCTCCAACAAGGGTCAGTCGGTACCAGAGCCGGTTGCGGGCTTCGATGCGGTCGAGCGGCCTTCGGAACCCGGTGGCGCGGGCGAAGTAGAACCCGCCGGTCTCGGCGGCGAGACCGGACAGGATGTCGTCGCCGCTGCGCGGCGAGACGGTTCGGAAACGGCCCTCAAAGGAGGTGGAGGAAAAGGCCCGGAACGGGGCCGACTCGTCGCGTTCGGAAGTCAGGATGCGCTCCTCGTGGTCAGTTGGGGACGACGTGACCCGGGCGGACGACCACCCGCAGACCGGGAATCTTGCGCACCCGGACTTCGTGGGCTTGATAGTGGCCGGGGACGTTGCTGCCGAAGGGCTCGAAGCTGAGTTCGTACCAGAGCCGGTTCGAGTACTCGATGTCCTCCAGGATTCGGGCGAAATCGGTCGCCCTGGCGGTGTAAGTTCCGCCGGTATCGGAAGCGAGGGAAGAGAGGAAATCATCGCCAGGCCGGTCGAAAGCGCTCATTCTCCTGCCGGACAGCGAAGCGGATGAGTTTCGCACTCGGCGTGCTGTGATCCCGCGGCCATCCCCATAGTCCCTCATCGGACCGGAGTACTCGTCCCGATTGGACACGAGAATGCCTTCCTCCTGGCGCCGCGCCCCTTCGAGATGGATCGTGTAGAGGGAGGCATTCGCCGCGCTGAAGACGTGAGCGAGCATGCTTGGGGCGTCATCCGAGCCCGCCTTGGACGAGGGAAAGTCCGCCCAGCCCCAGGGCGCTACCGGTTCGAGATCGCCTCCCGGAGTTCCGACAAAGGTGCTGAGGCTCCCTGAGAAGACCACGACCACTTTCCTGCCCGGAAGCTCGCGGAGGCGCTCGGCGAGCGCGGAGAACATGACAACCGCGTCTGCGGCGTCCTCGGCGGGCCCGAGGGCACTCCGGAAACCCATCGCGGGGATGTTCTTCACCTCGGGAAGCAGGTCGCCGGGCCCCCGCCGCCAACCACGGGTGATTCGCGGCGCCGCGGCGAAATCGATGACGAGCGCTTGGTCCCGACTGCGGAAGCGTGTCGATACGAACTCGGCCAGTCCATCCTTCACGCGCTGGAGCTGGGCCGGCAGGGCGCCACGCCGGTTGACGACGAAGACGAAACGGCGGGGGCCCACGTCGGCCTCGACCATCCTGGCGTCGGAGACCGGACGGACCCGCTCTCCGATGATGACCTCGAAGTCCCCGCGGTTCAGTCCGCGCACCGGGTTCCCATCCTGGTCGAGCACCAGCGCGTCCACCATGACCCGCGCCTCCTCAGGGGGCGGGACGGCGAGGGCGGACGATGCCGCGAGAAGAACCGCGACCAGCGCGCCCGGGGCGACACGGGATCGTCGCGAGCCGCCCGCCCGCGAGCCGGTATTGGCAAGTACCACCTGTTTCTTCCGCATGGGAGCGACCTCCGTCCGGATCACGACGCGAAGAACATCTCCGGACCCGCAGATCCGGGCGTAACGCGATGTCACGTCCCTGCAATTTCGTTGCCAGACGGGCAGCGGGAGGCTTGTCCCGCGAGCCGAGTGAATTTGGGGGGAAAGTGTGAAAGGGGGGTGTCCCCCCTTTCACAAAAGGACAGAATCGATGCATCGGAACTCGCCGAAGCGCGCGCCAGCGCGCA
>VXNL01000023.1 GCA_009840635.1 Acidobacteriota bacterium | reverse complement strand
CCGCGGCGCTGCTGCTCGCCGCCTGGGGCGTCTTCGGGGTCGTCGGGTTCCAGGCGAACGCCCGGATCCCGGCGCACGGGGTGCGCATGGCGTTCGGCGCCACCCCGGCAGACATTCGCCGGCTCGTCTTCCGGGACGCGCTGCGCATCGCGGCCTTCGGGCTCCTGCCGGGGCTGCTCCTCGCCTTCGTCCTCGTACGGGTGGCCGGCAGCGAACTGAGTCCCCTGCTCTTCGAGATCACGCCGCTCGACCCGGTGGTCTACGCCCTGGTGCCGCTGCTTCTCCTCGCCGCCGTGCTGGCCGCGGCGCTTCAACCCGCCACCGCCGCCGCCCGCCTGAACGTGGTGCAGGCGCTGAGGGCCGAGCACCCGCAGGCGCGGAAGAGCTGGTTCGCCTGACGGGCCTCCCGCGGCTGCCTCCCCCCTCGCCGCCGTCGGGGCCGGACGGTGTCCCGATCAGCCGAAGGTGTTGCGGACTCGCGCCGACTGCCTGAAGTACTTCGTCCAGACGATCGCCCAACCGCACGAGAAGGCGACGACCCCGGGGACGATCGTCGAGATCGTCGGCAACGCGGCGAGGTCCGGCCCTTCGGCCAGGAACGGAGAGATCAGGACCGCCAGCGAACGCAGCGTCATCAGGCCCGCGGTCATCCACAACATTCCGATGTTCCAGCGCGGCGCCCCCGGGGACCTCGAGGCAATAAGCGCGAGCGGAACCAGGAAGATGAGGAAGATGGCGATCATCGGAACCAGGGGGTAGTCGGAAAACAGCCCCGACAGACCAACGGCGTAGAGGAACATGAGGGGAACCGAAGCGACGAGGTACAGCAGGAGCCAGCCCCCGATGCCCTTCGCGTTGGCTCGCCCCGACATCAGGCTGCCATTCTGATGCGGCACGGCGCGCCGGCCTTTTCGTTCAGGAGAACGTGTTTCTCACCCGTACGGATTCCCGGAAGTACTTGGTCCAGACGATGGCCCAGCCCAGCGAGAAGAGAACGATTCCGGCCAGCGACGCCACGGCCGCAAGCAGTTCGTCGCCACCAGGAGACGCCCCGCCACCCGAAGGCAACACGAAAACGCCCACCGAACGCAGGGCGATCAGGCCGGCCATGATCCACAGCATGGCGATGTTCCACTTCGGAGCCTTCGGCGATTTCCACAGGATGAGCCACAGGGGAACCGAGAAGAAGAGGAAACCAGCGAGCATGAGAACCGGCGGGTAGTCGAAGAAGGCGCCCGAAAGACCCACCGCGTAGACCATCATGGGAGGAATCGAGGCGAGGAGGTAGATCAGCAACCAGCCACCGATCCCCTTCACGCTACGGTCGTTTTCCATCAAGGGCCCCTCCATGTTGGCGCGAACATCCGGCAGTCGCCCGGCAGCGCCGGTCGCCGGCAATCGATGCCGTCCGGGACCAACGATTGCCGGTACGCGAAGGTTCCCCGGGGTCCTTCCGCTTCGGTGACCGGCGCCCGGGGAACGTTCGCGGTGGGCCGCGCGTAGGAGCCTGAGCATGGCGAACGACCGATAGGATTGCGCCGAGTGTTGAAGTTACCGCGCAGCTGGCGGGTGCTGGCCGGGATCGGAGTGGCGGGAGCCGCGCTGCTGCTCCGCTACGGCGGCGGCACCGACGACGCGGACGAGGAAACGCCGGAGCCAGCGAGCATCGTTTCGGACTGCGCGCCGGGCGAGGGACCCGAAGGTGCGCTCTGCGGGATCCTCGAGGTTCTCGAGAACCGGGCCGATCCCGAGGGCCGGAAGATCGGCCTGAACATCCTGGTCCTGCCGGCCACCGAACAAGACCCCGAGCCGGACCCCGTGTTCTACCTGGCCGGCGGGCCGGGGCAGGCGGCCACCGAACTCGCGCCGCTCCTGCGGGGCCTGGCCCCCGACCTGTTCCGGAACCGCGACTCCGTGTTCGTGGACCAGCGCGGCACGGGCGAATCCAACCCGCTGACCTGCGACTTCCTCGAAGAGCGGACCGGGTACTTCGACAGCATGCCCGAAGAGCTGTCGGAGGAAGACTGGCAGGACTGTCTCGACTCGCTGGACGCCAACCCCGAGCACTACACCACGCCAGTCGCCATGGACGATCTGGAGGAGGTGCGGGTTGCCCTGGGATACGGACCCGTCAATCTTTGGGGCGGTTCCTACGGCACCCGGGCCGCTACCGTGTTCCTCCGCCGCCATCCGGACAGCGTCCGGAGCGTCGTCCTCGACGGGGTGGCGCCGGTGGACATGCGGATCCCGCTCCACTTTCCCGAGGACGGAGAACGGGCGCTGAACCTGCTCACCGCCGCCTGCGGCGCCGACCCGGCGTGCGACGCCCGCTTTCCCGGCCTGCGGGACTCCATCGAGACGCTTTTGGCGAGCCTCGATCAGGACCCGCCCCGCGAGTACCGGATCCGCCACCCGCGGACCGGTGACTGGCAGGAGGTTCCCATCAACCGGGAGCTGGTGGCCGGGGTGCTGCGGGCGGTGCTCTACAGCCCCCAGAGCGCCGCGCTCGTGCCGCTGATGGTGGAGAGCGCCCTCGACGGCGACTTCGGACCCCTGATGGTCTTCGCCGACCCGGTCGCCGGGCCTCAACTCGCGATCGGCATGTTCCTCTCGGTGCTGTGCGCCGAGGACGTCCCCTTCCTGACGCTCGACGAGGCCGCCGACGCCGCCGAGGAAAGCTTCGTCGGCGAACTCATGACCGAGCAGATGCTTGAGGCGTGCGCCGTCTGGCCGCGCGGCGAGATCCCGGACGGGTACCGCGATCCGGTGCGTTCGGACGCGCCGGTGCTCATCCTGTCCGGGGAGCTGGATCCCGTCACCCCGCCGCGCTGGGGGGATCACGCCGCGGCGACCCTCCCGAATTCGCGGCACCTGGTCGTTCCCGGGACCGGGCACGGCACCCTCCGCGCCGGCTGCGCGACGCGGCTGATCGGCGAGTTCTTCGACGGCGCCGATCCGGCGGCCCTGGACGCGTCCTGTCTGTCCGGCGTGGCGCGGCCACCGTTCTGGCGGTCGGCAACGGGTCCGGTGGATCCCAAACCGGGCACTGAACAGTGATCCGGGTCTCGGGTCTCCGCAAGACCTTCGGCGAGGTCATCGCGGTCGACGACGTGAGCTTCGCCGCGGAAGACGGAGCGATCACCGGGCTCCTCGGCCCGAACGGCGCCGGGAAGTCCACGACGCTGCGGATGCTGTACGGCCTGATGGCGCCGGAAGCAGGCGAGGTTGCCGTGGACGGGGTCGACGTCCAGCGCCGGACGATGGCAGCGCAGGAGCGGATCGGGGCCCTCCCCGATACCCACGCGCTCTATCCCCGGCTGACCGGCCGCGAGAACATCCGCTACTTCGCCCGGCTGCGCGGCATCCCGGCGGACGTGACGGAGGGCCGGCTGGACGAGTTCGTCCGGCTCCTGGACATGGCGGATTTCGTGGATCGCCGGGCCAAGGGCTATTCCCACGGGGAGCGTTCGCGGGTGCTGCTGGCCCGGGCGCTCATCCACGAGCCCCGGAACGTCCTGCTGGACGAGCCGACGAACGGACTGGACGTGATGAGCACCCGGCGGATGCGGGACCTCATCCGGGAACTCCGGGGCCGGGGCTGCGCGGTGCTCTTCTCGAGCCACATCATGCAGGAGGTTTCCCTCCTGTGCGATCACATCGTGATCGTCGCGACCGGCCGGGTGGTCGCCGCGGGATCGCCCGACGCGATCCGCGAGGCGGCCGGCTGCGAGGACCTCGAGGACGCCTTCGTACGGCTGACCGGTCCGCAGGAGGAGGCCGCCTGATGCGCAGCGCCGGCGTCGTCTTCCGGAAGGAACTCCTCGACGGGTTCCGGGACCGGCGCGCCTTCATCGCAGTCCTGGTCTCGATCAGCATCTTTCCCATCGTGATGCTGGTCATGGGCCGCTTCGCCGAGGGCATCCAGGACGAACTCCGCAACATGGAGCTCCCCGTCGCCGGGCAGGAGAACGCTCCCGCGCTCGTCGAGTGGCTTGCCCAGCAACCGGGGCTGGAGTTGACCCCGGCCCCGGAGGACCCGGAGTCCGCGGTGCGCAATCGCGAGGCGGACCTGGTGCTGCGGATCCCCGCGGACTACGAGGAGCGGTTCACCGAGGGACGGCCGGCGGAGGTGGAATTGGTCGCCGACAGTTCGCGGACCGCCGGGGGCGCCAAGGCGGGCCGGGTGACGCGGCTCCTCGAAAGCTACGGGCAGGAGGTCGCCGCCCTGCGGCTCGTCAGCCGCGGGATCAGCCCGCTGCTCATCCGCCCGCTCGCCGTGGAACGCGCGGAGGTCTTCAGTTCCCGGCGGCGGCGGGCGTTTTCGGCTCTCGGCTTCATCCCGTTCTTCCTGCTGATGAACGCCTTCTTCGGCGGCATGCAGATCGCTTCGGACGCCATCGCCGGCGAGCGCGAGCGGGGCTCCATCGAGGCGTTGCTCCTGAACGCGGTCCCCGCGCGGTTCCTGATTCTCGGGAAGTGGGCGGCCGCGGCGGTGTTCGCCGTCTTCCTGACGCTCCTCGGCATCGGCACCTGCATCCTGGTGCTGCGGTTCATGCCGGGCGCGCTGAACATCTCGCCGAGCGTCACCGACTGGGTCCTGGTGGCCCTGACCGCGATTCCGCTCGCGCTCTTCTGTTCGGCGATCCAGGTGGTGCTCTCCACCTACGCCAAGTCCTACAAGGAAGCGCAGACCTACTTCGGGTACGTGGCCTTCCTCCCGATGATCCCCTTCTTCGCGGTCACCTTCAATTGGGTGGAACAGGGGACCTGGACCGCCTTCATCCCGATTCTGGGCCAGCACCTCATGATCCTGAACGTGATGGCCGGCGAAGCGGTGGCGGCCTGGGAACTCGCGCTGGCCGGTCTGATCGCTCTCGGGGCGGCCGCGGCGCTGCTGCGGTTCGCCTCAGGTCTGTTCGTCCGCGAGAGCGTCGTCTTCGTCCGCTGAACGAACGACGATCGTGGCCTGGATCCGGCGGCCTTCCAGCCGGTACTTACGCTCGAAGTTGGATCCGGCGAGTTCGCCCTCGTTCGCCGAAGCGGGCGGTTCGTAGCGGCTGCGCACCAGCTTCGGCCGCGCCGCCAGCGCCTCTTCGATCTGATTGAAGTAGTCCGGATCGTCCGTCACGACCCGGAGCGGGGCCCCGGGGGCCAACACCCGCTCGCAGGCGGTGAGGAACTCCGGCTGGATCAGCAGGCGGCGGTGCGCGTGCCGCCGCTTCGGCCAAGGGTCAGGGAAATACATGTGCAGTCCGGAGACCGATCCTTCCGGCATCGCGTCCAGCACTTCCCGGGCGTCCCCGCGGACGATCCGGGCATTGGGCCGCTCCCGCCGCCGCAGCCGGTCGGCGGCGTAGAGCCAGTAGCGGCGGGCGCGCTCGACTCCCAGGAACAGGGTGTCCGGAGCGAACTCGGACTCGGCGACCAGGAACGATCCCTTCCCCGATCCGATCTCCACTTCAAGCGGCGCCTCGCCGGGGGCCCGATCGAACAGCCGCCGTGGATCGAAGGGCCGTTCCACCGTCTCCAGGTCGAATCCGTACCCGTCCGGATCGGCGTCCCGGCGGGTTCGCACGTGGCTTCGGCCCATGGCCGGACGCGTCCCCTCAGCGGGCGGGAGCGGCCCGGCGCTGGGCGAAGAGCCATTCGTAGAGCCCCTCCTCGCGGTAGGCCGGAATCCAGGAGTTGTGCCGCACCCCGGGGTACTCCGTGTAGCGGGGCCGGGCTCCCGCGGCCTCGAGCGCCGCGACCATGCGCCGGGACTCCTCGGTGGGCACCCGGCGATCCTCCGCGCCGTGAAAGACCCACACCGGGATTCGGGCGATGACCCGCGCGGTCTCCTCCCACGGATCGTCCGGGTGGGTGGCCGACGGATGCCAGTCGGGGACCGGTATCCGGGTGCGCCGCGTGGTGATCCCGCCGCAGACCGGAACCAGCGCGGCAAAGCGCTCCGGATGGCGGTAGGCGAGAGCCCACGTCCCGTAGCCGCCGAGCGAGAGGCCGGTCAGATACGTCCGCTCCGGGTCACCGCCGAACTCGGCGACCGCCGCATCGAGCGCGGCAAGCGCCATCTGTTCGATCTCGGGAGTCCCCCACCAGGCGCCCCTTGGCGTCTGCGGCATCACCACCAGCGCCGGAAAATCGGGCCGCTCGCGCAGCACCGCGGGCAGCCCGATTTCAGTCTGCCGCACTCCGTCGGTTCCCGTCTGCCCGGCGCCGTGGAGGAAGAGGATGACGGGGGGATTCGTGTCCTCGCCGGCCAGCACGGCGTCGGGCACGAACACTTGCCAGGTGTAGGCCCGGCCATCCATTTCGGTGGTCCGGGGGAGGACCCGCCCGGACGTGGCGGTGGCCGGGGGCGCCGGCAGGAGGGCCAGCGCAAGACCCAGGAGAACGCCGCGCATCGCGCGGGATGCTACTCCGGGAGGGAACCGGCCCTTAGACTCATTCCGAAAGGATTCCCCTCCATGACCATTGCCCAGGCCATCGCGGCGGAGTTCCAGGTCGAGTCCGCCGCCACCCGCAAGTTCCTCGAGCGGTTCGAGGACCGGCACGCCGACTGGCAGCCCCACGAGAAGTCCATGACCGCGTCGCGGCTCGCAACCCATGTGGTGGAGTGCCCCGATTGGGCGTACACCATTCTGGACACCGACGACTTCGACCTCGCCACCATGGAATACGAGCCACCGCACTGGAAGACCCGCGCTGACCTCCTCGAAAACCATGAGCGAATCGGCGCCGGCTTCCTCAAGCAGTGCGAAGGCCGCCCCGACGTCTTGATGCGGGGGACCTGGCGCCTGCTCCAGGGCGATCACGTCCTCATGGAGACCACCCGGGAGGCGGCGGTGCGCAACATCATCCTGAGCCACCTGGTCCACCATCGCGGCCAGCTCAGCGTCTACTACCGGCTGCTCGGGATCCCGGTCCCGGGCCCCTATGGCCCGTCCGCCGACGATCGGAACGGCTGACCCCGTGAATGGCGCCCGGCGACTGCCGGGGACGCCTTCCGACCTATACTCCGGGCACTGCGGCAGGTGTCCGCGAAGACCTTGAAAAGGCTGCTTCTGCTCCCCTGGAGGTTTTCGATGGGCAACCGGCTTACTGACGGCGAGAAGGTCGTCGTCTCGGTCTTCGTCGCCGTGCTCACCGGATGCGTTGCCGGCCTGTTTTTCGTCGGTGGCGCCATTCTGGACATGAAGGACGCGATCACCGACGTCAAGGTGTCCCTGGTCGAGATGCAGCGGGACATCGGTGACTTGCAAGAGGACGTGGCTGACCTGCAAGAAGACGTGGCCGACCTGAGGGAGGATCTGGACAGTTTCCGGGCAGAGGTGTCCGAACGGTTCGACGCGCTTGAGGGACGGATGTCGGCGGTGGAGGCGGCGATCGAAGCTCACCACGGGAATCCGCCACGACCCGCGAACTGACCCTCGCGTCTTCGCCCCGGCGGGGATCCGTGCCGAGAGGCACACTCTCTCATTCGATGGCGGACCGGAACCGTGAGCGCTGACCGCACCGCCCTCGTCCTCGGCGCGGGCGTCATCGGCCTGTCCTGCGCCTACTTCCTGCGGCGCGCGGGATGGGAGGTCACCGTCGTCGACCGGGGCGAGCCCGGCCACGGCTGCTCCTGGGGCACCGCCGGACTGCTCTGCCCCGCCCATTCCCAGCCGCTTCCGGGACCGGGGGTGCTCGGCAAGGCGCTCCGCTGGATGCTCCGGGAGGACAGTCCGTTCCACATCCGCTTCCGGCTCGATCCGTCGCTGCCCGGATGGCTCCTCGGGTTCGCGCGGGCGTGCACCCTCGCCCGCTCCCGCGAGAGTTTCCGGGCCATCTGCTCGGTGTCCTCGCTGAGCCTCCAGCTCTTCGAGGAGGTCCGCGAGCGCGGCGACGCCGACTTCTATTTCGAGCGGCGCGGGGGCTACTGGGCGTTCGTGACCGAGGCGGGGGTGGCGCACGCCCGGAAGGAGGCCGAGGAACTTCGGCGGAACGGTTTTCCCGTGGACTTCCTCGGGGGAGATGCCGCCCGGGAGCGGGAACCGGCGCTCTCCGCCGCGGTGCGGGCTGCGATCTTCCTCCACGGGGACGCCCACGGATCGAGCCTCGGTTTCGCGGAGGCGCTTGCCGCGACTCTGAAGCGGCAGGGAGTCCGGGTGGAGACGGGGGTGCGGGCGCTGCGGCTGCTCCGGGAAGGGAAGCGCAACTGCGGCGCCGAGGTCGTAACCGGCAGCGGGATCCGGGAGGAGCGAACCGCCGGCGAGACGATCCTGGCGCTCGGCGCCTATTCCCCCCTGCTCGCCCGGACCGCCGGGGTCCGGTTGCCCATCCAGGCGGCGAAGGGATACAGCGCGACGGTCCGGACGTTCGACGGGGTCCCTTCGATCCCCGTGACCGTCGCGGAACGCAAGGTCATCATTACCCCGCTCCAGGACGTCGTGCGCTTCGCGGGCACGCTCGAACTCGCCGGGTACGACCCAAGCCTCAACGAACGGCGCTACCGGGCCGTCATCACGGGCGGACAGGCGGGGCTCGCGGCTCGGATCCCGATGGAGGACGAAGTCCCGTGGGCCGGTATCCGCCCGCTCACCCCAACCAGCGTGCCGCTGATCGGCCGGCCGGCCGGCAGGGACGGGCTGCTGGTCGCGGCCGGACACGGCATGCTGGGGTTTACCCAATCACTCGGCACCGGCCGGCTCATCCAGCAACTCGCCAGCGGCGAGCCGCCGAGCGTAGACATCGCGCCGTTCGCGCCGTAGCAGGCCCCAACAGGAACGAGACCGCCGCGCGAACCTCTCCCCGGCTCCGTCAGGGCAGAAGCCGGACCCCGGCGCGGCGGGCCGCAACCGCCAGATCAAGGCTTGCGCGACGCACGCGCCTCTCGCAGCAACTCCCGGGCGGTCGGGCTGCCGGAGGCGTGCGCTGCACTGAACTCGGCCAGCCAGTCAATGGCGGCGCGGATCTCGTCCCGTGACCGGGCGTGGACGGGGCGAAGTTCCGCGATCGGGACGCCGTGCCTCGTAATGGTGAACCGCTCACCCTGCCGAACGCGTTCCAGCAGCCTCGGCAGATGCGTCTTGGCCTCGTAGGCTCCGATTTCGGTGATCGTCTCAGCCACGTGGTCGAACACTAGTCGGATTCCCCGTCCGTCAACATCGGATGGCGCTGGGCAAGATGACGGGCGCCGCTATCCGCTGTCCCGCGCCAGTCTCCCGAGCGCGAGTACGGTGATCCATCCGTACACGGCGCCGAACAAGGCGCCGAACAGCGGACTCTCGTTTTCGAACCCGACGAGTGCACCGGCGCCGGCGGTCGCCGCGGCAGCCACCAGAAACGCTCCTGCGGTTGCGGCCGCCAGCCACCCGGCGCGAGCGATCTGCTCCCGCAGCAGGAACCAGTGGACGAGCACGAACGCGGCCGCGCCGAAGGCCAGGGGCACCGGGGGAGGCGCCCCCGGGAGGAGCGCCTCGTCGGCCGCGAAGCCCGCCGCCGCGGCTGCCGCTCCAGCGAGCGCGAGCGCCGCCGGCCAGCGGCCGGCCCATGGAACCCGCCGCTGCAGCACCAACCACTGCGCCAGCGCAACACCGCCCAGAGCGCCGCCCCCCGCCACCGCCCCGACGGCCGCCTCGGCCGGGATGTCACTCAGAATGCCCCCGACCGCCTCGCCGACGACATAGGACAAAGGCCGCGCCAGCGCAGCGGCTACCGCCATCCCGACCGCGCTGGCGAGGATCCAGCGGACCCGGAACAAACGGCCGGTCAGCGCGGCTTCCAGATCTGCCACCACCGGCGGCCCTCAGCGGACCTTCTCGGAGTAGTTCACCCCCACGTAGATGCGGACCGCCGCGCCCTCGTCGTTCACCTGGAAGCGCACGAGCTCCCCGTGGGCGCCGAAGCCGTCGCTCTCCAGCCGGAAAACGTGCGCCTCGCCGGTCGGCTTGAGGACCCCCTTCGAGCGGTCCGGGTTCTCCGAGAGCGGCGAGAAGACCACCAGTTCGTCCTCGAGGCGGAGAACGCTGGTGTCTCCCCAGCGGTTCCGATAGGTGCCGATGTAGATGTCCCAGGCGGAGTCGTACGCCGCCGTTTCTTCTTCTTCCTCCGCCAGGTGCGGCGCCACCCACTCGAACGCCTTTTCGACGAAGCGGCCGGGATTGCCGTCGCCGGCGTTCGTGAACACGACCACGCCGACCTTCTCTTCCGGACTCAACTGCGTCTGGGTGCGGTAGCCGGGGTAGGAGCCGCCGTGGCCGACGAGATCGCGGTCCTCGGTGTGGCGCACCGAGAACCCGAGTCCCCAGCCGCCGGTCCAGGAAGACTGGACCCAGTGGACCCGCTGCATTTCGCGCAGGGTGTTGGTCGCCAGCACCCTGTCGCTCTTGCGGTCGCGCACCTGCATCTGCCACTGCAGGAACCGGAGCATGTCGGGCACGTTGGACGAGAACCCGGTCGCGGGATCGAAGGAATGAGCATCCACGAAAGGCATGTTCTGCCGGCTGCCGTCCGCCATCCGCCGGCCGTAGCCGGTGACCAGGCGGCTCTCGTGGTCCGCCGGAATCGGACCGACGCTCGTCGAGTCCATCCCGAGCGGCTCGAGGATGCCCTTGTTCACGAGTTCGGCGAAGGACTTCCCGGAAGCCGCCTCGGCCACCATTCCGGCCAGCGTGAAGCCCAGGTTCGAGTACTTCCACTTGGTCTCGGTCGCATACGTCGTCTCCTGGTCCGAGACCGTGTCGCGCACCGCCTCGGCCTCGGGGAACTCGAACTCGGTCCAGGCGGGATGGATGGACTCGCGCGGCAGGCCGGCGGTGTGGGTGAGGAGGTGCCGCACGGTCACCGCCCGGGCCTCCGGATGACGGTTCTCGATGTCGAACCAGGGGAGGTGCTCGACGATGGCGTCGTCGAGACGAAGCGTCCCGGCGTCCCGTTCGCGCAACACGCTGATCGCGGTGAAGAGCTTCGAATGGGAGGCGATCCGGAAGATCGAGTCCTCTTTCATCGGCGTTTCGGGATCCAGGGACGAGTGTCCGTAGGCCTTCAGGAAGACGACGTCCTGATCGTGGACGATCCCGATCACGAGCCCGACCCCCGAGTACTCGACCTGCGTGCGGACCCACTCGTCGAGCATGGTGATGCCGGCCTGGACCTTCGGGTCCGGATGTTCCGCCGCGGCAGCGGGCTGGGCAAGGAGGAGGGCGGCGAGAACAGCGCCCGCCAGGACGAGTTGTCGGAGCATGGTTCGATAGGGCCGACTAGCGGCGGAAGACAACGGCGCCATCCACCAGGACCACAGCGGTCTTGGCGTAGGTGCCGATGGGATGCGAATCCCAGACTACAACGTCGCCGTCGAGCCCGGCGGCGAGACTCCCGATCCGGCCGTCCACTCCCAGGATCGCGGCGGAGTCCGCGGTCACCGCGCCGAGCGCGGCTTCCCGTGGGAGTCCGTGGGCCCAGGCGACGATCGCTTCCATGGCGACCGAGCGGCCCCGGGACCCGAAGGTGGAGAGCGCGATCCGTACGCCGGCCTCGTGGAGGACGCCCGCGGTCGCGGGCGAGTGGCCCTTGAGTTCCATCGGGCCCCCGTCACCGATCCCGATGATGGAAGGTCCGACCACCACCGGCACGCCGGCCGCGGCGAGCCGGGGCGCCACCGCCGCGGCGCCGGCCGCCTGGTCGAGGACCAGCCGCACGTCGAACTCGCCGGCCACCCGGAGCGCCGTCTCGATGTCGTCGGGCTTGTTGGCCAACATGCGTAGCGGAAGCTCACCGGAGAGCAGGCGGCCCATGACTCCTGCGGCCTGGCCTTCGAGGGCGTCCTCGCCGGCGCGGATCAGGGTGCTGCGGAAGTCGTAGATCATCCCCTGCCGCGTGGTGCGTCCGACCGGCGCCTCCCTGCCCGGGGCCGTGTCCCCGACGGCCGTTTCACCGAAGGAGGCGGCGACCGCCGTCTCTTCGGCCACGATGGCCGTGTCCGCGGAGCCGGCCAGCTTCACCACGGCCCCCGTGCCGCCGATCAGGAGCCGCGGATCCGGGGCCAGATAGACCGCGGTGACGCCGGACCGGAGCCACAAGGGTGCGAGACCCTCGGCGAAACGGTCCACCGCGCGGAGCTGCGGGGCGATGGCGTCGCCGGCTTCGCCGACCAGGTTGATGAGCGCCCCACCAGTCGTGGGACCGCTCCCGAGGAAGGTCTGCGCGTCGATGAACCCGGGGGTAACCACCATCCCCTCGGCCGCGATCACCTCGGCGCCGTCGGGAGGCTCGACGCCGGTGTCGACGGCGGTGATCTTCCCGCCTTCGATGACCACCGTCGCCCCTGCGAGGACTTCCCCGGTTCCGGTGTGGACCTCGCCGCCGACGATGGCCACGGCCTGGCCGGCGGCCAGATCCGGCCAGACGAGCGCCAGGGCGAGGACGATCAGCCGAGGACGAAGGCGATGCATCACCAACCCTCCGGCACCACGTTGCCGAAGACGTTGTACCCGGTGGCGCGGTTGAAGACCTCCACCCCGTCCACGAACACCCGAATCACCAGGTTCTCGTAGGCGAGCGGATCCTCGCCGCCAAGGATCGCGATGTCGGCGTCCTTCCCCGCTTCGAGGCTGCCGATCCGGTCGTCGACGTGGAAGATGCGGGCGCCGTTCAGGGTGAGCGCGGCCAGCGCGTCCGCGTGCGACATGCCCTGCCGCACGAACATCGCGCCGGTGTGGCGCAGCCAGTAGGCGTGGCCGTCCGGGGGATCCTGATGGAAGGCGACCAGGCCCCCGAGTTCCACGAGTTTCACCGGACCCAGGAGTTCCCCGCTCTCACGGCTGTCCCCGGGCAGGATGGGGCCGTAGCTCACCGGCATGCCGAGTTCGTGGAGTTCCTCGGCGAGTTCGAGGGTCGCCTGGCCGTGGTGGATGTAGGCGTCGAGGTTGAACTGGCGCATCAGCTCCATGGCGTAGCGCATCTGCTGCTCGCTGTGGGAATGAACGCCCAGCACCCACTCGCGGGTGAGCAGCTTGCCGAGGGCTTCGTAGGTCAGGTTCCGCGCGGGTCTCGGGTTCGCCGAATCCGCTTCGTGGGCGGCGAGCGCGTCGAGGTACTCCTGGGCGGCCTCCAGTTCGCCGCTCAGCAGGTCGAAGACCTCCTGCTCGGTCTCGGGGAAGCCAGGATAGGGCGTGGTGGCGCGGATCGCCATCTTGATGCCGGCGGGAGCGAAGTACATGTCCTCGACGGTGCCGCCCCGCGACTTGACGAGTACCGCCTGGCCGCTGTTGGGGCTCCGACTGCCGGTGGTGATGTTCTGGGTCGTGATTCCCGAGGCCAACATCAGCGCAAAAGCGGGGTCTTTCGAGTCGAGCCCGTCGATCGCCCGAACGTGGGCGTTGATCGGGACCGAGAGTTCGTTGTTGTTCGCTCCGGTCGCCGGGATGTTGAGCACCTTGAACCCGGTGTGGGAATGGCTCTCGACGATCCCGGGGATGACGCTCATCCCGGTGGCGTCGATCACGTCGGCTCCGGCGGGAACGGACACGTCGGCTCCGACCGCCTCGATCTTCCCGTCGCGGATCACCACCGTGCCGCCGGGAATCGGCTCGGAACTCACCGGATAGACGAGTCCGCCGGTGATGGCGATGAGCCCCTCTTCCGGCGCCCCCGGGGCGCAGGACAACACGGCAAGCGCCGTACTGAGCGCCATGCTGAGAACCGCCCTGACTCTCATCGTTTCGGGCTTGCGACTGTATCAGGGACAAACGGGGCCAGCGGAGGTAAGGAAACCGGCATTCCCGGTAGAGTGGCAGCGGCATGACGGGCGCGTGGGCCAACGTGGACGGCTGGATCGGACCCGCGCACGAGGCGCGCGTGAGTCCGGTGGACGCCGGGTTCCTCTACGGGGAGGCGGTGTACGAGAACCTGCGCACCTACGGCCACGTCCCGTTCCTCTTCGGCCGGCACCTCGTCCGGCTCCGGCGCTCCGCGGAGTTCCTCGGGATTCCGCTCGCCATTTCCGATGCGGAGATCACCGCCCGCCTGCGCGCGACGCAGGAGGCCACCGGCATCGCGGGCGAACACTCGCTCCGGGTAATCCTCACCGCCGGACCGCAGGGTGGCGAGCCCTCCCTGATCATCCTGGTACGGCCCCTGCCGCCGCTCCCGGTGGATCCGGAACGGGCGGGCGTCGGAGTCTTCCGGTCGGACTGGATCCGGGCGGCGCCGGGAGGGCTCCCGGCCGATGTCAAGAGCACGAACCTGCTGGGCGCCCGGCTGGCCGTTCGGGAAGCCGAAGCAGCCGGTGCCCACGAGGCGGTGATTCGCGGAAGCGGCGGCGACCTCACGGAGGGGGCGACCTCGAACCTCTTTCTGGTAGACGACGGCGTCGTCCTCACGCCGCCGCTCGAGGAGGGCCTGCTCCCCGGGATCACCCGGGCTCTCGTACTGGAAGTCCTGCGGGAACTGGAGATCCCGCTCGAGGAGACGCCCCTCGGACCCGGATGGCTCACCACGGCCGACGAGGCCTTCCTGACCAGCTCCTCACGGGAGGTGCTGCCCGTGACGTGGTCGGTAGCGGCCGGTGAGTCCCGCCGGACCATCGGGGACGGGAAGCCCGGTCCGCTGACGCTCCGCGCCCTCGCCGGCTACCGCCGGGCGGTGGCCCGTCTGCTCCCGGAATCGCTTCCGGCTCCCTGACGCCGAGGCCCGCGGTGGTCGAACTGGGACTCCTGGGGGATCTGGCCCTGCTCGTGGGCCTCGCGATCCCCATCGTGGCGCTGGCCCACCGGGTGAACGCCCCGCCGCTGTTGGGATTCGTGCTGGCCGGCGTACTCGTCGGACCCGCCGGGCTCGGGTTGATCGCCGTTCCCGAGAACATCGAGACCCTGACGGAACTCGGCGTTGCCCTGCTGCTGTTCGCGGTCGGCCTCGAGCTGTCGCTCTCCCAGGTACGGGACTGGGCCCACATGGTGTTCGTGGGCGGCGGCGTCCAGGTGGGCGGGACCATTGCCGTGGTCTTCCTGGCGGCGCTGGCGTTCGGGGTCCCCGCGCCCTTCGCCCTCTTCTACGGTGCGCTCGGAGCCATGTCGTCCACGGCGATCGTGGCCAAAACCATCGCCGACCGGGAGGAACTCGAGACGCCCCACGGTCAGGCCTCGATCAGCCTGCTGATCTTCCAGGACCTCTCCGTCCTGCCGCTGGTGCTCCTCCTGCCCCTGGTGGCGGGTTTTCAGGGCGAGGCGGCCACGGCCGCGCTCACCGGACTGGTCCGCGGGCTGGTGATCGTCACCATCCTGATCTTCGGCGGCCGCCTCCTCGCGCCGTGGGTGCTCGACCGGATCGTGCTGCTCAAGGACCGCGAGCTGTTCACGCTGTGCGTCGGGTTCTTCGGGCTGGGCGCCGCCCTCGTCACGCACACGGCGGGCTTCTCGCTGGCGATCGGGGCCTTCCTCGCGGGTCTCATCCTCTCGGAATCCGAGTACGGGGTGCAGGCCCTGTCCGACGTGCTGCCCTTTCGCGCGCTCTTCACCGGTGTGTTCTTCAGCTCGATCGGGATGTTGCTGGATCCGTCGATCCTGCTGGACAACCCCCTGCTCGTGATCGGACTGGCGGGGGCGGCGCTGGTGGTCAAGACGGTGTTGGCCGCCGCCGGGGTGCTGGCGGCCGGCGGCCGGCTCTCCACCGCCCTCGCCACCGGAGTCGGCCTCGGCCACGTCGGCGAGTTCGCCTTCCTGCTGGCGGCGGTGGGCGTCCCGCTCGGCCTGTTCCGCGGCGCCGACTACCAGTTGTTCCTGAGCACCGCAGTGCTCTCCATGATCGCCGCTCCGCTCTTCATCCGGGCCGGACCGGCGATCGTCGAGTGGGTGGACCAGCGCCGGCCCCACGAGTCGCACCCGGACGCCGAGAGGATCTACCGGGCGACGGATCACACCGTCGTCGTGGGCTACGGGCTCGCCGGGCGCTACCTGGCGCGGGTGCTCCAGGCGGCAGGGATCGCGTGCATCGTCGTCGACCAGAACCCGGAACTCGTGCGCCGGGCCCGCGCCGACGGCATCCCCGCCCTCTTCGGAGACGGCACTCAGCCCGCCGTGCTGGACCACGTGCAGGCGCGCCGGGCGCGAACGATCTTCTTCACGATCAACTCGCCCGGCAACGAGCGCCGGGGAGTGGCGCTCGCGCGCGAACTGAACCCGGCGGCTCACATCGTGGTCCGCACGCGCTACGTGAGGGCAATCGACGACCTGCTGGCGCTGGGCGCCACCGACGTCGTCGTCGAGGAGTTCGAGGCGTCGGTGGAACTCTTCGCCAAGGCGCTCGAAAGCTACGAGATCCCCATCAACCGCATCTGGCACGAACTCGAGTCCGTGCGCGCCGAGCACTACGGCCTCTTCCGCAACCGACCGCACCCCGATCTGCGGCTCGACGCCCTGAAGCACCTCGGTATCCACGACGCGCTGGAACTGGTCGAGGTGGAGGCCGCCGCCGGAGCGGTGGGCGAGACGGCGTCGACGCTCGACCTCCGGAAGCGAACCGGCGCCATCCAGGTCGCCGTGGTCCGCGACGGACGGCCCATCCATGAGGGGCAGGCCGAGACGCGGTATCAGGCCGGCGACACGGTGGTGCTGATCGGGGACCGGGCCAGCCTGGACGCCGCGCTCGGGCTGTTTCGATCCCCGGCAGCCCCCGCTCCGCCGTCGCTTCCATTCTGAAATTCCTCGTCTCCGGCCCTCCCCCGCGGTGGTACATTGGCCGGCGGACATGTTCGCGGCTCTGCTCCGCGGAAGGGCCGCTGTCCGGGTCCTGCTTTCGGGAATCTGCGCGGCCCTTTTGCCGTTCCTGACGCCGGGCACCGGTCTTTCCCAGGGACAGGTGGACTTCGAGACCGCCCGCCTCGACCGGCGGCTGCCCGCCGTCCGGGCCGCCGGGCCGGTCACGATCGACGGCGTCCTCGACGAGCACGAATGGGCCGGCGCCCCCGTCGCGACGGACTTCATCCAGGGGAACCCCAACGAAGGCATGCCGGCGACCTTCGTGACCGAGGTCCGGGTGCTTTACGACGACGACTTCCTCTACGTCGGCGCGGTCGCCCACGACGAACCCGACGGACTGATCGTGAACGACCTCTCGCGGGACTTCTCGACCCGCGCCGGCGACATCTTCGGCGTCACCGTGGACACGTTCCACGATCGCCGCAACGGCTACATGTTCGAGACGAACCCGGGCGGGGCGAAGTTCGACGGACAGGTCTTCAACGAGGGGCGCGAGTTCAACCGCGACTGGGACGGCGTCTGGTACGTCGAGACCCTGCGCACCGAACGCGGTTGGCAGGTGGAGATGGCCATCCCGTTCAAGACGCTGCGGTTCCGGGAGAGCCCCGAACAGACCTGGGGGATCAACTTCCTGCGGCGGATCCGGCGGCTGAACGAGGACTCGTTCTGGGCCCCCATCCCGCGCTTTTTCAATTTCGCCCGCATCTCCTACTCCGGCACCATCGAGGGATTCACCGGGCTCCAGTCGGGCGGCCGCTTCAAGGTGACGCCCTACGCGAGGGCCGAGGCCGGCCAGGGGGCTGCCGATTCCGACGACGGGACCACGAACACCGCGGACCTGGGCGTGGACGCCAAGGTGCTGGTGGGCACCGGGCTGAATCTCGACCTGACCGTGAACACGGACTTCTCCCAGGTGGAAGCGGACGTCCAGCAGGTCAACCTCACCCAGTACAGCCTCTTCTTTCCCGAGAAGCGCGACTTCTTCATCGAGAACTCGGGCATCTTCCGCTTCGGGGTCCCGAACGATTCGAGGGTCACCCAGTTCCGGGCCGACTTCGGGCAGGCGTTCAATCCCGCGACGCTGCGCGCCAGCCAGAGCCGGGGCGACGACCTCTACCTGTTCTTCAGCCGGCGCATCGGCCTCTCGCGGACGGGCGCCCCGATCCCGGTGCTCGGCGGAGGACGGCTCACCGGGCGGGCCGGCGCCTACGAGCTCGGGGTGATGAGCATCCAGACCGGGGAACACGAAGACGCTCCCGGAACCGAGAATTTCACGGCGGTCCGGGTGCGCCGCAACGTCGGCGGCAACTCGGACGTGGGCGCCGTCTTCCTGAATCGGGAAACGGGGTCCGGAAGCGACCACTACAACCGCTCGATGGGCCTCGACGCCAACGTCCGGGTCACCCCCGAGCTGGAGGTCAACTCGTTCTGGGCGCGGACCGCGACGCCCGGCCTCGCCGGCGACGACCAGGCCGCGCGAGTGGCGGCGAACTACGACGGCCGGCTCTGGCAGTTCCGGGGCGCCTGGACCCGGCTCGGGGACGACTTCAACCCCGAGATGGGGTTCGCCCCCCGGATCGGCGTCCGCCGCCTGCTCGGCTACGTCGGCTACCACTACCGCCCGTCTTGGTGGAGCGACATCATCCGGGAGATCAACCCCCACTTCGAGTGGAACGACTACGTGAACTCGGACGGGGAGCTGGTGAGCCGCTACACCAACTGGCACGTCGGCTTTCGCCACCAGAACGGCGCGTTCTTCGAGTTCGGCTACAACGACAGCATCGAGAACACCTTCGAGCCGTTCCCCCTGCACCCGACCACGACGGTGCTGCCGGGCGAGCACCCCTACGACGAATGGTTCGTCATGCTGTTCTCCGACCCAAGCCGGCCGGTTTCCCTGAACGGGCGCTACGACTGGGGCGGCTTCTACTCCGGCGACCGGAAGGCGTTGAACCTCAGCACCGTGGTCCGCGTCGGCGGGAAGCTGACCTCCTACATCGGGTGGAGCCGCAACGACATCTCGCTTCCCGAAGGAGCGTTCGTCGCCGACCTGCTCACCGCCCGGGTGACCTACACCTTCACCACCACGATGTTCCTGAACGCGCTCATCCAGTACAACAACATCACCGAGGACTGGAGTTCGAACATCCGCTTCAACCTGATCCACCGGCCCCTTTCCGACTTCTTCATCGTGCTGAACGACCGGCGCGACCCGATGGGCAACCGGCTCGACCGGGCGCTCATCGCCAAGTACACGATCCTGATGGACTTTTGACCTCAACCACCCGCGCGAGCGGGGAAGGAGACCACCATGAAGACCGTACTCGACCAACACAAGGACACCGCGTATGCGCTCCTGCGCATCGTGTCCGGCTTTTTGTTCCTCACCCACGGCGCCGGCAAGCTCTTCGGCATCATGGGTGGAACGCAGCGTGAACTGATGTCCCTGATGGGGCTGGCCGGCGTGATCGAGTTCGTCGGGGGACTCGCCATCATGGTGGGTTTCATGACCGGAATCGCGGCGTTCATATCGAGCGGCCAGATGGCGGTGGCCTACTTCATGGCGCACGCCCCTACCGGGCTCTGGCCGGCCCAGCGCGTGGAGGGCGTCGGGAGCGGCGGCGAACTGGCGCTCGTTTACTGCTTCCTCTTCTTCTTCATTGCCATGATGGGCGCGGGGAAGTGGAGCGTGGATAACCGCTGAGGGATCAGCTCCCTATTCGCTTCCCGGGCTGACCCGGGCGCAGGCGTGGCGTGCGCGGATTCCCGCGCCGCGACGCCTGCGTGTCGCCGTCGGCCTACAGCCGTGATGGCGTCGCCGTCCTGCTAGCGCCGGCGGCGGCGTTGCCGCTGGATGACTTTCATCTGGTCCGGGTCGGTAACGCCGATGAACAGCTGCTCGTTCTCCTCCATGACCTCGCCGGTGATCTGCAGGTTCCGCCCCTTGTAGCGCTTCATCGGGTCCACGCCCGTCCACAGGTGCATGTGGGACTCCGGAATGAGGGCCAGGAAGCCCGAGAGGAAGGAGATGTGAAAACCGGACCCCTGGATCATCCGCACGTCGACGGCCCGGCCCCCGACGGTGATCTCCTCGCCGACGTGCTCGGCGGTCACGTCCCGGACCGCCACCACCTCGACCTCTTCCTCGGCCGGCGGGGCCTGCGCAAACGCCGCCGGAGCGATCAGGAGCGCGAAAGCGGCCGCGTGCGCGGTGCGAAGTCTCATTGCAGCCTCCCCGGCCAGCCCCATCGCGGCGGCGGACGGGAGGGCCGCGGAAGCCGGCCGGGGCGGCGTGCTCCTGTTATAGCAGCCCGTGATGGAACGCCGGCGGCGTTCGGTCCGGCGTCCCGGGTCGGGTCCGCTGTCGGGAGCTAGCAGCCTGTGGCAAAACCCACGCGGCGTTCGACGGGCGATGCATCCCGTCTGAACCGCGCCTCTACGAGGCGCTCATCGTTGCGTTTCGGTCGGAATACACCCGGTATTCCTCCCTCACGCGCCTTGTCAGCCGGGCGCCTCACCCGTCTCGGCGCTCACGTGGGTTTCACCACAGGCTGCTAGCGGCCCGCGGCAGAAACCGCCTGGGCGATGGGGACCCTGGACGCCCTGATCGCTTCGGCCGGATCCGGACCGCGAGGACGCCGGCGGCGGCGCGTCCGGGGAACGATCTCGATCTGACTGCGCTCGCTGACGCGGATGTAGGGCAGTTCGCCCTGTTCCTCGATCTCGCCGGTGATCTTGATGATGCGCCCCCTGGCGTAGACCTTCACCGGGTCGGTTCCTTCCCAGTCACCAAGATCCTCCCGGGGGATGAACACCCGGAAGGGGTAGTCGATGTGGGTCCGGTCGAAGTGGATCGTGACGCCCTGGACGGGGTTGGCCTCGGTTCTCGCGATCCGTCCGCGCACGACCAGATCCTCCCCGACGTTGTCGAGGGTGATCTCGTGCGCTTCTACGAACTCCTCCTCTTCGGCGGGAGGATCCTGAGCCAATGCCGGCGGAACGATCAGGAGCGCGAACGCGGCCGCAGCCGCGAGTGGTAAGCGGAATCTCATGGCAGCCTCCTCGGTCGGCCCCTCTGCGGCGACGGACGGGAGAACCGCGGCAGCCAGCCGGGGCCGGCGCACTGCTCTTTGTAACAAGACCTCACACCCCGAGTCAAAGGGGCAACTCCCGGAAGCCGATTTCGGCCGCCTCAACGGCCACGACGGCCCGCGGGGAATCGCTAGTGGAGCGTCTCGGACCGCTTCCGCGTGTGCTCTTCGTAGTAACGCTCGAACCGGGCGCGCCGGCGGCGGCGGAGGAGGTCGTTCCACAGGACCCCCAGCCGGGAGCGGTATCGCGGCAACAGGCCGTCCCGCCGCAGCAGGACGTATCCCACCACCAGCCCCCCGAGGTGGGCGATGTGGGACACCCCGTCGGAGGTCGCCGAAAGGGAACCCGCCAGCGAAATGAAGCCGAACAGGATCACCATGTGCCGGGCGCTCATGGGAAAGATCCCGAGGAGGTAGACCTGCGCCGACGGGAACAGGAGCCCGAAGGCCAGGAGCAGGCCGTACACCGCCCCGGAAGCGCCGATGTGGAGCGCATCGAAGAACGCGGGCAGCGGCAGCAGCGCGAAGAGCCCGGCTCCGACGCCGCAGAGCAGGTAGTAGCGGACGAAGCGGCGCCGTCCCCAGACCTGCTCGAGCTGCGACCCGAACATGTAGAGCACGAACATGTTCAGCAGCAGGTGCAGCAGCCCCCCGTGGAGGAACATGTAGGTGAACAGGCGCCACACCTGGAGCGAGAGCACCGCGGGCGGGTAGAGCCCGAACAACACCGTGACCGCCGGAACCAGGAGCTGGACCAGGTACACCCCGCCGGTGATCAGGATGAGCTGCTTGACGCCCCTGGGCATGACGCCGCTCCCGAAGCCGATCCCGGCCCGATAACTGCGGTACATGGCCCTCAGGAGGCGCGCCGGGCCGCCGACGCCGGCTCCAGGATGTCGCGCAGGTAGCGCCCGGTCCACGACCCGGCGTGCCGGGACACCGTCTCGGGGGTGCCGCAGACGACGAGCTCCCCGCCGCGCCCGCCGCCGTCCGGCCCGAGATCCACCAGGTAGTCCGCGGTCTTGATCACGTCGAGGTTGTGTTCGATCACCACCACCGTGTTCCCGGCGTCCACCAGGCGGTCGAGTACCCGCAGGAGACGGGCGATGTCGTCGAAGTGCAGGCCGGTGGTGGGCTCGTCCAGGATGTAGAGCGTGTCCCCGGTGGACCGCTTCGCCAACTCGCGCGAGAGCTTGACCCGCTGCGCCTCGCCGCCCGACAGGGTCGGGGAAGGCTGCCCGAGCCGGATGTAGCCCAGCCCCACGTCCTGGAGCGTCTCGAGGATGTGGAGGATGCCGGGCTGGGACCGGAACACGGGGATCGCCTCGCTCACCGTGAGGTCGAGCACGTCGGCGATGGAGCGGCCCTGGTAGCGCACCGTCAGCGTCTGGTCGTTGAACCGCCGGCCGCCGCACACCTGGCAGGTCACGAAGACGTCCGCCAGGAAGTGCATCTCCACCCGGATCACCCCGTCACCCTGGCAGTGCTCGCAGCGCCCGCCGGGCACGTTGAAGGAAAAGCGCCCGGGCTTGTAACCCTGGGCGCGGGCCGCCGGCAGCGCCGCGAAGAGCGACCGGATGCCGTCGAACACCTTCGTGTAGGTCGCCGGGTTGGAACGCGGCGTGCGGCCGATGGGGGACTGGTCGATGTCCACCACTCGGCCGACGCGCTCGATCCCTTCGATGTGGGAGTGCTTCCCCACCGGCCGTTCGGAGCGGTGGAGCGCGCGGGCGAGCGCCCGGTAGAGCACCTCGTAGACGAGCGTGCTCTTCCCGGCGCCGGAGACCCCGGTCACGCAGGTGAGGGCGCCGAGCGGAATCGCGACGTCCACTTCCTTCAGGTTGTTCGCGCGGGCCCCCACGATCCGGATGGAATGCCGCGAGGACCGCCGGCGCGGGGGCACGGCGATGTCGAGGTCGCCGCGCAGGTAGCGTCCGGTGAGGGACTTCGGCTCGTTCTGAATCTCTGCGGGCGTCCCTTCGGCGACCACGTCCCCGCCGTAAACGCCGGCTCCCGGGCCGAAGTCCAGCACGTGGTCCGCGGCCTCGATGGTCTCCCGGTCGTGCTCGACCACCACGACGGTGTTGCCGATGTCCCGGAGCCGGTGCAGCGCCTCCAGCAGCTTTCCGTTGTCGCGCGGATGGAGCCCGATCGAGGGCTCGTCGAGGATGTAGATGACCCCGGTGAGCTCGGACCCGATCTGGCTGGCCAGCCGGATGCGCTGCGATTCGCCGCCGGACAGGCTCGGCGCCAGCCGGTCGAGCGACAGGTAGCCGAGGCCCACATCGGCGAGGAAGCGAAGCCGGTTCCGGATTTCCTTCAGCAGTTCCGCCCCGATCACGAGCGCGGTGCCCTCCAGTTCGAGGTTCCCCATGAAACCGAGCGCGTCCTCGATGGACATCGAGGAGACGTCCGCGATGGTGTGGTCTCCCACATTGACGGCGAGCGCCTCCGGCCGCAGCCGGGTCCCCCCGCAGGCCCGGCAGGACCGGCTCGAGAAGAAGCGCCCGTAGTAGCGCCGCGCGCGGTCGGAGGAGGTCTCCCGCATCCGCCGGGTCAGGAGGTTGAGGACCCCTTCCCAGTGGACCGCCCGGGAACTCCGCTGGTACTTGACGGGAATCCGCTCGCGGCCGGATCCCCACAGGAGGATCTTCCGCTTGCCGGCGGCGAGGCGGGCCCACGGGCGGTCGAGATCCACCCCGAACCGCTTCGCCACCCCCCTTACCACCGTCGACTCCCAGCCGTCCCGCTCGGCGAACCGGCCCCAGAACGCCACCGCCCCGTCGTTGATGCTCAGGCGGGGATCGGGGACCACCAGGTCCTCGTCCACCTCGCTCCGGGCGCCCAGCCCGTTGCACTCCTTGCACATCCCCTGGGGGCTGTTGAAGGAAAAGAGCTGCGGCGAACTCTCGGGGAATCCGATCCCGCAGCTCGGGCAGCCGTTCTTCTCCGAGAAGATGCGGTCGCCGTCCTCTCCCTCGACCGCCGCGATCACGATTCCGTCCCCCTCGCGGAGCGCGGTCTCCACCGAATCGGTGACCCGGCCGCGCCACTCCTCGCCAGCCGGATCCTTGCGCGTCAACCGGTCCACGACGATCTGGACGTTGTGCTTCTTCCGCTTCTCGAGGGCGGTGACCTCTTCGATGAGCTGGACCTCGCCGTCGATCCGGGCCCGGGAGAACCCGCGGCGCAGGATGTTCTCGAGGGTGGAGCGGAACTCCCCGCGCCGGTTCTCGAGGACCGGCGCCAGCAGGAGGAAACGGGTGCCGGCCGGCAGCTGCGCCAGTTCCTCCACGATCTCCTGCGCCGTCTGCGGGCTGACCTCGCGCCCGCAGCGGGGGCAGTGGGCGACACCGACCCGGGCGAAGAGCACCCGCAGGTAGTCGGAGATCTCGGTGATGGTGCCGACCGTCGAGCGCGGGTTGTGGCTCGCCGACTTCTGATCCACCGAGATGGTCGGCGAGAGCCCCTGGATCGTGTCGTAGAGGGGCTTGTCCATCTGCCCCAGGAACTGGCGGGCGTAGCTGGACAGCGATTCGACGTAGCGGCGCTGCCCTTCCGCGTAGAGGGTGTCGAGCGCCAACGACGACTTTCCCGACCCGGAGACCCCGCTCAGGACGACGAGGCGCTTCTTCGGAATGCGAACGGTGATGTTCTTGAGATTGTGCTGCCGGGCGCCCCGCACCACAATGTGATCGGGCTCCATGGGCTTTCCCGGGAGTCTAAAGGGAAAGAGGGCCTGGAACGCCGGTCTCCAGACCGGCACCGCGGTGCTCCGCTCCGCCATCATAATCGTGTAACTCGATGATGGCAGGCAGTGT
>VXNL01000090.1 GCA_009840635.1 Acidobacteriota bacterium | reverse complement strand
GGCGCCCCCCCCCCCCCCCCCGTGCCGGTCTGGAGACCGGCGTTCCAAGCCGTTGTGCCACCTCCGGAGGTGGGTGTTCCCACCCGTGGGCGCCATCGCGGCTACGCGAGAATGCCCGGCGTGACGTTTTTTCCGACGCGGGCGCGGGGGCAGAACTTCCTCCACGACCGGTCGGTGGCCGAGCGCTTCGTGGCCGCGGCGGTCGGCGGCGGAGCGCCGGGGGCGATCGTGGAGATCGGGCCGGGGAAGGGCGCGCTGACCTTCCCGCTGCTGGCCTCCGGGTTCCGGGTGCTGGCGATCGAAGTGGATCCGCGGCTGGCCGGACGGCTGGAGGAACACGCGCGGGAGCGGGGCCTGTCCGAGAACCTCCGGGTGGTGGTCGGGGACGCGCTCGAGCTGGACCTCGGCGCCGCGATCGCCGGGTTCGGGGCCGCTCCGCCGCTCCCGATCTGCGGGAACCTTCCGTTCTCGGTGGCCTCGCCGCTCCTCCTGCGCCTCATCGAAGGGCACGCGACCCCCGGCGATCCGCCGCTCTTCGACGCCCTCACGCTGACCCTCCAGAAGGAGGTGGCGGACCGGGTGGTGGCCCGGCGCGGCGAGCGCGACTACAGCGCGCTCAGCGTGGTGGTCCAGCAGGCGCTCCGCGCCGAACTCGCCTTCCGGATCCACCCGGGCGCCTTCCGGCCGCGACCGCGGGTGGTGTCCGCGGTGATCCGCCTCACCCCGCGTCGGGACCCGCCCGCCGTCGGCCGGGAGGACCATTTCCGGGCGCTGGTGCGCGGCCTCTTCGCGCACCGCCGGAAGACCCTGCGGAACTGCGTCAGCCGGCTTCCGGACCAGGAGCTGGCCGGCCGCGTGGAGGCCGCCCTCGGCACCCTGGGAGTGGACCCCGGACTCCGGCCGGAGGAGGTTGCGGTCGAGGAGTTCGCGGCGCTCTCGCGGCTCACGTGCTGACCGGTGTGGCTCCTGCCCGCGTGCTAGTCTCGCCCCTGCCGCGAACCACGCAAGAACGACAGAAAACAAAGAAGGGAAGGGAATGACGGCCGAACCCCGCCGCCTCGTCATCATCGGCAGCGGCCCCGCCGGTTACACCGCGGCGCTCTACGCCGCTCGCGCCGAGCTCCAGCCGCTCCTGCTGGCCGGCTCGGGGATGGATCCCGACATCGGCCTGCCGGGCGGGCAACTCATGCTCACCACCGACGTGGAGAACTACCCGGGCTTTCCCGACGGCGTCACCGGCTACGAAATGATGGACCTCTTCCGCCGCCAGGCGGAGCGGTTCGGCACCGAGGTCCTCCAGGTGGACGCGACCGCCGTCGACCTGTCGTCGCGGCCGTATTCGGTGACCGCCGCCGGAACCACCTACACCGCCGATTCGGTCATCGTCGCCACCGGCGCCCGCGCCCGCTGGCTCGGCCTTCCGTCGGAGAAGGAGTTCATGAACCGCGGGGTCTCGGCCTGCGCGACCTGCGACGGCGCGCTCTACCGCGGGAAGGAGATGGCCGTGGTCGGCGGGGGCGACACCGCCATGGAAGAAGCCCTCTTCCTCACCCGTTTCGCGACCACCGTCCACGTGATCCACCGCCGCGACGCGCTCCGGGCTTCGAAGATCATGGCCAAGCGGGCGCTGGACAACCCGAAGATCCGGTTCGTCTGGGACTCGGTCGTCGAAGAGGTGCGCGGGAACCAGGAGGGGGTCACCGACCTCCGGGTCCGGAACCTGAAGACCGGCGCGGAGTCCCGGCTTCCGGTGGGAGCCCTCTTCATCGCCATCGGCCACGTTCCGAACACCGAAATCTTCGCGGGGGTCCTCGACCTCGACGACCGCGGCTACGTGACCGTCACCCCGGGCGCCACGACCACCTCCGTGGAAGGGGTCTTCGCCTGCGGCGACGTCATGGATCCCACCTACCGGCAGGCGGTGACGGCCGCCGGCACCGGCTGCATGGCGGCGATCGCCTGCGAGCGCTGGCTCGCGGAGCAGGAGTCCGCCACTCCCGCCCACGCGGCGCAGGAGGTTTCCGCATGAAGCACAGTCACTTCGCCCTCGTCCTGGCCCTTGCCCTCATCCTCCCCGCGGCCGCTCTCGCGGAAGCGCCTCCGCAGTCCGGCGAGCGGCGCGGCGTGATCGACGAACCGGCGCCGGACCTCGAACTCCCCGACCTCGACGGCAACCTCGTCTCGCTGCGGTCGTTCGCGGGGAAGATCGTGGTGTTCGACTTCTGGGCGGTCTGGTGCGGCCCCTGCGTGGACTCGCTGCCGTTTCTCCAGGAACTCGAGGACCGCTACCGCGACGAGGGGCTCGTGGTCGTCGGGCTGCACGTGGACGACAACGTCCCGTCCATCGAGGAGGTGCAGTCTTTCCTCGACGAGCACGGGGCGAAGTACGTGAACCTGCTCTCCACGGTCGAGGCCGACGAGGCCTTCCGCATCTTCGCGATGCCGACCACCTACATCACCGACCGGGACGGCATCGTCCGCCTGCGTCATATCGGATTCAACCCGAGCCGCACTCCCGACCGGCTCGAGCAGGAAGTCCGGGACCTCCTCGGTCTCGAGTAGGGCCCGCTCCGGGCCCATCCTTATATATAGGAGTCCGAACTATGCCCGGACTGGCGGTCGTCGGGACCCAGTGGGGCGACGAGGGGAAGGGGAAGTTCGTCGACATCCTCGCCCCGCGCTTCCACACGGTGGTGCGCTTCGGGGGCGGCCACAACGCGGGACACACGGTGGTTACCGGGGGCCGGGAGTTCATCCTGCACCTCCTTCCCTCCGCGGTGCTCCACCCGGGCGTCCGCTCGATCGTCGGAAACGGCTGCGTCGTGGACCCGCTCGCCTTCTTCGAGGAAGTGGAGATGCTGGAGGCGGCCGGGCGTGATCCCTCGCCCGACCTCCTCCTCTCGGATCGGGCGCAGATCATCCTCCCGGTGCACCGGGCGATCGAGGCGCGGGAAGAGGAACGGCTCGGGAAGCACCGGATCGGGACCACCCGCCGGGGCATCGGACCGGCCTACGCGGACAAGGCCGCCCGCCGGGGCCTCCGGCTCGGGGACCTGCGTCATCCGGACTACCGTGACGAGCGGCTCGCCCACCTGATCGCCGGGCACGGCGAACTGCTCGGGTGGAGCGAGAGCCGGATCGCCGAAGAGGTCGCCGGCACGCAGGAACTGCTCGACCGTTTCGCGGCGAGGGTCCTGCCGCTGATCGCGGACACCTCGCTGGTGATCCACGAGACCCTCGAGGCCGGGCACGGGGTCCTGTTCGAGGGCGCGCAGGCCACCCTCCTCGACCTGGACCATGGGACCTACCCCTTCGTGACCTCTTCCCCCGCGGTGGCGGCGGGCGCCGCCGGGGGCGCCGGGGTCGGCCCGGGCGCCGTGGGGAGGGTGCTCGGCGTATCGAAGGCCTACATGACCCGGGTGGGGGCGGGGCCGTTCCCCACCGAGATGGACCCGGAGCGGAACCGCACGATCCAGGAGAAGGGCAACGAGTTCGGCGCCACGACCCGCCGGCCGCGGCGCTGCGGCTGGTTCGACAGCGTCGTCCTGCGCTACGCGCGCCGGGTGAACGGGCTGGACGAACTGGCGATCACCAAGCTGGACGTCCTGGACGGGCTGGACGAGGTCCGCATCGGGGTCCGCTACCGGCTGGACGGCGACGCCGTGGAGGAGTTTCCGGGCGAGTTCGGGGCGCTCGCGCGCTGCGAGGTCGAGTACCGGACCATGCCCGGCTGGGACCGGCCGACGGCGGGGGCGACGCGGCTGGACGACCTCCCGCGGGAGGCGCGGCGCTACCTGGACACGCTGGAGGAACTCTCGGGGGTGCCGGTCACGCTGGTTTCAACGGGGCCGGACCGGGAGGCGTTCGTGCGGCGGCGGGAGACGGGGGTGTTCGGGGACTGAGGGGACGGCGCCGGCTGGCCGGAGCGCCCTCGTTCCCCTGCTAATATTCCCGCCCTTCTCGCGGTCGGGCCGTTAGCTCAGTTGGCAGAGCGCTCGCCTTTTAAGCGAGATGTCGCAGGTTCGAAACCTGCACGGCCTACCCCCTCGGGTCCCCATCGTCTAGAGGCCCAGGACGTCGCCCTTTCACGGCGAAAACACGGGTTCGACTCCCGTTGGGGACGCGGGCTCTTCCGGAGTCAGCGCCGGAAGAGCCGTTCCGGGAGCGCTAGCGGGAAAGACTCCTGGCGAGGCGGTTCCGGCGTACCCTTGCGACACTTCCCGATAACCCCGTGACCCTCTTCCGGCCCGCCCGCACCGTCGCCGAGATCGCCGCGGTCGAGGACGAGACCCGCCGCTTCTGGGAAGAGCGGGGGATCTTCGAAAAGAGCGTCGCGCGGCGCTCGGGCGGGGAGCCCTGGGTCTGGCACGACGGCCCGCCGACCGCGAACGGGCGTCCCCACAACGGGCACGTCCTCACCCGCGTCTTCAAGGACGTCTTCCCCCGCTTCCACACCATGCGGGGGCGCTACGCCGAGCGGATCGCGGGCTGGGACACCCACGGCCTGCCGGTGGAAGTCGAGGTCGAGAAGGAACTCGGCATCCACGGCCGCGCCGGCATCGAGGAATACGGTGTCGGGCCGTTCGTCGAGAAGTGCATGGCGAGCGTCTTCCGCTACATCCGCGACTGGGAGGAGATGACCTCCCGCATCGGGCACTGGGTGGACCTCGACCACGCCTACGTCACCTACCGGCGCTCCTACGTCGAGAGCGTCTGGTGGGCGCTCGCCGAGCTCCATCGCAAGGGACTTCTCTACCGCGGCGAGAAGGTCGTGTGGTGGTGGGCGCAGGGCGGCACCGCGCTCTCCTCGGCGGAGGTCGGACTCGGCTACCGCGAAGTGGACGACCCGGCGGTGTACGTCACCCTGCCGCTGGTGGACGATCCGGGTCTTTCGCTCGTCGTCTGGACCACCACCCCCTGGACGCTTCCCTCGAACCTCTACTCCGCGGTCCGGCCCGGCACCGACTACGTGGAGGTCGAGGACACGCCCGAAGGCGGCGAAACGCGCCGGCTCGTGGTCGCCGCCGCGCTCCGGGAGGACCTCGCCGGGCGCCTCGGCCGTCCCCTCCCGGTGCACCGCACCTTCCCCGGCGAGGAACTCGTCGGCCGCCGCTACCGGCCCCCCTTCGACGACTTCTGGAACCGGCTCCACGCCCTCGAGGGCCGCCTGCCGGGCGGGGGTTCGGTCCCCGCCTTCTGGCGGATCCTGGCCGCGGACTTCGTCGAGCTCGACCAGGGGACCGGACTCGTGCACGAGGCCCCCGCCTTCGGCGAGGTGGACCACGACCTCCACCGGAAGACCGTCTCGGGCTACGAGAACGCGGACGAGATCCCGCTGCCCTGCGCGGTGGGAGCGGACGGCTGCTTTACCGCCGAGGTCCCGTGGCTCGAGGGCCAGTGGGTCAAGGAGGCGGACAAGGCGATCGTCCGCCGTCTCCGGGAGGAAGGCCGCCTGCTCCACCACGAGACCATCCGCCACGAGTACCCGTTCTGCTGGCGTTCGGACCAGGATCCGCTCATCCAGTACGCCCGCCCCGCTTGGTTCATCCGCACCACCGCCAGGAAGGATGCGGCGCTCGTCAACAGCGGGGCGGTGAACTGGCTGCCCGAGCACATCAAGGAGGGCCGCTTCGGCGACTTCCTCCGGAACAACGTGGACTGGGCGCTCTCCCGGGAACGCTTCTGGGGCACCCCGCTGAACATCTGGATCAACGACGAGACCGGCCGGCTGGAAGCGCCGGCCTCCGTGGCCGAGATCGAGGCGAAGAACCCGGACGCCTTCGCCGCCTTCCGGAAGGCGCGCGAGGAAAGGCCGGACCTCGACCCCGACCTCCTGGTCCACAAACCCTGGGTGGACGAGGTGACCTGGACGAACCCCGGCGAGCCCGGGGTGTACCGCCGGGTCCCCGAGGTCATCGACTGCTGGTTCGACTCGGGGGCGATGCCGTTCGCGCAGTGGGGGTTCCCGCACGAGAACCGGGACCGGTTCGAGAAGGCCTTTCCCGCCGACTACATCGTCGAGGCGGTGGACCAGACCCGCGGCTGGTTCTACTCGCTGCTGATGATCTCGACGCTGCTCTTCGACGAGGACACCTGCGGCCGCCTCGGCCTCCCGGCCCCGGACGGATCCCACCCCTACCGGTCGTGCCTCGTGCTCGGTCACGTCACCGATCCCGAGGGCCGGAAAGAGTCCAAGTCGCGCGGCAACTACACCCCGCCGGAGGAGACGCTCGCCGAGGCCGGGGCCGACGCCTTCCGCTGGTTCTTCCTCGCCGGCGCCGCGCCCTGGGCCAACAAGCGCCATTCGCTGCAGAACGTGCGCGCCGCCGCCCGCGAGTTCCCGCTGAAGCTCCGGAACGTCTATTCCTTCTTCACCATCTACGCGGAGATCGACGGTTTCGACCCGCGCGGCGACCGGGGGCGTCCCGTCCCGGAGCGCCCGGCGCTCGACCGCTGGATCCTGTCGCACCTCGAGGAGACGACCGCCGAGGTCACCGAGGGCCTCGAGGAGATCCGCGCCTACGACGCGGCCCGCTCGCTGGCCGCCTTCGCCGAATCGCTCTCCAACTGGTGGCTCCGCCGCAGCCGGCGGCGCTTCTGGGAAGCCGGGCGCGGCGCGGACAAGCTGGACGCCTACCGGACGCTCTACGACGCGCTGGTCCGCCTCTCGCAGCTCGCCGCGCCCTTCGCGCCCTTCCTGGCCGAGGAGATCCACCGCAACCTGGTGGCCGGCCCGTTCGGGGACGAGGCGCCCGAGAGCGTCCATCTCACCGACTGGCCGGAGCAGGAGTTCCCGCTCGACGCCGGACTCAACGAGGAGATGGCGGCGGTCCGCGAGATCGCCTCGCTCGGCCTCCGGGTGCGGAAGGAACACGAGATCCGGGTGCGCCAGCCGCTCGCGGGCGCCAGCGTCGCGGTGGCCGAGGAGGGGCTCCGGGCCCGGCTCGACCGCCACCGCGACCTGATCGCCGACGAGCTGAACGTCCGCGAGGTCCGCTTCCGGGAGGATCCGGAAGCCGATCTGGAGTTCGTGGTGAAGCCGAACTTCCGGCGCCTGGGTCCACGGCTCGGCCGCCGGATGCAGGTGGCCCGGAAGGCAATCTTCGCGCTCGACGGCCGCGCGGCCCGGGACGCGCTCGCCGCCGGTTCGCTCGGACTCCAGCTTCCCGGCGGGGAAGCCGTGACCCTCGACGCGGAGGACCTCGCGATCGAGTCGCGCCCCCGGGAGGGACGCGCCATCGCGGGGAGCCCGCTGGCGACCGTGGCCCTCGACACCGTGCTGACTCCCGAACTCCTCGCCGAGGGCCGCTACCGGGAGTTGCTCAACCGGGTGCAGAACTTCAGGAAGGACCTCGACCTTCCCTACGTGGCGCGGATCCGCGTCGCGCTCGCCGGGGCGGACGGGGACGGCTCGCTGCTCGCGGTGGCCCGGGAACGCGAGGCCCACTTCCTGGACGAGACGCTCTCGGTGGAGCTCGTGGCCGGGGAACTTCCCGGCGCCGAGCGACGTGAGATCGAGGTCGAGGGCGAAACGGCTACGTTGTCCCTGGAGGTTGTCGCTCGATGAACTGGAACACCCGCTTCTCGGACGCCGCCTCCCGGATCGCCGATGCCGATGCGGTCATCGGGATCCTGAAGCTGGCCGAGCAGCCGGGAATCATCTCGCTCGCCGGCGGGCTCCCCGATCCGCGGGTGTTCCGGATCGAGGAGACGCAGGAGGCGATGGCCCAGGTCCTTCGGGACCACGGCCCCGAGGCGCTCAACTACTCGCCGAATCCCGGGATCACGGAACTGCGCGAGTTCCTCGCGACGCGGATGGCCCGCATCGAGCGGATCCGCTGCGCGCCGGAGGAGATTCTCGTCTGCAGCGGGGGTCTCGAGGGGATCCGGCATTGCTTCAACGCGCTCACGAATCCGGGCGATCCCGTGCTCTTCGAGGACCCGACCTACATGGTCGCGCTCCAGGTCTGCCGGGAGCTTGCCGGGGTTCCGATCGGGGTTTCCAGCGACGACGCCGGGATGATCCCGGAGGCGCTCGACGACACGGTCCTGCGGCTCGCCCGGGAGGGTCGTCCTCCCCGGGTCCTCTACGTGGGACCGAGCTTCCAGAACCCGACGGGCCGCACCTGGAGCCTCAAGCGCCGCCGCGAGGTGCTCGAAGTCGCGGAACGGCACGACCTGGCGGTGGTCGAGGACCACGCCTACGGCGAACTCCGCTACGAGGGGGAGTGGCTGCCGTCGCTCAAGTCGCTCGCGCCCGAGCGGGTGATCTTCGTCCACACGTTCTCGAAGATCTTCGGCCCCGGCCTGCGCCTCGGCTGGGTGGCGGCGGACCGGAGCTTCATCGAGCGCCTCGGCCTCCTCAAGCTCGGCACCGACCAGTGCTCCGGGGCCCTCGTGCAGCGGCTCGCCCTCGCCTATGGCAAGGCCGGCGGGCTGGACGCCCAGGTGGAGCGGGCGCAGGACCTCTACCGGAGAAAACGCGACGCCATGATCGATGCGCTCGGGAACTTCCCGTGCCGCACGCCGTGGCTGCGGCCGGACGGCGGGTTCTTCCTGTGGAGCGAGGTGGACTGCGATACGGAGAAGCTGCTGCTCCGCTCCATCGAGCGGCACGGCGTCGCCTTCGTGGCCGGCAACTGTTTCTTTGCCGATCCGACTTCGGCGGTGGCGCGCGTCTCGATCCGTCTCTCCTACAGCTACGTCGCCGAAGACCTCATCCCGGAAGCCATCCGCCGGCTGGGGCAGGCCCTGAGGGAGACGGTCGGTTCCTGACCTTGCCCCGCCTCTTCGTCGTCTCCGGCCCCTCGGGAGTCGGCAAGTCCACGATCCTGCGGAAGCTGGTGGCGCGGGTCCCGGGACTCGCCTTTGCGGTCTCGCACACCACCCGGCCGCAGCGCGCCGGCGAGCGGAACGGCAGCGACTACCACTTCGTGAGTGAGGACCGGTTCCAGGAATTGATCGACGAGGGCGCTTTCGTGGAGTGGGCGGTGGTCCACAACCACCGCTACGGCACCAGCAGGGAGGCGCTCCGGGCGGGCGGCGAGGGCGACCTCCTCATAGAAGTGGATGTGCAGGGAGCCGACGCGCTGCGCAGGGAGATTCCCGAGGCGGTGACCGTGTTCATCATGCCCCCGGCGTTCGCCGACCTCGAGGCGCGGCTAGCCGGGCGGGGACGGGAGTCGGGGCCGGAAGTCGAGCGAAGGCTCCGGACCGCCCGGGCGGAGATGCCCCGCGCCACCTCCTACGACCACCGCATCACGAACGACCGGGTAGAGGACACGGTGGAACGCTTGGCGGCGTTGGTGAAGCAGGTCCGGGGCTAGGACGGCCTGGAACGCCGGCTTCAGCCGGCACAGCGGCCCGGAGGGCCGCGGGCGGTGCATCCCCCTTCGTATCGGTGACGCACGGGCTTGGAACGCCGGCTTCAGCCGGCACTGCCGAGCGGAGCGAGGTGGACCGCGTCCTGCGGGTCGAATCAGGCGTCGGCTCCGGCCGTTCCGTCTGGCACGCCGTGAGCCGCTCTCTTTCTGGCGATCAATCGTGCCGTGCGTTTCCGTCCTTCGGCTAGGCTGATGAAGCGACCGGCGCGGCGGTCTTCCAAGAGCTCGCGCCGCGCGGCCGTGTCGTCATCGAAAAGAGGCCGCAGGTCCTCAGGCCGGGCAGTGTGGTGGTCTCCTGTGCGTTCCACGGCGCCGATGCGGATCGGGCAGGTCTTCATGGGGCGAGGATACGCGGAGCCGGGAAACCGCTACGGCCCACCGGGACGAGCGCCTGCTCCCGACGCCGTGCGAAGATGACGGGAGTGACGGCGCAGTTCGGATGACCGCACGCCCTCGGCCGGCCCGCTGTTCCGGGTCCAGGATCCCGGCCCGCGTGCGACGGCGTTGGCTCCTCTCCCAACCCTCGGCCAGATCGCAGGGTCACCGGCGCTCCCGGGACCACCGCTCCGTCTATTCGCGGAGCTATCTGCCACACATCGACGCAGCATACGCAGCCCACGGCGTGACGTTCCGCCTCGCGGACAGCGTTCCCCGGTCCGTCGTCGACCGTTGGCGGGAGGAAATCGCTCTGAGCGAGGTGTTGCGGACGGAGGAGGCCCGGTACCAGGAACTCCTGCGCCGAATAGCCCACTACGAAGACGCCGGATGGGGGGAGTGCCATCTCAGGCGGCCCGAGATCGCCAGCCTGGTGTGTGAAGCGATCGTGCGATTCGATGGTCAGCGTTACCGGCTCTGGGAGTGGTGCGTCATGCCGAACCACGTCCATGTGCTCCTGAAGCAGTTCAAGGGTTTCCCGCTCGGTGACGTCGTGAGGAGATGGAAGGGCACCACTGCGCGCGAAGCGAATGCCATCCTGGGACGGCGCGGCCCGTTCTGGATGCGCGAGTACCACGACCGGCGAATCCGAGACCGGAAACACATGAACCGCGCGAGGGCCTACGTCCGGAACAACCCCGTGAAGGCGGGTCTTTGCGAGCGCCCGGAGGATTGGCCATGGTCGTCCGTGTCATGGGACTTGGAACGCCGGCTTTAGCCGGCACAGCGGCCCGGAGGGCCGCGGGCGGTTCGTCAAACACCTGACCGTTGGCGTTCCGGGCCCGCGTGCCGCTGTTCAAAACTGCGTCCACGCCCGCCGAGGCGCTATCGGGGACAACGGGGTCTTTCCCGCCGCCCGCCGGTGGCGGGCTGTGCCGGCTGAAGCCGGCGTTCCAAGCCGTTGCGCGGTCCGGAAGAATGGCCGTACGCGACTTCGCCCGCCGGTGGCGGGCTGTGCCGGCTGAAGCCGGCGTTCCAAGCCGTTGCGTCACAGGAGGAATGGCCCTGCGCGACTTCGCCCGCTGGTGGCGGGTTGTGCCGGCTGAAGCCGGCGTTCCAAGCCGTTGCGTCATTCCTTCTAAGATGGGGGGTCCATGAAGAAGGTGGTTCTCGGGGTTACCGGGTGTATTGGGGCGTACAAGGCTCCGGACCTGGTGCGTGCCCTCAGGAAGCGCGACCTGCGGGTGCAGGTGATCGTGACCCGGGCCGCCCGGGAGTTCGTTTCGCCGCTCGCGCTGGGGACCGTTTCGGGGGAGCCGGTTCTGGAGGACCTGTTTTCGGACGTGCCCGGAGAAGCGGGAGGTGAGGGCCCGGACCCTACGGGCGGGGTTCGGCACATCTCGCTCACCGAGGAGACCGACGTCTTCCTGGTGGCCCCGGCCACCGCTCACGTCATCGCGCGGATGGCGCTCGGGCTCGCCGACGACTTCCTCACCACCTTCCATCTCGCCGTGCGGGCGCCGATCCTGATCGCGCCCGCGATGAACACGAACATGCTGACGCACGAGGCGACCCAGGGACACCTCCGGACGCTTCGCGAGCGGGGCGCGACGATCATCGAGCCGGGGGAGGGGGAGCTCGCGTGCGGCTGGCTCGGGCCGGGGCGGCTCGCGGAGATTCCCGACATCGTGGAGGCGGTCGAGCACGCTCTGGAGGAAACGGCCACGCGACAGGACCTGGCCGGCCGGAAGGTCGTGGTGGCCGCGGGTCCGACCCGCGAGCCGATCGATCCGGTGCGGTACCTGACGAACCGCTCGTCCGGCCGGATGGGCTTCGAGCTGGCGGAGGTCGCCGCCGCCCGCGGCGCCGACGTCACGCTCGTCCTCGGGCCGACCGACCTCGAGCCTCCGCCGGGCCAGCAGGTGGTGCGCGTCGAAACCGCCCGGGAGATGCGCGATCAGATGTTCGCCGCGGTCCCGGAAGCCGACGCGGTGGTCATGGCGGCCGCGGTCGCCGACTTCCGGCCGGCGCACAACTCCGGACACAAGCTCAAGTCCACCGGTTTCCGTCGGGAGAACGCGACCTCCTCCCTGACGCTCGTGGCGAACCCGGACATCCTCGGCGAGCTCGGCGCCGCGCGGGCCGCGAACTCCGGTTCGGGCCCCGCCGTGCTGATCGGCTTCGCCGCCGAGACCGGCGAGCCCGAAGGCGAGTCGATCCGGAAGCTCGAGGAGAAGCGGTGCGACCTGATCGTCGGCAACCAGGTGGGGCAGGGGCGGGTCTTCGGCCTCGACTCCACCCAGGCGGTGCTGGTCGAGAGCCGCGACGGGCAGGCCCCCTCCGTGAGCCGGCGGGAGCCCGAATCGAAGCGCTCGCTCGCGGACGCGGTCTGCGACGTCATCGTCCGGCGGCTGGAGAACGGCGCGTGAACCCGCCGCATCGGTTTCCCTTGCGCTCGCGCTGACCCGTGCCGGGACCGGACGCCGATCTCCGCGCCCAGCTCGCCGCCCGGCTGCGGCTCCTCCAGGGGTTCACCGACTTCCTGCCGGGTCCGCCGGCGCCGCCACCTCCCGCCGAGACCCTGGAGGCGATCTCGGCGGACCTCGAGGGCTGCACCCGCTGCCGGCTCTCCGAAAAGCGAAAGACCATCGTGTTCGGGGTCGGCCGGCCTGACGCCGAACTCATGTTCATCGGCGAAGGCCCGGGCCGGAACGAAGACCGGCAGGGGGAGCCGTTCGTGGGCCGTGCCGGCAGGTTGCTGACCGAGATGATCGAGAAGTGCTTCCACCGGCGGCGGGCCGACGTCTACATCACGAACATCGTGAAGTGCTGGCCGCCGGGCAACCGCAATCCGGAGGCGGACGAGGTCGCCACCTGCCTGCCTTTCCTGAAGCGGCAGATCGCCTCGGTCCGCCCCCGGGTCATCTGCCTGCTCGGGAGCGTTGCCGTCAAGGCGCTCTTCCCGGGAGTCCGGGGCATCGGCGCGGCCCGGGGCACCGTGTGGGAGTTCGCCGGGATCCCGGTGGTGCCGACCTTCCATCCGGCCTACCTGCTGCGCGCCGAGGGGGAGCGGCTGCAGCAGCTGAAGCGCGAGGTGCTGGACGACGCGCGGACCGCGCTCGAGATCCTGGGACGGCCGGGGTGAACGGTGGATGCCGCGCTCGGCGGTCCCATCTGACTTGAACCGCGTCGAGGTTGCGGTGCCGCGTCCGGTGCCGGGCACCTACACCTACGAGGCGCCGCGCGCGCTGCTGCGGCCCGGCGAGACCACGCTGCCTCCCGGCACCCGGGTGCGGGTTCCCTTCGGTCCCGGCGAACTCACCGGAGTGGTCCTCGGCCCCGGCGCGCCGGCTCCGGCGGCAGGCGGACAGCAAAAGAAGGTCGTCCTCAAGACCGTCCGGTCGCGCTTCGACGATCCGCTGCCGCCGCTCCCGGAAGATCTCCTCGCCCTCGCGGGCCGTCTCGCCGAGGCGACGGTCTGTCCGCTCGGCTTGGTCCTCAAGGCGATGCTCCCGGCCTCGGCGCCGCCCGGCCGGGTGCTCCGGACAGCGACGATCACCGCGGAGGGCTCGGCGCGCCTCCGGGAACCCGACGACCGGACCGCCAACCGCCCCGGCGGCGCGTTGCCGCGGCTCAGCGAGGACGACCGGCGCATCCTCACCCTGCTCGCCGTCTCCCGCGGCCCGGTCCCGCTGGTCCGCATCCGCCGCGAACTCGAACTCTCCCCGGGCCGGAGCTTCGCCCGCCTCGAACGCGAGGGGTTTCTCGTCACCGGCGCCGAGCGGCTGACTCCCGATGCGGCCAGCCCCGGCGATCCCGCCGACCAGGCGCCGTCGCGCCCGCCGCCGCTCACCGCACCCCAGCGGGAAGCCGCCGCCGTCCTCCGGGAGGCCCTCGCGGCACGCGCCTTCGGCGCTTTCCTGCTCGACGGGGTCACCGGCAGCGGGAAGACGGAGGTCTATTTCCAGGCGATCGCCGCCTGCCTGGAAACGGGGCGGAGCGCCCTGCTGCTGGTTCCCGAGATCGCGCTCGCCTCCCAGCAGGAAGCGCTCCTCCGCGCCCGCTTCGGACGGGGAATCGCCGTGTTCCACAGCGGGCTCGGCGCCGCCGAGCGCCGGGCGGCCTTCTGGCGCATCCGGCGAGGCGAGGCGCGGATCGTCCTCGGGGCCCGGTCCGCGGTGCTCGCCCCCATTCGGGACCTCGGGCTGGTGATCCTCGACGAGGAGCACGACGCCGCCTACAAGCAGGACGAGGCGCCGCGCTACCACGCCCGCCAGGCCGCCTGGTTCCGTGCTCGCGCCGCCGGCGCGGTCATGGTGCTCGGTTCGGCCACCCCCTCGCTCGAAGCCGCGCACGCGGCGGAGCGGAAGGCGTTCACCCGGCTGCGGCTCCCGCACCGCATCGCGGGCCGCGCGCTGCCCGACGTGGAGATCGTGGACATGCGCCCCCTGCTGCGCGCGTACTACAAGGATCCGGCCCGAGACCGCGGACGGGGGCCGCTGATCCTCGCCCCAACGCTCGAGACCGCGCTCCGGGAAACCGTCGCCGCCGGCCGGCAGGCGCTCGTGCTCCTGAACCGGCGCGGCTACGGGGGCCGGATGGGCTGCCTGCGCTGCGGGGAGATCATCGAATGCCGGCGCTGCGGCGTCGCCTTCACCCTGCACCGGAGGGGAAGCCTCGCCGTCTGCCATGGCTGCGGGATCGGAATGGCCCCGCCCGAGGCCTGTCCGGCCTGTGGCGGGGACGTCCTGCGATCCGAGGGGTTCGGCACCGAGCGCGTGGAGGAGGTGGTCTCCCGCCTGTTGCCGGACGTCCCCGTGGCCCGCTTCGACCGGGACACCACCCGTGCCCGCGGCAGCCACGCGCAGACGCTCGACGCCTTCCGGGAGGGCGCGATCCGGGTGCTGGTGGGAACCCAGATGATCGCCAAGGGACACGACTTCCCCGCCGTTACCCTCGTCGGGGTGGTGGCCGCCGACGGCGGGCTCGGAGCGCCGGACTTCCGGGCCGCCGAGCGCACGTTCCAGCTCCTGACCCAGGTCGCCGGACGGGCCGGCCGGGGAGAGGATCCCGGGCGGGTCGTCATCCAGACGATGAAGCCGGATCACTACGCGGTCAGCGCCGCCGCGCGCCAGGACTATCCCGCATTCGCCGCCGTCGAAGCGGAGATGCGGCGCCGCTTCCGCTATCCGCCTTTCGTCCGGCTGACGAGCCTTACGGTCAGCGCCCGCTCCTCCCGGAAGGCCGAGGAGGCGGCCTCCGCGCTCGCCCGGAACATCGTCACTCCGGACGCTCCGGAGTCGATCGAAATCGTCGGTCCGGCCCCCGCTCCGGGGCCGCGGCCGGAGGGATCCTGGCGCTGGCAGATGCTCGTCAGAGCGGCTCCCACGGAGCACCCGGCGCTTCGGCGGCGTCTCCGCCGCCTGCTCGAGTCTCCGGCGCTTGCCCGCGGACTTACCATCAACGACGATCCCTAGAACAATGTGCCTTCCCTCGCGACTGCCGGTGCTAAGGAACGGCGAACCCTACCGAGAGTCAAACCCTTGGCCGGGGCGTGGCGCGCGGCTCGGAACGCCCGGAAACCATCGGAAAATTACAGCTTCGTTACAGGGCCGCGCCACGGCACCTTTGCGTTGAGAATGGCATGCGACAGCCGTGTCGCGTTTCGCATACCATGCGCCCGTCATGGTGAAGGCCGACCTCATCAATCGGGCGATGGCGGCGACGGATTTGTCGGCCCAGGACGCCCGGGATGCCGTGGAGGCATTGTTCGAGGGCCTGCGGGTGGGTTTGGAGACCGGGAAGCGCGTCGTTCTGCGACGGTTCGGAGTTTTCCACGCTGCGCCCCGCAAGACAGGGGTGGCGCGCAACCCGCGAACCGGCGAACCGGTCGGTATCCCGCGGGGTCGGGTGGTCCGCTTCCGTCCCGGACAGAGTCTCCGCAACATTTCGTAGCGCCGGCGTTCCATCGCCGCGCGCGTTGCACACCGGCGCGAAGTGCGCGCGCTGCTCTCCGCGCATGAAGGTCGTCGCGCTGTTCGGGCGGCCGAACGTGGGGAAGTCCACCCTGTTCAACCGGGTCGTCGGCGGCCGCCCCGCCATCGTCCACGCCCGGCCGGGATCCACCCGCGACGGCCGGCTGGAGCCGGTGGAGTGGCGCGGCGTCAGTTTCCGGCTCCACGACACCGGTGGGGCGGGCGCGCCGGACGCCTCGCCCTTCGCCCGGGAGATCCGGGCCCTCGCCGAGCGCACGGCGGCGCGGAGCGACGTCGTCGTGTTCCTGGCGGACGCCCGCGCGGGCCTCACGCCCGCGGACGAGGAACTTGCCGACGGGCTCCGCCGGGAAAGGAACCGGCCTCCGGTGGTGCTGGTCGCGAACAAGGCCGAGGGTGTCCACGAAGCGGCGGCCGCCGAGTTTCACGCCCTCGGGCTCGGGGATCCGTTCCCGATCTCCGCCGAGCACGGGCTCGGGATCGCCGAGGTGCTCGACCGCGTCGTCGAGATCCTCGAGCCGGACCTCGACGAGGCGCCGGTCGCCGAGGACTCGGCGGAGGACGGGGAGGCGCTCCGGGTCGCGATCGTGGGGCGCGCGAACGTGGGGAAGTCCACGCTGCTGAACCGCTTCTGCGGCTTCGAGCGGGCGCTGGTCTCGGCGGTGGCCGGCACCACCCGCGACCCGGTGGACGAGCGCATCGCGGTTGCCGGCCGCGAGGTGGTGCTCGTGGACACCGCCGGGATCCGGCGGGGCGCCCGCCGCCGGTCGCTTGACGCCTTCGAGGAGGCCGACGCGCTGGCGGTCCTGATGTCGGAGAAGGCGATCCGCCGGGCCCGGGTTTCCCTATTAATTACTGATGCGGTGAAAGGGCCGACGGCCCGCGACGCCCAGATCGCCCGGCTGATCGAGGATGCCGGCAGTTCGGTCGTGGTCCTCCTGAACCGGTGGGACCTCGTGACCTCCCGGGCGGCGCGCTGGGCGGAGCTCCGGCTCGACGTGCGGGAGCGGCTCCGGCACATCGGCCACGCGCCCATCCTCCGGATGTCGGCGATGACCGGGCAGGGAACGGCGGCAATCTGGAAGTCGGTCTTCCGCGTGGCGGCGGAAGGGAGCCGGCGGATCGCCACTCCGGAGGTGAACCGCTTCCTGGCGCGCGCCTCGGAACGCTTCGCTCCCCGTTCGCGCCGCGGCAAGGAGGTGAAGCTGCTCTACGGCTTCCAGTCGGGAGTGGCGCCGCCCCGGTTCCGGGTGTTCACGAACTGTCCGCGTGCGGACATCCTGCCCTCCTATCCTCGCTTCCTCGTCGGCGAGCTGCGCCGCCGCTACGGCTTTGCCGGAACCCCGGTCCGGCTCACGCTGGAGTACAAGAAGAAGCTGTCCCGGTAGCGCTCCCGGGGCTGTCCTACAATCGTGACGCTGCGTCACCCCCCGCGGGGAGTCGCGGCGCAACGGGTATCCACATTGAACAAGGCGGATCTGGCGGAGACTGTCCGGAGCTTCCACGGGGGCATGACCGGGGCCGAGGCCCGCCGGATCGTGGACACCATCTTCCGGAGCGCGGCGGACGGTCTGGCCACGGGCAATGCGCTGCGGATCCGGCGCTTCGGGTCGCTCGAGGTCCGCTCGCGCCGCCCCCGGCGGGGCGGCGACCCCCGCACCGGACGGGTCTTCGTGGCCGCGGCCCACCGGACGCCCTTCTTCCGCCCCGCGCGCGGGCTGCTCGAGAGTCTGCAGAACTGATGGCGGCCAGGGACGGCGGGCTTCAGATCCCGAACAAGCTCTACTTCCGGATCGGCGAGGTCAGCGAGATCACCGGGGTGCAGCCGTACACACTGCGGCACTGGGAGATGGAGTTCCCGACGCTGAGTCCGAAGAAGAACGATTCGGGACAGCGCCTCTACCGCAAGGAAGACATCGAGATGGTGCACACCATCCAGCGCCTGCTGCACAGCGAGGGGTACACGACCGCCGGCGCCCGGCGGCTGCTCAGCGCAAAGAGCGGGAAGCGTGCGCGGCCGGTGGTCCCGAAACCGCCCCCGCCGCCGAAGCCCGAGCCGGCCACCGTCTCCCCCGAGGCCCTGAAGGAGGCGCGGGAGGCGCTGGACCTCATGGACGCGAACGACAAACGGCTCGCCGCCCTCGAGGAATAGAACACTAAAATCCGGCCCGACCCGTCGGGACGTGGCGCAGTCTGGTAGCGCACTTGCTTGGGGTGCAAGTGGTCGTCGGTTCAAATCCGGCCGTCCCGACCACCAAGCGGTCCGGGAACCGCCCGGCGCTTCGCGCCGCAACCGGAACTCCCTCGCGCGCTGAAGCGCGCTTCGGCGAGTCCCGGTTGGTCGTTTCCTTTGTGAAAGGGGGAGTGCCCCCTTTCACACATTCCCCCCGGATACGCGGGCAGCGAACGAGTTCGCTGCCATTAGTCTTCTTTTTTCTTCGTCAAGGAGCGCGCGTACGGCTTGGAACGCCGGCTTCAGCCGGCACAGCGGGCCGGAGGCGGGCGGCGGGACGGACCTCATCCGCCGGGATGGCGCAACGGCTTGCAACGCCGGCCGGGTTCCCTCGGTACCGGCCGACAGCCGGCAAAGTGGCGCGTACCCCGGGGTCGGCGACTGCCTTTAGTGCCGCTTCGCTTCGACTTTTCCACATTTCCGCCGAAAGTGGGAAAAAGTTGTGGTCATTTACGTCTTGTCTAGTTACAGGACGAGGCCTCGCCGTCCGAACGGAGGAAAAACGATGGCGCGAACCCAACAGCATGCTGCGGAGCCAAAACCGCCAGCCCGCTCGGGCGATTCGCCGCCGAGGCGTCCCGGCGATTCCGTTGTCGAGACCCCTGGACCACCGGGCTCCGGATCTACGGGCGGGGCCCTGTTTCGCGCCCTGCTGGCCGCCGGGGTGGAACCGGCGGCAGCCTATACTGCGGTGCGGGAAATGGAGTCCATGGCCGGCCAGAGCGTCGTTACACAGCTCGGCGCCCAGATCCAGGGGCTGGCGACCACTCTGGAACGGTTGGAGAACCGGCTTGAGAATGTGGAGACCCGGCTCGAAACGCTCAAGACGGATGTCGCGACCCTCACCACGGATGTCGCGGTGCTGAAGCGGGAGGTTCGGCTGATCTGGGCGGCGCTCTTCCTCGCGGTTCCCACGCTCACCGCCGTCCTGGTCCGATTCTTCGGCTCCTGACGGCGGAGATCCGTCCTCAAGACGCGTACGGCTTGGAACGCCGGCTTCAGCCGGCACAGCCCGCCGGAGGCGGGCGGCGGGACGGACCTCATTCGTGGAGATCGGTCACGGCCCGGAGCGTCCGGCGACACGGCGATCGCTGTTCCGCTGCGCCTGGCGCAGCGGGTGCCGGCTGAAGCCGGCGTTCCAAGCCGTACGCGCGCTCTTTTCGGCCTCCCGGAGGGGCCCTGTTTCGCGCCCTGCTGGCCGCCGGGGTCGATCCGGCAGCAGCCTATACTGCGGTGCGGGAAATGGAGTCCATGGCTGGCCAGAGCGTCGTCGCCGAACTGGGTGCGCAAATCCAGTCGTTCGCCGGTGAGGTGAGAAGCGACCTGCAGGAAGTCAAATCGCGCCTGTCGGGAGTTGAATCGGGCCTCACCGAGGTCCGGAGCGACGTAGCGGTGTTGAAGAACGACGTGGCGGTGTTGAAGAAAGAGGTCCGGCTCATCTGGGGCGCCCTGTCCCTGTTGGTGGTGACGCTGACAGCGATCCTGATTCGCCTCTTCGCGAACTGAGAGTCGGCCGCCATCAGCCCAAAGCGGTGCGGGAAATGGAGTCCATGGCCGGCCAGAGCGTCGTCGCGCAGCTCGGCGCCCAGATCCAGGGGCTCGCGACCACCCTGGAACGGTTGGAGAACCGTCTCGAGAACGTGGAGCACCGTCTCGCGAACCTCGAGACGCTCAAGACGGACGTCGCGGTGCTGAAGCGGGAGGTTCGCCTGATCTGGGCGGCGCTCTTCCTCGCGGTTCCCACTCTCACCGCCATCCTGGTCCGATTCTTCGGCTCCTGACGACGGGATCGCGGGCCAGCCGGCCGGTTGAGCGCTTCTCGAGCCAAGCCAACGCGCCGAGAACCGGCGGGCGCCGGGTTCGTTGTTGTCTGTAGTCCCCGGTCCCGAGATCCGTGGTTCCGCTTCTGTCCTTACTTACTGTTGATGCCGCCGGGAACGACGTGGCCGGCGCGTCCCGGCCGGTTCTCCGGCCCGGCGTTCCCGACGGGGTTCCCCGGCTACAATGCCACCCGGCCGCCGGGGCGTGGCTCAGTCTGGCAGAGCACCTGGTTCGGGATCAGGGGGTCGCAGGTTCAAATCCTGCCGCCCCGACGCGGCCCGTCCTTCGGGACGGGTTCCGGGCCCTGAGGCGGCCATGGCATCCGGCTCCTCCGGACGCACCTTTCCATTCCGCCCTCCCGCCTGGGACGGGGCGCTTACCAACGGGCACTCACCCATGGGCGAAAACGTGTATATTCCGGCGCGCTTGCCGGGGACGTGCTGCCCCGGCGAGCGCCCTTTTTCATGCTCTTGCTTCTTGACATTGCCGAATTGGATGTGATGGAGTTAGCGCGCATGTTCGCCCCGGCCACCTCTGCCCGCTCCACGGTCAGGGTGAGTTCGAAGGTTTTCGACGCTGGGTTCTTGCCCCTTGCCACGGAGGCGCATATACTTGCCCCCCGGATGGCGGGTGCGGGAACGCATCGGTAATCCCTGTCCTACTGGAGGTAGGAAGAATCACACGAGACGGCGCTTGGCCCCCCTCGGGGCGCCGAACCTGTCCCAATAACGCCCTACAGGAGGTAGGCGAAATGACGCAGATCACGAGGAAGTCAGTCCCTATGCGCGGGCTGATTCTCCTTCTTGCCATGTTCCTGGGTGCCGGTCTCGTGCTCACGGGCTGTGGCGACGACGACACGGCGACGACGCCGGCACCGGCTCCGCCGCCGCCACCGCCGCCAGCTCCGGAACCTGAGCCGGAACCAGAGCCTGAGCCGGAACCAGAGCCCGCGCCCGAGCCGACTCCGCTCCACGTCCACTTCCACATCCCGGAGGGTGAGTTCCCGATGGTCCCGGACAAGGACGACGACGCGGACACTGCCATGGCGCACGTCAACAACGACATGGAGGTTGAGGTGAACATGACGGCCACCCTGCTCCCGCTGTTCGTTGAGGGTGCCAGCCATGTGGTGCTGATCGAGGGCGAAAACATGCCCTTCACCCACGTCACCTGGTCGGCCATGCAGAGTGCGGTGATCACCACCGGTGCTCAGTTCATGGCGACTCCCGTGCTGATCGGGGCCAACCAGGTGCCGATGCAGATCGGGGATCCGGTGTATGTGACCTGTGGCCCGTTCGCGTGCTCGGAGAGTGCGATGGCTCCGGAAATCTCGATCTCTGACTCCGCGGCCTGCGAGGGCTGGGATCCGATGGTGGATATCCAGGTCGGCAAGGTGGACAACGATGTCTTGGAGAGCGACCCGGGTACCTCCATGGACGTGGGGAACGACGGGATTGACCTCGGCATCGTGACCAGTTCCTCCCTGGAGATGACGGTGAAGCACGTCTTTTCCGGCGTGGCGAACGGCACGAACACGTCCGGCACCACAACGGCGGCGAATGGCAGCAAGAAGACGCTCACCATGAGCAATGTCGGCGATGCGATCGTGGCCTACCGCGCCGCCGATCCTGACGCGAGTCCGGCTGTTGAGGAGCTTGTGCCCTGCGACAACGAATACGACGCCGGCATGGTTACCGACTGGCCGGGCGGCTCGAAAAAGGGCTGCTTCCGACTGCGCGTCGTGGTCAGCGGCGACAGCGCCGCGAACTACCTCTCGGGCTACAGCCTTGAGATGTCCCCGAAGGGCGCGGGAGTAAGCTGGGGCAACGTTGACTGGGATCCCAACCCGTTCAAGGACTTGAAGTGCGAGCCGATGACCATGATGGTGTCCGATGAGGTCGATGTCTGCGGCATGTTCCAGGAAGAGGTGGACTACGCGCTCCGCGGCAAGGGCTGGCAGGTGGATGCGGTCTTCGAGGGTGCCGGTGATCAGGACAACGCAGCGGACGGTGACACTCCCCGCCAGATCGTCATGTGGCGCGCCACTCCTGAGAAGGCCTCGGACGGTGGTGACAACTTCAAGACGCTGTGGTTCGACGACAACCTGAACAGCAAGATCAAGAAGGACGGCACACCGCCGCGCGGGCGTCCGATGGTCGACGGGGACGGTGACGGCACTGCCGTTGCCGCCGCGGCGATGCACGACCTGTACAACCAGAACGAAGCGGACAACAACATCGTGCACATCTGGCAGTGGCTCACGGACGTTGACGGAGACCCGGACATGGGCGACCTCGGCAAGGTGGACATGGTCAGCGACAACGACGATGACGACACCGATGACAACGAGGAGACGATTGCGAACGAAGCAACGACAGCCGCTGACGATGTACGGGTTTGGCCGGATGGCATGGCGGACAACTACCTCAAGGGCGGCGAACAGGATGACATTCGGAAGTGCTCGGAGGCCGATGGCGGCGAGAGCCACGACGGAACCATCTGCGATTTCGAGGGTCCGGTTTACGAGGGTCCGGTTCTCTTCGCGGACGGCACCTTCGGGTGCACCGCGGAGCGCGATGTCACGATCAGCTGCACTTGGGATGCTGATGGCGGCATGGCCGTGGGCAGGAACGCTCTTCCGGGTTTGTTCAACGAGGCCAACCAAGCGCACTTCATCAAGTGCGAGGCGAAGTAAGGACCTGCGTCTCCTAACATCCGTCTGATCTAGATCAAACGGGAACCCCGGGGCCAACCGGCCCCGGGGTTTTCCTCTGTACGCATCATGGTTCTCCGGCCTGACCTCGCGCCGGGGACGGGGCGCCCAGGCGGCCAGCCCCGGGCCGTTGTGGGATCGTGCGGGAATCTACGGTGCAACACGGAATCAACCGGGTCTCGGTGTCCGGCGAGTCGATAGGGGTGTGACAGGGCGTCGAGCAGCGGATCGGCGTCGTTACTCCCCGAGCGCGGCAGGCGTCTTCGTCCGGTTTTGACGTTCAATTCCGGGCTTCTCGGGCGAAATTCCACCAGAAACGGACGGCAACGCAGCCCAGCGCCACGATGACGGCCCAGATTCCCGGCCTGCGGACGAGCCGGTGGTCCTGGGCCGGAGCGAGGTCCAGAAAACAGGCGGAAACTCGGCCAGTTCGCCCTGGCCTTGGCGAACCGCGTACCCCACCAGTGATACGGAAAGTGATACAGGGACTTCGGCGATGGGCGTTAACGCGCGGGGGGACATCAACTTAGCGGTGCGGTGAGGCGGCCTACACGGACACCGGTTCTCCCGGGTGACCTACCGCCGAGCGTTTCGGCGGCAAGTGTTGACACCGGGTTGCACCGGCCTTTCCGGCTCTGGCCAAGACTCGCCGCATGACGAACACCACCAACGGAAAACGGACCGCCAAGGTCAAACTCACCCTCACCAAACGGACGGTCGAGGGCCTCCAGCCCGCCGACAAGCCCTGGATCGCCTGGGACGACCGGCTCATCGGATTTGGGGTCCGCGTCCAGCCCTCGGGCGCGAAGTCCTTCATCCTCAACTACCGCATCGGGAGCGGCGGGCGGAAGGCGCGGAACCGCCGCATCGCCATCGGGCGCTGCGGCCGGCTGGCCCCCGAGGAGGCCCGCCGCCTCGCCCAGGAGCTGCTCGGGCGCGTCGCCCGCGGCCAGGACCCCGCCCAGGAGCGGGCCGACAGCCGCGGCATGCCCACCCTCCGGGAGGCGTTCGCGGAGTACCTGACGGTCAACCCCAACCGCAAAAGGAGCACCGAAGCTCTCTACGAGGGCCAGATGCGGTACTGCCTCGGCGACTGGTTGGCGCGGCCCCTCGACACGATCACGCGGCGGGACGTGGAGGCGCGGTTCCACCGCGTCTCCCAGCGGAACGGCTGGGCGGTGGCCAACCACATCATTGCGCTACTCCGCTCGGTCTACCGCCGCCCGTGCGTGGACCACGAGGCGCTCCGCAACCCGGTGGACCTCTGGCTCGCCGGAGGCGGGCGGTACCACCGGGCCGTGCGTCGAAGGATTTCGACGCCCGCCGAGACGCTGCCCCGGTGGTGGGAGGCCATCGAGGCCGAGGTGACCGTTGCGGCCACCCGGGACATCTTCTGGTTCGGGATGTATACCGGCATGCGCCGGGGCGAGATCGTGGCGCTGAGCTGGGACCGGGTGGACCTCGAGCGGCGGGTCTTCCGGGTCGAGGCGACGAAGACCGGAGAGCCGCTGGAGCTGCCGATCACCCGGCAGCTGGCCGCCCTCTTCGAGCGCCGCCAAGACGCCCGCGCCGGCAAGGGCGCCACCCCGTGGGTGTTCCCCTCGAGCGGCGGGACCGGCCACGTCGTGGAGCTGCAGCATCTGTATCACCGGATCAGCCGGGCGGCGGGTACCAAGTTCTGGTTCCACGGTCTCCGGAACGTGTTCATCACGGTTGCGGAGCGGGAGCTGATGCTGCCGCGGTCGCTGACGAAGCGGCTGGTGAACCATGCCCGGGGCAGCGACGTGACCGAGAGCTACGCGGCGGACTGGAGCGTGGAGCAGTTGCGCGCGCCGGCCCAGCGGATCGCGGACCGGATCGACGAACTGGCGCAGGGCATCGTCCCGGATCGAGTGCAGCCAGGCTACCCATGGCCGGCGCCCGCCCTTCCCGTCCCGCCGGAAATGCGATTCGGGATCGCTCATGGATCCGCGTGATGCACGCGGCCAGGAATCTCCCAGGCCCCGCAGGGGCCGGTCGGTTGTGGCTGGGGACGGCCAAGCCGTCCCCTTGCAGGCTGTCTCCCGACGGGCTGACGCTCGTCTGAGGGCCTCAGCGTAGGCATCGGCATGCCCACTGCGTTACGGGAGCCAGCCGACCCAATGTTGAACATTGGCGCTGGCGAGGGGAGGCTGCGCCCCCCTTCGAACCCCCGGCCTGCCGCGCCGCTGCCGGAGCAGCGGACGGGCGAGGGGCGGCTGCACCCCCCTTCGAACCCCCGGCCTACCGCGCCGCTGCCGGAGCAGCGGACGGGCGAGGGGCGGCTGCTCCCCCCTTCGAACCCCCGGCACCCCGCGCCGCTGCCGGAGCAGCAGACGGGCGAGGGGAGACTGCTCCCCCCCTCGAACCCCCGGCCCACCGCGCCGCTGCGGGAGCAGCGGGCGGCCG
>VXNL01000065.1:16153-25317 GCA_009840635.1 Acidobacteriota bacterium | reverse complement strand
GCCAGCGAACTTTGGTTCGCTGGCAGCGAATTCGGGGGAAAGTGTGAAAGGGGGTTACCCCCTTTCACAAGAAAGTAACGACAAATCGGAACTCGCCGAAGCGCGCCCCAGCGCGCGAGGGAGTTTCGATTCCCGAGCCAGGAGCGGTTGGAAGCCGGGTTCCCCGGCCCCAACCCCTCCCGCTCCGGGGCCTGCGTGCGGCTCGCGCCGCACTTGCGGCACTGCGGCGCGAAGCGCCGGGCGCTTTGGGGGTGGGGCTCCTGTCCGGCCTCCCCGGAGTCACCCCCTTCCTCCAGACTGGAGCCCCACCCCCAAAAGCGCTCTACGTGATTCCGTGGCGGCGGAGTTTCTGCCAGAGGCTTTGGCGGGAGATGCCCAGATCGCGGGCGGCGCGGACCCGGCTCCCGGCGGCGCGGCGGAGCGCGCGCAGCAGGACAAGCCGCTCGAAGGCTGCCCGGGCGAGCGCCAACCGGCGGATCTCCATCACCGTGTGGAGGGGGTCCGGCGCCGCGGGCGACGGACGGGACGTCTCGCGGCCCCCTCCGGCCACCATCTCGGGACCGATCACGCTGGCCCCGGGCCGCCGCATCAGCGCTTCGGCGAGGACCGATTCCAGTTCGCGGACGTTCCCCGGCCAGTCGCGGTGGACGAGGGCCTCGAGAGCGTCCGCCGACAGCCGGGCGGGCCCGAGGCGATGCCGGCGGGCGAGCCGCGACAGGAGGGCGGAGGCGAGTTGGGGTATCTCCGATCTCCGTTCCCGCAGCGGCGGCAGGCGCAGCCGGACGACCCGAAGCCGGTAGAAGAGATCTCGACGGAACTTCTGCGCGGCGGCGAGTTCGGCGAGCGGACGGTGGGTTGCCGCGATCAGGCGGAAGTCGGATCGCCGCACCCGAGTCTCTCCGACCCGCCGGAACTCCCTCTCCTGAAGTACCCGGAGCAGGGTCGCCTGCCCGTGCGGAGGAAGCTCCCCCACCTCGTCCAGGAACAGGGTGCCTCCGTCGGCGGCCTCGAAGAGTCCGGGACGGGCCGATTCGGCCCCGGTGAACGCGCCCCGCGAGTGGCCGAAGAACTCCGCCTCCAGCAAGCCGTCGGGCAGCGCCCCGCAGTTCACCGCCACCAGCGGACGGTCCCGCCGCGGGCTCCGGTCATGCACGTAGCGGGCAAGCAGTTCCTTCCCCGAACCCGTCTCCCCTTCGATCAGCACCGGTACGTCGAAGCGGGCCACCCGCGCCGCTTCCTCCAGCAGCGCACGCATCGCTCCCGACGCAGCCACCAGGCCGGCCGCGGGATGCTTCGGTTCAGGCGCGTTCCCGGACGACCGCACCGTGGTTGGCCTTGAACCGCTTCAGGATGGTGCGCCGCACCTTGGCAATGTCGTTTTCGTTCAGCGTCCGGTTGCGGGCCTGGTAGCGCACGGAGACGCCGAGCGACCGCCTCGCCCTCCCTGCTTCTCCGGGAGCGCCGGAACCCTCGAGCAGATAGTCGTCGAAGACGCGCGCCTCCACGACCAGGGGGTGTCCGAGCGCTTCCCGGACGACGTCCTGGGCGAGCACGTCCGGCCCCACCAGCAGCGCGAAGTCCTCGACCGCGGACGGATGGCGCGGCAGGGGGACGGCGGCCGGCGGCTCCGTCATTCCCGGGGCGGCCTCCAGCAACGCCGTGAGGTCCAGCTCCCACAGGAAAGCGTCCTGCCCGACCCCGAAAACCGCCGCGGTCTCGGGGTGGACCTGGCCCAGCACACCGACGGCGCTTCCCGCGACCGAGATTTCGGCCGTCCGCCCCTCGAGCAGGCCGAAAGCGGCCGCCGGCCGGAAATCGGGGGTGATCCGTAGCCCGGCGAGGACGTGTTCGAGGGTCGCCTTGGTGTCGAAGAAGTCGAGTCCGGTCTCGGTCGGACTGCCGAAACGGTCCACGCGGACGCCCACGACGAGCCCCACCGCCGCCTCCCGTTCCTCCGGGCGGCCGTCGTCGCTGCCGGAGGCGGGATGGTAGGACTTTCCGACTTCGAACAGACGCACGGCCCGGGCGCCCCGGGCGAGATTGCGCGCGGCGGCGCGCAGGATCCCGGGACGAAGGGATGTCCGCAAGGTGTCGCGCGCCTCTCCAAGCGGGTTCCGGACCTTGAGCAGGGGCGCCGCGCGCATCTCCGGCGGCGTCACCGCCGCGAGGTCAGCGTCCGACAGGAGCGAGTAGGTCTGCACCTCGTAGAGCGCCGCTTCCGCCGCGAGATCCCGCACCCGTTCCCGCAAATCGCGGGCGGGGATCGGCGGATGATGGGGGATGGCGCCGGCCAGCGGCGCCGCCGGGAGGTCGTCGTAACCCGCGATGCGGGCGACTTCCTCCACCAGGTCGTCCGGAACCCGCACGTCCCGGCGCCAGTAGGGAACGCCGACCTCGAGCGTCTCCTCGTCCTCCTCGACCTCGAATCCGAGACCGCCGAGGGCCGCCCGCACCGCCGGCCGAGGGATCTCCATCCCGAGGACCTGGGGGATCCGCGAGCGGCGCAGACGGATCCTGACCCCGGGCTCCCGGACCGGCCAGGAATCCACCATCCCTTCCGCGACGCGTCCGCCGGCGTACTCGGCGAGCAGCCGGCAGACCCGCGCGGAGGCGACCGGCGGTAGCTCGGGAGGCAGACCCCACGCGAACCGCCGGGCCGCGTCCGAGAGCAGATCGAAGGCACGGGCGGTGCGGCGCACGCTCGCCGGTTCGAAGTTCGCAACTTCGAGAAGGATGTTCCGCGTCGAATCGGTGATCTCGGTATCGAGCCCCCCCATTACCCCGGCCAGCGCGATCGCCCCTCCGGGATCCGCGATGACCAGCCGCTCCGGACTCAACTCGTGGATCTTCCCGTCCAGGGTGGTCAGGGTCTCGCCCGCCGCCGCACGCCGCACGATGATGTGATGGTCGCGCACGGTGTCGTAGTCGAAGGCGTGGACGGGCTGGCCCAGCTCGAGCATCACGTAGTTGGTGATATCCACCAGGTTGTTGATGGGACGCATGCCGGCGGCCGTCAGCCGTTCCTGCATCCAGGCGGGAGAAGGAGCGATCTCGACGTCCTCGATGAGCGCGAGGGTGAAACGGCGGCAGAGATCGGGGTCGGCGATCTCGACCGAGGCGCGTCCCTCGATGGCGGAACCGGGTCGCGGCGTGGAGACATCCGGCGGGGTCAGCGGGGCGCCGGTCAGCGCCGCGACCTCGCGCGCCACCCCGAGGACGGACAGCGCATCCGCCCGGTTCGGGGTGAGGTCAAACACGTAGACGCGGTCTCCGAGCACGTCCCGGAGCGGCGTCCCCGGCGGCCGGGAGGTGTCGAGAACGAGGATCCCCTCGTGTTCGGCGGAGAGGCCCAGCTCCGCTTCGGAACACACCATCCCGCCGGACACCACGCCCCGGATGCGGGTCTTCTTCAGCCTGCGGAGGTCTCCGGTCCTCGGGTCGGTGAGCATCGCCCCCTCCGGGGCGAATGCGATGTCCTGTCCGGCGGCCACGTTGGAAGCGCCGCAGACGACCGTCTGGTGCTCCCCGCCCTTCTCCACGGTGACCAGCCGGAGACGATCCGCGTCCGGGTGGGGCCGCACTTCGAGGACCCGGCCGACCACCACCCGGTCCCAGTCGCCGCCCGTTCGTTCGATGTTCGTGACCTCGAGGCCGGCCAGGGTCAGCCGGTGGGCCAGCGCCTCGACGTCCTCCGGGAGCGGCACCATGGTCTCGAGCCACCGGAGAGGGACGCGCATGGGAACGGGCTCCTGAAGCGGGCTGTCAGAACTGCCGGAGGAAGCGCAGGTCGTTCTCGTAGAAGCGGCGGATGTCCCGGATCCCGTGCCGGAGCATCGCGATCCGCTCGACGCCGAGTCCCGCGGCGAACCCGGTGTAGATCTCCGGGTCGTACCCCATGTTGGCCAGGATCTCGGGATGCACCATGCCCGCCCCGAGGATCTCGATCCAGCCGTCGGGACTGCTGATCGAGACCTCGACCCCGGGCTCGACGAACGGGAAGTAGTCGCAACGGAAACGGATTTCGCGGTCCTCTCCGAAGAGATGCCGGGCGAACTCGTACAGGGCCCCCTTGAGGTGCGCGAGCGTGAGTCCGCGGTCCACGGCCAGGACTTCCGTCTGCGTGATCATCCATTCATGGGTGGCGTCGGTCGCCTCGTTCCGATACGTGCGCCCCGGAGCGATGAGCCGGATGGGCGGTTCGTGCCGCTCCATGTAGCGGATCTGGTTCGGTGAGGTGTGGGTGCGCAGCAGGAGCGGCGCAGCGCCCTCGGGACCGTCCAGATAGAACGTGTCCATGGCGTCCCGAGCCGGGTGATCGGCGGGAATCCGGAGCGCCTCGAAGTTGTAGTACTCGAGTTCCACCTCGGGCCCCTCGATGACGTGGAACCCCATCGAACCGAAGGCGGCAACCACGGCCCGCTCGGTCCGGGTGATGGGATGCAGACCGCCGGCGGGAAGCGGGCGTCCGGGCAGACTCACGTCGAGCGCCGCCAGATCCTGGGTCCGGCGCGCCTTGAGGTCGGCCTGCTTGGCCGCAAGGGCGTCGCCGAGGCGCGTCTTCGCCTCGTTCAGCAGCCGCCCCACCGCGGCTCGGCGGGAACGGTCGATTCCTCCGAGCGCCCGCAGCGACGCCATGAGGCGCGACTTCCGCCCGAGATGCTCCGTGCGCCACGCATCCACGTCGCGTTCCTCGGTGAGGCTTCCGAGCGCCGCGATCGCGTGCGCAACCTCCTCTGGAGCAAGGAGGGAGTCCGGGTCGGAAACGGTCACAAACGCACTCGGGAAACAGGCGGGTCGGCGGACGAAAGGAGCGCCGACAGCACTGCCGAGGTCCCGCCGGATCTCCCCTTCATAGTAACTCGCGACCCGGCCCTCGAGGGCGCCGGGAGGCGAGGCTTTGACAGACTCCGCGGCCGGAATGTACAGTCCGCTCCCCCAAATCCGGACGCGGGGTGGAGCAGTCTGGTCAGCTCGTCGGGCTCATAACCCGAAGGTCGCGGGTTCAAATCCCGCCCCCGCCACCGGACTGGGGTTCGGGCCGCGAAACAGGCGGCCCCCTCCTGGCGCGAAGACGCCCCATCCGGCCCCAACCGGTTCTATGAGCCTTCCCTTCCGCGGGCGAGCACGTCCAGGTGGGAAGCAGGGGCGCCCCGGGCCGTCCTCGGCAAACCGTCCCGGCGGGAGCATCCTGTGAGCGTTTTCCGGCCCTGGCAGCGCGCCCAGTGGCACTTCGGCTTCGGCGCCGCCGCTACGGCGGCCGCCGGGGTCGTCGTCACCGGCACGCTCGGGTTCATGTGGATCGAGTCGTGGGATCTGGCGGACGCGTTCTACATGACGATCATTACCGTCTCGACGGTGGGTTACGGCGAGGTGCAGCCGCTCTCGCCGGCCGGCCGGCTCTTCGCCGTGCTGCTCATCGGGGGCGGAGTGGCCACCCTGGGGTACTCGTTCGGGGCGCTGGCCCAGTGGGTCACCGAGGCGCCGCTGCAGCGGCAGGAAAGGAGAGTTCGACGCATGAAGGATCACATCATCGTCTGCGGCTTCGGGAGGATGGGCCGGCGGGTGACGACCGGTCTGCTGAGGCACGGGAACGAGGTGTGCGTGATCGAGGCGTCCCCGGACGTCGTCGAAGCCGCGATCCGGCAGGGAGTCACCGTGATCCGCGGGGATGCCTCTTCTGAAGAGACGCTGGAACGGGCCGGGGTCCGGCGCGCCCTGACCATCGTCGCCCTCCTCCCGAACGACAGCGACAACCTGTCGATCACCATGACCGCCAGCGCACTCCGTCCCGGGATCCGCGTCATCGCACGGTCCGAGGAAGACCGTTCCCGCGCGAACCTGGAGCGGGCGGGCGCCGCCACTCGGGACGTCATCTCGCCGCACCTCACCGCCAGCCGCGCCGTGCTCCGCAACCTCTGCGGTTCGGAAACCCACCACCTGCTGCACGGCATCTCCGACATGGCCCATCCCGGCTTCGGATCCGGCGAACTCGCCGTCACCTCAGCGTCGGGACTCGCAGGAAGAACGATCGCCGATTCCGCCCTGGGCCGGGAAGCGAACATCCTCGTCCTGGCGATCCGGCGGGAAGGACAGGAACTGATGATCGCGCCCCGGGGCGATCATCGGATCGAGCGGGGTGACAGGCTGATGCTCATCGGAGATTCGGAGGACCTGACGAAGCTGGGAGCGTCGCTCGAGGAATTCCACGTGGATGCGCACTGAGGTACCGGTCGCCGAAGGGGAAACCCGCTGCGTCGGTGTGGGTCACGCCACGGATCCGCGATGACCGCTCCATCGCGTCGCTATCGGGCCTGCCTCGCGTACGGGGCCGCCTACACCGTCGTGTTCGCGGTGGTCGCCCTGGGACGCCTCCTGGTGATGGAAAGCGTCGGACCGCTGTCCGTCGGGGACGCGGCCGCACTGGGTGGGGGTCTCCTGTTCGCCTATGCCGCCGGGTGCGTCTTCGCCCTGCCGCTGATCTGGACGCTGCGGCGTTTCCGCATGAGTCCGCGGATTCCCATCCTGTTCTGGGCGGCCGCCGTGCCGGTTTCCGCGCTCGGGAGCATCCTCGGGGGACTGCTCGGCCCGCCCGGCATCCTGCTGCTGGGCGGGGCGCCCATTGTGGCCACGCTGGGGCTGGCCTTCGCGGTCCAGGCGATCTGGACGCGATGGAAGTCCGCCGCCGCCGACGGCTGAGCCGGCGAGTGGATTTGAACCACCGACCTGCTGATTACGAATCAGCTGCTCTACCCCTGAGCTACACCGGCTAGCCTTCGCAATTGTAGGCCGGTGCCGGAACCCGCGGGGCGCCCTGGGCGCGGCCGCCTCCTTCGGAGTCGCCCGTTCCGGGTGGCGCCGGGCGCGACCGCGAGACGCTGAAACCCCTTCCCCATGACAAGAGACCCTCCACACCGGCCGGCGGATGGAGATCTCGCCTACCAGCGGCGCATCCTGGGCGGGGTGGCGCGGACGTTCGCTCTCACCATCCGCCCCCTGCCCGGGAACCTCTACGACGCTACCGGGAATCTCTACCTCCTCTGCCGGATCGCCGACACGATCGAGGACGAGACGGCTTTGTCGCCGGACGAGAAGGAGGCCTTTTCGAGCCGCCTCGTCGAGCTTGTCTCGGGCCGGGGCGACCCCGTCGGGTTTTCCCGGGAGCTGGGAGGGAGACTGTCCGCCGCCACCACCGCGAGCGAACGCGACCTGATCGCCCACGCGGGCCGGGTGCTGAGCGTCACCGCCCGCTTCAGCGACGCGCAGCGCGAGGCGATCCAGCGCTGCGTGCGCATCATGACGCGCGGCATGGTGGAGTTTCAGCGCGGCGCAACGGTCCGCGGCCTCCGGAACCTCGAAGCGTTGAACCGCTACTGCTATCACGTCGCCGGGGTGGTGGGAGAGACGCTCACGGCGTTTTTCTGCGAGTACTCCGCCGAGATGCGCAAGCGGCGCGAGGACCTCCTCGCGCTGTCGGTCCCGTTCGGCCAGGGACTCCAGATGATCAACGTCCTCAAGGACATCTGGGAGGACCACGGCCGCGGCGCCTGCTGGCTGCCGCGGGACGTCTTCCGCGCCGCGGGTCTCGAACTCCACTCGCTTCCCGCGGGCAGGACCGATCCGGCGTTCGCCGCGGGGCTGCTCGAACTCGTCGCCGTCACCCGCCAGCATCTCGAGGCGGCGCTCCGTTACACGCTCATCATTCCGTCCCGCGAGACCGGAATCCGGCGGTTCTGCCTGTGGCCCCTGGGTCTGGCGATGCTCACCCTGCGGCGCATCCGGCGGACACCGGCGTTCGCGAGCGGCAGGGAGGTCAAGGTGTCCCGCCGCAGCGTCTGGGCGGTCGTGGTGGTCACCAGCGTCTTCGCCCGCTCGAACCTGGCCCTCCGCCTCCTTTTCAGACTGTGCGCCCGTGGCCTCCCGCAGCCGTCGGGAGCGTGATGACCGCGTCGCCCGGCAGCGGCAGGGACGGCGACCTCGCCTACCAGGCGAGGATCCTCCAGACCGTCTCGCGCACCTACGCCCTCACGATCCCCACCCTCCCCGATCGTCTCCGGCCGGTGGTGGTCAACGCCTATCTGCTGTGCCGCATCACCGACACGATCGAAGACGAGCCCGGGTTGTCGCCAGCGCGGAAAGCGGCCTTGTGGGACCGCCTCACCGAGGTCGTCGCCGGACGCGGGGACGCCCCATCCTTCGGCCGCGATCTGGCGGCCGCGCTGACGCCGGCCACGCCGGAGGGGGAGCGGGAACTCGCGGCGGGCGCGCACCGCATCCTGCGCGTGACCGCGGAGCTTCACGCCCCGCAGCGAGCCGCGATCGAGCGCTGTGTCCGGGTGATGTCACGGGGTATGGCGGAGTTTCAGCGGGACCCGGGCTCGGTCGGCCTGAAGGACCTCGGTCAGCTCGACCGGTATTGCTATTTCGTCGCCGGGGTCGTCGGCGAAATGCTCGTCGAGCTGTTCTGCGATTACTCCGGCGAAATCGAGGGCCACCGGAAGGAGCTGACGGCCCTCGCGGTCTCCCACGCCCAGGGACTGCAGATGGCCAACATTCTCAAGGACGTCTGGGACGACTGGGAAAACGGCGCCTGCTGGCTCCCCGAGGACGTGTTCCACGACGCCGGCTTCGACCTCGCCTCCCTCGCCGCGGGCCGGGGGGCTCCGGGATTCGACGACGGGCTCTCCCGGCTGGTGGCGATCACCCGCGGCCACCTGTCGAACGCGCTGCGGTTCATCCTGCTGATTCCCAGGCGCGAGGCGGGGATCCGGCGGCATCTCCTGTGGGCGGTCGGACTGGCCGTGCTCGTGCTCCGCCGCGTCCACCGGGCCCCGTCCTTCCGGGAGGGCAGGAACGTCCGGCTGTCGCGGTTCAGCGTGGCCGCCGTCGTCGCCGTCACGAGCGTCGCGGCCCGCCGGGACCGGGCCCTGAGGTTCCTGTTCCGGGTGGCGACCCGCGGACTGCCGTCCCCTCAGCCGCGGGATTCTTGACGCTCTGAGGGCCGTTCGCGGACGGTCAAGTCGAGAGTGTCCGTTCGCGGCGCGCAGCGCCGCGGGGGTGGGGTGTGGGGGGGGGGGTGGGGAGCCCGCCGCGGGGGGGCGGGCGGAAAAGCGGGCAGGCTAGACACCGCACACCGCTCGGGATTCTACCCCACCCACGCCGCGCCC
>VXNL01000065.1:0-16143 GCA_009840635.1 Acidobacteriota bacterium | reverse complement strand
GGTGGGGTGTGGGGAGGGGTTTCCCCTCCCCACGAAGGAAGGCGGAGCGAATCGCGCAGCGATTTCGCCCGCCAACCCGTGGGGAAAGTGTCCCCACGCAAGCGAGCCGCCCGTTTCACCGTAAGGGAACTCTGGCTCAGAAGGCGCGGGGGAGCACTTTCACCACGGGTTCAACGGTTCACGTTGAGGCGGACGACGATCCCGAGGGTCAACGCGGAAACCGTGGGACTCCCCACTCCACCTTCCGCGAGCCGCAGCGCGTCGGCTTCTTCATCCCGGAACTCGATGCGGCGGTAGTCGAACGCCAGCAGCACCGGAGCACCCGGGAAAGGCACCTTGATCCCGATACCGACGACGACCGCACCGGATTCGAAGGGCTCGGCTCCCTCGACTTCCGACGTTCTCCACGCGTAGCCCACGACTCCGTAGGGAGTGACGGCGGCGCGCGGCCACTGCAGCACCGCGGATACGGAAGCCTCCTGGCTCACCTGCTCCAGGGGCTCCGGGAAGACGGTGAACCCGGCCTCCTCGTCGGTCACCGAGAACTCGAAATCGGTCGTGGTCCGGGTGAAACCGGCTTCCGCTCCCAGGTAGCGGTTCACGAAGAACGCCCCGCGGGCGCCCAGGTGCTGGCCGAACCCGACATCCTCGGCTTCGGCGCTCACCGTCTGGAAGATGTTCCGGGAAAACCCCAGGTCCTGGTTCACCAGTTGGCTGCCGATGACGACGGCCGCTTCGGCATGCGTCCAGTCCCCCGGCCGCGAAAAGACGGGCCCCTGGCGGCTCGGCGCGGTCTGCGCGGCGCTCGATGCCTGCTCCGCCGCCTCGCGGAGACTCTGCAGGATCTCGCCGAGTTTGCGGTCATCGGGGGACTCGGCGGCGGCCAGGCCGGCGACCAGAAGGGCGGCCAGCAGGGCGACCAGGCCTGGCGGCCGCGGCGTCACTGGCTGACCTCGAGGCTGACCTCGGTCGTGCCGCCCTCCGAGACCGTCGCGAGGCGGGGATGCACGGTGACGCTGAAGTCCGTGTCGGCCCGGCCGAAGGGGAAGAAGTAGGTGCTGGCGGAGTGGCCTTCGGGGATCGGATTCACGCGCAGCACGTAGCGGCCGTCGGGCAACCCGGCAATCTCGTAGTTGCCCTCCCCGTCCGCCCAGCCGCCCACGGTGTGGTCGAGCACCGGCTCGTACGCGACCACGTGGGCGTAGCGCACGGCTTCCCCCGAAGCGCGGCGGACGACGCCGTGGATGGTTCCGGTGGGAGTTGTCGCGCCGGGGTAGAGGACCGACGCCCCGGTGATGTCATCGGCGGTGAGCTCCCGCCCGAGGGAAGTACCGCTTCCGAACCCGTACGGCCACATGACGCTCGAGCCGGCAAGCAGCGAACCCTCGGACTGGCGGCCGACACCCGAATGACCCAGCCCGAGGAAATGGCCGACCTCGTGAATCATCGTCGAGCGGTAGTCCCAGCCTCCCTGTTCGGGGGTGTCCGTCCAGTTGTAGGCCGGATTGATGATGATGTCCGCCTCGGCGATGACTCCGGTTTCGATGATGGTGAGCCAGCTCGTCACCGCCAGCGTGACGTCGGAGAGCCCGAACTCGGCCAACTGTTCGCGCGAAGTGAAGCCAACCGCGTTGGTCCGGTCGAAGAACTCGAACGGCCGCTGGTTGGTCTTGCCGCGGTACGAAAACGAGAGGCCGACCTCCTCCGGGTTGGTCCAGGTGTCGAAGGCCGCTCTCGTTTCGGCGACCACCTCGTCCACTGTCATGGAGTCGTCCGCCAGGTTGGCCACCCAGTACCCCACGGGACGGAGGCCGTCGGCCCAGACGAAGCCGCGACCGCGGATCAATTGGTATCCCGAGGCTGCGGGAATCCCCACGGACAGCGCGAGCAGGACCGCCAGGAGACGGACCGCCTGCCGGGAACCGGCGGACGAGGAACCCGGCCCTCTCACTGGGCGAGCGCCTCCCTCACGATGCGGCGCACTTCGTCGAGTGGCACCGGTCCCGCCGACAGGGCCGCTCCGGGGGCCGGCGGCACTCCGCCGGAATCCTTGAGAATCAGACCGGCCAGGGAACGCTCGAGCACCTGGTCGCCGGTCTCCGGGTCGCGGCCCACCGTGAACTTGCCCGACGCCATGCCCAGCACGGTCGGGATCCTCCCGGCCCCGCCGTCGCTGAACACGAGAACCTCCTCACCGAGGTGGAACACGGGAGATCCCGGAACCACCAGCCGGTAACCCTCGGCCTCGCCTCCCAGGAACCTCAGGGTGAGCAGGTTCCGGCGGCCCCCCTTCAGGTACTCGTCCACCGCGACGGTGACGAAGGTGTGGATTCCGGTGCGCCGGGCATTCAGTTGGCTCGCGATGCCGACCACCTGCCCGGTGAAGATCTGGTCCGCCTGGACGGCCATCTCATCGAGCGTCAGGCGTCGGACCGTGGACGCTTCGAGCCCGCCGGCCAGGACCACCAACACCAGCGCCAGAAGCCCCCTGGCCACGGTGGCTTGCGTCACTGTCGCGGACACGGATACAAGGCTCCCCGACGCTCTCGGCACGGCTCCAGAAAGGTAGCACGACGAAACCCGCCGGCCGGGTGGCCCGGTGGCCTGGGCCAGGCTGGCCGCGAGCGTGGGTGGGGTTGCGCCATGCGCGGCGCGCCAGTGCTCCCGGTGGGGGGGCGCCGCGCGTGCCGGTCTGGAGGCCGCTACCGCGAGAACCGGCCGGCGTTCCAGGCGGTACGCGTCGTGAGAGCGGGTCGCGTCCGTCCTTCCCGGGTAGCATCCTGCCGATGGACCGGTCCGGAACCGTAGTACGGATCGGCCGCAAGGTAGCGACCGTCCTGATCCCTCCCGGCCCGCACGGGGAGCCGGAGTCGCTGTTCCGCTGCGCCCTCGGTGGACGGCTCTTCGGATCGCGGGATCGGCGGCCTCCGGGAACCGCCGCGGTCGTGGGAGACGAGGTGCTCGTCGAGGAGATCGAGCCAGGCGGACGGCAGCCTTCCCGGCCCGGGAGACCCGGCGGGCGCATCACCGCGGTGCTTCCGCGCAAGAACGCGCTGCGCCGGGCGGTCGGACCGCCGGAGCGGCGGGAGATGCGTGTCTTCGCGGCGAATCTGGACCGCTGCTACATCGTCTCGGCCTTCGCGGAACCGCCGTACCGGACCGGCTTCCTCGATCGCTCGCTGGTGGTCGCCTACGACGCCGGCGTGACGCCGGTCCTCGTCTTCAACAAGCTCGACCTCGCGGCAGGCAGCGACCTCGCGGGTCTCGATCGGGACCTTGCGCCATATCGCGCCCTGGCGCTGGAAGTGCACCGCACGAGTACGCGAAGCGGAGCGGGCCTCGACGCGTTCCGGGCCAGCGTGGCGGGTAGCCGGGCGGTGCTCTTCGGGCATTCGGGAGTCGGGAAGACCGAACTGCTCGCCGCCCTCGGCGTACCGGGCCGACGGAGCGGCGGGCTCGATCGCCGGGGCCGGGGCCGCCACACGACGACCGCCGCGGAACTCATCCGGCTCCCCGGCGGCGGTGAGATCGTGGACACGCCGGGAATCCGGGCGCTGGGCCTCGACGGGCTCACCGAAGCCCGCATCCGCGACGCCCATCCCGACCTGGCCGTGTACGCCGAAGACTGCCGCTTCCCCGACTGTTCCCACCGCACCGAACCCGATTGCGCGGTCCAGGCGGCGGTGGCCGCCGGGAAGGCGGACCCGGCCCGCTACGAGACCCTGAACCGCCTCGCCGGCGAGGCCGCCGGACTCACCGAAGCGGCAGACTCGACGCCGGGCGGGCCGGCGGGCGAAACACCGGACCAACCCCCGCCAGCTTCGCCGGAATGAGCCGGGCGATCCCGCCCACCAGGTCCTCGAGTCCTTCCCCGGTGACTCCGGAAACGTGCCAGGTCTCCGCGCCGGCCAGGCGCTGCGGCAGCGCGGCGCGGGCCGCCGCGTCGAGCCGGTCCACCTTGTTGAGCAGCACGATGCGCGGGATTTCCTCGAACCCGAGTCCGGCGAGCAGGCCTTCCACGGCGGCCGCCCGGGAGTCGAGGCGGGGACTCGAGGCATCCACGACCTGCAGCAGCAGCGACGCCGCCGAGATTTCCTCGAGCGTGCCGCGAAACGCCTCGATGAGGTCCTCCGGGAGGTCGTGGATGAAACCGACGGTGTCCGCGAGCAATACCTCCCGCTCGACCGGCACCCGAAGCCGGCGGTTCGTCGGATCGAGGGTTTCGAACATGCGGTCGCCGGCAGCCACTTCGCTGCGGGTCAACCGGTTGAGCAGCGTCGACTTGCCGGCGTTCGTGTAGCCGACGAGAGACACCACCGGAAGACCGCGAACCTCGCGGCGCTTCCGGCGCACGTCGCGCTTGACCGCGACCTGGGCGAGGTCGCGCTGCAGCCGGGCGATGCGCTCGCGCACCCGCCGGCGGTCCACTTCGAGGCGCGTCTCTCCCGGCCCGCGGCCTCCGATCCCGCCGCCGAGCCGCGAGAGCGACGTGTCCCGCTGGACGAGCCGCGGCAGCCGGTAGCGCAACTGGGCGAGTTCGACCTGCAGCTTCCCCTCCCGGCTCGTCGCCCGCCGGGCGAAGATGTCCAGAATCAACTGGGTGCGGTCGAGGACCTTGAGATCGGTGGCCTGCGAGATGTTGCGCGCCTGGGAGGGACTCAGGTCGCAGGCGAACAGGATCAGGTCGGCGCCGCGGTCGAGCGCCCGGATCACCAGCGCCTCGAGCTTCCCGCGGCCGACCAGGGTGCGCGGATCGAGGCGGGCCCGGCGCTGCACGAGCGAATCCACCACTTCGAGACCCGCATCGCGCGCCAGTTCCGCCAGTTCCTCCATCACGTCCCCGAGCGGGAGCGCCTTCTCCCCCACCCCGACCAGAATCGCGCGTCCCGAATACCTCCGGCCCGGGCGGTCCGGAGCGAACCGGGCGAACGTTCGCTCCAGGTCCGAGAGGAGCTCCGTGCAGTCGAGATCCAACTGACTCGGAGGAACCGGCGGCAGCAGTTCCCAGGGCGTCTCTTCTTCGGACCCTTCGTGATTGGGACGGCCGGGCGGCCTCAGGTGGGCGGCGTGAACGACTCCGGGAAGACCGTCCTCCCGCACCGTCAGGGCCGCGATCAGGTCGAGCCGGAGGAGCACGAGATCGGCCAGGTCGTCGCGGGTCAGCGGTTCGTCAGCGAGATGGGTGTGGACGAACCGCAACCCGCGCAGCCGCCGACCCGCCGCCCGCTGGCGCTTCAGGTCGGGCAGTTCGATGCGGTGCGCGTCTCCCACCCCGACCCAGGTGATGGTCCCGCGCCGGTCGACAAGCGCCCCCACCTGCCGCCGGATGGTGTGGGAAATGCCCGCGAGCTGCCGGGCGAACTCCCGGGTAAGGAGCGCGGCGGGCGGCAGCCGCCGCTGGCCGAGGCGCTCCAGTACCTTCCGGTCGCGGGACTTGAGGCCCGCGGTTTCCCCTTCTACCCGCAAACGAGGGCCCGGGTCAGGCCTCCGGAGTCGTCAGCGGATCGGCCCGTCGCCGGGCGATTCCCCGCCGCGGGACCGCGCCCGCTGGGCATCCCGCAGGAGATCGAGCTTGGCGCGCGCGGAGATGTAGTTCGGGTCGATCTCGATCGCCCGCTCGTATTCCCGCATCGCCCTGTCCTCGTCGCCGAGCTTCAACAGCGCCTCGCCGAGGAAGAACCGGGCGTCCGCCATCTGCCGGTCGCGCGAAATGGCCTTGCGGAAGTAGTCGGCCGCCTGCCGGTACTTGCCCTCGTGGTAGTGCAGCACCCCGAGGTGATAGACCACGTAGGCGTCGGAGTCGTCGTGCCGCGCCGCGAGCCGGAACTGCTCGATCGCCCGGTCCGTTGCTCCCTGGGAGTAGTAGGCGCTCGCGAGGTTGGCGCGGGCCTCGGTGAATTCGGGTTCGAGGTCGAGCGCCAACTGGTACTGCTCGATCGCGTCGTTCACCCGGCCACGCCGCTTGTAGGCGACGCCCAGGTTGTTCCGGGCGCGATTGAAGTTGGGCCGGATCGAGAGCGCCAGTTCGTACATCTCGATCTCGCGGGACAGCGGATCGAAGCCCCCCTGGTCGGCGAGCGCTTCCGCGAAGTAGCCGTAGAGGAAGCCCTGGTTGTTGTAGAAGTTCGAAATGGCCTCGAAGTCGTCGATGATCTTGGCGCCCGCGTACTCCCGTTCCGGATTCGAGGTGAAGTCCACGAAGATCAGATCGGGGCCGTCCTTGATGCCGCCGGTGATGTGGCCGCTGTTCACGATGACCTCGGCCTCCTTGGTGACCCTTTCGATCGTGGTGACGTCCACGTAGACGGCCTCGACGCCGACCGCCCGCGACATCCCGACGAAGAGGTTCGTGTAGGCGAGACAGTTCCCGCGGCCTTCCCGGAAGACGCTCTTGGCGGTCTTGTTGGAGAGCCAGTCGTACGAAATCGTCCCGCCGGTGTGTTGCCGGATCGCCCGGATGATGGCCCGCATCTTCTCCTTGTCGGTGCGGAGGTTCTCGGTGACCCGGAACGCGAGTTCGCGGATCTCGTCGTCGATCTCGAAGGGAATCTCGACGCTGGCGAGTACGTCCGGAGTGATCCGGTGATTCAGGTCCGCGCGGATCTCTTCCACGGTCCAGGCGCGCTTGGGGGCGGTACCGCAGCCCAGGGCCCAAAGCGCCAGTCCGGCGAGGAGAAAGCCGGCGACGGCCGGGCGAAATCGGCGCGGCGACCGGGGTATTGAAGGCGACATCGAAATCGAGTATAGCGTGGTCTCCGATGCTTGCGGGAAACCCCCCGCGGACGTATTCTTTCAGGTCAATTTCACGGGCTTGCGCGCCGCGTCCGGGGTGGAGCCCCGGCCCGGTGGCCGCTCCAGCTTCAGGAGGCCTCATGCCTGATCCAACGCGGGTATCCCCCCGCTTTTCTCTCGTTATGGCGGGTGTCGCCGCGGTCGCGGTGCTGGCCCTCGCCCTCCCCGCGCTGGCCCAGGACGACCTGAGCCGGGGCGACCGGCGCTGGCTGGAAGAGGTCGAGCCGATCATGACCGCGCAGGAGCGGCAGGCGTTCGAAAACCTCCCGCGGAACCAGCGGAACCGGTTCAAGGAGCACTTCTGGGCGCGCCGCAGCCAGAACCCGCACGACCCGGACCGCGCCGAGGACCAGTTCAACAACTGGCGGGAGCAGGCCGACGACCAGTTCGGGCAGCGGGGCCAGAGGGGCTCGCGGACCGACATGGCGCTCGTGATGTTGCTCTTCGGCCCGCCCGACAACCGGGAACGGACCGGAGGCCGAATGTCCGGCGGGGGCGGCGGGCGTCCGCCCGCCGGCGCCACCGGCGAGAACCCGGTCGGTGAGAGCGGCGGCGCGGTCGGCGCCGGAGGCGGCGGCGGCCGCGGCGGCGGCATGGGCGGCCCCGGCGGCGGGATGAAGTTCACCTACGTCCCCAATCCCGACCGCGGCCTTCCGGACGGACTGGAACTCGAATTCCGCACCACGAACCTCGGGATGCGGCTGATCCGGAACGAAGAGATCGAAGCCGCCATCGAGCGGGCGCGGGCGCGGCAGATCGTCTGGCCCAGCCAGATCAACTTCACCCTGAACGCCGACGGGGAACTCCCTGACGTGGAGGATCTCTTCGGGGCCGAAACGCGGGCGCTGCTGGACCCCAACAGCCCCGGCAAGACGATCCTGAACGCGCTCCGGGCCGGTGGTGAGCCCGGTACCGGCATCGGAATCGACGCCGCCTACTCGTTCTTCCGCTCGAACGTCGGCGATACCTACGTCGCCGCCGTGTTCGAGCTCGATACCGACTCCATTACCTGGAACGGCGACCGGGCCACCCTCTCGGTGTTCTACAACGTGGTGGACGCGCTCGGCACGGTGATCGGCTACGACGAGCGCACCGTGGAGGTCCAGAAGGGGCCGGCGGGCGGCCCGACCGTTCTGGAGATGCCGATGCAGATGGCGCCCGGCGCCTATTCGGTCTACGCCGGCATCCTCGATCCCGCCACCCAGACCCATGGGACGGTCACCAGCGAAATCGAGAGCCCCAACTTCGGGAGCGGCGAACTGATGCTCTCCTCCGTCGCGCGCTTTTCCGATGGTTCCCGCGTCGAGGACTTCACTCCCGAGCCCGGCAGGGCGCTGCTGGTGGGGGGATTCCACTTCGTCCCGAAGGTTTCCACGGTGTACGCGCCGGGAGACGCGCTGCGCCTGGTGTTCAACGCCTACGGCTACGACACGAGCGGCCAGCCGAACCTGTCCTGGCAGATCACCTTCAGGAAGGACGGCGAGCAGTACCTCCGTTACAACCCGACGGCGTTCAACCTCGCCTCCGCGGAACTCTCGATCGCGATCGTGGACGTCCCCCTCGCGAGGCTCTTCCAGGACGGCCGCCGGGAACCCTTCGAAGCCGGTGACTACGTCGCCGAGATCACCGTCCGGGACGCGGGCAGCGGGCAGTCGGTGACGGAGACGGTCGAGTTCCAGGTATCCGGCTCCTGATCCCACGCGCAGCAGAACCGCCGGGCCGGCTGCCCGAACGGCCGGCCCCGTGGCCGAGGGGGGGCCCCGGCGCCCGGCTGGCCTTCGCGGCGGTCATCGGCCTGGGGGCCGCGGGGGCCGTCCCGGTTTCGGGCGGAGACGGTCCGGCAGGCGGAACGGTTGCCCAGGAGTCCACCTACCAGGCGCTGGAAGTGTTCAACGGCGCCCTGATGCTCATCCGGGACCAGTACCTGGAGCCGGTGGATCCGGCGTTCCTGATGGACGGCGCGGTGCGGGGCATCTTCGAGGCGCTCGACGCCGACAGCGCCTACCTGAGCGCCGGCGAACTCGCCCGCTACCGGAACCGCGGATCGCTGAACGCCAGCGTCGGGGTGGGCCTGCAGAAGCGGTACTACCTGCACGTGGACGACGTGCTGCCGGGCTCGCCGGCGGCTGAGGCCGGGATCGAGCGCGGCGTCGCGATCACCGCGATCGACGGCCGGAACACCCGCGAGCTCCGGATTCCCGTCGCGCTCCTGCTGCTCGCCGGAGAGCCGGGCACCTCGGTGGAACTGTCGCTCCGTGGCGCCACGGATGCGGAGCCCCGTCCCGTCACGCTGAAGCGTGCCGTGCTCGCCGATCCCCCTGTGGAGCACTCCATGCTGGACGAGGGGATCGGGCTGGTCCGGATCCGGCGGTTCCACGGAGGAACGACTTCCCAGTTGGCGGCGGCGATCGAGGCACTCGAGGACAGCGGCGCGGACAGCCTGGTGGTCGACCTGCGCGGGAGCCGCGGAAGCGGCGGTTGCGACGCCGGAGCCGAGGTCGCCGGCGTTTTCGTGGACGGTGAAGATGCGCAGCTCGTGCAGCGCAACGCCGAGGGTGAGGAGGTCACGACCCCCCTCGAGGCGCCGGACGGCGAGCCGCTCTTCAAGGGACCGCTCGCGGTGGCCGTCAACCGCGCCACCGTCTGTCCCGGAGAAGTGCTCGCTGCAGTCCTCAAATCCCGCGAGGACGTGGACGTGGTCGGGCGGCGCACCGCCGGGCGCACCGGGCGTCCGGAGCTCATCGAGCTGCCCGAGGGTGACGCGATCCTGCTCTCCACCGCCCATGTCCGGGGGCCGGACGGCGAGGACATCCTGGGAGTCGGCGTGGGCCCCAGCCTGGGGCCCGCGGACCTCGAGATCGAGCGCGCGGATCTCGACGACGACGATCCGGAGCTGGACCTGGCGACCCGGGCCCTGAAGCGGCGCCGGGCAGCGGCGAACGACCCCGGCTGATCCGTCGGAGCGCTACCCGGAGGCAGGAACCATGTTCCGGCCGAGCCGGTGGCAGGTTCTCGTCCTGCTCGGTGGCGTGGCCGCCGTGGCCCTCGGGCTCCTGGGCTACCGGTTCTTCTACCTGAGACCGCTTGACGAGGCGCTCGAGCGCCCGTACGCGGCGCATCGGGGCACCGTGCTCTTCCGGGTAGGGCGGGGCTCGACCGCGGAGACGATCGCCAACCGCCTCGAGGCATCCGGCATCGTGGCCGACCGCCGGGTCTTCCTGCGCGGAGTCGCCCGGGAGAGGCTGGGAAGCCGCCTGCAGGCCGGCCTCTACCACTTCGAGGGCGCCCTCACTCCCGTCGAGGTCATTGCCCGGATCGTGGACGGGGAGGTAGCGACGTTGCCGGTCACCGTTCCCGAGGGACTCGACCTCGAGGGGACGGCTGCCGTCCTCGCCGGGCAGGGCGCCGGGGGCGCGGACGCGCTCCTCGCCGTCTTCTCGGACCCGGCGGCCGCGGAGCGCCTGATCGGCGACCTGGACCCCGACGCGAGGGATCTCGAGGGGTACCTCTTCCCGAGCACCTACCGGCTGCCGCCGGAGGCCGGCCCGGAGCGGGTGACCTCGGTGCTCGCGGGACAGTTCCGGGCGCTCTGGACCGAGCGGCGCCGCGCCCGGGCAGAGGAACTCGGCCGCTCGCTGCGCGAGATCGCCACCCTGGCCTCCATCGTGGAGAAGGAGACGGGAAGCCCGGACGAGCGCGCCATCATCGCCTCGGTGTTCTGGAACCGGCTCGAACGCCGGATGCCGCTGCAGTCCGATCCGACGGTCCTGTTCGCGATGCGGCAGGCGGGAGATACCGGGAACAACATCCGGAGGCGGGACCTCGACATCGATTCGCCCTACAACACCTACCGGGTGGGCGGAATCCCCCCCGGACCCATCGCGTCGTTCGGGATTGCCGCGCTCGATGCGGTTCTCTTCCCGGCGGAGACGGACTTTCTCTACTTCGTGTCCCGGAACGACGGCACCCACGAGTTCAACCGCTCGCTCCGGGAACACAACCGCGCGGTGCGGAGATGGCAGGTGGAGTACTTCCGGCGGTAGCTGTCCCGCGGGTCGGCCAACGGCCGCGATGGCGCCTCGGAGCGCCGGCCTCCGGCCGGCATCGCGCGGGAGCGCGAAACCCGCGTTGATGGCGCCGCGCCATGGAAACGTGAGAGCCGCAGGCCGCTCATTCGGGTGGTGCGGTTTCGCCTCGCTGCGCGCCCCCACCGGGAGAACTGGGGCGATGCCGGCCGGAGGCCGGCGCTCCGAGCCGGTCCCGCGCTCCCGCGCTCCCCCTACCGTTCGAACAACGCGGCCACGCCCATCCCGCCGCTGACGCAGAGCGTGGCGATTCCGTAGCGCGCGTCGCGGCGCTCCATCTCGTGGAGCAGGGTGACCACGATCCGGGCGCCGGTGGCCCCGATAGGGTGGCCGAGGGCGATGGCGCCGCCGTTCACGTTCAGCCGTTCCGGATCGAGGTCGAGATCGCGGGCGCAGGCGAGCACCTGCGGCGCGAACGCCTCGTTCAGCTCCACGAGGGCGATGTCGTCGAGGCTCAGTCCCGTCCTCCCGAGCAGGTCGCGCACCGCGGGAACCGGTCCGATCCCCATCACTCGGGGGTCCACGCCGGCGGTCGCGTAGCCGGCGAGACGGGCCATCGGCTCGACCCCGAGCTCGGACGCCCGGTCGGACGAGAGCACGACCACCGCGGCGCCGCCGTCCGTGATGCCCGAGGAATTGCCGGCGTGCACCACGCCGTCCTGCCGGAAGACGGGCTTCAGCTTCGCGAGCGATTCCGCCGTCACCCCGTCCCGGGGGTATTCGTCCCGGGCGATCTCGACGGCGCCCTTCCGCGCCGTCACCGTGACCGGCGCGATCTCCCCGTCGAAGCGTCCCGCCGCCCGCGCCGCCTCGGCGCGGTTCTGGCTCACGGCCGCGTACTCGTCGCACACGGCGCGGGACAGGCCGTACTGGTCGGCGAGCGTCTCCGCCGTCTCTCCCATGAGCTGATCCGCGAGCGGGCAATGGAAGCCGTCCCGGTACATCCCGTCGTCGAGCGGGCCGTCGCCGAAGCGCTGTCCCCAGCGGGCCGAGGGAAGCAGGAACGGCGTGTTGCTCATGCTCTCGGTGCCGCCGGCGAGCACCGTCCGCGCGTCTCCGATCCGGATGTCGGCGGCCGCGTCGAGGATCGCCCTGAGGCCCGACGCGCACGCCTGGTTCACGGTGCGCGCGGGCACCCGGTCGGCGAGGCCGGCCCGCCGCCCGACCTGGCGCGCCGGGTTCGGCCCGACGCCCGCCTGCCGGGCGTTCCCGAAGATCACCTCGTCCACCGCGTCGGCCGGGACTCCCGCCTCCTCGAGTGCGCTCCGCGCGGCGGCGGCGCCGAGTTCGGGAGCCGTCAGCGAGGCGAGTTCTCCGCCGAACCGGCCGATCGTGGTCCGGCGCGCGCCCGCGAGGACGATGTCCATGACTCCGCGTCAGCTACGGCCGCTTTACGTATTCGTAGCCGATCGGCTTGCCGTCCACCCCGCTCTTCGGCGGGGCGATCCAGGATGCCATCTTTCCCGGCTCGTAGACCGGGACCATGAGGTGGCGCACGTACTCGCGGTCGTCCGCGGTCGGCAGCCACTCACCCGACTTCCGCTGCCAGACCTCTTCGTCGAGGAGATCACCCTCGGGGTCGAACCGATGCCCGGAATAAGCCCCGATCTGCCGGTGGAACCGGCGGCTCGGCAGGGTCAGGCGCTCGGGGAGCCCCGCGTCCTCCAGAATCCGGTTCCAGCGCCCAAGACCCCGTTCGCAGTCGCGGACGTAGTCGTCGCGCAGGATCTCGTTCATGGCGTTCCGGAGGGGAACGTCCCGCTCCCGGAGCGCCCCGTCCTCCGGGAATTCCATCAGGTAAAACCCGTCGAGTGCGGCATGGTCCTGCCGGCGCGACTCGCGCGCCCGGCCCTTGAGGCCGTTCGCGAAGTAGTGGGCGGCGTTCGAGGAGACCTCGCCGCCGAAGAGATCGAGGGACGCGCTGAACCAGAAGTTGATGTGGCGCTGGATCAGGGGAAGGTCGAAGACCCCGGCCCCCCGCGGATCGTCCTCTCCCGATGCCATGACCTCGGCGGTGCGCTCCACGATCCGGCCCACTCCGGTCTCTCCGACCGACATGTGGAAGGCCTCCTCGGTGAGCATGAACCGGGTGGTGCGCGACAGCGGATCGAAGGCGCTCTCGGCCAGGGCGAGGAGCTGGTACTTCCCGTCCCGGTCGGTGAACATGGTGAACAGGTAGAAGTTCAGCCAGTCGTCGCAGGGTTCGTTGAACGCCTGCAGGATCCGCGGCCGGTCGGCGTCCCCGCTGTGACGCTCCAGCAGCGCGTCCGCCTCCTCGCGCCCGTCCCGGCCGAAGTGGGAGTGCAGCAGATAGACCATCGCCCACAGGTGCCGCCCCTCCTCCACGTTCACCTGGAAGAGGTTCCTGAGGTCGTAGAGGCTCGGGGCCGTCCTCCCCAGTTGGCGCTGTTGCTCGACGCTGGCCGGTTCCGTGTCCCCCTGGGTGACGATCAGGCGGCGGAGGTCGGTCCGGAACTCGCCCGGCACCTCCTGCCACACCGGCTGGCCGGCGAGGTCCCCGAACCCGATCCGGCGATCCGCCTCGGGCGGCGCCAGGAAGATCCCCCACCGGTAGTCGGGCATGCGGACGTAGTCGAAGTGGGACCATCCGGACGGCTCGACGGAGATCGCGGTGCGGAGGAACACGTCGTCGCCCTGGAAGCCCTCCGGCCCCATTTCGCTCCACCAGTTGAGGAACGCGGGCTGCCAGCGGAGGAGCGCCCGCTGGAGGCGCGGGTCCTGCGAGAGAGCGACGTTGTTCGGGATGCGTGAGTCAAGTTCGGACATGCGTTCTAGGTTCGTTTCCAGTCGAAGGCCGGGCGTTCGGGTTTGCCGTAGGTGGTCAGGGCGCCGCGCGCCCCGATCGCGTTCGGGCGCTGGAAGATCCAGTTCTGCCAGGCCGAGAGGCGGCCGAAGATCCGGGTCTCCATCGTCTCCGGGCCCGCGAAACGGAGCGACGCCTCCATCCCGGTGAGCGCGTCCGGGGAGAACCCGGCCCGCTCCTCGATGGCCACCCGGAGTTCGTCCTCCCAGTCGAGTTCGTCGGGGGCGAACGTGGCCAGGCCGAGTTCCTCGGCCCTGGCGGCCTCAACGGGGCCTCCCCACCGGAGGCTGCGGAACCGGTCGGCGTCGCCGTAGAACCGGGTCTCCAGCCGCGAGAGCCCGTTCGCCATCACGTAATCGCCGTAGTTCAGCTCCGTCAACTCCACCCCGGCGGGACGGTCCGGATCGTCGCAGAGATAGGAGCGGTCCGCCGCGAGCAACAACTCGGCGAGCGTTCCGACGAACCGCTCGCCGGGTTCGGCCACCGCAAAGAAGCTGCGGGCGGTCTGATCGAGCCGCCGGAGCGTGCGGCCAACGCGGGAGCGGCTCTGGGATGCCAGCCACACGAGGCCGCACCCGAGGAGACGCCGGTCCGCCTCCTTGACGGCGTCGGGATCGCCCGCGGTTCTCAGCAGGACGACCCCGAGTTCGGGCTCGTTGAAGCGGAGCCGGCAGAGCGCGTCGTCGAGCTCCCGGGCCACCCGCAGGTGCCAGACCGACGCGCCCGCCGCCGCAAGCGCCGCCCGGTCCTCGGGAAACGGGTCCTCCGGGGCGTGCACGGTCAGCGTCGCGGTCCGTTCGCTCCGGTCGAGGCGCAGTTCGACGTGCCGGTACCGGACGGCGTCAGGACTCTCCTCCGGTTCCAGCGGATCGAGGACGATGCCGCGCTTCTTGCGGCCGGCGGTACCGGGGGAAGGGACGGCGAGCGCCGCTGCCCGTTCCCGGATCCGTTCCTCGAAGCGGCTCCGCGGCGCGAGGCCGTCCACGAGGCCCCACTCGAGCGCCCGGTGGCCACGGATCCCCTCCGCGAGGGTGGAGAACACGTCGGCACGGTCCCGCCGGACCTTCCGTTTGTCGATGACCCGCGTCAGCCCTCCGGTCCCGGGGAGCACTCCGAGCAGCGGAACCTCCGGCAGGGAGACCGCCGAGCTGCCGTCGTCCACCAGCAGGATCTCGTCGCAGGCGAGCGCGAGTTCGTAACCGCCGCCGGCACAGGTGCCGCCCACCGCCGCCAGGTACTTCTGGTTGCTCCCCAGGCTCGCCTCCTCGATGTGGAGCCGGGTCTCGTTCGTGTACTTGCAGAAGTTCACCTTGAACCCGTGGGAGGAGCCGGCCAGCATGAAGATGTTGGCGCCCGAAGAGAACACCCGGTCGAGTCCGCTCCGGATCACCACCGCGCCCACGTACGGGTGCTCGAACCGCAGCCGTTCCACGGCATCCGCGAGTTCGATGTCGACCCCCAGGTCGTAGCTGTTCAGCTTGAGGGCGTAGCCCGGCCGGATGCCGCCGGCCTCGTCCACCTCGAGCGTCAGGGTGGCGGTCTCTTTGTCGACCTCCAGGTTCCAGTGGCGGTAGCGCGACGGATGGGTCTCGAAGCGGATGGGCGGAGGAGCAGAACTCACGGAAGCAGTTTCGCGGAAGGGTTTCCGGGATTATCGCGCCCGGACGGAGCCGGCGGGCGCCGGACTACGCTTCCCGAATGCGCCCTTCCGCGATCCGGCTTGCCGCGCTGGCCGGGATCGCCGTGCCGCTGCTTCTCGCACCGGGGGCGGGCGCGGCGATCCAGCCCGCGCAGCCGGGACAACTCGTGGAGCCGGACCAGGCGCTGGCGCTCGAGACGGCCCTCGGCCTTCCCCAGGCGCTCGGCTTCGGGGTGTCGGCGGACGGTCGCCGGGTCGTCCTCGCGGCGGCTACCAGAAATCGTTCCACCCTCTTCCTGACCGCCGCGGGCGCCCGGCCGGGGAGGCTCACCGAGGGGCGGCGCTGGGACTCGGCGCCACGGTTCGTTGGGGACGCCATGTCGGTCGTCTTCGTCTCCGGGAGACGGCCCCGGGGTGACGAGGGGGAAACCGGCCGCCTCTTCCGGCTGGAGCTCTGGGGCGAACCGGAACCCCTCACCGGAACGGACCTGGAGGTGCGGGACCCCGCCGTGGACCCGGCCGGGGAGCGCGTCGCCTTCCTTGGCAGGCGGATTCCCGGGGACGAGCCGGACCCCGAGCCCGGCGCCGGGTGGGACATCTGGCTGGTGCCGGCGGCCGGTGGGGTCGCGGAGCGGCTCACGCAGCATCCGGGCGATGAGGGACCTCCGGTCTGGTCGCCGGACGGGACCCGCGTCGCCTACACCCTCGGGGGGGGGGGCCGCCCCCCCCCCGGCGGGGGGGGGGGCGCGGGGGCGGGGGGGGGGGCGGGGGGGGGGGGGGGGGGGGCGGGGGGGGGGGGGGGG
>VXNL01000097.1 GCA_009840635.1 Acidobacteriota bacterium | reverse complement strand
GAACGCCGGTCTCCAGACCGGCACCGCGGCGCTCCGCGCCGCGCACGTCGCGACCGTGCCCGTAAGGTGGGCTTCCGCTTCGTCCTGGAGTCGAAGAGCGGCAGTGACGCAACGGCTTGGAGCACCATCTACGGGTTCCCGATACGCCTCGATAAGGCGTCGGAAAAGTTGGCCAAATTGACCAGGCAGTGCGCGACGATGCCGGGGCGGACGCTCCGCGCGTGGATGGTCGTGTAGATCAGCGGCAGCAATCCCAGCGTGCGGACCGGAATGAACCAGGGCGAGCCAAAGTGATAGACGGAGAAAAGCAGGCTGTGCGCAACGGGCTTCAGGCGCCCGAATTGGCTTGGCATTCTTGGGAGCAGATAACCGCGGAAATAGAGCTCCTCGGTTATGGGAACGAGGATGCCGGTGAGCAGGATGCTCGCAAGGAGAACGATTCCGGCGACGTCCGAAACTCCGGTCGCCTGGTACTTCGCCAGGACGCTGACACCGACGAGAGCTTCTTCAAGCCAGTGGGTGATCGGCTCAAATACTGCGAAGACAACGGCGGTTGGCACCAGGATCGCGGGAACCCACAGGAGATAGCGAGACCAGGAGACGGGTCGGTTGTAAACAACGACGCCTTCCAGCGACCACCCTCGGTTGCCCCGCTTCCTGGCCAGGTAGTAGAGGTAGCCGAGCTGCACAGGAATCAGCACAAACGCGGATGTGAATACGCCGAAGATCAGCTCCGGCGGCAGCGAGGGGTTCCAGAGAGTCGCCAATCCCAGCCACGTCGCCGATATGTTGGCGATGCCGGGAGCCAGGTGGAGGAAAAGACACCTCCCCACGGAATGAGGCTCCACCGCCGAACCACTCGGGGCGCGAATCGGCCGGTTTGCCGCGGGGGCTTTCAACCCCGATCTCCCCCTTGTCTCGTCGGGGGCAGCAAGTTCGCTGGGCTCCTATTCGGCAACGCTGAACACGAGGGATGACGTTGGTGCCGCCGCCGTACCGCCGCGGGTCACATGGAGATCGCCCTTGGTGATGATGTCCATCCCGATCAGGAAATCGGCGCAATGATCCACGTGCAGGATTCCGAAACCTACCCGAAGGGTACGATTCTGCGGCTGTTCGGCGTCTCGCTGTTGCCATCCTTGCTGGCCCGCCCGAGGGCGCGCCCCGGAGTGTTTCTTTCAATGAACCCTTTCCCAGCCCTGCCCACTGCCGTTCGGCCGCGCCTGGTTCTCGCTCTCACGACCATCCTGGTTGCCCCTGCGGCCGCGTCCATCCTTGCCGGATGTGGCGAGGACGCCTCCAACCCGGTGGTGCCGTTGCCAGCGCCGGCTCCCCCACCCGCTCCGGCTCCCCCACCCGCTCCGGCGCCTCCTGCTCGGACGACCGCCAGCCAGGTCGTGGACGATGAAACCCTCAAGGCTTTCGTTGAAGGGGCCGCGGCGGAAATCGCGGCGATCACGGACATCGCCGAAGGCGGGCGGCTGAGGGACAGGTTTAGAACGGACCCCGACTGGAACTCGGGATCAATGTTCCTGATCATGTTCACCCCGAGCGGGAACCCGTTCATCCACGGGAACGACCAAGCGGCGGAAAACAGGGACCTGTTAGGCGTCGTGGACGACAACGGCTTCAGGGTCGTCGAGGCACTCCTCGCAGCTGGCGCCCGCGGCGGGGACTTCGTCCGGTACCACGACGGCGAGCCGAAGACGGCATATGCCGTCGAATACACCTCGGGGATCAGCGGAAGACGGTTCGTGCTGGTCGGCGGCTACTCGCAGGACACCTCCCATGCCCCGCTCCGTATCGCGGACCTGCCCCGACCCGCCGTCACCGCATCGCAGGTCATGGACCGCGACACCCTCGTTGCCTTCGTCGAGGCAGCGGCCGAGGTATACAGCGATCGGGCCCTCAATAGTGAAGGCTACGCCGACTTTGCCGCAGTTAGAAACGCCTTCCGGGAAGAAGGAGGGCATTGGAAGTCGGGTTCCGTCTATTTGTGGATCGTGGCCGCCGGGGACATCATTTTCTTTCACGCAACCGAGCCGTTTCGTGAAGGCAGGCCGACGGACCTGACGAGGACGGACATCAACGGGGTGAGGTTCGCCGAGGAACTGATCGAAGGCGCACGGCGCGACGGGCAGAAGTTTCTTGAGTACTACTATGACGACCCCACCATCGAGGGGGACGAGGACACCGGTTCCCCGAAGCTCGGGTACGCGGTGGCCATCCCGGTGTTCGACACCGGCCAAAAGGCCGTCATCGGTTCCGGCGTCTATCTCGGCGCCGAGTCGTGATGGAGGACACGGACGCGATTCCGAAGGCGTGGCTGGCGCGGTTCGGGCGCACGGTGGCGGAGCAGGCGCTGGACGGCATTGCGGGCCGGATGGCGCCGCCGCGCGCGCCGGCCTGAAGGCCGCTACCGCGAGAACCGGCCGGCGTTCCAAGCCGTACGCGCCACGTCCGCCCTTGAACTACGCGCCGAGGCGCGAGCCAGGTTTCCGGGTGGGGGTTGCGACGTGCGCGGTGCGGAGCACCGCGGTGCCGGGCTGGAGACCGGCGTTCCAAGCCGGCGGCGCCATCCCGCAGGTCGCCCCGCTGTG
>VXNL01000106.1 GCA_009840635.1 Acidobacteriota bacterium | reverse complement strand
CCCCCCCGCCCCCCCCCCCCCCCCCCCCCCCCCCCCCCCCCCCCCCCCCCCGGAGGCCATGAGGCAGGAGCCCCGTGCGGTCGCGCTGAAGGGCGTCCGGAAGTGCTTCGGCGACGTCACGGCCGTGGCGGACGTCGATCTCGAGATCCGCCCGGGCGAACTGATGGTGCTGGTGGGTCCTTCGGGGTGCGGCAAGAGCACGTTGCTGCGTCTCATCGCCGGTCTGGACGAGTTGGACGCCGGGGAGGTGTGGATCGGGGACCGGTGCGTCGACGAGGTCGCGCCGGGCGGCCGCGACGTGGCGATGGTCTTTCAGAGCTACGCCCTTTACCCGCACATGACCGTCGCCGAGAACCTGGGCTTCGGTCTTCGGGTGCGGGGCGCGGGTACGGCCGAGATCGAGGGTCGCGTGAGCGAGGTTGCCGACGTACTGGGGCTCCGCGGGCTCCTGTCGCGGCGGCCCGGCCAACTCTCGGGAGGACAGCAGCAGCGGGTGGCGCTGGGACGGGCGATGGTGCGTGATCCCGGGGTCTTTCTCTTTGACGAGCCGCTGTCGAACCTGGACGCCGCGCTGCGGTTGCAGACCCGTGACGAGATCGCCGCGCTGCACCGCCGGCTCGGCACGACCATGATCTTCGTCACTCATGACCAGGTCGAGGCGCTCTCGCTCGGCCAGCGGGTCGCGGTGATGGACCACGGCCGGGTGCAGCAGGTGGGGACGCCGCACGAGGTCTACCGAAGGCCCGCCAACCTCTTCGTGGCGGGCTTCGTGGGATCGCCGCCGATGAATCGGCTCCACCTCGTCCGCGACCGCGAAGGCCGCCTCGTGGGCGGCCCGTTCGTCTTCCCGGGGCCCTCGCCCCTGCGCGAGGCCACGCTCGGGGTCCGCCCCGAGGACCTGTCGGTTGCCCTCGTGACTCCATCCGGCTCCGGGCCGCCGCCCGGTTCCGCGGGCACGCCCCGCGGCCCCGACCCGAACCCCGACCTCACCGCCACCGCCCTGCGCGTCGAGTCGCTCGGCAGCGAGCAGCGGATTCACCTCGACGGGCCCGGCGATGCAGCCTGGGTGGCGCGGGCGCCGTCCGCGCTGCGCGTCGCGGCCGGCGACCGCGTCGAGGTCGCGGTCGCATGGGAGCGGACGCACCTCTTCGGCCCGGATGGCGACCGGACGGGCGCGGCGCCCCGGGCAAGCGGGATGTCGCTTCCATGAACCACCGCGTGACCGCGACCGCCGTTCGCAGCATCCTCTTCCCGGCCGCCGTATCACTCGCCTCCATCGCCTGCTTCCCCGCGGGTTCCGGCGTCTCGCCTGGCGTCACCACCCTTCGGGTCGCCCTTTGGGCGGGAGGTTTCGAACTCGAGATCGAGCAGCAGGTCGCCGATCGCTACGAGGCGCTGCGCCCGGGGACGCGCGTCCTCCTCGAGTCCGCGCCGAACGGATACGAGGAGCGTCTCCTCACCTCCATCGCGGCGGGCCACCCCCCCGACGTGTACCTCCTCGACTCGCCAGACATTCCCACGTTCGTGGACCGGGGACTGGCGGTGGACCTGGCGCCCTATCAGGAGGCGCTGGGCTTTCAGGCCGACCGGGTCTTCCCGCAGGTCCTCGAGGCGTACCGGCGCGGGCGCGCCCTGTTCGCGCTGCCCAAGGACTTCACTCCGATGGTCATCTACGCGAACCGCGCGGTGCTGGAGGGTGCGGGGGTCGATCGGGCCGTGGTTGGGCAAAACGGCGCCTGGGCGAGCGGTTGGACCTGGGAGGACTATCGCCGCGCGGCCCGTTCCGTGACCACCGACCGGGACGGCGACGGCAGACCGGACGTCTATGGCTTCGATTTCCCCCGCAACCTCTTCCAGTGGGTACCGTTCGTCTGGTCGGCCGGTGGCGACATCCTGGCGCCCAGGGGCGACCGCGCCACGGGCTACCTCGACGGCCCGGCGGCGCTCTCCGCCTACGCCTTCCTCACTGAGCTGGCCGAGGAGGGCCTGACGCCGGGCGCCCAGTTCGTCCAACAGGCGGACCCGGCCCGGGAGGCCCGGTTCGCTTCGGGCGGCCAGGCGTTCCTGCTGTCCGGGCACTGGACGCTTCCCCTCTTCCACGACCTGGTGCGCGCCGGCGCGTTGGACCTGGCGATCCTGCCGATTCCGCACCATCCGTCGCAGCCGGGCGCCACCAGCGTCCTCTACGCGTCCGGTTGGGCGGTTCCTCCAAACGCGGCGAATCCTCGCCAGGCGATCGACCTGGCGGGCTTCCTTGCCTCGCCGGAGGCCCAGCGGATCCGGGCGCGCTCGGGTCTGGCGATCCCGACGCGGGTTGACGTCGCCGCGGAGATCGCGGCCGCCGATCCCACGGGGGTCGAGGACGCGTTCATCGCGCTGGCGGAGCGGGCCAGGGTGACCTGGGGCGCGACCGTGCGCGACTTCTCGCGGGTCGAGCGGCTGGCACTGGAGATCATGGATCGGCGGCTGCTGCGAGGGGAGCCCCTCGAGATCAGCGCGGCGGAGGTGGCGCGCCGGGTGGACGAGGTGCTGGCGCGGTGAGAGACGCGGGCGCGGCCAGGGTGATCCCCCTCGTGGCCGCCGGTGCGGTCGCCGTCGCCACCGCCCTGATCCTGGCCGTGGCGGCGGACGCGCCATCCGGGGCCCGGGAGCACAGGACTCGCGAGGAGGCCCGCGCGGCAGCCGCCCTGTATGAGCTACCGGGAGTTGCGGAGGCGGACGTGGTGGCGCTGCTCGACGGTCGCGCGCGGATCGTGGCGCCGGAAGCGGGAGGCCGCGGGCCGGGAGCCCATGCCTACCGGGCCGGCGCGCTCGAGCCGGCCGCGTGGATCGCGGTCGAGCCGCGGGGGGAGGGACGCCGCTGGCCGTGGGCCGCCTCCCTTCTCGCCCTGCTCGGGGTGCTGTGCATGGCAGCGTGGGCGGGGGCGCGGCGCCTATCCCCGCCCCCGCCCCGTTTTCCCGCGGCGCCCGCGCTCTTCTGCGCCGCGGTGTTCGCGCTCGTCGCGGTCGCCGCGCAGCAATGGGCGCGCGCGGAACTGGAAGCCATCAGCGCCACCCGCCTCGCCGGAGGCCTTCGCGCGGCCGGGATCGCCGGGTCGGCCGGTGCGGATCCCGAAGCGGCCGCCCGCGTGGCCGGCCTTCCCTGGGCGAGCGGCGCGGCGCTCGGCGAAGCGGACCGGATCTGGACGATGCCCCGGGAGGCCGGCGAGGCGATCGCCGCCGCCCCGCGCCTGCGGACCGTCCCGCGCTACACCGTCGCGGCCGGGGGCGCCACCTATCACGGCGGCAGCATCGCGCTGGGCTCGGGACCCCCTGTTCGGGCGGAAGACCCGGCGGACAACCTGCATCTCGTCTTCCTCGGCTACGAGGAAACGGCGTCCCCGGCCGTCGCGCTGATCGCCGCCGCGCTCGGGTCCGCGCTTCTCGTCTGGCTCGTGCTCTTCCTCCTCCCCCTCGCCGCGCGTCCCCGCGCCCTCTCGAGGACCCTCGCGGCCTGGGGATTCCTAGCCCCGGCGGCAGCCCTGCTCGTGGTCTTCACCTTCGGCCCCCTGCTGTTCTCGCTGTGGATCTCACTGCACGACTGGCGCCTCGTCGACCCCGCCCACCCGTTTGCCGGACTCGAGAACTACCGCGCCCTCCTGAGCGACGGCGCCTGGTGGTCGGCGGTTCGCAACACCGCCGTCTTCACGCTGCACGTTCCGCTCGCGATGGCCGTCGCGCTCTCGCTGGCGCTCCTCACCCGGGAGTCGCGGCGAGCCGTCCGCTGGGCGCGGCTCGCGCTGTTCCTCCCCAGCATCACGAGCGTCGTGGCGATCGCGGTGGTCTGGAAGTTGCTGCTCAACGACGATTACGGTCTCGCGAACCGGGCGCTGGACGCGTTCGGGCTCGGGCCGGTCGCGTGGCTCTCCTCGCCGGACATCGCGCTCGTCAGCCTGATGCTGATCGGCGTCTGGATGGTCGTGGGGTACCAGATGGTCGTCTTTCAGGCCGGGCTGGCGGCCATCCCCCGCGTCTGGTACGACGCCGCCACGGTGGACGGCGCCGGCCGGTGGCAGCGTTTCCGGCACGTCACGCTGCCGGGCCTCCGCCACACGCTTTTCTTCGTCCTCGTCACTTCGGTGATCGGATCGTTCCAGGTTTTCGGCCTCGTCTACGTCATGACCGAAGGCGGGCCGCTGGGCGCGACGGACGTCGCCGTCTACCACATCTACCGGGAGGCTTGGGAGTTTCTCCGTTTCGGCAACGCCGCCGCGATGAGCTGGGTCCTTTTCGGCGTCGTCTTCGCCGCCACCTGGCTCCACTTCCGCTTTCTCGAAAGGAGGCGCGCACATGCCTGACGCGAGGAACGCGGCGCGAGGAGCGGTCGGGTTCTCCCGCACGCTCCTGCTCGCCTTCGCGTGCCTGGTCATGGCGGCGCCCTTCCTGTGGATGGCGGCCACCAGTCTCATGGGCCAGTTGGAGGTCTTCGGGTCGGGCCGGCTGTTCCCGGAGTCACCCCTGTGGTCGAACTATCCCGAAGCGCTGACCGCCCAGCCGTTCGGGCGCTACTTCCTGAACTCGCTCATCTTCGCCACGGTCGTGGTCGCCGGTCAGGTGTTCACCGCCACCACCGCCGGCTACGCCTTTGCCCGGTGCGACTTCCCGGGACGCGACACGCTCTTCATGGTCTTCCTGGCGACCATGATGGTGCCCGCGGTCATCGTCCTCATCCCCCGCTTCCTCATGGTCGACGCCCTCGGCTGGATCGACAGCTACCGGGGCCTCGTCTCGACCGAGCTGGTCTCCGTGTGGGGCATCTTCCTGATGCGCCAGTACTTCCGGACGCTGCCGCGCGAACTGGAGGATGCCGCCCGGGTCGACGGCGCCGGCCACTGGCGGATCTTCCGGAGCGTCGCGCTGCCGCTCGCGAAACCCGCGGTGGCCACCCTGGCGCTCTTCGCCTTCATCGACGCCTGGAAGAACTTCATGTGGCCGCTGCTCGTCACCCGTTCCATGGAGATGCGGGTGGTGGAGGTGGGGATCGCCGCCTTCCACTCCACCTACGAGATCAACTGGCCGTACCAGATGGTGGCGGGCGTGGTCGCGGCGCTCCCGATCGCGCTTCTCTTCCTCTTTACCCAGCGGTACTTCGTGCGGGGGATCCAGTTGGAGGGGATTCGCTAACGACCAGTGGATACAGTGGGGTGAGCGCGATGAGCATCCGGCAGACCGAGCAGCGTGTACGCCGCGCCGCGACCGCCTTCGCGGTGGCCGCTCTCGCGGGCCTCGTCGCCGCGCCGGCCCATCCGCAGCGAGTTCCCGACCCCGCGGCCGGCGACCTGGCGATGCTGTCGGTCCCGAAATTCCCCATCGCGACTTCGCCCGTGGAGCTCACGGGACCCGTGCGGCCGGGCGAGTACCTCGGCGTCACCGGCCCGCGCGCGGCCTGGCTGGGCGTGGAGACCGGCGAAGCCGAGCTCTGGGTCCATCCGCTCAAGGTCGGACGCGGCTTCCGTCTCTTCTTTCAGGCGCCGGGCGACGGCGCCCCCATCCCGGGCGAGCTCGTGGCCCGGACGGTCCAGGTGCGGCCGGAGCTGACCACGATCAACTACAGCCACGCGGCGTTCCAGGTCCGGCAGCACATCCTCGCGCCCAGGGGCGCGGAGACCCCGGGCATCCTCGTGCTCCTCGACGTCGACAGCCCGGATCCGGTCGAGATCATCGCCGAGTTCCACCCGGTCCTCGACTTCATGTGGCCGGCGTCGCTGGGCGGGCAGTACGCCTTCTGGGACGGGGAGCGGCGCGTCTTCGTGCTCTCCGAGAGCCTGACGCGGCACAACGCGGTCGTCGGCTCCCCGTGGGCGACGAACTCGGTGGAGCACCCGGCGCACCAGCTCGGCGAGGCGCCCCGAACGATGGTCATCCCGGTCGATCCGGAGCGGGCTCGGCGCGAGTTCATCCCCATCGCCATCGCCGCGGGAACGGTGCCGCGGGACACTGTGTTCGCTCACTACCGCCGCCTGATCGCGGACGCCGAGCGGCTCTACGGGGAGACCCGCGCCTGGGCGGACGCGGCGCTGGCCGCAACGGCGTCTGTCGAGACCCCCGATCCCTCTCTCGACCTGGCCCTCGAATGGGCGAAGATCAACCTCGAGGAGCAACGCGTCTGCAACCCCGACCTGGGGTGCGGCCTGGTCGCGGGTTGGGGGCTCTCCGGCAGCGGCGCCCGCCCCGGATTCGGATGGTTCTTCGGCGGCGACGCGATGATGAACACCTTCGCCATGGACGCCCTGGGCCAGTGGGAACTGGTCGCCGAGGAACTCCGCTTCCTGGCCCGCTACCAGCGCGACGACGGCAAGATCACCCACGAGATCTCACAGGGCGCCGCGCACATCGACTGGTTCGAGACCTATCCCTACGCCTACTACCACGCCGACACGACTCCCTACTGGATGCTGGCGCTCCACCAGTACTGGCGGGCGAGCGGCGATGACGGGCTGCTCGAGGAACTCTGGCCGGCCTACCGGCGAGCCTTCGAGTGGTGCCTGAGCGCCGAGACCGACGGCGACGGCATCATCGAGAACACGGCCGGGGGCCTGGGGGCAGTCGAGGTGGGGGGGCTGGGGGCGGCGATTCATCAGGACGTCTACCTGGCCGGAGTCTGGGTCGCGGCGCTGGAGGGCGCGCTGGCGATGGCGGAGCGGCTGGGGGACCCGGCGCTCGCCGAGCAGGTTGCGCGGATCGCCCCGGTCGCCCGCGCAACCCTCAATGACGCCTACTGGCGGGCCGAGGAGGGTCACCACGCCTTCGGCATCCTCACGGACGGCAGCACCAACGACAACCTGACGGTGTGGCCGGCGACGGCCGCCGCATTCGGCCTGCTGGACGCGGAGCGCGCCCGGGGGACGCTGACCCGGATGGCGGGCGACCGCGTGTCGTCGGACTGGGGCGCGCACATGCTCTCGACGGAGAGCGAGCTGTACGACCCCCTCCAGTACAACATGGGGACGGTCTGGCCGTTCGTGACCGGCTACGCGTCCTGGGCCCAGTACCGCTACCGGCGTCCGTGGGCGGGGTTCCACCTGATGGATGCGGTCAAACAGATGACCTACGACTGGAGCCTGGGCCGCCATGGCGAGCTCTTCTCAGGCACCTTCTACCAGCCGCTCGACCAGACGGTGCCGCACCAGTTCTTCGCCAGCTCCATGCTGGTGACTCCGCTGCTGCGCGGCGTGTTCGGCTGGGACCCCGACGCCCCGAACGGGAGCGCGCGCCTCGCGCCCCAGTTGCCGGCCGACTGGCGGGAGGCGGCGGTGCGCGGCCTGCGGGTGGGCGAGACCACGATCGACGTGGAGTTCCGCGGTGGTCCTGGCCCGGAGGGCGGGGAACGCCTCGTTCTGATCACGAGCGAGGGTCCGCCGGTGGCCGTCGAGTTCCTCCCCGATGCCCCGGCGGGAGCTGCGGAAGTGCTCGTGACGATGACCGGAGGCCAATGGGTGGAGGTGGAAGCGACCGATCCGCCGCCGGGCACGACGCGTCCGTCCAGGGCAATCCGGGTGACCGGGGGCCGGCCAGCGGAGATCACCGTGACCTGGAAGGGTGGACTGGCGGTGGCGCCGCCCCGGATCGATCTTGAGCCGGGGCAGCGCAGCACGGGGCTACGGATCATCGACCTGCGCGCGGAGACGGAGGGCTGGACGCTCATCACGGAGGGTTCCGCCGGCCACGAGTACTTGATGGATCTCCTCGGCGTCCCGGTCACCGCGGCGATCGTGGACGGGGGCGCTGGCGTGGAGCCGGCTCCGGTCCGAACCGGCGCCGGACTGGCTCGTCGCGCCGAGGCGGGCGGCGGCAGGTTCCGGGTCCGTTTCGCGCCGGGGAACGGACGGCGCACAGCGACAATGCGGTTGACGCCGATCGGGCGCTAGTCCTCGCAACCCCTCGCGATGCGCGTCGGCGCCCTCGAGGCCCGCCGCTGGGCGGGCCTGGTCCTTTCTCCCGGCCCGGGCAACGGCGTGGGGATCCGCCTCGCCTTCGTCACTCCGGCCGGCGACCGCCGGGAGTGGGACGACTGGTACCGGATGGTCTCCCGGGTCGGTCCTCACGCCCCGGACTTCTCGTACGCGCGCGTCGAGTTTCTCGTGGACCCGGAGCCGCCGTTGGAAGTGGACGCCGGGCGTGGTGACTCCGATCCCGGATTGCGGGCGGCGGCGGACCGCCTCGTCCTGGAGTGGTCCCGCCGGGACGACGCGGTGGCCCTGCGCGTCAGGGTGGAGGCGGCGGGCCGTCTCGAAGTGATCGGGGACGCCCCGTGGGGATGGGAGGGGCGGTGGGAGGAAGCGGGGCCGAGGGCCCCGGGCTGGCGAGCCCGGGTGCCGCGCGGGGAGGGCGGAGAGGACCTCGAGATCGTGGCCGCCTTCGCGGGCGGGACCAGGCGGCGGCCGGCGCCGGGAGACTCGGGCCGCGAGGTGGTGTGGCGCCTCGAAACCGAGGCTGGGGTCGCCGCGCAGGTGGCGATGGTCGCCGCCTGGGGAGGGGAAGGGACCGGCCGCCTCCTCGGCGAGGTCGACGCCTGGATCGACGAGGCCCGCGCGGCGTGGGAGCACCGGCGCCCCCGGGTGCCGGGCCACCCCGATCTGGCGGAGAGCATCGCCGACAACCTGATGTGGACGGTCCTGATCCAGCCGGAAACCGGCAGGCTCTACACCCCCGCCGGCCGCCGGTGGATCTTCCCGGTCCCGGGCAGCGGGACCGGGCCCGGGGCGCCGGAGCCCGACGACTGGACCATCTTCGGCTGGGACACGTTCTTCAATGCCCTTCTGCTCGCGACCGTCTCCAGGGACCTCGCCTGGTCCACGTTGCTCGCCGGAACCGGAACGCAGTACCCGAACGGGAACATCCCCAACTGGCGGAGCCGCCGCGGCGGCACCCCGGATCGCTCGCAGCCTCCGGTCGGTTCGTTCGCGGCGCTGCGCCTCTACCGCGCGCACCCCGACCCGGAGGCGCTGGCCGCCGCCTACCCGGCCCTCCTCGCCTGGGCCGGCTGGTGGGTCGCGGACAAGGACGGACGGCCGCGCCGGGAAGGGCTGACGCCCGGACTGCTCGCCTGGGGTTCCGACACGGACCTCGTGCCTGGCCCCGGACGGGTGCCGCCGTGGGAAGAGGGGGCGACCGGCCACCAGCGCGCCACCTGGGAGTCGGGCCAGGACGACCTGCCGCTCTGGGACGAGGCCGAATGGGATCCCGGACGGCAGGTCCTCGCCATGTCGGCTGTGGACCTTTGCAGCTACCGCGCGCTGGATCTGGAGAGCCTGTCCCGGATCGCCCGCATTCTCGGCGACGGCGCCACCGCGAATCGCCTGGCCGCCGAATACCGCCGCCTCGCCGCGACGATGAACCGCGTGCTGTGGTCGGAAATGGACGGGCTCTACCTCGACGAGCTTCCGTCGGGGCTATCTGCTCGCGTGGCCGCCTCGAACTTCCTGCCGCTCGCCGCGGGCATCCCCGACGCGCGGGAGGCCGCCCGCATGATCGAAACCCTCCGCGACCCCGCCCGCTTCTGGGGCGACTGGGTGCTGCCCTCCATCTCACGCGATGACCGCGCCTTTCCGGACCAGCAGTACTGGCGCGGTTCGATCTGGCCGCCGATGAACTACCTGGTGCTGGAAGGACTCCGCCGCTACGGCTTCACCTCCCTCGCCTCCGAACTCGCCTGGAAGGGCGCGGAAATGTTCCTCGCCGACCGGTCGCGGAAGGGCGGGTGCCGCGAGCACTTCGACGCCCGCACCGGCGAAGGGTGTGGCCAGCGCTTCCAGAGCTGGGGGCCGCTCTTCGCGCTGGGGGCCCTGGAGGAACTGAACGCCCTTCCGGGTCCGTGATTCACGCGTCGGGATCGCGGCCGGGCGGGCGCGCCTCTTTCCTCCGGATCCGGACCGCGCCGGGCGCCACCGAGACCGTCAGCGTTTCCCGCCAGCGGACGACCTCCCCGTCGACCTCGGAGAGCAGTTCCAGCGCGCCGCCCGCGCCGGGCAGCGAGCCGATCGTGACGCGCGTGATCCGGTGGTGTTCGATCTCGCGGCGCCCGAAATGCGCTTCCCGGGTCAGGCGGAAAACGGCGTCCATCAGCGCGAGCGGGCTGAGGGGACCGATCAGGACCGCGTCGAGCTCGCCGTCGCCGGGGTCGGCGGGCGGGGCGAGCGGAATCCCGGCGCCGAACCGGCGCGAGTTGAGGATGGTGAGGTTCAGGAGCGTTCGCGGCCTCGCGGGGCTTTCGTTGAGGCCGATGCGGAGCGGCACCGGCTGGAAGGCGACGACTTCACGGGCCGCGGCCGCCGCGTAGGTGGCCCGGCCCAGGCCTCCCCCGGCAGCGGCCCTCTCGGCGACGGAGGCTGCGAGGCCTAGCGAGAAACTGTTCAGGAAGAAGCGGGACGCTCCGGCCCCATCCTCGACACGGCCGAGATCGGTGGCCCGGGCCGGGGTGCGGCTCAGGAAACGCGCCGCCTCCGGAAGTTGGGACGGGACCCCCGCAGCGCTCGCGAAATCGTTGCCGGTACCGCTTGGAAGCAGACCCAGTTCGGCTTCTCCCTTTGAATGAGCGATCCCGCGAGCCACTTCGGAAGCGGTCCCGTCGCCTCCGTAGGCAATCAGCAGGGGACGCGAACTTCCATCCACCCGCGCAATCCGTTCCGCGTGACCCGGAGCCTCGGTCCAGACCAGGTCGTGCGGACCAAGCCGCTCGGTGACGAGCTCCGACGCGGCCCACCAGCGGTCCCGGCTGGTTCCGCCCCCGGCCTCCGGGTTGGCGATCACCAGCGGAAGACCACTCATCCCATTGCGGCTCCGAACATGGGGTGGAACGCGAATATGCTACGGGTCTCGCGGCGCGGCGGGGCGAGACATCCGCCGCCGTTCCGTCCGAGCGCCCTTGACCGCATCCCCTCCGAAGGCGCCCGTCCCGGCTCCCTCGCCACGCCACGAGCCTCTCCGGCGCCGGGCTGCGTTCCCGCCCGAGCCACGATGAAGAAGCTCTTCTCCCGACTGGGCCGTTTCTGGGAGGTGGTGCTCGAGTGGATCCGGGACGGCATCGCGCGCGGGATCATATGGGCGCGCGTTCCCCCGAACGCCCTGACGCTCTCGGGCCCACTCGTCATGGCGCTCGTCTTCTGGCCGTTGCTCGAGGGGGACCAGTGGACGGCCGGCTGGGTGGTCCTGCTGGCGATCACCTTCGATTGCCTGGACGGAGCGGTCGCCCGCGCATCCCGCGAGGTGACGCAGTTCGGGGCCTATCTCGATTCCGTGATGGACCGTTATTCGGACATGCTGCTCCTGTTCGGACTGCTGTTCTATTACCTGGCCAACACCGAAACACCCGAACGGAACGTCTGGCTCGCGGTCTGGTGTCTCGCCACCGCGGGGACGGTTGCCACCTCGTACGCGCGCTCCCGCGCCGAGAAGCTGATTCCCGCCTGCGAAGTGGGGTTCCTCGAGCGTCCCGAACGCTCGGTGGCCTTCGTCGTCGGGCTCGTCTCCGGAAACATCCACGCGGCGCTGATCGTGGTCGCGATCTTCGGGAACCTGATCGCGGCGCAGCGGATCTGCTACACCCGGGCGGTGCTGGAGGGCAGGACTCCGGCCACCGGGTTCCGTTTCTGGACCTATCGCCGGGCGAGCGCCGAGTACGCGATGTTGAGCACCGTGTGCTTCTTTTTCATCGTCCTCGGCCACTTGATCATTCCGCCGCCGGGCTGATCCCGGGCGACATACAAGAATCCCGCTGCCGCGCTGTCGGCAGCGGGACAAGGGGACAGCCGCCGGAGGCTGCCGGACGGCAGCCCCGGCGGCACCGGTTCAGGAAGAACTACTCGACGTAGCTGTAGCCGCAGTTCTCGCAGGTCCAGGTGCGGCCCTGCCGGTACATGAGAGCCCCGCACTGCGGGCAGGCCCGGGTGTCCTCGTCCCCGGCGTCCTCCGCGAAGAGGGCGTCGTAGTCGATCTCTTCCTGGGTCTCCTCGTCTTCCTTCTTCTCCTCTTCCTGCTGCTGGGCGGCCGCGAACGAGGCGGCTCCCACCACGCCCGCGAAGGCGAAGCCGGCCCTCCGGAGGAATGCGCGACGGTTCAGGTCGTCCATTTTCGATGATCTCCTTGTGATGTTGGTCGGGACTCCCGAGCCCTCGTCAGTCGCCGTAACCAACGGTCGAACGCGCGAACTCCTTGACCTTCTCGGCCGTCCGGCGCTCTTCCACGATCTTCTCCCAGTCGACCGCGGGCTCCTTGACCTCGGCAGTCGGCGGAAGGATGTACTTCGGCAGGTTGTACTCGTCCTTGAACATCTGGGTCCGGACGTGCCCGGTGGCGAACTCGGCGTTCTCACCGGACATGAGGTAGGTCAGCGTCGGAACGACGTCCCGCCGCTGCACCCGCTCGGTCACGGTGTGGCCCTTCTTGAAGTCGGGCCCGAGCGCCATGAACCACACGTAGTGGGCGTAGTAGTTGCCCGGGCTGTGCCCGAGCTGTCCGTAGATGTTCACCTCGTCGTCGCGGCCGCACTCGGGACGGATCACCAGCGCGGTGGTGTCCCGGAGGTACGCGTCGGCCTGGATCTGGCGCCACAGGTTGCCGATCAGCTCATCGGTGGTCTTGATGTGCTTGATGTACTCCCAGTAGTCCGTGTTGTAGTCCCAGAACCCGAAGTCGGCGTGCGCATCGTCGAGAGCGAGGATCTGCGCGGTGATGGACTTCGGCTTGAACTCCTTCAGGATCTGGGGCACCAGGTGCAGCACCTGGGCGTCCCCGTAGGGGATCTCCCGGTTGATGACCGGCTCCCGGGTGGACGGCGGGACGTAGGACTTCGACGCCAGGACGGAGTCGATGAACTCCTCGACCTGCTTCCGCTCCTTCGGCGTGTGTCCGAGCCCCTTCTCCACGTTCAGGTCCGCGATCTGAGCGCCGGTGAGCTGCTGCTCCGGATAGAAGATCCGGTTCATCGTGAGGCTCGTGGAGCCGTGCTTCACGCCGTACTCGGGATGCTGGCTGAAGTGCTTCACATCCCAGGTCCAGGCCCGGTAATAGGACGCGCCCTGGAGAGTCCAGTAGTCGGTCGCCGTCCCGCCGGCCTTCTTCCGGATGTACTCGGACCAGGTGGGGTAGCGCGGCCGCTGCGCGGGCGCGTCCACTCCGCTGAGCACCTCGGAGTACATGTAGCCGTGCAGGTTCGCGGTCTCACCGTAGTCCTCGGTGAAGACGGTGCCCTCGGCAGCCATCTTCGTCTGGAAGGGCGAGTGCTCCGGGTTGTCGATGACGTCGATCTTCCGGGCGCCGTTGCCCAGGATGACCGTCACCAGGTGCTTCGTCTTGAAGCCCGGGTTCGCCGGAAGGACCATGCCTCCCTGCGGAATCCCGGCCCCCGCCTCGAAGATGGGGCTGCCGGCGGCGTTCCGCGTCGAAAGCACGGCGCCGGCGCTGGCGGCCGCGCCAAGTTTGAAGAAATCGCGGCGATCGATCGTCTTGGCCGTCATCGCGCACCCTCCTTGCCGCCTTCTTCGGCGGTCTCGGTGTCTTCATTGTAGAAGTTGACCGTGATTCCGTCTATCTCGGAATCCCGGTCTTCGTAGTAGGTGTAGAAGTTTCTGGCTTCGTCGGAAACACCGAGCCGGACGAGTTCCCACTCACCCCACTCCATGGTGTCCGTCACCGTGAAATTCCCGGTCCAGATGTTGGGCTCCGGCAGCTTGGACGGACGGTTCACGTCCACGAACTCGCCGGCCTCGGGAGTCATGCTCTTGAGCTTCACCTTGAGCGCGTCGGCGCCGTTTGGCGACCGGACGTAGCCCTCGATGCTGAAGACGCCGGAAAGGTTGTCCTCGGCCAGGACGGTCAGTCCCACCCGCTCGCCCAGTTTCGCCTGCTTCTTGGTGAACTGCACCGCCAGGATCTTGGCCGGGACCTGGTCGATCATTTCCTTTTCCTGGTCCACCTGGACCGTCGCGGCCTCCATCATGGGCTCGGTGCGGTTGAAGTAGTAGCGGATGTTGGTGGCGTTGTCCTTGAGCGTGATCCGCATGAGCTGCCACTCGCCGCCCTCGTACCACCGGGGAATCTGGAGCACGCCCTTGAAGAGCCCCGGCTGGCCGCCCACCATCACCATGGTCGAGCGGATCTGGTGGTAGCCGCTCGGGGACACCCAGATCGTCTCCGCCTCGGTGGCGCCGGAGACCTCGTCCTCGGCGACAACGCTGTACTTGATCAGGCCGCCGCCGGCCCGCACGCGTTCGGTTTCGACGGAGACCGACTTCAGGGTGGGCGCGGTGATGTCCACGCTGTCGCTCTCGGTGACCTGGAAGCCGACCGGTGAACCGTCCTCTTCCTGCATCGCCTTGTGGAAATCGGCCCAGTACGCCTTCCGGTCACCGACTTTGTCAGCGATGATCGTGGTTCCCACCACGTAGCGCCCCGGCGCCGCGAAACGGGACAGCTTGCCGCGGCCGAGGAACAGGGTCTCGTCGCTGTCATGCGGCTGGAAGTTGATGTACATGGTGGCCGCCCGGCCGAGCTCGCGGTTGTAGAACAGCGAGACGAACGACTGGGCCTCGTTGTAGGGCGAGATCACCCGCGCGATGGCGCGCACCTCGTCGCCGGGCGCGACTTCCTTGCTCAGCACCCGCATCTCGGTGAGGATCGGCGGAAGCTGGTTTCCGGTGAGATCCACTTCCTTCAACTGCTGGTCGCGGCGCCGGTACTGGTACTGCTCGGGTACCCGCAGCTCGGGCTCGAGCCCCCAGCCGCCGTCGTCGTGTCCGCTGGAGCTGATCACCCCGAACTCGTTGAGCACGTCGTGCGGCTCGAGGAGCGGATGCGTCTGGCCCTCAGGAGGCTTGGGCTCCGCTTCCTGTTCCTGCGCCACCGCGAATCCCCCGAGAAGGAGGAACAGGGCGCCGACCGCGAGCAGGCCGACCGCCAGGCGTTTGGGGTTGTTGAGATGGCTGGGCATGAGGGGATTTCTCCGTTCGCCGGGGAGGTCCGCCACGCTGGACATACGCGTGGCGGGGTAGGCCCTTATATGGCCGAACCGGGGTCCAAGTCAAATGGAAATCGTGAATTCCCGGCGAATCGGACCCGGCGGCCGGTGGTCAATCCGGTCGCCGGTCAAGCCCCGACCGCGCGGACGAGTTCGGCAGCACGCTTCAGGTCGGGACTGATACCAGTTCGCTCGGCGAGCCGGCGCAGGTCCCACTGCGCAACGGTCCGCATGTCCATCCGCATCTGACCCTCCAGGGAATCGAACACCGCCCGGTAATCACGGAGCGCCTCCTCCACGTCTCCGGCCGCCAGCCGGGCCGCCGCCAGGAGCAGGCGCTGGCGGTCGGAACCGGATGGGTCCATGGCCTGGGCTCTCTCGAACAACCCCACCGCCTCCCGGTGGCGGCCCTGCAGGTACACCGCGTTCGCGAGGTTGTAGTGTCCGAACACGAAGTCGGGCGCAAGCTCGAGCGCCCACCGGAAAGCGCGTTCCGCCTCCGCCAGCCGGCCGAGGTCCCGCAGCGTGACTCCCAGGTTCGATGCGAGCGAGTGGCTGAGCGGATCGAGATCGGCAGCGCGCTCGAGCTTGCCCAGGGCCTCCCCGGGGCGCTCCAGCTCGCCGAGCGCGGCGCCCGCGTTCGCCCACCCGGGTGCGAATTCGGGCAGGGTCTCGGTGGTCCGCCGAAAGCACTCGAGGGCCGCTTCGAGGTCGTCGAGCACGATCATCGTCTTGCCGAGCTCGAAGTGAGCGGCAGCGAGTGAGTCGTCACGCTCAAGGGCCCTGCGAAAGGCGGCGGCGGCGTCCGCCGGTTGCTTCCGCTCGTTCGCCGCGCAGCCGGCCAGCAAATGACCGATGGGATCGTCCGGCTCCGCCTCCGTCGCCGCCGTGGCCCCCTGCGCCCGCACGGCCCCGGCCGGGGCGTGAAGGGCGATGGTTCTGAGTTCCGCCGCGCTCGCGGCCAAAGCCAGTTCACGTTCGCCGGGGCCGCCCACCGGTGCGGGAGACGCCGGCGGCGCGGGCTCGCGGGCGACCTCGAACTGGCATGCCGCGCCTCTTCCGGCGAGGAGGTCGGCCGCGCGCCGCACGATCTCGTCCTCCCGGGCCGACACCACCAGGGTCCGCGCGCCGCACCCGAGCTGGCCGAGGCGGGCCAGCACGTACGCGGGCGTTGCGATCGCGGGTAGAGGAGGCGTCTCCTCGAGCGCGCCGCGCCGGCGGACCGGGGCCCGGCAGGGGAAGGCCCGATGCAGGTCGGTGAGCAGGACGGCGTCCGCGTGGTCCGCGAGCGGATCCAGGCGGTGCAGTCCGAGCGGCAGGTCCTCCATCGCCAGGTCTGGGGTCACGACCGCACGCTGCCCGGAAACCGCCCCGGCCGCGGCGATCCCGGCGGCCTCGCCGTCGCCGCTCAGGAAGAGGCGCCAGCTCCCTCCCGCCGCCGGGGCGCGATGGGCGGGCCAGCCATTCGCCGGCGAAATCACCCGGGCCGCCTTCACGGCATCCGGTCCGGCGAGGGGTGCGGGGCAGGCGACCCAGGAAGCCGCCGCGCTCGAGGCCATGGGCGCCGATTCTAAGGACCGGTTCGATCGGCGCCGGAACCGGTAGCGCGAGGCCCGGGGCGGGGGCGGTGCCGAGGGCCCGTATGCTTTGCGCGTTCGATGACGAACACCCTCCACCGCTACGGGGCCCCGGAGACGCTCAAGGACGACTACATCGTGTTCGCGATGGCGGCGCGGGGAATCAACGACGAGGGGTCACCCGAAAAGCTGCGGCGGTTCACCGAGATCGCCCTCCGCCACGGGCCGATCAACCTGGGGGACGCCACCAAGGGGGGCATCTTCCGCTCCTCCCGGCTGAATCCGCTGGCCCACTGGCGCCGGCGAAGGCGCCTGGCCTTCGACTCGATCCGCACCGGGGTGAACGCCCCCACGGTGGTGTCGGCGGTCTTCGACACCGAAGAGGCGCTGGTGGGTTTCCTGGCGGACCTGAAGGAAGCCGATCTGGGGATCAGCATCAACATCAGCGGGTTGACCGGCCGGGCCGCCGAACTCGCCGGCCGCGCCGGCATCGTGCGGCACAGCGTCGAGTACAGCCTGGGCTTTTTCGGGAACCTGGACCGGCTGCCGGACCGCGCCACGCTCCAGCTCTCCACGATGTGCGGACACGGGATGCTCTCGTTCGGCTTCGCCCGCAAGATGCTCGACTGGGTCCGGACCGGACGGCGCTCCCCCGAGGACTGCGCCGAGGCGATGGCGCGCTTTTGTTCCTGCGGGATCTTCAACACGACGCGCGCCTGCCGCATCCTGCGCGGTGGCTGAGCGGCCCCAACGCCGGGCGGATTCCTTTGCCTTTCGGACGGACCAGGAGGGAAGGCGATGACGGAGTGCCCGCTATGCGACGCCGCGGTGGAAGCTTCTGACGATCCGGTGGAAGGAGAACTCCTCGAATGCGCCGAGTGCGGGAGCGAACTCGAGATCCTGGATCTCGACCCGATCGTCCTGGGCGAGGCGCCGCAGGCGGAAGAGGACTGGGGTGAATGAGGGTCGGGTTCCTTCATTCGCTGATTCGGCCGGACGAAAAACTCCTGATCCGGGAGTTGCGGAAGCGGCCCGGAGTCGAGTTGGTGTTCCTCGACGACCGCCGACTGGTGTTCGATCTGCGAACGCCACCCGCGGTTGACGTCATCCTGGAGCGCTCGATCAACCACTCCCGGGCGATGCACGCCCTGCGGCTCTTCGAGAGCATGGGCGTCCGGTGCGTCAACCGCTACGAGGTTTCCCGCAAGTGCGGCGACAAGATCCTGACCGCCGTCGCGCTGCAGGAGTTCGGAGTGCCGCAACCGGAAACGCGGGTCGCGTTCACCGAAGGGTCCACCCTGGAGGCGATTGAGGAGCTCGACTATCCGGTGGTGTTGAAACCGGCCGTCGGATCCTGGGGGCGGTTGCTGTCCCGGATCAACGATCGGCAGGCGGCAGAGACCGTGCTGGAACACAAGGCGATCCTCGGCAGCTACCACCACTCCATCTTTTTTGCCCAGAAGTACGTGGAGAAGGGCGGCCGGGACATCCGCAGCTTCGTGGTCGGGGACGAGTGCATTGCCGCCGTCTATCGAACCTCGGACCACTGGATCACCAACACCGCGCGGGGAGCGACGACTTCCAACTGTCCGGTGACTGCCGAGCTCGCCGACCTGTCTCTCAAGGCCGCGGCGGCGGTGGGCGGCGGCGTCCTCGCCGTGGATCTCTTCGAAACCCCCGAAGGGCTGCTCGTCAACGAGGTCAACTACACGATGGAGTTCCGGAACAGCATCGGGGTCACCGGGGTGGACATCCCGGAGCGGATCGTGTCCCACCTCCTCGCCTCGGGCCGATGATCCGGGCATCCATCGCTGGCGCCTCGGGTTACGCCGGCGGCGAACTGCTGCGCCTGCTGCTCGGCCATCCGGAGGTCGACGTGGCCGAGATCACCTCCGAGCGTCTGGCGGGGAAGTTCGCCCACGGCGTGCATCCGAACCTGCGCGGCGCGACCCGGCTCCGTTTCCGACAGATGGACGAGCTTTCCGGTGTTGACGTGCTTTTCGTGTGTCTTCCCCACGGGGAGTCCTCTCGCCGGATAGACGACTTCCGCCGCATCGCCGGGCGGATTGTCGATCTGGGCGCCGACTTCCGGCTCCGGGACCCCGCCGCCTACGAGCGCTGGTACGGCGGGGCGCATCCGCGCCCGGAGCTCCTCGACCAATTCGTCTACGGGATCCCCGAGCTGAACCGGGAGGCGCTCCGCGATGCGGACTCGGTGGCCTGCGCCGGGTGCAACGCGACCGCCGCCATTCTCGCCCTGACGCCCCTGGCCGCTGCAGGAATCGTGAAATCGGCGGTCATCGAGGTTCTGGTCGGCTCCAGTGAAGCCGGCAGCCAGGCGACCGCGGCAAGTCATCACCCGGAACGCAGCGGCGCCGCCCGGGCATTCAAGCCCACCGGACACCGCCACCAGGGGGAGATCGCGGAAGCGCTCGGCGTGGAGAATCTCCACTTCTCCGCGACCTCGATCGAAATGGTGCGCGGGGTGCTCGCCACCTGTCACGTCTTCGCGGACCGGGTTCTCGAGGACCGGGAGCTCTGGCGGATCTACCGCGACGCCTATGCCGCGGAGCCCTACGTACGGATCGTGAAGGGCCAGAGCGGAATTCACCGCTATCCGGAACCCGGGATCCTCGCGGGCACGAACTATTGCGACGTGGGGTTTGAACGGGATTCCGATACGAAGCGGGTGGTGGCGATGAGCGCCCTCGACAACCTCATGAAGGGAGCGGCGGGGCAGGCGGTCCACGCGTTCAACCTGATGTTCGGGTTCCCGGAGACGGCCGGTCTGGAGTTCACCGGCCTCCATCCGCTCTGACGATCGGTCACGGGAGCGACAGAATCCCCCCCCATGTGCCGGCTGCTCTGTGTCCGCGGCGACGAGCCGTTCGACCTGGGCGAACACCTGGACGCGTTCACCGAGGTCGCGAGGAACAGCCGCGAGTTTCAGGGACACGGCTGGGGCTGTGCCTGGCTCGAAGCGGGCCGCTGGCGGATCTACCGCAACATCACGCCGATCTGGGAAGACCGCAACCGGCCCCGGGGCCAAAGCCACCTCCTGCTCGCCCACGCCCGGAGCGCCTTCCGGGACGAGGGGATCCGCGTGGCGAACAACATGCCTTTCTTCGACGGGGAGCGCATGTTCCTCTTCAACGGAGAACTCCGCGGGGTGCGGATCCGGGAACATGGGCGGATCGGGGCCGAGAAGGTCTTCAACTTCGTGAAGCGGTTCGACCGCGGCGACCTGCGTTCCGCTCTCGAGCGGGGGCTCCCGCTGATCGAGAAACGCACCCGCTACCTGCGGGCCATGAACATTGTCGTCACCGATGCATCGTTCCGCATCACCGTGGCCAGCCGCTTCAACGAGGATCCGGACTACTTCCAGATGCACCGCACCACCGTGGGCGGCGCGAGCGTCCTCTGCTCGGAGAGGTATCCGGAGCCGGCCGGCCCGGCCGAGTGGACGCCCATCCCGAACGGGACGATCAGCCCGTTCGGTGCCGGACACGAAACCGGGTGACCTCGTGCTGCTGATCAAGATCGGCGGGGGCGCGTCGGTGAACCTGGAGGGAATCACCGACGATCTCGCTGGCATCGAGCAGCCCTTCGTGGTCATCCACGGCGCCAACGCTCTACGCGACGCACTGGGTGAGCGGTTCGGCATCCGGAAGCGGGTGCTCACCTCGGTTTCGGGCTATGACAGCGTGTACTCCGATGCCGAGGCAGTAGATCTCATCCTCATGGCTTACGCCGGCCTCAGGAACAAGCGGATCGTGGAAATGTTCCAGCAGCGCGGGGTGAATGCGATCGGCCTCACGGGCCTCGACGGCGGCCTCGTCCGCGGCCGCCGGAACCCGGGAATCCGCATTCGGGAGGGCGGCAAGACCCTGATCCGGCGCGACCTGTCGGGCAAGCCCGCCGGAGTGAACGTGGGGCTGCTGCGGCAACTGCTCAACTTCGGAATGGCCCCTGTCCTGACGATCCCCATCCTCGACGAGCGCGGCTTCGCGATCAATTCGGAGAACGACGACATCCTGGTTGCGCTCAACGAGGAACTCCACGCCGAACTGGTCGTGCAGTTGATCGAGGCGCCTGGTTTTCTGGAAGATCCGGATGACCCCGGCTCGCTCGTCCCCCGCATGTCCCCGGCGGAGGTGGAACGCCGCGAGGCTCAGGTGAAGGGGCGCATGAAGCGGAAGATGCTCGCCCTGAGCCGCCTGATCCGGGCCGGCTCCACCCGCGTGGTGATCGCCGACGGGCGGGTGGAGCATCCGGTCCGGGACGCCCTCGCGGGCCGGGGGACGGTGATCGAATGAACTCCCGGGAAGCCGAACGGACCTGGGGGCTTGAGGTCTATCCCAAGCGCGAGCTGACCCTGGTGCGCGGGAGCGGCGCGGAAGTCTGGGACGACCGGGGCCGCCGGTACCTCGACTGCGTGGGAGGGATCGGGGTCGCGAGCGTCGGGCACGCCAACCCGGCGGTGGCGCGAGCCATCGCCGAACAGGCACAGCTCCTGATCACCTGTCCCGGCATCTTCTACAACGACCGGCGGGCGGAACTGCTCGAGAAGCTCGTCTCCATCGCTCCCCCGGGGCTGACGCGCGCCTTCCTGTGCAACTCGGGAGCGGAAGCCGTGGAAGCCGCCCTCAAGTTCGCCCGCCTCGCCACCGGCCGCGCCGGGATCGTCTCCGCGATGCGCGGGTTCCACGGCCGCACCATGGGCGCGCTGAGCGCCACCTTCCGGAAGGACTACCGGGAGGCGTTTCAGCCCTTGGTCCCCGGCTTTTCCTTCGTGCCGTTCGGCGACGCCGGCAAGCTGCGCGACGCGGTCGGCGAAGAGACCGCGGCGGTGCTCTTGGAACCGGTCCAGGGCGAAGGCGGCGTACGGCCGGCTCCACCCGGCTACCTTCAGGCCGTGCGCGCCGCCTGCGACGAAGCGGGCGCGATGCTCATTCTGGACGAGTCCCAGACGGGCTTCTGCCGGACCGGCCGGATGTTCGCCTGCGAACACCATGGTGTGGAGCCGGACCTCATGTGCCTGGCCAAGGCCATTGCCGGCGGCGTGCCCATGGGCGCGGTGCTGGCCGGCGACCGGCTGCCGCCGCTCGTCGGCAAGCACGGCACCACGTTCGGCGGGAACCCGCTCGCCTGCGCGGCGGCCCTCGCCGCGATCCGGTTCATGGAGGACGAACGGCTGGCCGAGCGCGCGGAGAAGCGGGGCGCCCGGTTCCTGGATCGCATCTCGCGGAAGCTGCCCGCCCGCGTGCGTGCGGTGCGGCAAGTGGGCCTGATGATCGGGGTCGAGCTGCGGGAGCGCTGCCGTCCCACGCTGGAACGGCTGATGGAGGGCGGAGTGCTGGCGCTTCCGGCCGGGTCAACGGTGATCCGGCTGCTGCCCCCGCTCGTGATCACGGAGACCCAGGTGGACGAGATCGTGGACGCGCTCGTCGCGGCGCTCGCGTCCTGACGCGACCGGCCGAACTCAGGCCGGACGGCGGCCGAGTCCGAGGTTCGTCTTCCCCCGGAACGCCGTGTAGCCGTGCTGCTCCAACATGGCCCCCAGGTCGTCCTCGCCCTCCGGGCCGCAGCGGGTCGCGGCGCCCACCGAAATGATCGTTTCCGATTCGGCGGCGGCGGCCTCCACCTCTTTCATCACTTCGGGCACCTGCTCCGTCCGGACTTTGATCTCCACGATCGCCGAGAGGACGCGTTCCCCGAGGAGGTCTTCCCGGATCGCCCCCGTGGCGACGTCGCTCATCAGGTTGGTGACCGGGTTCTTCTTCTCGAAATGCACCCCGAGTCCGGCGAGGCGCCGGGTAACCCGATCCATGTCCGCGAAGCTGGCTGAGACCCCCGGCCGGCCGAACTCCACGGTCATTCCGCATTCCCCGACCGAGACCCTGCCGGTCACGTCGTTCGTCTTGACTTCCTCGGTCCCGCGGCCGTGGACCCCGGTGGCCTCGTGGGAAACGAGGGGATCGCTGAAGGCGCGGCGCACCACGCGCGGCCAGGCGAGTTCCTGCGGCTCGATCGCCGAGGTCGGGCAGATGTCCGGCTCGGGGTCGAAGCGGAGCCGCATCCAGCCGAGCACTCTCCGGACCGTTCGGATGAGGGTGGGGTTCAGCCGCTCGGTGCTCAGTCCGCGGTAGCAGGTGTAGCACTCGACGCACTGGTCGCTGTTCACCACCGCGCGTCCGTCGTCCCCGATGCTGATCGCCGAGACCGGGCAGACCGCGACGCAGTTCCCGCAGCCGACGCACCGGCTCTTCGAGATCTGCACGGACTAGTCGGACGTCTCCCTGGTTTCCAGAGTGTATTCGCCGAGGTGGCTGATGACCTCCTCTCCCATCAGGTAGCGGAGGGTGTTCGTCAGTTTCTTCCGCTGGATGAAGAGGTCGTGCTCAGGATAGACGCCCGGCGGGCTCATGGGGCTCTTGAAGAAGAACGAGAGCCATTCCTGGATCCCGCGGAGACCGGCGCGCGAGGCAAGATCGAGGAAAAGGGCGAGATCGAGCACCAGTGGGGCGGCGAGGATGGAATCGCGGCAGAGGAAATCCACCTTGATCTGCATCTCGTAGCCGAGCCAGCCGAAGATATCGATGTTGTCCCAGCCTTCCTTGTTGTCGCGACGCGGCGGGTAGTAGTTGATGCGCACCTTGTGGTAGAGGTCGCCGTACAACTCGGGATACATGTCCGGCTGGAGGATGTATTCCAGCACGCTCAGCTTGCTTTCTTCCTTGGTCTTGAACGAACCGGGGTCGTCGAGAACCTCTCCGTCCCGGTTGCCGAGGATGTTGGTGGAGAACCAGCCGCTGAGGCCCAGCATCCGGGCCTTGAGGCCGGGAGCCAGGATCGTCTTCATGAGCGTCTGGCCGGTCTTGAAGTCCTTGCCGCCGACGGGAACGCCGTTCGCCGAGGCCAGTTCACGAAGCGCCGGAATGTCGGCGCTGAGGTTGGGCGCGCCGTTCGCGTAAGGCACGCCGCACTTGAGGGCGGCGTACGCGTAGATCATGCTGGGCGCGATGTCGGGTGAGTTGTTCCGGAGGCCCGCTTCGAACGTCTCGAGGTCCCGGTGGACGGGAGCCTCGGCCAGGAAGGTCTCGGTGGAACCGCACCAGATCATCACCGCCCGGGCAGCGCCCGAGGCCTCCCGGGACCGCTCGATGTCCTCGATGAGCTGGTCGGCGAGGTCCATCTTGGTGGCCCCCGACTTGACGTACGACCCGTCGAGCTTCTTCACGAAATCGCGGTCGAAGACGGCCGGCATGGGCCGCACGGCCTCCAGTTCCTCCCGCACCTGATCGAGCAGCGCCGGTTCGAGCACGCCGGCCTTCTGCGCCGCCGTATAGGCGTCGTCCTCGAACAGGTCCCACCCGGCGAAGGAGAGGTTCTCGATCGGGACGATGGGCACGAAGTCCCGAATCAGCGGGGTGCGTCCTTCCGTGCGCTTGCCCAACCGGATCGTGCCCATCTGGGTCACCGACCCGACGGGTGCGGCCAATCCCTTGCGAATCGCGTGAATCCCGGCGATGAAGGTGGTGCTGACCGCCCCCAGGCCGGGGAGCAGCACGATGAGGCCCCCGTCCGCGGGCTGGACCGTAAATCCCTTGTCTGTCATGAGGGCGGCGGATTCTACGGCAAGGACCCGGGTGGCTCCGGTCGGGACAACGAACCCTGAACGACGAAACGCTATTCTGTTGCCGGCTGCCATTCATGCGTCGCGGCGCCCTCCGATTTCCGCCGTTCCTCCTCGCCCTTGGGTTCGTGGGTTCCGGCTGGATTCCGGCGCTGGATGCGGCTGGCGCGGTCTTCGGCGCCCAGCGGTCGCCCGAACTCTGGATCGTCGATCAGGGTGACGCCACGGCGCTGGCGGTGCGGAGACTGGGCGGGGTGGAGATGGTGCGGCTCGCGGAGGTTGCCGGGGCTCTTGGGGGCACGGTGCGTCCGGGAGACAGCGAGCGGCAGGCGGTGCTCCGGTTTGCGGGCGAACCGGTCCGTTTCGACGCCGGGCGCAGCTTCGTCAGGGTCGGGAACACCACCCGCGTGCTGCGAAACCCGAGCGTCCGGCGGGGCGGCGAGTGGTTCGTGCCCCTCGATTTCGTGGCGCTCGTCCTGCCGGATCTCCTTCCGGGCCGCGTCCGGTACGACGACAACGCGAGGACCCTGGCGGTGGGAGAGGGGTATCCCCGCCTCGATGTCGAAATCGCGAGCCGCCCCGGGTCCACCCGGGTGATCGTGCGCACCGATCCGCCGGTCCCGCTGGAGATCGAAGAAGGACGGCGCCGGGTCTCGGTGCTGGTGCGGACGGCGTTCGTCGAGACCGGCTTCGCCGAGGAAACGCCGCGGGACGGCGTGGTCGAGCACGTCGATCTCATCCGCCGGGGCACCGGCTACATCCTCGAGATCAACACCGGCCGCAACTACGGCCGTTTCCTCCAGGAACGAACGCCCGGTGCGCTGACGCTCAATCTGCTCCGCGGCGGGGTGCGCGCTGCCTCGGGCGCGGATGTGCTGGGGGAGCGCCCGGCCGCGGACGCGCGCCGCCGCGGTGACCCGGTAGGGCCCACGGAGGTCCGCACGATCGCCATCGATCCCGGGCATGGCGGGGCCAACCGCGGGGCGGAGGGTCAAGGAGGCGTGGCCGAGAAGGATGTGGCGCTCTCGGTGGCGCTCGCACTCGGTGACCTGCTGGAACGGGAGCACGGATTCCAGGTGGTGCTGACCCGGGACTCGGATCGCGACATCGCGCTCGATGACCGGATCGCTGCCGCCAACACCGCCCGTGCCGACGTGCTCATCAGCATTCATCTGAACGCCTCCCCGAGTCCGGCCGCTTCCGGGAGTCTCGTGTACCACCTCACTCCGCAGGCCGCGGGGCGGGCGCCCGCGGGGAGCGCGGTTCAGTTCGTGCCCTGGAGCAGCGCGCAGGCGCCCTTGGTGCCGGCTTCGCGGAGGCTGGCCGAGGCGTTGGCCTCGGAACTGCAGGGATTGGACATGGCCGCGGGAGGGGTGGCCGACGCACCCGTGAGGGTCCTGCGGGGAGCGGCGATGCCGGCCGTGCAGGTGGAACTCGGGTTCGTCACCTCGCGGCGGGACCTCTCGCGACTTTCGGACCCGGCATTCCCCGAGCGGGCGGCGCGCGCGCTGGCAACCGGAATCCTTCGATACCAGCGTTCCCTCAGCAGTCTTCGGCCTACGGGAGACTTTCGGTGACGTCCGCGCGGCCCCGACGGATTCCGGGAGGCGCCTTCTCCGCGGCCGCGGGCCTTTGGGTTCTCGCGGCGTGTGGCGTTGTTCCGGCGGAGGAATCGGGCTCGCTGTCGGCGACCGGCGGCGCGGCATCGGTGGTCCCGCCCGGCGCGGAGACCGCCGCTTCCGCGATCCAGGACCAGGACGTTTTCGAGGCCGCGAAGCTGTATGCCGCCGGCCCGGACGGCCTTCTCCACGCCCGTGAGGTGGAACTCCCGCGGTTTCCCACCACCCGCGGCCGCGCGGAGGCCCTGGTGCAGCGGATCGTGGACGAGTCCGGAACGTTCCCCGAGGAGGTACAAGTCCTGGACGTGTTCGTGAGCGGTCGCGGCGTCGCCGTCATCAACTTCACCCTCGACCTGCTGGAAGGCCACTCGGGCGGGCTGCACGCGGAGGAACTGACGGTCTACAGCCTCAGTCACACGCTGGTCGAGAGCCTGCCGGCCATCGCGGAGGTGCGGCTCCTCGTGGAGGGACGCGAGACCGAGACGCTGGCCGGGCATCTCGATCTCCGATCGGGTTTCGGGCGGGCGCCGGAGCGGCTGCTGGCGGATTCGGACGGCGGTCGCGGGTGAGCCGGCGGGGCGGACGCGGGGAGCGGGAAATCCGCGACCTCGGGCTTCAGGCGGGCTTTCTCCGCCGCGCCCCCGGTTCGGTGCTCGTCCGGCAGGGAGACACGCGCGTGGTCGCCGCGGTCAGCGTCGAGGAGGGTGTCCCCGGGTGGCGG
>VXNL01000016.1 GCA_009840635.1 Acidobacteriota bacterium | reverse complement strand
CCCACCACCCCCTCCACCTCCACCACTCCCAAAGTAGAGGTGGCCGAGCGCTACCGCAAAAGCGGTGGCCGTTGCGGTCGGAGTACAGCATCGGGGCAGACCGTGGTGCCGTCGCTCGGGATGTCCCGGCGTGACCGGTCATGCCGGAGGACCTAGATGTAGGGAAAGACGTGGGGCAAGGTTCGGTTCATAGCGCCAAAATGGTCCTAGAATCAGTGATTTACGTCTTCTCTTCGAATCCCTCCCTCTCCGCGGCGCCGCCGGTCCGCTGTCGCCTGCTCGCGGCGGTCGCTCTGAGCGCGGTTCTCACGGCGCTTCCCACCTCCGGGACCGCACAGCCGACCGGGGGGGTTGACGGCGTCGTGCTCGACGCCACCGGCGGAGTCCTGCCGGGCGCCCGGGTGTCCCTCGCGCTCCAGGGACGCGGGCTGCGGCGTGAGCAGGCCGCCGGACCGTCGGGACGGTTCGGGTTCGCGGGACTCGAGCCCGGCATCTGGACCATCACCGCAGCGCATCCCCGATTCGAGGACGTGCCGCCCACCGAGGTCGTGGTGGACGCGGGGTCGGTCGTCGAAATCCGACTGCAACTGGCGCTCGCCGGGATCACCGAGAGCGTCGCGGCGGTCTCGCGGCGCCTCCTGGACCTGCGTGGCAGCGGCGTCCGGGAAACCATCGACCGGCCGGTGCTCGAGGACCTGCCCAACACGCGCGACATCTGGACCGTGCTGGAGCAGACGCCGGGAGTCATGATGTCCAAGATCAACGTGGGCGGGGCCGAAAGTGGCCAGCAGTCCCTGTTCTCGGCGGCGGGCTCGGCGTGGACGCAGAACCAGTACTACCTGAACGGCGTGAACGTGACGGACCCCGCGGCGATGGGTGCCAGCCTCGCCTACTACTCGTTCGACAGCTTCGAGGAGGTCGAGGTTTCCACGGCGGGACACCGCGCGGAGATCCAGACCCCGGGAGTGTTCCTGAACATCGTCACCCGGAGAGGCACGAACCGGTTCGCCGGCAGCGGCAGCTTCTTCTACGAACACGAGCGATTCCAGGCTCAGAATCTCGATGACGGACTCCGCGCCCGGGGAGTTGGCCAGGCCAACCGTCTCAAGTCGCTCTTCGACGGGAGCGTGGAACTCGGCGGTCCCGTACAACGCGACCGCGCCTGGTTCTATTTCAACGTCTCCCGATTCCGGGTAGAGCCGTTCCTCCCGGGGTTCTTCTTCGAGGGTGGCGAACCCGGGGTGGACCTCACCGAACTCGACAACATCCTGGCTCGGACCAGCTTCAAGGTGGCCGAGGGACACGAACTCGGACTGTTCTTCTACCGCAACGACAAGTTCCGGCCCTATCGCGGCGCGAGCCTGTTCCGTCCCCGTCCGGAGACAACGTTCCATCAGGACTCGACCGCGACGCTCGGACAACTCTCCTGGTCCGGCGTCTTCGGCGAGTCACTCCTTGTCGAAGCGCGCGCCAGCCGGCTGGATCTCTACTTTCCGTACGGCCAGCAACCGGATCGGGAGCCGAACGTTTCGCGCTGGGAGCTGAATACCGGCGTCTGGTACGGGGGTTCGGGCACCAACACCATCTACGAGCGCGACCGGTGGCAGGCGAACGCTACGGCGACCCTCTTCCGGGACGGAATCTTCGGCAGCACGAACGAGTTCAAGGTAGGGGTCGAAACCACGGTGAATCCGGTGCGGACCACCTATGACCTGCACGGCGGCATCGTCTACATCCACGATCGGGTGCGCCCGATCGAGGTCACGCTCTACAACGATCCGGTGGCCGTCCGGAACTTCACCCGGAACGTCGGGCTCTACGCGCAGGACACCCTGGTGCGGGGGCGTCTGGTGCTGGAGGCCGGGCTCCGCGCGGACTGGTGGGGGGGCGGATACCCCGATCAGGAAAACGAGATCGGAGCCTGGACCGAAGCGTTCAGCCGATTCGGGATTCCCCGGCAAACGGCCGGAGATTCCAATCTCGTTTCCTGGCTGGGTGTCGCCCCGCGGCTGGGAATCAACTACCAGCTCACCGCAGACGGACGCACTCAGATCCGCCTGAGCGCCGGGCGTTACCTCCACCAACTGGGGGTGACCGTTCCCGGCTATGCGAACCCGAACGCGCGCGCTTCGGCCAAGTTCCGGTTCGACGACCGCAACTTCAACTCGGTGGTGGACGAGGGAGAGGTCGACTTCACCGCTCCGCTGAGCGTTTTCATACCGGTGTTGAACGAGGTGGACCCGGAGTTGAAGCAGCCTTCCACCGATGAGCTGACGCTCGGGATCCATCGAGAAATCCCCTGGGGAATCACCTTCGGCCTGACGGGCATCCTGCGCCGCGAAAGCAACCTCCTCGAAGACACGGACGTCGGTGTCCCGGCGACCGCGTGGCGCCCGGTTCCCCATCTCGACCCGGGCCGCGACTTCGTCCGCGGCAGTGACGACGACGTCCCGATCGAACTCTGGCTCCAGGATCCCGCGACCCTCGGGCAGAGCCGCTTTCGGCTGTACAACCCGGGAATCGGGTCCAGCTATCAGGGGCTCATCCTGGAAGCGCGCAGGCGGTACGCGGCGGGCTGGCAACTCCTGGCCTCGGTTACCGTGAGCCGCTCGATCGGTTGGCTGCCGGGTCCGGGGGACCAGATCGACGAGGCTACCGGATTCCCGGGGCCCCTCCTGAACAACCCGAACCACGGGGACCTCCACGAGGGCCCGACGTACTGGGATCGCCCCTTCATCGCCCGGGTGTCGGGGAGCTACCGCCTGCCCTGGGGCTTCGCGGTGGCGGGCTCCTTCCGGGCGCATTCCGGGTGGCCCAACTACCGGTCCGTCATCTTCACCGAGACGCTGGACGGCAGGCCGCTTCCCCAGGGCAGCACCGAGGTCATCGTGGAGCCGCCGGGCGCGGCCCGGTCACCGGCGGTGCCGATCCTCGACCTCCGCCTCGATCACCGGCTGGACCTTCCGGGAGACGCCGAATTCTCGACCTACCTGGACGTCTTCAACGCACTGAACCTGAACAACGTGGTGGGCGAGGGCTCGCGCGACGATTCGTTCGGCGCGGTGGTGGGGATCCTGCCTCCGCGGGTGGCGCGGGTGGGGTTGCGGCTCCGGTTCTGACGCAGTCCGACAGACCCCGCGCGCGAATCAGCGTCGAGCCGCCGCGGCGCGCGCGCCGCTGTGCCGGCTGAAGCCGGCGTTCCAAGCTGGGCGTGCTACTCCGGGGAATGGAGTACGCGGTTTCGCGGCCCTCGCGGGCCGCGATGCCGGCCGGAGGCCGGCGCTCCGAGGCGCTACCGGCGAGGCGGCGGGGCGCTGATCTCGGCGAGCCGCTCGCGGAGGAAGGGCTGCTCGGGGTTCATCTCCAGCGAGCGCTGGAAGGTCGCGCGTGCCTCCTCTAGACGTCCGACCTGGGCATAGGCGTCTCCGAGGACGTTCAGCAGCCCGAATCCCGGTGTGCGCAGCGAGAGCGCATGTTCCAGATGCGCCACGCTCTCGTCGAAGCGGTTCTGGAAGTAGCGGACGAAACCGATCCCGCTGGCCACCTCGAAGACCTCCGGGAACTGCTCGACCATGGGCTCGAGCAGCGCTGCCGCGTCCGTCACCCGGTTCGTCTGGATGTAGCCGTGGGCGAGCTTCCAGCGCGCGGCGGGCAACTGCGGATTTCCGGACGCCACCGCAGCCTCGTACTCGCGAAGCGCGTCGTCGAAGCGTGACAGCGTCAGATACTGATCACCCCGGACGAGCGCCAGGAGACCGGGCGTCTCCGGGTTGAAGCCGCGGCGGTAAACGAACCCGGCGCGCGGGACCCCGGCGCGCGGCGAAACCTGGATCCGCCGGTCACGCTGGTCCAGCAGGGCGCCGCCTGAGTCTTCGAGCCGGGCCCGCAGCCAGTAACTTCCGCCGACTCCAAGGTCCAGCGACATCCGGGCAAGGACCGCGCCCGGCGTGGGAACCGCCGCGGTGAGTTCCGCGAGGGGTTCCCCCTCCGGGCTGCCCGAAGCGTCGCCGAGCAACTGGAACCGCATCTGCTGGTCCTCGCCCGGATCCATCACATGCGCGAAGGCGTAGAGCACGTTCCCGAGGGCGAAGAGGCCATCCGCCGCCGGCTGGACACGAACGCTCCCGACCTGGAACGTGCGGATCGCGTCGGGGCTGGGCACGTCCACCAGATCGGTGCCGTCGAAACCGGCGACGATACCCGCGATCCGGGACGAGCCGGCCTCCCCCAGGCCCGTGGTGTCGATCTCGGTCTCGAGCACGGTGAACTGTTGGGCCGCGCGGTTGCGGACGATCACGCTGAACTCGTACTGCCCGGGCAGCAAGGGGACGCTGTCCTGGTACGCGAAGGGCGATGCCTGGACGTCCCGGACCTGCGCCGGCGTGAGCTCCAGGTAGGCGGGGCGGTCGATGGCCAGCACCACCACGTCATCCTCGTTCACCGCCTCGACCGAGATGTCGAGGGTCGTATAGAACGACGTCTGGTCCTCGTCGGTCTCGAGCGTGAAGTTCTGGGGGTCGATCTCGACGCTGAAGTGGACGAACGGCGTGCCGGACGGCCCTCCGGTGACTCCGAACACTCCCCGGCTCGGGACGAAGTTGAACGAGTAGTCGGCCGAGACCCGATCCCGGTAGCGGAGCCAGGCGTCGGCGTAGTCGGTACGGATCGCCCTTCGCGGCGAATCCTCGACGCGGGCGATCAGGAGATCGCTCGAAAGCGAGGCCCTGCCCGTCGTCCAGTCGCCCGGCTCCGACGGATCGAAGGAGAGCGACGCGTTCGCGAGTTCGGCGTCGACGCGCTGGAGGGCTTCGTACGCCTGGACGTTCCCTTCGGGGCCGGGACCCTGTGTGTACTGCCCCCGCACCAGTGACTGGGGCCCGTCCACAACGGGGTGATACAGCCGGTACTCCCCGATGTCGTGGCGCTTGAAGAAGACGAGATAGAAGAACGACGGCAGCCCTTTTTGTACGTCCCCCTGGTAGAACCAGAGCTCGGACGAAACCACCTCGTTGTAGCCGTCGAAGGAATGCCGTTCGCGCGGCTCGCCGAGCAGGATGTAGTAGCGGCCGCGATCGGTGCGCCATCCCGCCCGGAAGGTGTCCCGGCCCAGGTACTGGTTCGCGTACTCGATCCGGGCGTAGTGCTCGTCCTTGAACTCGTTCGCCGGAGTCGCCGGGTACGGATCGCGTTTCTCCCAGAAGACCTCAATGAAGCGGGTCCGCTCCTCAAGGGTCTCGAGACTGAGGAAGACGTCCTCCTCCCGGTCGGTGATGATGTAGACCACCTCTTCCTCGAGCCACTCGCGGTGGTCCTCGCGCAGCCGCTCGAGCCTCTCGTTCCGGCTGAGCTCTTCCTGGCCGGCCACCGCCACCGCCGGCAGGACCGCCAGCAGAACCGCGAGCCGGGCGATCCGTCGCGCCGTTCCCATCACTGGACCTCGCGAAGAACGGACCCGAAGGTCTCCGGAGGTCGCCGGCCGAACCGGATTCCGTGGCGCTTGAGCATCTCGTTCAGGGTGGTGGGCTTGAGACCGAGTACCTCGGCGGCACGCTTCTGAATGCCGCCGACCCGGTCGAGCGTTTCGAGCAGAAGCTGCCGTTCCACCTCGGAAATGTACTCGCGGAGCGTAACTCCGTCCTCGAGCGGCGGAACCGAGGCAACCGAGGCGCGCGACGTCCGGCTCCGAACGGCGTCCGGCAGCAGCGAGACGTCGATGTCGTCGGCTGGCGTCAGCACCACGGCGCGCTCGACCGCGTTCTCGAGCTGGCGCACGTTGCCGGGCCACGGACAGTCGAGCAGCGCCTGCATGGCGTCGGCGGAGAAGGCGAGGTGGTTCTTCCCGTTCTCGCCCCCGTACTTCCGGAGGAAGTGCTGGGCGAGCGCGGGAATGTCCTCCCGGCGGTCCCGCAGCGGTGGGAGGTGGATATTGATGACGTCGAGCCGGAAATAGAGGTCCTCGCGGAACTTGCCCTGGTCGGCCAGCCGCTTCAGGTCGGTGTTGGTCGCGGCGATGACCCGGACGTCCACCTTGATCGTCTCGACCCCGCCGAGGTTCATGAACTCCTTCTCCTGGATCACCCGGAGCAGCTTCGCCTGGGTGTCCACGTGCACGGTGCCGATCTCGTCGAAGAAGATGCTGCCGCCGTCGGCAATCTCGAAAAGCCCCTTCTTGGGCGCCACCGCACCGGTGAAGGCTCCCTTGAGGTGGCCGAAGAGGTTGCTCTCGAGCAGTTCGGGCGGGAGGCTCCCGGAGTGGACGGTGACGAAGGGGCGCTTCTTGCGCGGGCTGAGGCGGTGGATCGCCTTCGCCACCAGCTCCTTCCCGGTGCCGCTCTCGCCCGTGATCAGCACGTTGGACCGGGATCCGGCAACCTGTTCGATGAGGGCGTACACCTCCTGCATCCGGGGTGACTTCCCGACCAGTTCGTCGAATCGCTCGCGGCGGACCAGTTGTTCCCGCAGCGAACGGTTCTCCCGGGCGAGCCGTCGCTGGCGCACTCCGTTCCCGACGAGGTTGAGCACCTCGTCGTTCTTGAACGGCTTGGTCAGGTAGTCGAACGCGCCGCACTTGATCGCCGTCACCGCGGTTTCCACCGAGGCGAAGGCGGTGAGCATCACGACCGTGATCTCCGGATCGATCTCTCGGAGGCGCTCGAGGACCTTGAGGCCGGAAATGTCCGGAAGCATCACGTCCACGACGGCCAGATCGATCGGCTCCCGATCCACGATCCGGATTCCCTGTTCGCCGTTCTCGGCGAGGCGCACGGAGTAGCCGGCCTGGCGCAACAGCGCCTCGAGGATCTCCCGCATCACCTGCTCGTCGTCCACGACGAGAACGGTCCCGCGGTTTCGACTCATATCAGGACAGGCTCCTGGCGTCTGCGCCGCGCGAACCGGCGGCCTTCGGAACCGCCACGGAGGAATCCCCGGAATCCGGACGGTCAGCCGACGAATCCGCCGCCGGGAAACGGATGAGGAAACGGGTGCCGGTGCTCACGTTGCTCTCGACTTCCATGGCGCCGCCGTGTTCCTGGACGATGCCGTAACTGATCGACAGTCCGAGACCGTTCCCGCCGCTCTTCTTGCGGGTCGAGAAGAAGGGGTCGTAGATCCGCCGGATGTCCTCGGGGGCGATGCCCTCGCCGGTGTCGGCGACTTCGGCGATCACCTGCCCTCCCTCGCTGCGGGTGGTGAGCGTGAGCCAACCGCCTGCCGGCATGGCGTCGAAGGCGTTCACCGCGAGATTCACGAAGACCTGCTGGAGCTTGTTCTCGTCGCCCCGGAGCGGCGGAAGGGCCGGGTCGAGTTCCTTGCGGATGCGGATGTGCGAACTCTTCAACTGATGGTCCAGGAGGGAGAGCACGTCCCCCAACACCCGGTTGAGGTTCACGATCTGGAAGTCCGTCTGTCCATGCCTCGCGAAGTTGAGCAGGCCGTTGACGATCTTCGAGGCGCGCTCCGTCTGTTTCTCGATCTTGGTGAGGAGCGGGCGGCGGGGATCGTTCCGGGAGGTCTGGTCCTGCAGCATCTGGGTGAAGCTGGAGATCCCGGTGAGCGGCGTGTTCACCTCGTGGGCGACACCGGCCGCGAGAACGCCGAGGGAACTCATCTTTTCCCGGAGCTGCATCTCGTTCTCCATCCCGACGCGCTCGGTGATGTCCTCGAAGATGAGGATGGCGCCGTGGCGCTGCCCGGCCCCCGACATGAACGGCGCGGCCTTGACGTTCACGACGCGGTCCCGCCCGTCGGCCGCCCTCAGGTTCATCCGGGAGATTCCGCCGCCCTCGCTCCGGGAAAGCCATCCCTCACCGAGACCGGCGTCGAGCGCCTGCCGCAGGCTCCTCGGAAAGACCGCCGCGTAGGAGGAGTGGGCGACCTCGTGGCGGCTCCGCCCGTAGATGATCTCCATGGACCGGTTCCAGCGGACGACCCGGCCCTTGAGGTCGAGGACCACTACGCCGGCGGCGAGCGACTCGATCGTGTCCTCGCTCTGTTCCCGGAGCGCCACCACCTCCTCGTGCTTGGCCTGGAGGGAGCTGTAGAGGCGCGCGTTCACGAGGGCGGTGGCCGCCTGCGCCGCCACCGTTCGGAGCAGATCCAGATCCTCGGAGGAGAGTTCCTCGCCGTCCACGGTCTCGCCCAGGAGGAAGGCGCCCACCACTTCGCCCCGCGCGAAGCACGGGACGGCGTTCAGCACCCAGACACCTTCGCGGACCGGCACCGGCATCTGGTAGGTGCGGACGATCGCTCCGGCGCTCAGCCGCTTCCTTACGGACGCGGCAGCGATGAATCGCTCGGAAGCGGCGATATCGGTGTCGTCGAGGCCGTGCGCCGCCACCACCCTGAGCTCCGGAACGGCGGTGTCCTGCACGGCGGTGAGCAGCGCCACCCGCTGCATCCGGAAGGTCTCGGCGATGCGCTCGACCAGGCGGTTCGCCAGCGGAACCAGATCGAGCTGGGAGTTCATCTCGCCGGCCAATCGGGCGAGCGCCCGCCGGAAGTCGTAGTGCTCGCGATAGAAGAGCCGGTCGATCAGGCGTTCCGTGCGGGTCCGGAAGGCGGGGACGGCCAGCGCCGCGACGATGGCCGAGAGCACCGCGATGATCAGCGAGTGCTCGTCGCCTCCGAACCAGGTGGTTCCCACCAGGAAGGCCGCCAGGAAGATGGCGGCGATGCCCAGCATCAAAGAGGCCAGCAGGATCCCCCGCTTGAACAGGACCTCCACGTCCATCAGCCGGTACTTGACGATGGCGTACGCGAAGGACAGCGGAACAAGGACCACCGGCACCAGGGAGAGCTCCATTTCCGGCGTCGTGGGAAGCCCCCCCAGATAGGGAACCGCGTAGATCAGCGCGAACGGCAGCATTCCCGCTCCCGTGCCCCAGACGATCCACTTGAGCTGTTTCGAGACAGTGACGCTCTCGGCGTTGCGATAGGCGTCCACGAACGCGGCGAACGCGGCGAGGGAATAGAGCGCCCACAGCACCGGCTCGAGGCGGTCCACCACGAACTCGCTGCCGGTAATGACCCCACCCCCGGGGCTGAATGGCGAGAAGTAGAGGATGCGGGAACCGATCGAAAGCCCGAGCAGGGCGATGGACGGCGCGTACCCCCATTGGAGCAGCTTCGGCCAACGCTCGAGGAACCGGCTGCGGTTCGGGAAGGTGAGCGCGAAGTGGAGGAAAACCGGTGGGAAGAACAACACCCCGATCCGGTCGAGCCAGAAGAAGAGGTGGTCGAAGAGATCCAGTTCCCCTGTGAACGAGAACGAGAACGCGAGCAGCCACAGGAGGCAGAGCCCGTAGAAGTGGGCCGACGCCGAGGCGCCGCGGCGGAAGGCGTAGACAAAGGTGCCGACCCCGCCGGCGAAGATCCCCACGGCCGCCAGGAACAGATAGAGCGAGACGTTCCCGGTCGGGAGAGGCACGACCGAGAGCGTCATCCCGCGGCGCTCCCCCTCCCGGATCAGGACGTAGCGCAGGCGCGAGCCCTCCGAAGCGTCGTCGAGCACGCTGCGGACATCGGCCGCGCTGTCCACTTCGATCGTCGTGCCGCTGGTCCGGTCGGTTATGACCTGCAGCGCGTCGCCGACTTCGATACCGGCCCGGTCCCCCGCTCCTCCCTCTGCCACGCGCATGGCGACCACCCGGCCCAGTTCGTCGCCCCACAGCACACCGTCGTCCATGACGCCGGAGACCACCTGACGCGCAACGTTCGTCACCGCGAGCGCGAGCAGCAGCGCGGTCGCTGCTACGGCGAGGGTGGAGCGGGTGACGCCGCGGAGGAGGGGCATGCCGTCAGTCGCCGGTCAGTGGATGAACTGCCGGACCCGCCATCTTATCCAATGTGACGGATCGGCGTCGGGAGATTCAATGGATTGGATGGGGAGCGCCGGCCTCGGAGCGCCGGCCTCTGGCCGGCATCGCCGACCATAGGGAGGCGAAACCGCCGTCATTACCTTGTGCATGACGTTGCGCCATCCCGGGTAACCGCGCCTTGCCGCGCATAGCGATGGCAGTTTCGTCCGCCTCCGGCGGACGATGCCGGCCAGAGGCCGGCGCTCCCAGCTCCCTAGAACCTGACGGCGAGGCCGCCCACGACGCGCCGGGGCGCATGGGCCACCGCGATCTCGTCCAGCAGGGACCGTCCCAGCATCTCGCGGAAGAAGAGATCGCGAACCGCGAGCGACAGCTCCCACTCGGTCCCGCTCCAGTCGGCGAAGGGGATGAGCTGGACCAGCTCCACGTCGAAGCGGGCCGTGTGTTCGTCGGCGGCTGACAGGGCCGGATGCGCCGGCGTCAGACCGGGATGGCGGATCACGCGGTACGCCGCGGCCAAGCGGGTCCCCGAGGGACGAAGCCGCGCCAGGATTTCCGCCGAAAGGTCGTGGACGACAGCGGTGCCTCCGACCGGCAGCAGGAAACGGGCGGCAGTCGCGACGCCCGGGCCACCCGGACCGACAAAACCCAGGGGATCCGCGGGCGCGTCGAGCGATGGGTCGCCGCCCGGATTCCGGACGGCCGCCACCAGCCAGGAGACCCGGCCGCCGAGATCGAGGCGGCGGGTGACCTGACCCATCTCCCGAATCCAGTCGAAGGCGAAACCGGTCGAGGCATAGTCGCCGGCGTTCGAGACATCGAATCGCCCTCCCGAAACCGGACCCGATTCGAACGTCCGCAGGAGCTGGTCGGTGGTGACCTCGCGGAACAGCCTGGCCGCGAGGACATGGTTGGGAGAGGCCTCGTACTGCACGCCGGCCTGGTAGCGGGTGTTCCGCTGGGCCGCCTCCGAGCCGAACCAGGATGGATCGAGGGCGAGCAGGTCGCCGTGCGCCACCCGGGACAGAAGCGCGGAGTCTTCTCCGATCGGGCCGTCCACCCGGACCGCCACGCCGCCCATCAGCGTCCAGTCCTCGGCCGCCCGGTATTCCAGGACCGCCCGCGGCGCAAGACCCCGGTGTCCGGTCAGGTACGAGAAGCGGCGATAGGTCAGTCCGGTGCTCAGGCTGGCCCGCCCGAGCGTGAAGTCATCGGCGACGAATACCGCACCGTCCCACTCGGCCTGCGGTTCCTGGAGCAGCGCCAGATTCAGGATGGGCGCCGCCGGCGGGCGGTAATCGGGAGCATCGCCGTAGACGTGCCGCTGGTAGGCGATCCCGGCGGCGAACTCGTGTCCGTCGAACTCCTCCATCGTGTAGGAGAGGTTCGCCGCCCAGGACGCGAACGCCGACTCCATCAGGCGGGCTTCGGCCTCCCAGTTGCCGCGCGCGGTCGACGGCAGTTCGAACCGTGTGTAGGCGATTCCGGAATCCACCGCCCGGCTCTCGGGGAGCCCGAGCGAGCTGCCCGACGCGGCGAAGAAACCGAACTCGCCTTCCAGGGAAGCGAGCGCCGGGAAGCGGGGCCCATCGTTCCACGGGCCCTCCCAGATATTGTCGAAATCGACTCCGGCGCGACGGTCCTTCAGGACGTTCCGTCCGCCGCGCTGCAGCAGCCAGCGGAGCTCAGAAAGCGTGCCGGTGCCCTGTTCCGAACCGATGGCGGCCATCTGGATCAGCAGGGTGTCCGCCAGGGACGCGCCGCTACGGACCAGCACCTGCGCCCTCGGCGACGGGAGGAATCCCGCCAGGTAGGCGCGCAGGCTGTAGAGCCCGGGGGACGCTTCGCCGACCTCGAACCGGCCTTCCTCGTCGGTGACCGCAAAGCGGGCCGCGCCGTCGTCGCTGTCCGCCGCGAAGACCGAAACCAGGGCTCCCGGCAGCGGGTTCCCGTCTTCGCTCGCCACCACCCCGGAGATCTGCGCCAGGACGACGACGCCGGCAGACGCGGCCCCGGCCACGCTGGCCTCGCCCGTCTCCCGGCCAACCGGCGGTTCCTCGAAAACGGAACCCGGGACGGCGAGGGCGGGGGCCGCCAGCAACGACCCCGCGACCAGAACAAGGACCAGACGCCCCTGCCCGCCGACAATCCGGGGATTCATACGTCCGTAAGTCAATCGCGCCACCCCCCCTTTGTCAAACGGCAACTGAATCCCGTGCCGTCGGCCGAGAATGCGCCTGGGGACTGCTATGTTTCGTAACGTCATGAAGTTGCCGGACGAGTGCCGTTCTCCCCAGGTGGCGGAAGTGCCGCTCTACCCGCCGGCGACGGGGAGACGGACGGTGAGGGTCAGTCCATGACGCGGCGGATGGACGAGAGCGACACCTGGATCGACCGGATTGCCGCCCGGGAGATCCTCGATTCACGAGGGAACCCGACCGTGGAAGCCGAGGTGTGGCTCGTCGGGGGCGCCAGCGGGCGGGCCGCGGTGCCGTCCGGAGCGTCCACCGGCCGGCATGAAGCCGTCGAACGCCGGGACCAGGACGAGGAACGCTACCGGGGACGGGGCGTGCTCGGGGCGGTCAGCGCCATCGAGGAACAGATCGGCCCCGAACTCGCCGGCGAGGACGCGGCCGACCAGGCGACCGTGGACCGGCTGATGATCGAGCTCGACGGTTCCGCAGACCGTTCGCGGTTCGGGGCGAACGCAATCCTGGCCGTTTCGCTGGCGAGCGCCCGGGCGGCGGCAACGGCTGCGGGCCTGCCGCTCTACCGGTCGCTCGGCGGCGCCATCGCCGACACCCTGCCGGTCCCGTATTTCAACGTGCTGAACGGCGGCGCCCACGCCGACAACGCTCTGCTGGTCCAGGAATTCATGGTGGCCCCGCTTGGCTTCGACTTCTTTTCGGACGCGCTCCAGGCCGGAGTCGCCGTTTATCACGAACTGCGTGAGGTGCTGGGCAAGCGAGGTCACTCGACGGCAGTGGGCGACGAAGGCGGGTTCGCACCGGCGCTCGCGGACGCGGGCGAGGCGCTGGAGCTGTTGGTGGAGGCTGTCGAGAGCGCCGGCTTTGTGCCCGGCGAGCAGATGGGACTGGCCCTCGACGTGGCGGCCACCGAGTTCGCGGACGAAAACGGCTACCGCTTTGCCCCGGACGACGCCGCGCAGCCGGCTTCCGCGATGATCGAGACCTACGCCGCGTGGCTGGACCGGTTTCCTGCGCTGCTCTCCATCGAGGACGGACTCGCCGAGGACGACTGGGAGGGCTGGTCGGAGCTGACCGCGACCCTGGGAGACCGGGTGCAGCTGGTCGGGGATGACCTCTTCGTCACCCAGGAAGACCGGCTGCAGCGGGGGATTCGCGAGAGGGCGGCCAATGCCATCCTGATCAAGCCCAACCAGGTGGGCACCCTGACCGAGACGGTGCAGGTCGTCCAGGGAGCGCTCCGGGCCGGCCTCGGAGCCATGCTGAGCCACCGGTCCGGCGAGACCGCGGACACCGCGATCTCGCACCTGGCCGTCGCCACCGGGGCCGGCCAGATCAAGGCCGGAGCGCCCTGCCGCGGGGAACGCGTTGCGAAGTACAACGAGCTCCTGCGAATCGAGGAAGAACTCGAGGAACGCGGACGCCTGTGGCCGCATCCCGCGGCGCGTTGAGCCGTATGTCCCTGGACCAGCCCTTCCGGATCCGCCAGTACCCGCTGGAGACCGGCGCGCTCGAGATCCAGTTCATCGAGGAGTTCTTCGGTGAGTTCGACCGGAAGAAGTCCGCCGCCCAGATTCACGATCGCCTCAAGGGACGCGAGCACGGGATCTTCATGGTGGAGGCGAGCCTGCCGGAGGAGCCCGCCCGCTTCGCCCCGGTCTCCTACCGGGTGGCCCACGAAATCCGGAACGAGGAGACCGACCCGGAGCTGGCGGACCTGGTCGAGCGCCTGCGCGAAGCGGTGCGGTTCTCGGGGCAGCGGGTCCTTTACGCCTGGCTCGGCGGAACGAGGAGCGACTGGCGCGGACAGGGCCACTTCCGCGCCCTCGACGAGTTCCAGGAAGAGTGGGCCATCGACAAGGGCTTCCGGGAAATCGTGGTCAAGACCAAGAACCGCTACTACGAGATGCGCAGCACCCTGACCCACCTGCACTTCGACGTGGTCAAGTACGAGCCGCATCCGATCCACAACGGCGATTCCAAGGTGTACCTGTCGAAGCGGCTCGGCGGGGCGATGCGTCGTCCGCGCCGCGCGTCCCTGGCCCGCTACCTGGAAGTCTGAACAGCCGCCGCCTAGCAGCCTGTGGTGAAACTCGCGTGAGCACCGGCCCCCCACCGGGAGAACTGGTGCCCGCTGGGCCTCGCTGACAAGGCGCGCGAGGGAGGAATACCGAGTGTATTTCGACCGAAGCGCAACGATGAGCGAGCCGAAGGCGAGCGGTTCAGCGAGGATTCAGCGGGTGTCGAATGCCGCGTGAGTTTTGCCACAGGCTGCTCAGGCTGCGGTATCTTCGCCGTCCTCAATCTTGCTGGAGGATTCGGGTATGTCGAAAGGAAACACGCGCACTGTCATCGCGGTCCTGTGCCTGCTGACCGCGCTCTCGGTTCCCGCCGCGGCCGAGGTCGTGGGGTTCGAGATCCGCGAGCGCTCCGACGTGCTCGGAGGCAGGAGCTTCGGTCTGGCCGGCGCCTACGAAGCGATCATCGGGGTCGTCCATTTCGCCTTCGATCCCGAAAACGACGCGAACCGGATCATCACGGACATCGCTCTCGCGCCGCGGAACGCCGACGGGAAGGTGGAGATGTCCGCCGACTTCCACCTGGTCCGCCCGAAGGTGATGGAGAAGAGCCGGGGCACCCTGCTGCACGAGGTGAACAACCGCGGGCGGAAGGGGATGCTCGGCTACTTCAACATGGCCGAGGGGAGCCTCGCTCCGGCGACCGAGGCGCACTTCGGCGACGGGTTCCTCATGCGCCACGGATTCACGCTGCTCTGGCTGGGCTGGCAGTGGGACGTTCCCGACGACGACCCGCTGCGGATGCGGATGCACCCGCCGATCGCGACCAACCCGGACGGCTCCGCCATCGAGGGACTGGTGCGGGCCGACTTCGTGGTCCGGACCGCTGTCGACCACCACACGCTGGCCGACCGCAACCACCGGCCCTACCGGGTCAAGGATCCGGACGACGCCGAGAACGTGCTGACGGTGCGGCACCGGGTCGAAGACGAGCGGGAGGTCGTTCCGCGCGACCAGTGGGGCTTCGGGCGGATCGAGAGCGGCTCGGTGGTGCCCGACGACGGCACGGTCTACCTGGAGGGTGGCTTCCAGCCGCACCGGATCTACGAGGTGGTGTACCGCTCCCACAACCCGCCGCTGGTGGGCCTCGGCCCGGCAGGCATCCGGGACTTCGTGACGCTGCTCCGCCACGACGGGTCCGAGGAACTGGGGATCGCCCGGGGCGACATCACGAGCGCCATCAGCTTCGGGGTCTCCCAGAGCGGACGCTTCCTGCGCACCTTCATGTTCTACGGGTTCAACAGCGACGAAAAGGGACGCCGGGTGCTCGACGGGGTCATCTCGGACGTGGCGGGCGGCGGCCGGGGCAGCTTCAACCACCGCTTCGCACAGGCTTCCCGGGACGCCCACCCCTACATGAACCAGTTCCACCCGACCGACATCTTCCCGTTCACCGACGTGGAGCAGACCGACCCGGAGACCGGTCTCACCCTGGGGTTGCTGACCCGGCAGCGCGAGGCGTTCTATCCGCGGGTCTTCTACACGAACTCGTCCTACGAATACTGGGGCCGGGCCGCGAGCCTCATCCACACCACGATCGACGCCAGCGAGGACGCCCGGATCCCGGACCACGTCCGTGTCTACATGTACGCCGGCACCCAGCACGGCCCCGCGGGGTTCCCCCCGGGCGTGACGATCGGACAGCAGCGCGCCAACCCCAACAACTTCCGCTGGGGGCAGCGGGCGCTGCTGCTCGCCATGGATCAGTGGACCCGGGACGGGGGGGCGCCCCCGCCGAGCCAGTACCCGAGCATCGAGGACGGCACCGCGGTCGCGGCGGAGGAACTCGGATTCCCGGACATCCCCGGAGTGGAGTTCTCGGACCGCGTCCACTACGCCTACCGCGCGGACTACGGTCCCGACTTCCTGACGAAGGGGGTGGTGACCCAGGAACCACCGGCCATCGGCAGGCGCTTCCCGATCCGGGTTTCGTCGGTGGACGCGGACGGGAACGAGGTCGCCGGCATCCGGATGCCCGAGGTCACCGTTCCCCTCGCAACCTATACGGGCTGGAACCTCTTCAACGCCGAGGCCGGACCCCCCGACGAGATCTCCAGCATGGTCGGCTCCTTCCTGCCGTTCCCGAAGGACGCCGCCGCGGCGCAGGCCGCCGGAGACCCGCGGAAATCCGTCATGGACCGCTACTCGAGCCGCGAGGACTACCTCGGGCAGTTCACCGAAGCCGCCCTCGAGCTGATCGAGGCCGGATATCTGCTCGGCGAGGACCTGCCGGCACTCACCCGGCACGCCCTCGAGCTGTGGGACCACGTCACGGGAGGCTCCGCAGCGGCGGATTCACAGCCGTAGCGGAACCTCCAAGGCCGTGGTGATCCGGCACCGGGAGTTCGCCGTCCACGAGGCGCTCGCGCCGTACGTCCGGCTGATCTGGCTCCTCGAATGCGACGGGCCGGCAGTCTTCGGCGGGCCGGAGCGCATCGTGGCGGATGGCGTGGTCGAGGCGATCTTCCACTACCGCACGCCGTTCACGATGCGGTTCGCGGATGCGGAAGCCACACGGCAGCCCGCCAGCCTGCTGGTCTCCCAGACCCGGCGATTCGTCGAGATCGAGCCGGCCGGCGCCGGCGGTTTCGTCGCCGTGCGGTTCCATCCGTGGGGGGCCCACCAGTTCCTTCCGGTCGCGGTGCGTGACGTCGCCGATCGCGCCACGCCCGCGGACGAGGTCTGGCGCCGCCCCGACGTCCGCGAGGTCGAGGAGCGCATTGGAACGGCTGCGACCGACGCGGAGCGGGTGGACGCGCTGCAGGAGTTTCTGCTGCGGCGCCTCGACACGTACCGGAAACCGGACGTCTCGGACCTGGTGCGAGCGCTGTGGCGGACCCCGCCCCCGGTGCGGATCGATCGCATCGCCGAATCGCTGGGGATCGGCCAGCGGCGCCTCGAGCGGACGTTTGAAACCAGTCTGGGCATGACGCCGAAGCACCTGACGCGGCTGGCGCGCTTCCTGCGCGCCTGCCGGAGCCTGCGGGAGGCGCCCGACGCCCGGCTCACCGGGGTCGCCTACGACGCCGGGTTCTACGACCAGGCCCACTTCATCCACGAGTTCCGGTCCTTCGCCGGCATGACGCCCGGGGCATTCGCGGCCAACGCCCGCGTATCGGCCCTCGACGTGGATTAGTCCGTCGGATCTTTACAATCGCGCGCCCGGCAGCCCCGGGTAGGGTGGCCATGGTCGGGCGGCCACGGGTTGCCCGGGAGGACGCCATGAAAGCCATCTTGACCCTCGCGCTGGCCGCCATCGCCACCTTGTCGGCCGCCGGCCCGGCAGAACCCTCAGGACAGAACTGGAGCGAGTCGGAGCGCTGGGCGGCGTTCGAGTTCTTCGCCGGCGAGTGGACGGGCGCGGAATCCGCCACCTTCGGCGAGGGGCGCGGCGACCGCACCTATGAACTGGTGCTGCAGGACGCGTATCTGCTGAGCCGGAACCGGTCGGTGTTCCCTCCCCACGAGGGTCTTCCCGATGGGGACGTGCACGACGACTGGACCATTCTGAGCTTCGACCGGGACCGCGACACCTACGTCCTGCGCCAATTCAACAGCGAGGGGTACGTGAACACGTTCGTCCTCGACGCCGCGTCATCGCCTCCGGAGCGCATGATCTTCGTTCTCGAGGAATCGGAGAACGCGCGGGGCACGCGGGCGACGCTGACCCTGACGCGGATCGACGCGAACGCTTTCGAAGAAGTCTTCGACCTCACCCTGCCCGGAGCGACGGAGAGCATCACGATCCGCAGCCGCTGGACGCGCAGCATTCCGTAGCCTCCGCCGCGGGTGAACCGTGGTTCAATCCGCAGGATGTGCAGGTTCCTCGCCGCGGCGGTAGCGCTGGCGCTCGGCGCGTCGTGCGCTTCGGACGGCGGGTCCGGCCCCGCCGTCATCCGCCTCGGCCACATCGGGTTTCCCGACTCGCCCTTCGACCACGGTGCCCGGCATTTCAAGGAACTGGTCGAAGCGCGCTTCCCCGGACAAGTCGAGATCCGGATCTTCGGCACCGGCCAGCTCGGCGAGGACAAGGAGATGCTCGAGGGGCTCCGCCTGGGAACGCTCGAGATGCACATTCCCTCCTCGGTGATGCATTCCGTGGCGCCCGAATTCGGCATCTTCGATCTGCCGTTCCTGATCGAGGACCGGGACCACTTCGAGCGGATCGCCGCCAGCGAGATCGGCAGGGGTCTCGAGGAAACGCTCCGGCGGGACCACGGCCTCACCCTGCTCGCCTTCTGGGAGAACGGGTTCCGGGTCATCACGAACAACGTGCGCCCGGTGGTGACCCCGGCGGACCTGGAGGGCATTCGCCTCCGGACCCCCAAGGACCCGGAGCGCGTCCGCCTTTTCGAAACTCTCGGCGCGAGCCCGGCGTCGATGAGCTTCGGAGAGGTCTTCTCGGCGCTCCGGCAAGGGGTCGTGGACGGGCAGGAGAACCCCCTCGCCCAGTTGACGGCGGCGCGGCTCCACGAAGTGCAGAGCTACCTGTCGCTCTCGAACCACGTCTACACGCCGGCCTACCCGGTGATGCAGACCGCGTGGCTCGAGAGTCTGCCCGAGGATCTGCAGACCGGACTTCGCGAGGCGGCGATCGAGACCGGTGACTGGCTCCGGGATTTCCTGGCCCGGGAGGACACGCGCCTCCTCGCCGATCTCGAAGACCAGCTCGCCGTGAACGAGGTGGACCTCCCGGCCTTCGCCGCCGCGGCGGCGCCCGTCTTCGAGCACTACGAGGAGCGCTTCGGCGCCGGGTGGATCGAAGCGGCGCGGGAACTGGCGCCCTGATCACACCGCGGGAACGGCGGGATCCGCTGGAGATCGCCTGTTCGCTGCTGCTCGCCGGCATCGCGGCCCTGTGCCTCGTCGAGGTCACGCTGCGTTACGGGTTTGGCGGCGGGCTCGGCTTTTACGACGAACTCGCCGGCTTCGCCCTCGTCTGGCTCACCTTCCTGGGGGCGGTGCTGGCGCGCCGGGACGGGGCCCACATCGGCATCCGGGACCTGGTGAGCCGCCTCTCGCCCCGTCCGCGCCGGATCGCCCGGATCCTGGAACACGCGGCGGTCCTCGCCCTCCACCTCGTCCTTGCCTGGTTCGGGACCGTGCTGATGCTCCGCTTCCTGGGCGAACGCTCGATCACCATGCCGATTCCGATGGGCGCCTTCTACCTCGTCCTGCCGCTCTTCGCATTGCTGACCGCCGCCATGGAAGCGCGCCGGCTGGCCACACTGCTCCGGCAGCCCAAGGACTGATCGGCCCCGATGGAGATCCTGGTCGCCCTGATCGCCGCGGTGGCGTTCATCCTGGTCGGAATCCCGATCGGATACGTACTGATCGCGGCGTCCGTGCTGGCGATCTGGCTCACCACGAACACCCCGCTGGTAGTGGTCCCACTCCGCCTCTTCAACGGGACCGATTCCTTCCCGCTGGTCGCGATTCCGCTGTTCATCCTCGCCGGGGCGCTCATGAACCACGCCGGGATTTCCCGGCGGCTCACCGACTTCGCCGCCTCGGTGGTCGGCTGGATGCGCGGGGGCCTCGCGATGACGACCACCGCCTCCAGCATGCTCTTCTCCGAGATGTCCGGGTCGGCCGTCGCCGATGCTGCCGCGCTCGGGAGCGTGCTGATTCCGGCGATGAAGGAACGCGGCTATCCGGCCGCCTTCGCCGCCGCCGTGCTCTCGGCGTCGGCGACGATCGCGATCCTCATTCCGCCGTCCATCCCGATGATCCTCTTCGGAGCGGTTACCGGGGCCTCCATCGCCCGGCTCTTCCTTGCCGGATTCGTCCCCGGAGTGCTCGCGGGAGCCTTCATCATGCTGGTGAGCCGGTGGCTGGCGCGCCGGGGCGGGTTCGGCGATTCGGAGCCCTTCCGCCTGCGGCGGGCCGGGACCGCCGCCCGCGCCGCGGCCTGGCCGCTGCTGATCCCGGCGATCATCCTGGGCGGCATCTTCCTGGGCTGGTTCACCGCCACCGAGGCGGCGGCGGTCGCGGTGCTGCTCGCGCTGCTGATGGGAGTCGTCGGGTACCGCACGGTCCGGTTCGCCGCGATCCGCGACGCGTTCACCGAATCGGCCCGACAGACCGCGGTCGTCATGCTGCTGGTCGCCGGATCGGCGATCCTCGGCTGGTATCTGGCCAACCAGCAGGCCCCCGAGCGGCTGACGGCGTGGGTGCTGTCGCTGGCGGACGCCCCCTGGGCGGTCGCGCTGATCCTGAACGGCGTGCTGCTGCTGGCCGGAACCATCCTCCACAGCGCCGCCGCCATCGTTCTCCTCGTGCCCATCTTGCTGCCGCTGGCCGAATCCGCGGGGATCGGCACGGTGCACTTCGGCATGATGGTCACCGTAAGCCTCGCGGTGGGCCAGCAAACGCCCCCGGTGGCCTCGGTGCTGATCACCACCTGCTCGATCGCCAAGACCGAGATCTCGGAGGTGATGAAGGTCAACGTGTTCTTCATCGCGGCGCTGCTGGTGGTGCTCGCGATTGTCACGTTCTGGCCCGAAGCGAGCCTGTTCCTCCCGGACCTGATCCTCGGGGAAGCCGGGGGCTGAGGGGAGACCGACTGCTAGAATCACCGGCCGTCAGGAAGGCCGAACCGTGTCTTTCTGGACCTGGGTTGGGGCTGTGGCGCAACTGGGAGCGCGCGTGAATGGCATTCACGAGGTCACGGGTTCGATCCCCGTCAGCTCCACCAGGGGGTGGAACTTGCGAGACAGTGAAGAGATCGCCCGCTCTCGTGCCGGGCCGTCGCCAGTCGGGACACCCGGCGGGAGGCCGTCATCCGCCCGTCAGACCGCTCACCGGCCAGCCGAGTGTCCGCGCCGGGCCGGCCGGTCACGGCGTCCGTCGGCGGTGTGCCGTGGCGTCGTAGCGGTACCGCTCCTCGTGGCGGCGGCGTGCGGAACAGGCGTCCAAGAGGCCTCGGACGTCGTGCTCGCGCGACACGTCCACACGGACCTCTACGACGCCTACCCGGGCATCCCGTCGCCTTCCGGCGATCGGGTCGTATACGCCGACTACGCCGCGGACACGAGATCGCTGACGGTCTACGACGTAGCGACCGGGGTCGGCCGCGGGGTGACGACGAGGCCAGCGGGACGGTCGCGGGTGACCTGGTCACCCGACGGTTCGCGGGTCGTGTACGTCGACCGCTGGTCCGAAAGTCACGGCGTCTGGACCCTGGACCCGACCGGCGGCCAGGAGTCACGCATCGTGGATCCCGGGGACGCACGGATCGACTATCCGCGACTCCTGCCCGACGGGACCGTGACCGCGCTCCGACGCTCGGGCGGCGATACCGCGTGGGTCGCGTATGCGCCGGGAGCGGACCAACCCACCGTGCTCGTCGACCGCGCCGGGGGGTGGGCCGCGCCGGTGCGATCTCCCGACGGGCGCTCGGTCGCGTACCTTCGCGTCGCGGACCGGCGCGCGGCCCTGGCCGTGACGGAGATCGCGACAGGCGAGACGGGCACGCTCGCCACGGACCTCCGGCTCGGATGGGACCCCCGCCTGGAGTGGTCCCCCACCGGCAGAGCGCTCTATCTCGCGGCCGCGGGGGTCGACGATCCGCTCTTTGCCGGCTGGAGCGTGCCACTGGATGGGGCTCCGGCCGAACGGCTGGAGTACGACGGTCGTGACGTCCTCGCGGTCACGCCGCTCACCGACGGTCGCGTCGCCCTTAGCCTCTACCACACCCGAACCGCGGTGGGCCTCGTTCCGGCGACCGGCGGGGAACCCACGGATGTGACAACGGCAGGTTCCACGAGCGCCTTTCTGCCTTCCTGGCGCCCCGACGGCGCGGCGGTGGAGTTCATCACCTTCTCCTGGCGACGCGTCCGCATGCCCATCGACTTCGACCTGGGCATCCTCGACCTCGATGCGGAGGGCGCCCCGATCGGCACGGTCCGGACGCTCCTCGCGGAGGAGCACGAGGACTACGGCGCCGCCTGGTCGCCCGACGGCCACTGGCTCGCCTTCCAGGGGCACCTGGAGCAGAGCGATGACATCTGGGTGGTCCCGGTTGGCGGCGGCGAGCGACCCACCCGGCTCACGCGGTTCGGACCGGGCGCGGACTCCGGCGAGCCGGACTGGAGTCCGGACGGGCGGACGCTCGCTTTCAGCAGCAACGGCCCGCCGCTCGAGGGGAACCCGGGGTCCGTGTACACGATCACCGTCGATCCCGCCACCGGGATGGCGGCCGCCGACCCGGTCCGGATTCCGCTCGACGGGTTCCGGGGCTCCGCCATGGGAGCGCGCTTCTCCCCGGACGGCGAGCGGCTGGCGTTCTACGGACGCTCGCGCGAGGACGGACGCGTCACCGTCTACACGGTGTCGGCAGCGGGTGGAACCCCCACGGCCGTCATCACCTTTGCCAATGGCGAGCCCTACAGCGCGCCCGAATGGGGCGCCGACGGCGCATCGCTCTTCTACTCGCGCAACGACGGCTCCGGGCCCTTCCAGGTGTGGCGGGTGGACATCCCCACCGGCGCGACCGAACAGGTGACGACCGGCGCGCTCGGCGCGCTCCAACCGAGCGTGAGCCCCGACGGACGCACGCTCGCGGTTACCATGCGTGAGGCTGCCATCGAGGTCGTCGCGCTCGCCACCGGGAGCACTGGCGCCGGAGATGGGGCCAGCGGTCGGTAAACCGGTGACCCGCTCCCGGTTCGTCTCCCTGGAAGCGCATGGGGTCTGGCGGCCTCCGCGGACTTCAAATCCGTTGATTCCGGGTTAGCCCCCGGGATGGTGGGTTCGATTCCCACACGCTTCCGCCAGGGTGGCGTGATTTGTCACCGGCGCCGGATACAGTGCCGCCTGTCCGCGGGATTCCTACACGGTTCGGACCTCCCCGGCGCCTGACCCCAGACCATGAAACCGGTTGAACTGCAGGACGGTCCCGGAGGGAGCTCCAGCGGTTCCGGGGTCGCCCTCACCGCGCCGGAACGGCGTGCCGCGATCCGGTCGCTGGTCGCCGAGCTCGACGCTGGCGCCGCGCTCCGGGGAGTCACCGCGCTCCGCCATTTCCCAGCGGAACCCGGCGACTACCGGGACTTCCCGGAGCACATCGACGCCCGCCTGCGCGAGGCCTATCGCCGCCGGGGCGTCGAAGCGCTCTATTCCCACCAGCGGGAGGTTCTAGACCGGGTCGAAGCGGGGGAGCACGTCGCGGCGGTCACCCCGACCGCCTCCGGCAAGACACTTTGCTACAACGCGCCGGTCCTCAACCGGATCCTCCGGGAGCCCGACGCCCGCGCGCTCTATCTCTTCCCCACCAAGGCGCTATCGCAGGACCAGAAGAAGGAAATCCTCGATCTGAAGGATCTGCTCGGGGAGGACCTCCGCGCCGACGTCTACGACGGGGACACCCCGGGCGACGCGCGGCGCAGCATCCGCACCCGGGCGCACATCGTCGTCACGAATCCGGACATGCTCCATGCGGGGATCCTCCCCCACCACACGAAGTGGGCCAAGCTCTTCGAGAACCTGCGCTTCGTCGTCATCGACGAGATGCACACCTACCGCGGCGTGTTCGGCAGCCATCTGGCCAACCTGCTCCGGCGGCTCCGCCGGGTGTGCGCCCACTACGGCGCGGCGCCCCAGTTCATTCTCAGTTCCGCCACCATCGCCAACCCCCGGGAGCTGGCCGAGGGGCTCACCGAGCGCCCCATCTCCCTCGTGGACCGGAGCGGCGCCCCCCGGCCGGAGCGTTTCTTCCTGTTCTACAACCCCCCGGTGGTGAACCCGGAACTCGGAATCCGCCGCTCGGCGATGGGTGAGACCCGCCGGATCGCCGGCGGATTCCTGAACGGCAACCTGCAAACGATCGTCTTCGCCCGCTCCCGCACCCAGACCGAGGTGCTCGTCAAGTACCTGAAGCAGGACATCGAGACCCGTCCCGACCGGAGCGACCGGATCCGCGGCTACCGGGGCGGGTATCTCCCGAAGAAGCGGCGGGAGATCGAGGACGGCATCAAGAACGGAAGCGTCCTCGGCGTCGTCTCCACGAACGCGCTGGAGCTGGGGATCGACATCGGCAGCCTCGACGTCGCGGTGATCTCCGGCTACCCGGGAACCATCGCCTCCACCTGGCAGCAGGCGGGGCGGGCGGGACGCCGCGGCGGAACCGCGGCGGCGGTGCTGGTGGCGAACTCGACCCCCATCAACCAGTTCGTCATCCAGCACCCGGACTACTTCTTCGAGGGGACGCCCGAGCGGGGCCTGATCAATCCGGAGAACCTCCAGGTCCTGATCGAGCATCTCAAATGCGCCGCCTTCGAGCTGCCGTTCCGCAAGGGAGAGCGCTTCGGCGACGAGAACCTCGAAGAGCTGCTCGGGGTGCTCGAGGAAGAGAAGATCCTCTACCGGGCCGGCGACCGCTGGTTCTGGACCGCCGACTCCTATCCGGCGAACAGCGTGAGCCTGCGCTCCATCAGCTCCGACAACTTCGTGGTGCACGACCGGGAGAGCGGACGGATCATCGCGGAGGTGGACTTCGTGAGCGCCCATTCGACCCTCCACGAGAAGGCCATCTACATGCTCGAGAGCGACACCTACTACGTCGAGCAACTGGACCACCAGGAGCGGCGGGCCGAGGTCCGCCCCATAGAGAGCGACTACTACACGGACGCGGTCACCCACACCAAGGTCACGATCCTCGACGCTTTCGACGCGGCGCCCGAGCCGTCGGCGCCCGCGGCGCACGGCGAGGTCCACGTCGTCAAGCAGGTCGTCGGCTTCAAGAAGATCAAGTTCTTCACGGGCGAGAACGTGGGGTCCGGCGAGCTCGACATGCCCGCCGTCGAGATGCACACCACCGCGTTCTGGCTCGAGGCGCCGCCCGAGATGCTGGCGGCGGTTCCCTTCGGTCCCGAAGACCGCCGGGACGGCATCCGCGGGATCAGGAACGCGATGCGCGCGGTGGCGACCACCTTCCTCATGTGCGAATCCCACGACATCGGGTCCGCCATCGGGACGGGCTCGCGCGACGGTGGGGCGCCTGACCGGGAACCTGCGGAGGCGGGGCCTGGCGAAACGGACGCGGTGACCCGGATCTTCATCTACGACAACTATCCGGGGGGCATCGGTTTCTCGGAGCCGCTCTGGGAGTCCCGCGCCACCCTGCTCGCCGAGACCCTCGGCCTGATCGAGCGCTGCCCGTGCCAGGCGGGATGTCCATCGTGCGTGGGGCCGGTGGGCGAGATCGGCCGCCACGGCAAGGCAGCAGCCCTGGCGATTCTCGGAGGGATCCGGAACCGTGAGGAGGCGGTGGCCGCCTCGGCCGCCGCCGGAACTGCCTGACGCCGTCCATGGCTGCCGACCGAAGCACCCTCGCGGAGCGGCTCCGGCGGAGTCGGGCGCGGATCGTGCCCGCCGGCCCGGATTCTCCGGCACCCGTCGGGACGCCGGCCCCTGAAGCGGAGCATCCACCGCATCCGGCGGCGGTCGAAGGGCCGGCCGGGGACGGCAAGGTCGGCGACGACAAGACCGTCCGGCTGGCGCGGGCGCGGGAACTCATCCGGCGGACCGAGCGCGGCTGGAAGGAGCTGCGCGTCGGAGCGGCGGCGACTCCAGGGGCGGACGCGGGGCCAGGCCAACCGGCAGTGCGGGAGACCTGGGCTGACGGGGCGTCCGCGAAGCCCTGGGCGCGTGAAGAGGAGGCGGCGGCCAGGCCGGAGACCGGAGACTCTGCGCCGCGGCCGGAGGAGTCCTTCTCCCGGGAAGACCACGACTTCCGCCTGCTGTCGCGTTACGGCGGCGCGAACCTCGTCCGCCTGCTGGAGGTTTCCGAGGAGGCGGCGGCGCGCCTCCAGATCCGCCCGGAGGAGCCGGGAGTGGACCTCTCTCAGGCCCTCTTTCTGGACACCGAGACCAGTGGCCTCGCCGGCGGCACCGGCACCTTCGCCTTCCTGATCGGCGTCGGTTTCGTAGAGGAGGACTGCTTCCGGGTCACGCAGTTCCTCCTGCGCAACCCGCTGGGGGAAGCCGCCATGCTGGAGGAACTGGCGGTGCTGGCGGCCGGCCGCCGCGATCTCGTGACCTACAACGGGGGCAGTTTCGACCTTCCGCTGCTGGAAACCCGGTTCGCCTTGAACGGCGTGGCTTCCCCGTTCCGGAACGCGCGTCACCTGGACCTCCTCCACCCGGCGCGCCGGCTGTTCAAGCCGCGCCACGAGAACGCCCGCCTTTCCACCCTGGAACGGGAGCTCCTCGAGGTCGAGCGCGACGACGACATCCCGGGAGACCGGATCCCCCAGGTGTTCTTCGACTTCCTTCGGTACGGACACCACCCCGCCATGGAATCGGTGCTGGCGCACAACCGCTACGACATCGTCACGCTCGCCGCGCTCGCGCTGAGGGCGCTCGAGCGGATGGACGTGGATTGGCACAGCGACGATCCCGCGGACCTTCACGGCGCTGGACACCACTTCTGGCGCCGCGGGGAATCGGAGGTCGCGATCCCGCTGCTGGAACGGGCGCTGTCCGCCGGGCTCTCGGGCCGGAACCGCGACCGCTGCCTGCTCGACCTCGGGGAACGGCGAAAGCAACTCGGCGACTGGTCCGGCGCGATCGAGCTCTGGGGCCGGGTCGATATCGTGGATTCCCGGGAGCGGCTGGACGTGCTCGTCTGGTTCGCGAAGCACGAGGAGCACCAGCGGAAGGATCCGGCCCGGGCCCTCACCCATGTCGAGGACGCTCTCGAGCGGCTTCCCCGGATCGAGATGGGCCGGGAAACGAGCCGCCGCTACCGGAAGGAACTCGAACGGCGCGCCACCCGGCTACAGAAAAGCCTCGCCTGATCGGCGCGACGGCTTGGAACGCCGGCCGGTTCTCGCGGTAGCGGCCTCCAGACCGGCACGCGCGGTGCTCCGCTCCGCCATCATAATCGTGTAACTCGAT
>VXNL01000005.1 GCA_009840635.1 Acidobacteriota bacterium | reverse complement strand
GCGCCGGGGCGGGGGGGGGGGGGGGCCGCCCGCGCCGGGGGGGGGGGGGGGGGGGGGGGGCGGCGGGGGCGGCGGGCTCCCCCGGCCGCGGCCCCCCCCCCCCCCCCCCCCCGACCAGCGCGCGCGGCCGATTACCGCGGATTCGCGGTGCGGGGGTCGGAGGGCAGGCTCTCGTTCGGCGGGTCGGCGCGGTCCACCGCCGTGACGGCGTAGCGATACGCGCCCCGCGGATCGCGCGCCGCGTCGGTGTAGCTCGTGTGCTCGACGAGCGACTCCGTCAGGCGCTCGAAGCCGGCGCCGTCCGGGCCGGAGCGGTAGACGTGATACCCGGCGACGTCGGCGGACTCCGAGTCCCTCCAACTGAGTTCGGTCGCCTCGCTTCGCCAGAAGAGGCGCAGGTCCGAAGGCGGGACCGGCGGGAAGACGTCCACCGGAACAACGCATTCCTCGGCCGACATGGGTCCGACGCTCAGCGCCCCGGTTCCGGCGCCGGGGACCCGGATCGGGATCGGGGTCCACGCCTCCTCCGCCTCGGGTTCCTCCGGCACTGGCGCTGCTTCCGCCTCGGGATCCCCGGGCGCCGCTTCGGATGGCTCGAGGGCGCCTGCCTCAACGGTTTCGTCCGGAGCCGGTGTTTCCCCGGCGTCCTGGTCCGGGACCGGAGGCTCGCCCGCGCTCTCGTCCCCCTCGGGGCCGGCCGGCGCGACGGGCCCGGGGTCGGGAATCACCCTCTCTTCCGCACCCCCCGCCACGACGAGCCGCGCGCGATAGCAGACCTCGTCCCCCCAGACCACGTCGGCGTCCGCCTGGCTCGGGCCCAGGGACCGTCCCAGCCGTTCGGATTCCTCGCCGCGACGCCGGAAGACCTCGAACATGGGGTCCGCCAGGAGCGCCTCTCCCAGAGCGTTGCGGGGATCCTGCCAGCGGATGGTCAGCTCGCGCGGCCCGATCTCGACGAGCACCCCCTCCACGAGCGGCAGCGGACCGGTGACGTCGAGGGACTGGGGTTCGCTCTCCTCACTGGCGCCGCCGCGCGCCTCGTAGCGGACGGTGACCTCGAGGCGGCGGCCGATCCAGTCGGGTTCCACCGGCAGCTCGAGAACCTGTTCCTCCCCGGGCACTTCCGACTCGATCTCCGAGAGCACTTCGAACTCGAGGTCCTCATAGTCGAGGAGGGTGCCCTCGGGTTGCGGCTCGGCCTCCGGTTCCGGGGTCCCTGCCGGAGTCTCACCGCCGGGCTCCTCTCCGGCGGGTGCTTCGGGGTCCGGCTCTTCCTGCGTCTCGTCGGGCTCCGGGCCGGCTTCCGGCTCCGGTTCCCCCTCTGGCGCTGCTTCCCCTTCCGGCTCCGGTTCTCCCTCTGGCGCTGCTTCCCCTTCCGGCTCCGGTTCCCCTTCCGGCATCGGCTCCGGCTCCGTTCCCGCCTCCTCCGGGGGCGCCCCGCCGGCGGGGGACGGTTCCTCCGTCGCTACGGGCGGCTGCGCGGGGGCGGGCGCCTCGCCGGGCGGCGCTGCCTCGGGCGGCTGGTCCTCCGTCGCCGGTTCGGCGGCCTGCGCCGGCCCGGCATCCGGCAAAGGCGTTTCTTCCGCGGGGGAGGGCTCCGGTATCTCCGGCGCCGGCGCATCCGCCGTGGGCTCGTCATCCGCCGCGGGGTCCTCCGGCTCGGGGATTCCGGCGGCGTCCTCGTCGCCGGAAGGAGCCGCCTCGGGTTCCTCTTCGTCCGTTTCCTCGGGCGGCTGGCGCTGGGAAGCGCGCTCGTCCGCGGCGAGGGCGTGGAGGTCCAAAACCCGGTAGGACACGATCGCCCGGCGCAGCCGCAGGTCCGCAGGGTCCCCCCCGGAGTCGAGACGGGGCGCGTACCAGCGCACCACGACGGCGCCATTCTCCTGCCGGAGCGGCAGGACGCGGGGCGTTTCCGGGTCCACCTGAAGCGGCGCGAGCGGCGGACCGCGGCGGCCGCAGCCTCCCGCGCCGAAGATCAGGGCGAGGGCGAGCGCTGCCGCCGCTCGGCGAGCCTGCAGGCTACTAAAGGATGAACCGGGAGAGATCTTCGTCCTCGACGATTCCCTCCAGCGTCCGTTTGACGTAGTCCCGATCAATGGTCCAGTTCTTCTCTTCGACATCCGGGGCATCGAAGAGGAGTTCCTCGAGCACCTTTTCCAGAATCGTATGGAGTCTCCTCGCTCCGATGTCCTCGGCGCGCTCGTTGACCTGGGCCGCAACATCGGCGATCTCCGCGATTCCGTCCTCCTGGAACGAGATCGTGACGCCCTCGGTGGCGAGCAGCGCCTCGTACTGCTTGAGGAGCGCCGATTCCGGCTCGGTCAGGATCCTCCGAAAGTCCTCGACGGTCAGCGGGTCCAGTTCCACCCGGATCGGGAATCGGCCCTGGAGTTCCGGGATGAGGTCCGAGGGCCGGTTCTCCTGAAACGCTCCGGCGCCAATATAGAGGATGTGGTCGGTCCGGAGCGATCCATAGCGCGTGGAGACCGTCGAACCGTCGAGGAGGGGCAGCAGGTCCCGCTGCACGCCTTCCCGGGAGACGTCGGGGCCGGGGGAGTCATTGGGACTCGCGACCTTGTCCAATTCGTCGATGAAGATGATCCCGTGCTCTTCGGCCCGCTCGAGCGCCAGGCGTGACAGCTGGCGGCGGTCCACGAGGCGTTCCTCCTCCTCCTGGGCAAAGTAGTCGAGCGCCTGCGGAACGACCATCTCCGTCTTTCGGTAGCGCGGCCCGAAGACGCCCCGCAGCATCTCGGAGGTATTGACGTCGAGGTCCTCGCCGGGGCCGGAAAGGGCCTCCAGGAACGGGGCCGGCGGTTCGCGCACTTCCACCTCGACCGACCGGTCCGCCAGCTCCCCGCGCCGCAGGCGCTCGCGCAGCTTCTCGCGGCTGCGCCGGGCGCGCTGCACGTCCTCCGCCTCCGGGCCGTCGAATCCGTCGCCCAGGGCCTCGTCGAGTTCCTCGAGCGAACGCTCCTCGCCGGTGAACCGGTCGGCGGGCGCCGGCGGCAGCAGCACGTCGAGGAGCCGCTCCTCCGCGTTCCGTTCCACCTGGTCCCGCACCTCCTCGAGCAGCTCCTCGCGGAGGATCTCGACGGAAACCTCCACCAGGTCGCGAACCATGGATTCCACGTCGCGCCCCACGTAGCCCACTTCGGTGAACTTCGACGCCTCCACCTTCACGAACGGGGAACGGGAGAGCCGGGCCAGCCGCCGCGCGATCTCGGTCTTCCCCACTCCGGTGGGCCCGATCATGATGATGTTCTTGGGCGCGATCTCCTCGGCCAGCTCGGGCTCGATGTGGAGGCGGCGGGCCCGGTTGCGAAGCGCGACGGCCACCGCGCGCTTCGCCGCCGTCTGGCCGATGACGAAGCGGTCCAGTTCCTCGACGATCTCGCGCGGCGTGGGATCGTCGATGTCAGCGGCAGGTCCCTTGCCCACTGCGGGGAGATATTCGACCAGAAGTCACACCTCTTCGTAGATCACCTGACCGTTCGTGTAGATGCAGATGCCGTCGGTGACGCGCATCGCCTCCTCGGCGATCTCCCGGGCGGTGAGTTCGGTCCGGGACGCGAGAGCGCGCGCCGCCGCCATCGCCAAGGGCGCGCCCGCGCCGATCGCCATGATCCCGTCGTCGGGCTGCATGAGGTCGCCGTCGCCCGAGAGCAGGAAGACGTGGTCCTTGTCGGCAACGAGAAGCAGGGCGTCCAGATGCCGGAGCACCCGGTCGGTACGCCAGTCCTGGGCGAGTTCCACGCACGCGCGTTCCAGGTTTCCCCGATGGGCTTCGAGCTTCGTCTCGAACTTGGCGAACAGCGCCTGGGCGTCCGCGGTGGCCCCGGCGAAACCGGCGAGGACCGCGCCTTCGCTCATCCGGCGCAGCTTGCGCGCACCGTGCTTCACCACGATGTCCCCCAGGGTGACCTGTCCGTCGGCGGCCAGCGTCGTGCTCCCGCTGCGGCGAACGGCCAGGACGGTCGTGGAGTGGAACGGGGACGGCACGGGACTGCTACAGAACCCCCGCGGACCTGGACCATCGCGAAGCGGCGCGCGCAACCCGCCGATACCCGGGCGCCGCATGCGGATTTCCACGCGGGGTAGTCAGGCAGTATAGCCGGGGCCCAACGGCTGTAATTGACGGTTTGGACGGCCCTGGCGGGCCTTCGCGGTGGCGGCGACAGTCAACGGCCGGTGGTGAAACCCACGTGAGCGCCGAGACGGGTGAGGCGCCCGGCTGACAAGGCGCGTGAGGGAGGAATACCGGGTGTATTCCGACCGAAACGCAACGATGAGCGCCTCGTAGAGGCGCGGTTCAGACGGGATGCATCGCCCGTCGAACGCCGCGTGGGTTTTGCCACAGGCCGTTAGGCTTGGGCGATGAAGTTGCTCCTCGGGGTCGTCGTCGTCAGCGGCATCTACGACGTGCTTCTGGGTGGCGCGCTGCTCTTCGCCCTGGAAGAGGTTCGGCAGCTGTTCGGCACCGAGCCGCCCCTCTTCCCGGTCCACGCGAACCTGAACGGGCTCTTCGCTCTCGCGGTCGGCCTCGGGTACTTCGCGATCCTGAAGAACCTGGAGGCGAATCGCTGGTACATCTGGATCATGGGGCCCGTGCTCAAGGGAGGCGGGGCCCTGCTCTTCGTGCTGGATTTCCTGCTCAGGGATTCCCCTCCCCTGTTCCTGGTGTTCGCCGCGACGGACGGTGTCCTGGCCGCCGTGACCACAGTCGCGCTGGTCGCAACCGCCCCGCGGGAGCGCGCCGACAAGGGCGCGGCCGCCCGGGTGTAATGTGGTGTAACAGACTCAAAAAGCCCGTCAAAAAAAGAGTTTCGGAGACGGTTACGACGCAATAGACTCCCCTGCTCCCCCTGCGTATGGACTCCTGGGAGCTGTTTCGCCGCCTGGTCGCGGCGCGTCCGGACGACCCCCTCTGGGGAGTCCTGTTCCGACGCTGCCGGCCCCTCATGGGAGTGGTCCTGCGCGCGCGTTTCGCGGGACGTCAGGCGATGGACGACAGCGCCCTGGACGATCTGTCGCAGGACGTCATGGAGCGGCTCGTCTCGGACGGGCGCCGGGTGATCCGCGGTTTCGCCGGCACCCGGGAGGAGGCGTTCGAGGTCTTCATCCAGCGGATCGCGGAGAACATCCTCCGGGACCAGTTCCGGCACGAGCGCTACCGGCGTAGCGTCGAAGAGACGTTTCCGCCCGAGGAGATCTGGCGGCTCGAGGCCGCCCTGGCGGAGAGTCCTCCCGAAGACGTCGTTGACGATCCGGAGGCGGCCGTTTGGAAGCGCGAGCTGAACGAGGGCGTCGAGACGGTCCTGCGGCGGATCTCGCAGGACGATCGGCAGCACGCCCTGAACCGGCTCCTGGTTCAGCTCTACTTTCGGGACCTCTACACCATTCCTCAGATCGCGCGCCTGCGGGCGGTGCCGCTCAGCGTTTCCTCCGTGGCCCGCCGGATCGCGCGGATCAAACGGGCGCTCCGGACTTCCTTCGCCGGGCAGCGTGCGCGGGTGGGCAGGCGCCCCGCGGCCTCGCGCGGGCGCCGGTACCAGCGGAGGGCGCCCCGCTAGTCCGCGTTCCTCTCCCCGCTCCCGGAAACCTCATCCCCGGCGGTCAGCCCCACCATGAGGTCCATGACGTTCGTCCCGGTGGGACCGGTGACGAGCAGGTCCCCCGTGGCCCGGAAGAGGGACCAGGAGTCGTTGTTCCGGAGCGCCCTCTCCGGATCGACGCCCCGTTGCCGCGCCCGGCTCCAGGACGTTCCGTCCGCGAAGGCGCCGGCCGCGTCCGTGGGGCCGTCGGTGCCGTCGGTCCCCGCGGCGAGCAGGGCGGCGCCGGAAACTCCCTCCAGCGCTCCCGCCGCGACCAGCGCGAACTCCTGGCTGCGTCCGCCGCGGCCGTCACCGGTCACTCTGAGGGTCAGTTCTCCTCCCGCGAGAAGCGCGCCCGGCGCCGGATCCGAACCGAGGACGGCCAGCCGGTGCGCGAAGCGCCGGGCGGTTTCGTGGACCTCGCCCGCGAGATCCCGGCCGAAGACCTCCGTGCGGTAGCCGAGCCGGGACGCTTCGGCTTCGGCGGCGCGGAGGGAATGGAAGTTGCTGGCCACGATGTGGTGGGGAACCGCCTCCCCGGGCGCGTCGGGCGTCTCCGCGACCGCCCCGGCGACCCCGTCGCGGAAGCGGCGGACCACCGCCTCCGGGACCCGTTCCACCAGGCCGAACTTCCCGAGCACTCCCAGCGCATCGCCGAAGGTCGTGGGGTCCCCCGTGGCCGGCCCCGAACCGATGGAGGTCAACTGGTCGCCGATCACGTCGGAGATCACGAGCGCCGCCGCCCGTCCCGGCGGCAGCAGGGGGATGAGGCCGCCGCCCTTGACGGCGGAGAGGTGCTTGCGGACCGTGTTGATCTCGTGGATGTCGGCGCCGCAGGCAAGCAGCAGGGAACTGACCTGCGACTTGTGTTCCAGAGTGATGCCCGCCGCCGGAGCCACCAGCAGCGCCGACGCTCCCCCGGTCAGCAACACGAGGACCCGGCCGCTCCCGCCGGTCTCCCGGAGGTCCGCGAGCAACCGCTTCGTCGCCTCCACCGAGTCGGCGTCCGGGACGGGATGTCCCGCCTCCTCGACCACCACCCCGGGCACCTCGAGCCGGTGACCGTGCTTCACGATGATCCTGCCGCGCACGGCCTCCCCGGCGAGCGCGCGCCGGACCCCCCGGGCGAGCGCGGCGGCCGCCTTGCCGGCGCCGAACAGGAAGACCGGTTCCCCCTTGCTCCGCGGCGGAGGCAGCAGGGGCTGGCCCCGGAAGGTCCATCCGGACGCCGCGTCTCCCTGGAGGTCCCGTTCCAGGATCCGCTCCGGGTCGGCCGCCCGGAGCGCCGCCCGGTGGATGGCCAGGAGGTCCCGGCGAAGCCGATCGGAAGGCGGCGGCAGACCGCGCGAAGGTTCCATTTTTCCGGGGTTCAGCGGACTCGAAACGCCGCCGGAGGAGGCGGCCGGACCGATAGAGTTGCCCGGTGAACAGGCCGGCGGACACGAGCGGACCGAACCCGAAGCGCTGGCACTTCGTAGTGGCTCTTGCGCCCATCGTCCTGGCGGCGCTCGCCCTCGGCGGACTCCTCCTGTTTCACTGCGGAGGGAGCTGAGGAAGCGGCAGTCAGGCCGGGGCTCGCGAAAGGAGAAAACATGTCAACCAGTCAATGGTACGTAGCCGAAGGAGGCCGGACCCTCGGCCCGTTCTCGACGGCCGACGTCCGGCAGTCGCTCCAGAGCGGCCGCTGGACCGCGGGCACGCTGGTGTGCCCGCTCGGAGAAAGCTCCTGGACGCCGGCCTCCGACGTCCCGGAGCTGCGGACCGGCATCGGTAACGGTTCGCTGCCGCCGCGTCCTCCGGCGCCGCGCCGGATGCACGAGGTGGACTACCGGATCTTCGGCGAGGAGATGCAGTTCGTGGAAGTCGAGCTCGATCCGGGCGAAGGGGCGGTGGCCGAAGCGGGAGCCATGATGTTCATGAGCGCCGGAATCGAGATGCAGACGATCTTCGGCGACGGGAACCAGACGGGTTTCATGGACAAGATGCTGGGCGCCGGCAAGCGGCTGCTGACCGGCGAGAGCCTGTTCATGACGGAGTTCGTGAACCGGGGCGGCGGGAAACAGCACGTGGCGTTCGCCTCGCCCTATCCCGGCAAGATCCTGCCGGTGCAACTGGACGAACTGGGCGGCCGGCTCATCGCCCAGAAGGACGCCTTCCTCTGCGGCGCCAAGGGAGTCTCGATCGGCATCGCGTTCCAGCGCAAGATCGGGACGGCGCTGTTCGGCGGCGAGGGTTTCATCATGCAGTCGCTCGAGGGCGACGGGCTGGCCTTCCTCCACGCCGGCGGCACGGTCGTCAAGAAGGAACTGGCCGCCGGGGAGAACCTGCGGGTGGACACCGGGTGCCTCGTCGCGCTCGCCCCCTCGGTCAACTACGACATCCAGTTCGTGGGCGGCATCAAGTCCGCCATCTTCGGCGGCGAGGGCTTCTTCTTCGCGAGCCTCACCGGCCCGGGCTGGGTCTGGTTGCAGTCGCTGCCGTTCAGCCGCCTGGCCGGCCGCATCCATCAGGCCGCACCGCAGACCGGCGGCGGCGGCAAAGGCGAGGGGTCGCTGCTCGGCCGGCTCTCGGGAGTTGGCTGGGACGGCAGTTGACGGAAAACGGCATTTCCGGGGAGGCGCGGGCGTTCCTCCGGGCATTCTCCTGGGAAGGCTGGGTCCCGGAAGAACGGGCGACCCTGCTCTTCGTCGTCTCGGACGGCCGGATCCTGCTGATCGAGAAACACCGGGGGCTGGGACAGGGGAAGGTCAACGGACCCGGCGGTCGGCTGGAGCCCGGCGAGACGCCCCGCGCCGCGGCGATCCGCGAGGCGGAGGAGGAGATCCGGATCCGCCCCACCGGGATTCGTCCCGCCGGGGAGCTGCGCTTCCAGTTCGTGGACGGCTACTCGATCCACGTCTACGTGTTCCGCGCCGACGGGTTTGCCGGCGAGCCCGAAGCGACCGTCGAAGCGACGCCGCTCTGGGCGGACCTCGAGTCCATTCCCTACGAGCGCATGTGGGAAGACGACGCCGTCTGGCTTCCGCTCCTCCTCCGTGAGCAGCCGTTCTCGGGCCGCTTCGTCTTCGACGGCGAGCTGATGCTCACGAACGAGGTGGACCTGCTCGCGGCCCCGGCGTTCGCCCCCGGGGAACCACCGGCCGCCCGCGAAGCCGAGGTGTTCGCGGGCGGCCGGCCCTGAGCGCGCCGGGGGAAGCCGCTACTGCTCCTTCCAGCGCCCGGCGTCCACGGGATCCGCGCCACCGGCGGTGATCCTCCCGTTCAGGCCGTCGAGGCGTTCGCCGAGCAGCCCGCCGAGCCGGCCGAGGTGGTTGTCCAGCTCGCCTGACAGCTCCTCGAAGACCGCGTAGGCGCCATCCGTGGGCTTCGCGTCGCCGGTCTCCACGCTGCGGCGGAGCGATGCGAGCCGGTTGTTCAGCCGGATCGGGAAGTTCAGCGGATCCTGGTTGCTGCGGTTCTTCGTCTGGTAGATGGCCTCCTCGACCTCGGTCATCTCCTCGAGCAGCCGGCCCCCGTCCGCGATCAGGCCCTGGTCGCTCGACCCCTCCAGCCGCTCCTCGAGCTGGACGCGGACGTCCCGGATCTGGATCACGGCCTCGTTCGCCTCGGACGTCCGGTCCCGGATCTTGCTCGCGAGCTCGAACTGCTCCACGAGATCGGCGGTGGTGACGCCCTTGAGGCGCGGATCCGCGGTCAGCGTGAGGTTCGTCGTCTCGGTGACCCCGGCCGCGGTAACGCTCACCCGGTACTCGCCGGGAGGCGCCTTCGGACCGCTGGTGGCCCGCGCGCTCCAGAGGATCATCCCGTCGAACTCGACGGCGCCCTGGTAGCGGCCGCTCCAGACGAAGCGGTTGAGCCCCTGGCCGGTGGTGGGGACGGAAGACTGACGCACCCGGAACCACGAGAAGTCGGGCTCCGCCTCGAAGTCCGGCTCGGTGCCCTCGAAGCGGTCCACCAGCGTCCCGCTCGCGTCGTGGATTTCAACCACGACGGAATCCACCTCCTCCGCGAGGTGGTACTGGACGATCCCGTCCTGGACTCCCCGTACCGCCGGGTCGGGATCGAAGACCGTCAGCGTGGCGTTCAGCGACTCGGGGGTGTACTGGCGGAGGGGCTGGATGTCGTCGAGGATCCAGAAGCCGCGGCCGTGGGTGCCGAGCACCACGTCCGCGTCCTTGACCACCAGGTCGCGGATCGGCGTGTCCGGGAGGTTCTGCTGGAGGGACACCCAGTGGTCCCCGTCGTCCCAGGAGGCGTACACCGCGTGCTCGGTCCCGAGGAAGAGCAACCCCTGGCGCACCGGGTCCTCCCGGACCGCGCGCGCGAAGTGCCCGGAGGCGATGCCGTCCACGATCTTCGTCCAGGTGGCGCCGTAGTCGGTCGTCCGGAAGACGTAGGGCTCGCGGTCGTCCACCTGGTAGCGGTTGGCCGCCACGAAGATCGTGCCCGGCCGGTGCGACGACTCCTCGATGATGCTGACCCGGCTGAACTTGGGAAGGTCGGCCGGGGTGATGTCCGACCAGTTCGCCCCGTGATCCCGGGTGACGTGGACCTGTCCGTCATCCGAGCCGACCCAGATCGTGTCGATGTCGTGCTGCGAGGGGACGACGGCGAAGATCGTCGCGTAGATCTCGGGGCCGTTCATGTCCATGGTGATGAGTCCGCCGGTCTCTCCGAGCGTCTCCGGATCGGCGTAGGTGAGGTCGGGGCTGATCTTGGTCCAGGACTGGCCGTCGTCGGTCGTGATGTAGAGGAACTGGGAACTCGTATAGAGCCGGTTCTCGTCGAGCGGCGAGAAGATGATCGGGAAGGTCCACTGCCAGCGGTCGGGCAGCGCGCTCGCCGGTTCCCCGGAGAAGAACCGCGGATACACCTGGATGTCGCGGATCTGGCCGTTCGCACGGTTGTAGCGGGTCAGCAGCGCTCCCTGGCTGCCGGCGTAGAAGACGTCCAGGTTCGACGGATGCTGGGTGATGTAGCCGCTCTCGCCGCCGCCGGCGTCGTAGTACCAGCGGCTGCCCGGACCGCGCGCCTGCATGTGGTCCCAGCCCTCGCTGGGGGTGCAGAGCGTGGTGTTGTCCTGCTGCGCGCCGCAGACGTGGTAGGGGAAGTCGTTCGTCACGTTCACGTGGTAGAGCTGGGTGGTCGAGTAGGCCTGACCGGTCCAGGTCTCCCCGCCGTTCACGCTCACGTTGCCCCCGCCGTCGTTGGAGTTGCACATCCGGAGCGGGTTGTTGGGATCGATCCAGAGGTCGTGCTGGTCCCCGTGGGGCGGGCGGATCACGATGTCAAAGGTCTCGCCGCCGTCCGTCGACTTGTAAAAGCCGGTGTTCAGCGCGTAGACCGTGTCGACGTCCACCGGATCGGCGTAGACGCGGGAGTAGTAGAAGGCGCGCTGGCGCAGCTTGCGTTCGTTGTTGGTGAGCCGCCAGGTCGCGCCGCCGTCCTCGGACCGGAACACCCCGCCCTCCGGGGCCTCCACGATCGCCCAGACGCGGTCGGGGTTCGCCGGGGAAACGGTGACCCCGATCTTGCCGATGGGACCGGCCGGCATTCCCGGGTTTTCGGTGAGCTCGGTCCAGGTGTCGCCCCCGTCGTCCGAGCGGTAGAGGCCGGAATCGGGACCCCCGCCCCACATCTTCCACGCCTTGCGGTACACCTGCCAGATGGTCGCGTAGAGCACGTCCGGGTTCGTCCGGTCGATGATGAGATCGGCCGCTCCGGCGCCCGGGCTGACGAAGAGAATCCGTTCCCAGGTGCTGCCGCCGTCGCGCGAACGGAAGACGCCGCGTTCCTCGTTGTCACCGTAGGGATGGCCGAGCGCCGCGACGTAGACGATGTCGGGGTTGACCGGGTGGATCCGGATGCGGGCGACCGCCTGGGTGTCCCGGAGGCCCACGTGGCGCCAGGTCTCTCCGCCGTCCGAACTCTTGTAGACGCCGTCGCCCTGGGTGATGCTGCCGCGGAGCTGGGTCTCGCCGCCGCCGATGAAGACGATGTCGGGGTTGGTCTCCGCCACCGCGACGGCGCCGATCGAGGAGCTCGAGATCTGGCCGTCGGTCACCGGAAACCAGGTGGTGCCGGAATCGAGCGTCTTCCAGAGGCCGCCCCCGGTGGCCCCGAAGTAGTACTCGTGGCGCCGGCCGGGACTGCCGGTACAGGAGAGCGAACGGCCTCCGCGGAGCGGCCCGATGTTGCGCCACTCCATGGTGCGCAGGTGGGATGCCTCGAGCCGCAGTTCCTGGGCGAAACCGGGCGCCGCGAGGGCGAGCGCCGCCAGACCGGCGAGCATCAAACGGGCGAGTTTCAGTTTCCGAAGAGCCATTCGAACGGCCTCCTTTGAGAGCGAATCCACGAAACAGGAGAGCCGGAAAGCATATGGCCCCGCACCGCGAAATCTCCTGGAGGCTGCTAGCATCCCGGACCCAATGGCCAACCGTTCCCGACAGACGTTCCTCAAGCGCAGGAAGGAAAAGGAGCGCGTTGCGCGTCAGCGGGCCAAGGAGCTGCGGCGCCGCGAACGCGCCATCGAGAAAGAGCGGGCGATGGCCGTGCCTACGGACGGCGACCGGGACATCGAGGGAATCGTCCCGGGTCCCCAGGAGCCCGTCTGGAAGATGGCGGACGTGCTGACCGAGGACGAGCGGAGCCTGCTCGAAGCCGAGGAAGAAGAGGAAGAGGCAAGGGCTTAGGAGTCTGCGCCGCAGGATGCGGCGCAGACTCCTTGGGAACGCCGGCTTTAGCCGGCACGCGGCCCGGAGGGCCGCAGAGCGCGTCGGGCTGAGCCGTGGCGTAGCGCGCCGGCTTGGAACGCCGGCTTCAGCCGGCACAGCCCGCCGCAGGCGGGCGGGGGCACGGACCTCGTTCGCCGGGACGGCTGCAGGCGCCGATTCGTGCGGGGTAGCGACAGAGCGTCCGCGGCCCTGCGGGCCGCTGTGCCGGCTGAAGCCGGCGTTCCAAGCCGTGGGTGTGGTGAGAGCCGCCGGCGTTGTGCTGTGCCGGCTGAAGCCGGCGTTCCAAGCCGTGGGTGTGGTGAGGGCCGCTGGGGTTATGCCGTGCCGGCTGAAGCCGGCGTTCCAAGCCCCTCAGCCGCGGCGGCGGAGGTTCCGGGCGCGCGGTCCCCGGCGCTCGCGCATCTGGTCGAGCTGCTCGCGCTGTTCCTCGGTCAGGATGCCGGCGATCCGCTCGCGTTCGGACCTCCGCTGGAGCGCGTGGTCGGCCTGGGCCCTGCCGAGGGCCTCGCCCAGCGCCTGCACCTCCTCGGCGCTGCGTTCGGGATCCCGCGCCGCCCGCTGGAAGGAACGCCGGGCGTCGGCAACCTCCCGCCGGCTGGTCCGGCGGTTGTCCCCGATCTCCCGCATCGCCTCCCGCATCTGGTCGCGCTGCTCCTCGGTGAGGTCGAGCGCCGCGGCCGCGCGCCGTCCGAACCAGAGCGCCGCCGGACCGGAGCGGCCTTCGCGGCGCGCACCCCGGCGGGCGCGGCGGTCCTGGTTGAAGGACCGCCGGTCAAACCGGCGCGCCATCCGTTCGCGGCCCGGCTGCGAGGCCGTCTCGAGCGTGGACTCCGCGGAGGACGTGGCGAGGACCCGGGCATCCGCCTCCGGGTGCGGTTCCGCGGCGGCCTGCCCGGCAGACAACAGGGCGAACGGCGCCGCGATCAGGAGCGTACGAAAGACGCCGGATCGCACCGGCGCGGGGCTCGTGATCTGCTTCATGGAGGGACTCCTTTCCGCGCTCCGGCGCGCGGTGTATCGCACGAAAACGCAACCGACGTGCCAAAGGTTCCGGGTGGTAAAGTTGGTCGGTTCCGACAAAATTCGGCTGGCGGGGTAGCTCAGTTCGGTTAGAGCGAAGGACTCATAACCCTTAGGTCGGCGGTTCAAGTCCGCCCCCCGCTACCGTCGGCAACCCCGGTCTTCCGGGGGTCCGGCTTCGGGAGTCGCCATGGACATGAAGAAAACGTTCAAGATCAAGGCCCGGCGGGATGTCGCCTGTCCGGAGGTGTATGCGAACTTCTGCGAAGCGACGCACTCACCCTTCGATCTGACGATCACGTTCTGCAGTCTCACCGGCATCCAGCCGGAAGATCTCTCGCACACCGATGCATCCGGCGAACCCGTCGTGCACGCGGACCCCAAGACCCGGATCACGCTTCCCTTCCGGATCGTCCCCGCCCTCATCAAGATGCTCGAGACCCAGTTGAGCGCCGTGGAAGCGGCCGAGGGCGAGGGCGCCCCCCGCCCGCAGGGAACCGACTCCTCCACCGTCCACTGACCGCCGTGCCCGCATCCGCCCGCTCCCCCCTCCGCGCCGAGCGGCCGAGGGCGCCGCGTACGGACCGGGACGTCGGCCTGGACCGGATCCAGGACTCCCGCGCCGCCGTGGCCAGGAAGTCGCTGTGGCTGAAGCGCGGGAGCGTGGCGCTCGTGGCGGGCGCCATCGGGTTCGGCGTCCTCCAGGGATGGCTGCTCCTGCGGCTGGCGGCGATTCCGGCGGCGCTCTGGTTCTGGTGGAGGGACGCCTCGCTCACCCGCACCGACGAGCGGTTGCAGCAGCTCTACGACGGCGTCTTCGAAGGAACCGCGGAACCGCCGCTGATGGGAACCGAGATGGCGGCCGCTGCCGAACTGACGGAGCCGGCCGGCGCGCTCCGGCGGGCGATGCTCTCAGGCCCCGGCGCCAGCCTCCACTGGATGATGTCCGGAGTCGCCATCCTCTTCAACATTCTCGGCTGAACCGCCGCCGTCGCCTTCCGGCGGCGGGATCGCGATGCGCTCCTCGATCAGCATGATCGGGATCCCGTTGCGCACCGGATAGAGGAACTTCCCGTCTTCCCGGACCAGGCCGCCGTCCAGGGCGCCGGCCGAATCGCCGCCGGCGGGCATCTCGAGGCTGCCGTCGCGGATGGCCCGGTTCACGGACTCCACGAGCGCCTCCGGCGCCTCGCGCACCGGCTGCCGGGTCTCCGGGCAACAGAGGATCTCGAGAAGCTCGGGATGGATCATGGGTTCAGATTATCGGGAGGCCGCCAAACGAAGCTCCGCGCCAAAGAATCGAACCGCCCTGTCCAATGGCCCCGTTCCCGATCCGGTCAGACCTGGTGCCGGAGGAGGGACTCGAACCCTCATGATCACGAGGACCGCGGGATTTTGAGTCCCGTGCGTCTACCAATTCCGCCACTCCGGCAAACCCCGAAGCGCCCGGCGCTCGGAGTCACAGTGTACCAACCGGGGGTCGAGGTTCGGTGGCAGCCCGATGACCACGAAGCCCTCGCCCACCACTCCCGACGAACGCGCCAAACCCCAAGAATGCCAGCGTTCTCCGCGGTTCCGGGGTGTGGTATGATTAACGGTTCGCGTATCCGAAACGCTACCGGGAGGCGTCGCTGAGTATTGATGCGGTTTGAAGTTGGAGACAAGGTGATCTACCCGAATCAGGGGATCAGCGTTGTCGAGAGTATTGAATCCACCAACGGAGTTGCGGGACCGAGCTTCTATCGCCTGCGGCTGTTGGCGAAATCGACGCTGGTCATGGTTCCCATCGACAAGGTCGACGAGGTCGGGCTGCGGCCGATCATGACCGAGAGCGACGTCGAGGAAGTCCTCGACGTGCTCGAAAACGGCGCGGTCGACGAGCAGATCAACTGGAAGACCCGCTACAAGGACAACTCCGACCGCATGAAGAGCGGTTCTCCCGTGGAGGTTGCCGGGGTCCTCAAGGGCCTCTTCTACCTGAGCGAGCGAAAGACCCTCTCGTTCCGCGAGAAGCGGATGCTCGACCGGGCGCATCAGCTCACCGTGACCGAGGTCGCGGAGGTCGCCGACGAGACACTCGAGGCGGTCGAGCGCAAGGTCGTGGAAGCGCTCCGCCGGAGCCGGAACGGAGATAGCGGCCTCGAGGCCGGCGATGCGGAGACCGAGACAGGCACCGGGGCCGCCACCAGCGTGGTGCCCCTCCGCCCTCCCAAGCGGCGCCGGGTGGCCAAGTCCGACACGGGACGGCGGCCGGTCTCGATCTCGATCAACCGCTACTGACCCTCCACCGGGACGCGGCGACCGCGATTCGGTGACCCTTCCGCCGGAAACCATCGTGCAACGGCCCCGCTGGAGCGGACGCCTCCGCACCGCCCGCGCGGTGGTCGGAACGGTCGGGATAGCACTGGTCCTGCCGTTGCTGTTGCTGGCGGGACTGATGCTGATGCCGCTCGGGGACGTGCTCAGCGGCCGTCACCGCCTCGGCTACGAGATCGGACGCCGGATCGTCTGGGTCTTGTGGTTCGTCGGCGGGATCCGCATGCACGAAGTGGGGCGACACCGCGTCGAGCCGTTCCGGACGCGCGTCTACATGCCCAACCACCAGTCGCTTACGGACATGGTCCAGGTGCTCTATCTGCTCCCGAAGGCGAACGGCACGCTGATCAAGAAGGAAGCCTTTCGCGTTCCCATCCTCGGCGGGGCGTTCCGCGCCGCCGGTTTCACCCCCGTGGACCGTTCCAACCCGAAGGCGGCCCGGGCGAGCCTCGAAGCGGCGGTCCAGGCGATGAAGAGCGGCCGGTCCTTCGTGATCGCCCCCGAAGGGACCCGGAGCCGCACCGGACAGCTCGGCCCCTTCAAATCGGGCGGCTTCCGGCTCGCGGCCCGGGCGGGGGTGCCGGTGGTGCCGATCACGGTGACCGGAGCCCGGGACATCCTCCCCAAGGGGGGCAAGCTCATCTATCCCGGAACGATCCAGGTCCGCTATCACGAGCCCCTCGAGACCACGGGCATCGATCCCCAGAACCGGGAGGCGATCGGAGCGCTGATGGAACGGGTCCGCGGCGCCATCCAGAGCGGTCTGGACGAGACGGGCGCAGCCGTTCGGTCCTGAGTCGAACACCCTCCGCCAGGGGTGTTCCGGACGGTGCGTTCGCCACTAAAATTGCGGCTCGTCCGTGACCCACCTCCAGACCGAGCATCTCGGCTTCGCGCAGAGCCGTCACGGCCTCAAGCTCGCCGGCATCCGCTATCCGCGCCGGGTCTTCTGGAACCTCTCGAGTGCGGCCCTGACCCAGGAAGCCGTGTTTCGCGGCGAGGCGATCCTGGCCCACGGAGGCCCGATCGTGGTCCGCACCGGCGAGTTCACCGGCCGGTCCCCCTCGGACAAGTACGTGGTCGGCGGGCCGGGCACGAATCCCGACGTCTGGTGGGGTCCGCACAACCAGCCGTTCCCCAAGGCGCGCTACGACCGCCTGCGCTGGCGGCTCACGGCGTACCTGCAGAACCGCGAACTGTTCGTCCAGGACTGCTTCGTCGGCGCCCATCCCCGGCTCCGCATGCCGCTCCGGGTGATCACCACCGAGGCCTGGCAGAGCCTCTTCGCCCGCAACATGTTCGTGAGGACGAGGAAACGCGAGATCCTCGAGGAGCACCTGCCCCGGTACACGGTCATCGCGGCGCCCCGGTTCCGCGCCGCGCCCGACCAGGACGGCACCCGTTCCGAGGTGTTCGTGATCGTCAACTTCGAGCGCCAGGAGATCCTGATCGGCGGCACCGCCTACGCGGGGGAGATCAAGAAGTCGGTGTTCTCGGTGATGAACTGGCTGATGCCCGAGCACGACGTGCTGCCGATGCACTGCGCCGCGAACACCGACGCGGACGGCGGGAACCTCGCCATCTTCTTCGGCCTCTCGGGCACCGGAAAGACGACGCTGTCGGCGGATCCCGGAAGGGTCCTGATCGGCGACGACGAGCACGGCTGGGGGACGGACGGCGTCTTCAACTTCGAGGGCGGCTGCTACGCCAAGGTGATCCGGCTCTCCCGGACCGGCGAGCCCGAGATCCACGCCACCACCCGGAAGTTCGGCACCATCCTCGAAAACGTCGTGGTGCACGAGGACACGCGGCGGCTCGATCTCGACAGCGCCGCGTTCACCGAGAACACCCGCGCCTCCTACCCGGTCACCCACATCCCGAGCGCCTCGAAGAGCGGCGCCGGGGGCCAGCCGGAAGTCGTGCTCATGCTGACCGCCGACGCGTTCGGCGTCCTGCCCCCGATCTCGCGCCTGTCGTCCGAACAGGCGATGCATCACTTCATGTCCGGGTACACCGCCAAGGTCGCCGGCACCGAACGGGGGATCAAGGAACCGCAGGCGACCTTCAGCGCCTGCTTCGGGGCGCCCTTCATGACGCGGCGGCCCGAGGTGTACGCCCGCCTGCTCGGGCGCCGCATCGAAGAGGCCGACGTCCGCTGCTACCTGGTGAACACGGGCTGGGCGGGCGGCCCCTGCGGCGTCGCGGACCGGATGCCGCTGGCGCTGACCCGGCAACTGGTCCGGGCGGCCCTGAGCGGCGAGATCGACCGGGCCGGATTCGATCGGGAACCGGTCTTCGGGCTGAGCATCCCGCGCGCCTGCCCGGGCGTTCCGGGACGCGTGCTCGAGCCTCGCGGCGCCTGGGAGGATCCCGCCGCCTACGACCGCCAGGCCCGGATGCTGAGCGAAATGTTCGAGGAGAACGCGAAGGAACTGGGAATCCCGGCGCCGTCCGCGGTCAGCGAGGCCCCGCTCGTCCCCTCCGGATGAGCGGTCCCGAACGAATCCTGGTCCTCCTCCGTCACGGGGAGAGCGTCTGGAACCGGGAGAACCGGTTCACCGGCTGGGCGGACGTGCCGCTCACCAACACGGGACACGAGCAGGCGCGCCGCTCCGGGGACCAGTTGCGGGAGGCCGGGATCGTTCCGGTGGTGGCGCACACCTCGGTCCTGCAGCGCGCCATCCACACGCTCGAGGAGGTCCTGGGCCGGCTCGATCTGCCGGACCTCCCGATCCGGTATGCCTGGGAGTTGAACGAACGGCACTACGGCCGGCTCCAGGGGAAGAACAAGGCCGAGACGGAACGCGAGTTCGGACCGGACCAGACGCTCGCCTGGCGCCGCAGCTACGCCGATCCGCCGCCGCCGGTGGACCTCGACGACCGGCGGCACCCGCGGTTCGACGAGCGCTACGCGGAGGTTCCGGTGGACGTCCTGCCGCGCGGCGAGTCGCTGCGGGACACCGGGGAGCGGGTGATCCCGTACTGGGACCGGCGGATCGTTCCGGACCTCGCGGCGGGTCCGGTGCTGGTGGTCGCGCACGGCAACAGCCTGCGCTCGCTGGTCATGCATCTCGAGGGCATCGGGCCGGCGGAGATCCAGCAGCGGAACATCCCGACCGGGATACCGCTGGTGTACCGGCTGGACGGGGCGCTGGGCGTGCTCGGCCGGCGCTACCTGGCCGGGGAGGAGGAACTCGCCGACGGAATCGCGAAGGCGATCCAGCGACCGTAGCTTGGAACGCCGGCCGCCGGCCCAAGTGCACGTTCGCTTCGACTTTTCCACATTGTGCGCGGAAATGAGAAGAAATGGGTCGGAATCTCGTCTAGGTCAGTAGCGGAGGACGCCGGGTCTTTCTCTCCATCGACCAGAGGAGCGTTCGATGCCCACGCAGTCCCCGCCGCAACCCTCGGCCCCCGAGTCGTCCGCGAAGCCGGCCCAACCGTCGGCGGACGCGCCGCCTTCCGGTCCGGGCGCCGCTGCCCCGGCCCCGGCTGCGGAAAGCACGCTCTTCCATCTGCTCGTGGCGAGGGGATGGGAAGCGGAGCTTGCTTATACTGTGGATCAGCGGATACGCGCCATGACTTCGGAGATCGCTGCCGACGGCCTTGAGCCGGTGCTGGCGGAACTCCGACAGATGCGGGAGACCATGGCGGGCTTTGCCACCAAATTTGCCACCAAAACGGAACTCCAGACCGAACTCCGGCGGATTCGCGAGACCATGGGCACCAAGGCGGACCTGGGCGACCTGCGGCGTGAGCTCGCGGAGCGCGAGACGCGGCTCGTCAAGTGGGTGTTCGGGGCGCTGCTGGCGCAGACGGCGGTCATCGTCGGATTGGTGACGCTGCTGCGGTAGCTGCCGCCGCCCGCCTGCGGCGGGCTGTGCCGGCTGAAGCCGGCGTTCCAAGCCGGAGCGCACTACCCGGGTGAGCAGCGTTACGACGTGCGCGGCGCGGAGCGCCGCGGTGCCGGTCTGGAGGCCCCCACCGGGAGAACTGGCCGGCGTTCCAAGCCGGCGCGCCGCCTAGTGACCCTTGTGGCCGAGCGGACCCCGCGCCGAGCTGCGCTTCGCGCCGGTTTCCTCGTCGTCGCCCTCGGCGGCGTTGCCGCGCAGGATGGCGGGCACGTCGACTCCGGTGGAGGTCTTGAGTTGCTCCAGGAAGGCGGCGATGGACCCGGTGAGGCCGCGCACGTGGTTCGGGACCGCGCCGCCCGTTCCGTTGTCCACCACAGTGAGCCGTTCGACGTGGAGGTTGTCGTGGAGCACGTGGGTCACCTTGTCGATGATCTGCGGAAGCATCTGCAGCAGCATGATTTCCCGCGTGGTGTCGTCGTCCCACTGGGCCTTGATCTCGGCGAGCGCGTCGGCGGTGGCCTTGCCGTTCTCCCGGATCCGGGACGCCTCGCCCTGGGAGGTCAGCGCCCGCGCCTGGCTGGAAGCCTCGGCGGGCACGACCGTGTTGGCCTTCTCGCGCAACTCGTTCCGCGCCACCCGGATCTCTTCGAGCTTGCGCTCCTCCTCGATGCGGGCCATGCGCTTCGCCACTTCGGCGACCTGCTCGGCCTGGTTCGACGCCGCGGCCCGCTCGGCCCGCCGCATCCGCACGCCGTGCTCGGCGTCCACGATGGCCTCTTCCGCGCTCGTCTCGGCGACCACCGCGTCGCGCTTCGCGTTCGCGGCCACGTCCCGCGCTTCCGCGTCCGCCCGGGCCTCGGCGACCTTGGCGTCCCGGCGGACGGCCGCGCTGCGCTTGCGGCCGATGGCGTCGAGGTAGCCCTCGGTGTCCGACAGGTGCTGGATCTTGAAGGTGTCCAGCACGAGGCCGAGCTGTGAGAAGTCCTGCCGCACCGCTTCCGAGACCGCTTCGCCGACGCCCAGCCGCTCGGCGTTCGCCTCTTCCGGAGTCCGGGTGGCGAGCACGCCTCGCAGGCTGCCTTCGAGCGTCTGCTTCGCGACGGTCTGGATCTCGTGCTGCGTCCGGCCGAGGAAACGCTCCACGGCGTGGTCGAGGCCGCCCTCCGGATCGCCGGCAATCTTCACGGTCGCCATGCCGTCCACGTCCAGCGGGATCATCCCCGCCGACAGCGCCTTCTTGACCGTCACCTCGATGGGAATGGTGTTCAGGGAGATCCGCGACACCGTCTCGATGAGCGGACGGCGGAAACCCCGGCCGCCGCGGATGATGCGATAGCCCTTCTTCCGACCCGAGAAGATCACCGCCTCGTTGGGGGCGCAGACCACCACGTGCGCGCGGATGAAGATGATGATCGCCAAGATCCCGACGATCGCGAGAGCAAGGGCGATTCCAATGGTTCCTGGAGTCATGAAAGGGCCTCCGTGGCCGCTGGCCGGCCGCTTTGCAAGCCGCTTCGAAAATCAGCAGTCATAGTAGAGAGCGAACTCCGCGGGATGGGGCCGCTGGTCCATGTAGGCGAGTTCGTTGGCCCGCTTGTAGCGGATCCAGGTGTCGATGACGTCGTGCGTGAAGACGTCGCCCCGCAACAGGTAGCCGTGGTCCTCCTCCAGCGCGTTGAGCGCCGCCTTCAGCGTCGGCGGGGTATCGCCGATCTTCCGCAGTTCCGCTTCGGGCAGTTCGTAGAGGTCCTGGTCGACCGGATCGGGAGGAACGATCCGGTTCACGATGCCGTCGAACCCCGCCATCATGATGGCCGAGAAGGCCAGGTACGGGTTGGCGCTCGGGTCCGGACAGCGGAACTCGATCCGCTTGGCTGCCGGGGCGGCCGAATACATCGGGATCCGCACCGCCGCGGAGCGGTTGCTCCGGGAATAGACGAGCTTGTTCGGCGCTTCGAAGCCGGGGACGAGGCGCCGGTAGGAGTTCGCGGTGGGGCAGGTGAAGGCGCAGAGCGACGACGCGTGCTTCAGGATGCCGCCGATGAAGAAGACTCCCGCCTCGCTGAGGCCGGCGTAGCCGTTCGGGTCGTAGAAGAGGTTCTTCCCCTTGCTCCACAGGCTCATGTGGCAGTGCATCCCGGAGCCGTTGTCGCCGAAGAGCGGCTTCGGCATGAAGGTCGCGGTCCTGCCGTGCCGGTTGGCGGTGTTCTTGACGATGTACTTGAACTTCATCATCGAGTCCGCCATCTCGCTGATCGTCGTGTACTTGATCCCGATCTCGCACTGGCCGCCGCTGCCCACCTCCTGGTGGTGGAGTTCGGCGTCCACCCCGCAGTCGCGCAGGTTGGTGAGCATCTGCGACCGCACGTCCTGGTAGGGATCGGTTGGCGGCATCCGGAAGTAGCCCTGCTTGAGTCCCGGCTTGTGACCGAGGTTCGGCTTCTCGACCCGCCCGACGTTCCAGGCGCCGATGCCCGAGTCCACGTAGTAGAAGGCCTCGTTCACCGTCTGGTCGAAGCGGACGTCGTCGAAGATGTAGAACTCGGCTTCGGGGCCGACGTAGCAGGTGTCGGCGAGCGCGGAGGTCTCGAGGAACCGCGTGGCCTTCTCGACGATGTTCCGGGGGTCGCGGGAGTAGAGACTGAGGTCCACCGGGTCCTTGACGTTGCAGATGAAGACCAGGGTGGGCTCCTCGTAGAAGGGATCGATGAAGCCGCTGTCCGGATCGGGGCGGAGCAGCATGTCGCTCCGCTCGATGCCCTGGAAGCCGCGAACCGAGGAGCCGTCGAAGCCGATGCCGTGGACGAACATGTCCTCGTCGAAGGCCTCGATGGCGTAGGAGATGTGGCGCCAGCCGCCGAGGAGGTCGGTGAACCGGAAGTCCACGAACTTGATCTTCCGGTCCTGAATCGTGCGGCGGACGTCGCGAAGAGACATGGAACGGCTAGCCGATGGCCTGCGAGCCGCGCTCGCCGGTCCGGATCCGGATGCAGTCGTGGAGGTCGGTGACGAAGATCTTCCCGTCGCCCGCCTGTCCGGTCTGCGCCGCCCTGAGGATCGCCTGGACCGCGCGCTCCACGAAGTCCTCGTTCACGGCGACGTCGATGCGGACGCGCTTCAGGATGTTCACCTGCGTCTGGACCCCGCGGAAGGTGGCCTGGTACCCCTTCTGGGTGCCGTGGCCGACTCCGGCGGTAATCGAGAACTTGCTGATCTGCGCTCCGAAGAGTTCCTCCTGGACCAGGGGAACCACCTCGGGTTGAACCATGGCGGTGACTAGCTTCATGTCGTGACAGCCTCGAAGGAAGTTCCCATCAGGAACCCAGGATCTGGAAGCCGGTGTAGGACTCCATGCCGTGCTCGTTCATGTCGAGACCCCGGATCTCTTCCATCCGGTCCACCCGGAGGCCGAGCACCGCCTTGATGGCGATGAACACGAGGCCCATGGAGAGGAAGACGAAGATGCCGGAGGCGAAGGTGCCGAGCGCCTGGATCCCGAGCTGCTCGAAGCCGCCGCCGTAGAAGAGCCCCTCCCGGGCGAGTCCGAGCGATTCTCGTCCCCATAACCCGACGGTCAGCGTCCCCCAGATGCCGCAGAGGCCGTGCACCGGGAAGGCGCCGCACGGGTCGTCCACCTTGATGATCCGCAGCAGTCCCTCACCAAGGACGATCACGAACCCGCCGGTCACGCCGATCCAGATCGCGGCCGCCGGGCTCACCACCGCGCAGGGCGCGGTGATCGAGACGAGGCCGGCGAGCGCCCCGTTCATGGTGAAGAACAGGTCGGGCTTTCCGAACAGGATCCAGGAGATGAAGGTCGTGGTCACCGCGGCGGCGGCGGCGGCGAGGTTCGTGTTGATGGCGATCAGCGAGATGGCCTCCCCGTCGCCCACCGCGAGGTTCGAACCCGGGTTGAAGCCGAACCAGCCGAACCAGAGGATGAACACCCCGAGCGAGGCCAGCGGCACCGAGTGGCCGGGGATGGGGTTCGAGGAGCCGTCGGCGTTGAAACGGCCGAGGCGCGGCCCCAGGATCATGGCGCCCACCAGCGCGGTGGCGCCGCCGGTCAGGTGGACGACCGTCGAGCCCGCGAAGTCGAAGAAGTCGAGCTGGGCCAGCCAGCCGCCGCCCCAGGTCCAGTGTCCGACGACCGGGTAGATGAAGGCCGAAATGATGAAGGAGTACGCGAGGTAGGCGGGGAACTTCATCCGCTCCGCCATCCCGCCGGCCACGATGGTGGCGGCGGCGCCGCAGAACGCCGCCTGGAACAGCCAGAACGCCCACAGCGGCACGTCGGCGGCGGACTCGGCGCCCACCAGGAAGAAGCCGCTGGTCCCGAAGAAAGGGTTCCCCTCCGAGAACATGATGGCGTAGCCGAACACGAAGAACCCGAGCGACGCCATGCAGTAGTCGAGGAAGTTCTTCGTGAGGATGTTGCAGGTGTTCTTGGCCCGGATGAACCCGGCCTCCAGCATCCCGAACCCGGCCTGCATGAGGAACACGAGGAACGCCGACACCAGCACGAACAGGGTGTCGAGCCCCACCGTGCTCGCGCCCCCCTCGTCCTGCGCAAAGGCGGGTGCGGCCAGCAGGAGCGCGGCCAACCCGATCAGCGGAATTCGCCTCAGCATCAGAACCTCCTCCTCGGGAGCACTCGACTCCGGGCGCCCGCCATCCCGGCCGGGCGTCCCTACACGGGCGCGGAGAGTACGGCCACGGGCGCCGGTGGGTCAACCCCGGCACGGTGTCGTTCGCCATGGCCCTGATGGCGCACCGGCTTGGAACGCCGGCTTCAGCCGGCACGCACGGCGCGACGTTTCGACTCCGGAATGGTCCATGGCGCGGCTACACCGTCAGTCCGGTGACGGTCAGCAGCGCCATGAAGCCGAGCAACACCGTCACGGCGTGGACGGTCATCAGGGCGAACTGTTTCGCGAGGGTCTTGAACACCCCCTCCGCATAGACCCGGCGCAGCGAGAGGAACAGCGCCGTGAGCAGCGCCAGGTAGGCGATCGAGGACGGGATCTGCGTCCCGAGGACCAGGGTTCCGGCGGTGCCGGCCACGAGCAGCACGAACGCGAGCGTGTGGAAGTGGAGCGCGAACACCAGGTGCGGGACGAAGAAGCGCTCACGCCGGCGGTACAGCAGCCGGAGCCAGAGGGCGAAGAGGGGAACCTGGGCGAACACCGTCCACTGGAGCCGTTGGTGGAAGAGCCGCTGGGCGCGTTCCGGAGCGTCGAGCGCCGGCCGGACTACGTGTTCCATCAACCAGCCCGGGTCTTCGCCGGGCGCCGGATCCTCGTCCTCGGCCAGCTCGACGGCGATCGGCGCCCCGCGGGAGGGCAGATCGAAGGGCGCGGGACCCGAACCGATCCGGAGCGGCGCCCAGGGGTTCGTGCCGGTCGCATCGAGGACCGCGTTCGGCGCGGTGAACACGAGGAAGAGGAAGCTCACGAAGCTGACGATCAGATAGAGCCGCAGCGGCGTGACGAACCGCGCCCGGCGCCCCCGCCAGTAGTCCGCGGTCAACGAGCCGGGCCGGCGGAACAGTGCGATGAGCGTCCGCCAGATCCGCGAATCGAACGAGAAGACGTCGTCCAGCGCTTCGCGCAGGAACGCGCTGACCGGCGTCCGGAGCTCGGCGGCGCGCTGGCCGCAGGAGGCGCAGTACTGCTCCACCCGCGCGGACCCGCAGTTCGGGCAGCGCTCGCTCATCGTCGAGACGCAAGCGTAAGCGATTGCCCGGCCTTGCTGTCCCTTTGGCCGTTCTTGCGCTTCGTTCCGGACGGCGCCTTTTCCTTGCCCGCCGTTGCTGATTCGTTGTCCCTGCCTGCTCTCTGCGCGTCCCTCACGCGTGCGCCCGGATCCGCGGGGTGGAACACTCGATTCCGGCGTCATGGCGAGACACAAGACACATAGCGTCGCACTCAAACGGCAGGTGGTTCAGGAATACCTCGCGGGCGAGACGCTTCACGGACTGGCGCGCCGCCACAACCTCCCGCGCAACCTGATCCGCCTCTGGGTGGATGAGAACGTGTACCCCACGCGCGACGCCGATCCGGGCGAAGCTTCGGCTCTCGAGGACCTCGCGGCGCTGGCCCAGACCATCCACGAATGCGAGACCCGCATCGAAGCCATCGAGCGTCTCGTCGCCAGGCGCGCCGCGGAGTTCGGGATGCGGCGCGCGGAACGGCCGCAAGGAAAAGAGCCGGGCGACGAATCCGATTGACGCCGTCGGCCGTTCTCCCGCGGTCGGGAGCGGCGTCGTGCGACGCATCGCACGGGCAGGTCATTTGTTGTCAGGGCATCGAGGGCCGGGCGTAACCTCCTGCAACATCTTCATGGTGCGGCGCCGGCCATCGCTACCGGCGTTGACGGATCGACGCATCCACTGCAAGGCGCGACATTCGTTCATGCGATATCCCGCACGCTTCTAAGTTTGTCGCACTATCGCAAGGACGCGCGACACGAACACGGCGTCACTGCTTCTTGTTTGCACCGTTAACCGAGAACGGTTATCAATACGTGACACTCATTGGGATCGTGGTGGTGCTTCATGGAGAAGAGCCGACGCCGGCGCACTGATTTCGACACTGCACTTCCGCTCGGCAGACACGTACCCGCCAAGTACATAACCGGGACCCAACTCGGCACGAGCAGCGGCCGGGGATGGACGCGGCTGCTGGCCGAGCGCTGGCGTCACGCGCCGGGCCAGCTCGGCAACGCGCCGGGATACGAAACGGAAGTCGCCGTCATCCTGCGGGGACGTCTCCCCGTCAGGCGCCGCGACCACGGCCGGGCGCAGGACTGCTACGCCATCCCGGGCACGGTGGCGCTGTGTCCCGCCGGTTTTCAGGAGGAGAGTTTCCAGCTCCGCGGCGAGATCGGCGAATGCGTCCACCTGTTCCTTCCCCGGCTCGCGGAAACGGCCGTCCGTGAATTCGACGCCGATCCCGGCAGGATCCGGCTCCGCTACGAAAAGGCCTTCCGCGATCCCCTGATCGAGGGGATCGCCCGGACGATCCGCGCGGAGATGCTCGATCCCACGCCGGCGGGCAACATGCTGGCGGAGACCCTGGCCACGGCGCTCGAGGTTCACCTCCTCCAGCGTCATTCCAGCCTGACCGCCGCCGCCTCGTCCCTCCCGATCGCCCGGGGGGCGCTCGATCCCGGACGGCGCGGCCGCGTCACGGACTTCATCGAGACCCATCTCGGCGAAGACCTGACCATCGCGGCGCTCGCGAACGAGGCCTGCCTGAGCCCCTTCCATTTCGCCCGCGCCTTCAAGGCGGCGACCGGGATGGCGCCGCACCGCTACCTCACGAGCCGCCGGATCGAGAAAGCCAGGTCCTGGATCGCGGAGGGACGCCTCTCGCTCGCCGAGATCGCCTTCCGGTGCGGGTTCTCCTCCCAGGCCTCGTTCACCAAGTGGTTCAAGCGCCTCGTCGGCGCCACCCCCGGCGAATACCGAACGAGCTACGGCTGATCCGGACCCCCGCTCACGCCAGATGGCGCGTACGGCTTGGAACGCCGGTCTCCAGACCGGCACCGCGGCGCTCCGCGCCGCGCACGTCGCGACCCTACGCACGCCAAGTGGCGCGTACGGCTTGGAACGCCGGCTTCAGCCGGCACAGCGGACCGCAGGCCCGCGGACGACGCGCTGCCGCTCACGCCAGATGACGCGCACGGCTTGGAACGCCGGCGGCGCCGTCACGGCTCCTGGCCGACCCGCGGAACTGCACATTCGCTTCGACTTTTCCACATTCCGGCCCCAGGCGGGAAAAAACAGGCCCGAATTCCGTCTAGGTAAGTAGAGGAGGACGCCACGTCCTCCGACGCACCCCCCAAGGAGTTCCCGATGCCCTCCCAGCC